>NZ_MSIE01000159.1 GCF_001921205.1 Actinophytocola xanthii | reverse complement strand
GCGTGCAGGACGGTTGCGATGCCTCGTTCAGCTGCCGAGATCTGACCTCAGAGGCGGGTGACCACGTTGTGGCGGCCGAGCCGCATCGCCTGGTTCACGTCGGAGGCCCACGAGAACAGCTGGCTCAGCAGTTGCGGCGGTGGTGGCTGCTCCTGGCGTCGACGCACGAGCTGTCGCCGACGGTGAGCCCGCAGGTTCTCCTGCCAGCGGAGCGGGTCTGGCTTGCTGAGAATCCGGTGTGAAACTCGGGATCGCGGCACGATCTCGGCTGGCTCGGTGTTGTAGGTGGTAGAGGGCATGGATCGTGCCCCGCGCGGTGAGACCGAAGCAATTTTTGCCGGGCACTCCACTATGTTTCGAGGGATCCGCATGCGCA
>NZ_MSIE01000158.1 GCF_001921205.1 Actinophytocola xanthii | reverse complement strand
AGGAGGGAAGACGGAGGGTAAGCGCCCTCGCGGAGCGAACAATCAAACACTGGCAATCAACAATAATGCTGCGTCCACTCGGGCTCGTGCCACCAGAACCGCTCGTCGTGGCGGTGGTCGGGGTGGACGGCGCGGGTCGCGAGGGCGGGGGTGGCGGCCGCCGCGGGCTGGGCGAACGGGGCGACCAGCTCGTCGACCGTGCGTAGGGTGCCGCCGACCATGACCATCCGGACGGCCGCCGCGGCGCGGATGTCCTCGAGCGGGTTCCCCTCGACGAACGCCAGGTCGGCGAAGGCGCCGGGGCGGACCTCGCCGAGTCGGCCGGACAGGCCGAGCCATCGCGCGGGGTTGCGGGTGGCGGTGGTCAGCGCCTCGTGCGGGGTGAAGCCGTGGCGGACCATCGCCCGCAGGTTCGCGTGCAGCGACACCGCGACGTTGTCCAGCGGGGCGTCGGTGCCGGCGATGACGAACCCGCCGCCGCGGTGGATGCGCAGCACCATGTCGACGTTCGCGGCGAGCAGGGCGGCGAAGACCGCGTTGGCCGGGGTGAGCGCCTCGTCGGCCTTGGCGACGTACTGCGCGTACTCCCAGCTGGGGAACAGCGCGCGGGTGCGCGGGTCCTCGACGAGCGAGCGGTCCTCGGCGTAGATCGCGCGCGAGTTGAACAGCGTCGGCGTGATCGACATGCCGGAGCGCACGAACAGGGTGACCGCGTCGGCGTAGGCGCGGCCGAGCCGGGAGACCGTGTGCGAGTAGCCAAGGCGGTTGGTCGCCCCGGTGTGTTCCATCCCGTCCATGCCGATCACCTCGGCGGGGTACAGGTAGTGCGAGGAGAGCGGCAGCCCCGCGCGGTGCGCGGCGACGACCGTGCGCCGCTGGTAGGACACCGGCAGCCGGACGTAGGTCTTGACGAGGTCGTAGCCAAGTGCCTTGGCCCGGTCCAGCTCGAGCGCGAGCTGGGCGAGGGACCGGGTGGGCCGCATGAAGTTGTAGTAGACCCGGGAGCCGTCGATGGCCTCGCCGGTCCCGAACAGGCGGGGCCCGACCTGGCCGCCGGACTCCAGCGCCTCCCGGGTCTCGGTGAACTGGTAGGCCGGGTCGCCGGGAGAGCGGGTGGTCGTGACGCCGTAGGCCAGCCAGGCCCGGCCCTGCCGGTCGCCCCAGTGCCGGCCGCGCAGGTGCCAGTGGATGTGCGCGTCGATCAACCCGGGCAGCACGGTGAGCCCGCTGGCGTCGACGGTGTACGAACGGTCAGCCTGAGGCAGTACGGCGGTGACGCGGCCGCGGTCCACCACGATGTCGACCCGCTCCCGCAGCCGCTGGGCGTGCCCGTCCCACAGCGCGCCGGCCCGGATCACCTCGTGCTCCTCGACCCGCGCCGGCCGGTAGCGCAGCGACAGCGGGATCTCCCGCGGTGCGCGCCCGCCGATACCCACCGACCGGAGCTCGCCGTTGTGCAGGTACAGCAGCCGGTCGGTGCCGAGCCAGGACACCGCGTCGGTGACCTCGTAGGTGACCTGCCGCGGCGGCCCGGTGAAGGTCCCCCTCGCGTCGACCGGTACGACCCACGCGCACGACTCCACCACGAAGGCGAGGTGGCGGCCGTCGGGCGACCAGACCGGCCCGTCGTCGCCCCGGGTGGCGATCGAGGCGTGCGGCATCGGCTCGGTGTAGGTGAGCGTCCCGCTGTCGAGGTCGACGGTCAGCACCTGGCTGGTGCCCTCGCGGAAGCGGCGGGAGTACGGCTTCACCGCGGCCAGGGCGAGCGTGCGGCCGTCCGCCGACCAGCTCGGGCGGCCCGGCATGAACAGCGGCGGGGTGACCTGGCGCGGCGTGCCGGTGGCGAGGTCGAGCACCCACACCACGCCGTCCTGGTCGGTGTAGGCGATCCGGCCGCCGTCGGGGGAGAAGCGCGGGGTGACCTGGGCGCCGGGCAGGGCGGAGAGCCTGCGCTCGTCGCCGGTGTCGAGGTCGTGCAGCCACAGATCGGCCTCGCCGGCCCGGTCCGAGCTGAAGACGATCGACCGCCCGTCCGGGGCGAAGTCGGGGTCGGAGTTGAAGTACCCGTCGGACACCAGCCGTTCGGGCACCGGGTGCCCGACCGTGAGCAGCCAGAGCGCGCCGAGGGCGCGGAAGGCGATCCGGGTGCCGTCCGGGGAGGCCACGGGTGACGCGATGCCCAGTGCGCGGCGCGGGCGGGCGGAGTCGAGGTCGCGCACGGCCTGCCGGTACTCGGGCCGGGGCAGGACCGGGACGGTCGCGACGAACGGCACGGTGACCGCGGCCGACCCGTCGATGCGGCGCCGTTTGACCACGCCGTCGGCGGTGTGCACCAGCTCGTCGGGGGAGACCCAGGTGGGGGCGAAGGCGAACACGTCCTCGCCGCGTGCGCTCACCACCCGCTCGCCGACGACCAGCTCGGCGGTGGCCCCGGTGATCCGGACGTAGGCCAGCGTGGCGCCGTCGGGGGAGAACGCGGGACCGAACAGGGTGGCACCGGTCGGGGCGGTGACGGCCCTGGTGACGGTTCCGCCGGCCGGGTCGAGGACGTCGATCGCGGTGCCGTCGACGGTGAACGCCAGCCGCCGCCCGTCCGGGGACCAGGTGGGCATGGCCTCCTCGCTCGCGGTGTCGGTACGCGCGGTGATGGCACCGGTGGCGAGGTCGAGGGTGAACACGCCGTAGCTGCCGGCGCCGCCGCGGTCGGAGGAGAACACGAGCGTGGTCCCGTCCGGGGAGAACCGGGGCTCACGGTGGTCGAACGGTCCGCTGGTCAGCTGGCGGAGCTGGGAGCCGTCGGCCCGGATGGTCCACAGGTGGTAGTTGCCGTCCCGGTAGGCCTGGAAGACCAGCGACTGCCCGTCGGGCGACCAGGTCGGCAGGGTCGCGTCGGTGTCGTCACCGGTGAGCCGGCGCGCGGGGCCCCCGGTGGACGGTACGGTCCAGATTCCGGTCACCAGGTCGAACGCCACGAAGCGCCCGTCGGGCGAGACATGGGCGGAGATGTTGGTCCCCTCGCTGAGCCGCACCGTGCCGGTCTCGGCGTCCGCCGCGCCGGCGTGTGCGGCGGCACCGCCGAGCACCGTGGTCCCGGCCGCGATCCCCGCTCCCCGCAGAACGTCCCGACGCGTGATTCCCGCCTCGTGCATGACCCCTCCCCAACGAGTGCGTGCCCGAAGTCCCAACCTCACCGGAAAACCGGGTTGTTGGCAACTGGTTCACCTCACGAGCGGGAGCCGGGTCGGCTCATGCTGGGTCG
>NZ_MSIE01000157.1 GCF_001921205.1 Actinophytocola xanthii | reverse complement strand
CGAGGCGGGTGCGGAGGGTGCCGTGGGCGGCGACGGCGGCGTAGTAGGCGGTGCGGCGGCGGGCGGCGCATCCCTCGGCCTGGGCGGTGGCGGGTGCGGGGGTGGGGTTGGTGGTGTGGACGGTGTTGAGGGCGTCGCGGAGCAGGGTGGTGGCTTCGGCGCGGAGCTGGGAGATCCGGGACTCGGTGACGCCGAGTTCGGTGGCGAGTTCGGCCATGGGGCGCTGGTTGAAGTAGTAGGCCTCGATGACGGTGCGGAGCCGGGCGGGGAGGTTGGCGATGGCGTCGTGGAGGTAGCCGATGCGCTCACGGTCCAGCAGGGTTTGTTCGGGGGTGGGGTCGTGGTGGGCCAACCCGCCGGTGCCGCTGTGG
>NZ_MSIE01000156.1 GCF_001921205.1 Actinophytocola xanthii | reverse complement strand
GCACCCGACACGCCGACCAAGATCAGTTCAGGAACAGGCTCTGAGAGCGCTACCGTGACATGAGGGGTGCTGTGTCGACGCTACGTCGAACGAGATGACGGGGAGGAAGCTGGTGGCGGATGGTGAGCTGCGGCCGTCTGCATCAGGTGATGGAGGCGCCGAACACCCCTCCGGGGACCTTCTGCCAGGTAAGGACCCCGAGCTGCTACCGACGCCGTCCCTGTCGTGGGAGAGGTTCGAGGACTTTACGGAGCGTCTGCTCAGCGCCCACCGTTTCTGCGCGGAGCCGTTGCGTCATGTCGTCCGTGTCGAGCGCTGGGGTCGCCGAGGGGACAACCAGGACGGCATCGACTTCGAGGGCAGCCTCTGCGATGGTGCGTCGGCGAGTTGGCAGTGCAAACGACAGGACACGTTGACCCCCCGCCAGGTCAGGGCGGCCGTGAAAGCCTGCACGTTCCAGGCGGAAGTACACTACCTGGTCTTCTCGGGCGAAGCCTCTCGCAACGCGCGGAATGAGATGGCGAAGCATCCGAAATGGGAGCTGCTCGACCGACGTGGCCTAAGCCGGCTCCTGAACGACCTTCCCCTGCACAAGCAGCGGGACGTCCTTGACGCTACCTGGGGTGCGGCATTTCGAAAGAGATTCCTCGAGGTTCCGGGCGAAGATGCCTTTCTTTCCCTCGAGACGTTCGTCGCCGACCGTCGAGACCCGGGCACGATGCTCAACGATCTGGGGCCGCATGTAGGGCGTGAAGCGGAACTTCAGGCCTTGAGTACGGCGCTGCATCGACACGGGGACTGGCCGGCCGTTGTGGTGGTGACCGGCCCGGGTGGCAGGGGAAAGACCCGGCTACTCGTCGAAGCCCTTATTCAGTTCCAGGAAGAGAACCGCCAGGTCCCTGTGCTGTGCTTGTCGCCCGGCCGTGGCGTCGACGCCGCGGCGCTCGCCGAGCTGCCGCACACGCCGGCGGTTGTCGTCATCGACGATGCGCACCAGGAGCCGGCCGCTATCGCTCCGCTGCTCCAGTACGCCCGTGAGGTGGACGGGACCCAGCTGGTTCTGTCGTCGCGTCCATCGGGCACCGATGCGCTCCGGCGTCGAATCATCAACGCCCGGTACCCGCTCAGCCGAATCGCGACCGTTGAGGTGGGGGAGCTTAAGAAGTCCCAAGCCCGGGAGCTGGTCGATTCTCTCACCGAAGACCTCGGTCTGGCGGTTGCGGCACGTGAGTACTTCGCTGGACAGGCTGTGCATTCACCGCATGTCGCGGTCATTGCTGTGGGCCTGATCCGCCGCGGAGAGTTGACGACGCCGGTCGTGGTCGACATCGGGCTGCGCGAGCAGGTCCTCGCGCGTTACGAGGAGTTGGCGGCCGGCGAGATCGATGGTGTCGCGGCTCCCACGGTCCGACGGCTCCTCGCGGTCTATGCGGCGCTCGGCCCCATCGATGACGAGGACCTGCGCCCAGCTTTCGCCGATTTCTGCGGTCTGACGCGAACGGCCCTCCTCCGTCTGCGTCAGGGCCTGCACGACCGCGGCGTGCTGGTGACCAGCAGCGGACTGACCCGAGTGGTTCCGGATGTCCTGGCTGACGACATCCTCGAGAAGGAAGCGGCGGTTGGAAGCGACGCCACCAACTTCGCCGAGGAACTTTGGAATGTCTTCGGAGGCGCACACAGCCAGCGATTGGTCATCGCACTGGGGGAGCTGGATTGGCGGCTGGCTCGGCAAGGAGGGCCCCGGGTTTTCGACGCGGTGTGGGAGATGGTCCGGTCGGAGCTGCGTCGTGCGGATCACGCCGGGCTCGACAGCGCCCTCGGCAGGCTCGACGGGCTCGCCGTCACGCAGCCGCACGCGCTCGTGGCCGCGCTCGAGGACATCCGGGCGCGCCTGGACGATACCGAGTCCACGATCACGCCAGACCCCGATGCAGACGGTGATGGGGACGGATCGGAGGATGCTCCGCCGTCGGTGGCCGACGAATACTTACAGTGGTGGGGAAGGCCGGCCAACGCGGAGACCGTTCGGCAGCGCATGCCCCCGCTGTATGGGCAGTGTGCCCGCAGCTCTCCCGAACTGCTCGAGACCGTGCTGGACGCTCTCTGGGCCCTGCGGCGCAGCGACGTCCGGCCGACGCACCAGTACCCCGGCCACGCCGAGCGGGTGATCGTCGACCGTCTTGCCAACCTGGAGGACTTGATCGACGCATCGTTTCCCGAGCGGATTGTTGACCGGGTACGCCGATGGCTCGCAGAACCGCCCGATGACGCGGACGTCACCACTCCGCTGTTCGTCCTGCGCCCGCTATTAGCGAAGGAGTGCGAGCGTCACCAGTACGTCGAGAGTTCGCGGCAGCTGACCTTCACGCCCCTCCTGGTCTCGGCGTCCTGGGCGCGGCCGATACGCGACGGGATTCGCGCGCTGCTGCTTGAACAGGCCTCCGGTGCTGACGTGCGTCGCGCTGCTACGGCGGTCGACTTGTTGGGAGAGGCGCTGCGTCCGCCAATGGGTCGTTTCGGGCAGGAGGTGGGTGACGAGGAGGTGCTTGCCTGGGAGGCCGACGATCTCGCAACGCTTGATGCGCTGAAGCGAGCGGCTGAGGCGACGAGATCTCCGGTAGTCCGCCGCATGATCCGCCGTGCGATCGCATGGATCGCGATGGGCGCCCCCTCTCTTCCCGTGCGTCATGCGGCTCTGACATTGCTGACCGCTCTCGATGAACTCGAGGACGATGACGTCGTGGAGTTGCTGTTGCACCCACAGAACCACGGCGAGCTGCTCCGACGCGGGGTCCCGGTGCCCACGCTGGATGAGCTCCGCGCAACGGAGGCGGCGAGAGTTGAGCGCGAACCTGGGGTGTCGGACGACCAACGAGCCGCAACGCTCTCTGCTCGAACCAGTGACCGCCTGGAGCGCCGGAAGGAAGCGCATGACGTTCTGGTCGAGCAAGTCGTGCGCGAGTTGGTTGACCACGGCGATCCGTCGGACGTCGCGGCTGCGCTAGACAAGATCTGCCGAGAGATCCGTAGGGCGATTCCCGACAAGCCTCTGTCGCTGTGGGATGTGTGGCGGCATCTGAGCACCGTGCGCCCGGACCTGGTGCCGGGGATCGTGCTCGCGATCGCGGCCGGTGAACCAGGACCGCTCGACGAGAACCTAGACCAACTCCTCCACGCCTGGGTTGAAGTCGACGAAACCCGTGCTATCGCCTGGCTAGAAAGCCTCGAAAGGCAACGAGCGGGGGTACGCAGCGCGGTCGGGAACGCCTTCGCCAACTACGGATGGACCGACCGCGGCGACACCTTTGTCGATCTCCACCGCCGCGGCACCCAGGACCCAGACCCGGACGTGCAGAACCGGTTCCTGGCCGGCAGCGCGCAACTGCTTGCGAACAATCCACCTGGAACCGTCGCGGACCTGCTGGCCGCGAACATCGCACCCTCTACTGCCTCCCGCGTCCTTGAACTGGCGTGCCGCTATGACGGTGCCTCCTGGGGGGCCCAGCTCCACGAAGCAGACGCTCGGGCGGTCCTCAACCTGGTCGAACACGCCGGCTGGACCGACTACACGGTTCAACAACTCGTCAGCGGCATCGCCAAGGTCCATCCGCGGCTAGTCCTCGACCAACTAGTGCCTCATCAAGGAAGGTTGACGCGGTAACCGTGTCGCGTGGACATCCGAGCTGGTGATCG
>NZ_MSIE01000155.1 GCF_001921205.1 Actinophytocola xanthii | reverse complement strand
TCGCGGGCGGCCGCGGCGAAGTCGCCCCGGCCGCGCGCCGCGACGGCGGCGGCGCCGAGCAGGTCGGCGTGGGAGTCCCTCGCGCCGGGCAGCCCCGCGGCCTCGTGCCAGGTGCGGCGCGGACCCTCGGGGAGGGTGTCGGCGAGCGTCGCGTGTGCGGCGTAGCGCGCGCTCACGGGAAGCTCGGCCCGCAGCGTCGCCCGCACGAGCGGCGCTGCGTCCATCAGCGCCGCGTCCATCAGCGCCGTGGCCTCCTCGACGGCGGCGAGGTCGAGCCCGGGGGTGCGTACCAGGGTGTCCACGTCGACCTCGTCGTCGACGAGGGTCATCGCGAGCGCGTGCCGCGCGTCCTGCGACAGCGCGGCCAACCGGTCGCGCAGCCGGGCACGCAGGGAGCTGTGCGGCGGCAGGACCTCCGGCGGGGGTTCGGCGCCGCCGAGCTGGGCACTGGTGAGCGACCGCGCCAGCTCCGTCAGGGCGAGGGGGTTTCCGCCGGCGACCCGGGCGACGTCGTCGGCTAGCCCGCTGGGCAGGCCCGGCAGCAGGTCGCGGAGCACCCGGACGCTCGTCGCGTGGTCGAGCGGGTCGAGCTCGGTGCAGGGAAGCCCGTAGGTCGCGCCCTCGGTGGCGATGAGCACCGCGACCGGCCTGTCGGCGAGGTCGGGCAGCGCGTCGAGCAGCCAGGCGAGGTCCAGGTCGTGGGCGTCGTCGACGCACAGCAGCACCCGCCGGGGGTCGGTGGCGAAGTCGGCCGCGGCCGCCCGCGCCTCGCGCAGCAGGGCGGTCTTGCCCGAGCCCGGTTCGCCGCGCAGCACCAGCACACCGCCGCGGCCGGCGCGAACCCGCTGGAGCACCGCGTCGACGGCGACACGTTGCCGGTCGCGTCCCCGCAACATGCACCCTTTCTTCCACACGCCGCACCGCGATGGGAAGACGCCAGCCGAACGGTAGTTTTACCGATCCCAGTTGGCGCAGGACCGGTGCGTCCGCCGATGCGCGCGGTCCCGCGGGTGCCCGATGGTCGAAGGGTCTGCGTTCCCTGCACCTGCGAGGCATCCATGCGAATACGCGGTATCTTCTGCGCGCTGTCCACTGCGGCGCTGCTCCTGGTGGGCGCCCCCGCCCAAGCCTCGACGCAGGTCGCGGCCAACCCGTACGAACGCGGCCCCGCGCCGACGACGTCGAGCATCGAGGCGTCGCGCGGCCCCTTCGCCACCGCCAGCGTCACCGTGTCCCGGTCGTCGGTGTCGGGCTTCGGCGGCGGCACGATCTACTACCCCACGAGCACCGCGGAGGGCACGTTCGGCGCGGTGGCCATCTCCCCGGGTTTCACCGCGCCCCAGTCGGCCGTGGCCTGGCTGGGCCCGCGCCTGGCGTCCCAGGGTTTCGTGGTGATGACCATCGACACGCTCTCGACGCTGGACCAGCCCGACAGCCGGGGCGCGCAGCTGCTGGCCGCACTCGACTACGTGCGCAACACCAGCTCCGTGCGCAGTCGTGTCGACGGCACCCGCCTCGGCGTGATGGGCCACTCGATGGGCGGCGGCGGTAGCCTCGCCGCGTCCCGCACGCGCCCCGCGCTCCAGGCCGCCATCCCGCTGACGCCCTGGCACGGCACCAAGTCGTGGTCGACCGTCCGCGTACCCACGATGATCATCGGCGCGGAGAACGACTCGGTGGCGCCGGTGTCGTCGCATTCGGAGCCGTTCTACACCAGCATGAGCGCGGCGCCGGAGAAGGCGTACCTGGAGCTGAACAACGCGAGCCACTCCGCCCCGACGAGCGCGAACACGACCGTGGCCCGCTTCAGCATCTCCTGGCTCAAACGCTTCATCGACAACGACACCCGGTACGAGCAGTTCCTCTGCCCGCCGCCGAGCCCGAGCACCCAGATCCAGGAGTACCGGGACACCTGCCCCCACTCCTGACCCCAGGGCGGAGTCCCGGCCGGTGAACCGGCCCCGGCCGGGACTTCTCCGGTGTGGTGTCGTTCAGAACAGGGTCGCGGGCTCGACCGGTTCCGGCTCGGGCAGCGCGTCGAGGCCGGGCACCAGAGCCCGCACGTCGTCGTGGAACCGCCGGGCGAGTGCCGGCGCGTCGTCGTTGTCCGGCGTGTGCACGAAGACCGTCGGCGAGCGACCCTCCCGCAGCCAGCCGGCGACCACCCTCGTCCACGGTTGCCAGCCCTCGACGGTCTGCTCGACCGAGTCCCGGCCCAGGTAGCGGACGATCGGCCGGTCGGTGAGCGCCCGCGTCCGTCGCGGCAGCCGGGGCTTCCTGGCCCAGGCGTCCTGCTCGGCCTCGCTGGTCGGCGGGGCCTGGAAGAGGACCGTGGTGTCGAACGGCACCCACTCGGTGTCGGCGTCGGCGAGCGTCCCCTCGAGCAGCGACGTCGAGCCGGGGTCGGCGAAGAACGCGGGGTGGCGCACCTCCACCGCGCGCCGGCGGCCGGTGGGGAGCCGGCGCAGGAACCGGCCGAGGGCGTCGACGTCGGACGGGGCGAAGGAGCCGGGCAGCTGGGTCCACAGGACCGCCCGGTCGCCGAGGGGCTCGACCGCGTTTAGGAACGCCCGCATCTCGGCCTCGACCCCCGCGAACCGCCGCTCGTGGGTGACGACCTTGGGCAACTTGACCACGAACCGGAAGCCGGGGTCGGTCTGCCGGGCCCACGTCGCGACGGTGTCCCGGGCGGGGGTGGCGTAGAAGGTGGTGTTGCCCTCGACCGCGTTGCACCAGCGGGCGTAGGCCCGCAGCCGCTCCCTGGCCGGGAGCGGGTGCGGCAGGAACCGGCCGGGCCACGCCTTGTGCGTCCACATCGCGCAGCCGACATGAAGACGTGCTATTCCGCCCACCTCCCGTCAGCCGTGCAGGAAAACTACACCCGCCGAACGGAGGCGCCGAGCAGGCCTTCGTGAACAGTCGGGGGACACTGTAGGAATCTGACCGGGGAGAACACGGCGGCGAAGCAGGCCGGCTGGCGGCGCCGGCGCGGCACGTGGCTGCCGCGGCCGGGTCGCGGTGATCGTCGTCTTCGGGCGGGACACCTCTGCTCCGGGTTCGTCGGCACCCGGCTCGCCGAGGACGACACATACCAGTGGTGTGGCGAAACCTTTGCCTCAAGTCGCTCCGTCCTCGGCAGCCTGCCGCGTCGAGCGCGAGGACGGGCGATCAGTCGGCCGTAGCACGAGTCAAGGTTTCGCGATGTATGAGCATGGCAGAAAGGCAGCCTGAGGATCATGCTCCACGCCTGCTGCGGCTGATCGCCCCGCGGACGTGGTCGGTAATCTTTCTCGTGACCGTGACGCCGGTCGTCGTGCTCGCGGCAGTCGCGTTAACCGTCCTCCTCCTCACAATTGACGTTGGCGGCGATGCCGCGGCACGGATCGAGCTGGTCAAGACAGGCCTGGCGGTCGGTGTCGCGACCGGTGGCGTTGTCGCCTTGGTACTCGCCAGTCGCCGTCAGTGGTCCAACGAGCAGGCTACCCGGGCTACTGACCATGATGCGACCGAACGCCGTATCACGGAGTTGTACACCAAGGCCGTGGAACAGTTGGGGTCCAGCGCGGCCGCCGTGCGACTCGGCGGGCTCTACGCGCTCGAGCGGCTTGGGCAGAACACCGGCAGTCAACGCGAAACAATCTTGAACGTGATTTGCGCTTATCTTCGAATGCCTTACGTGTCGGCTGGTGAGCCGCCTGGGGACGATGAGCCGCAGGACCACCATGACCGTTACGAACGACGCACCCAGGAGCGCCAAGTCCGGCTCGCCGCCCAACGGATTCTTCAAAGACACCGCACACCTGCCACTCCGTATTGGTAGGATGTTCCACCAATAGACTTGTCTGGAGCTAACCTGCGGCACGCAGAAATGAATGGCGTTGATTTGAGCGATGCCAGCCTGGTAGGCGCCGACCTTGCCAAGGCTGACCTCAGAGCCTGTTCCTGAACTGATCTTGGTCGGCGTGTCGGGTG
>NZ_MSIE01000154.1 GCF_001921205.1 Actinophytocola xanthii | reverse complement strand
TCACCAGCCAACGCCTCACCAAATAAGTTCAGGAACAGGCTCTCATCGATCCGAAGCGATGTAGCGCAGCGACGATCAGCCTCCCGTGGTTGCCGGCCCAGCTCCGCCAGCGGCGCCATTGTCGGCCTCCGGGTCGACGTCGATGATCAGCACCTCATCGTCCACGATTAGGGCCCGGACCTAGCGCGCCACCTCAAGTAGTGCTACCGGCGCCTTGCGCGGCGAAGATGGAAATCGAACACGTGACGACCGCATTCGCCCGGCACTGCGATCCCCCGTCCACCCGACGGCTCACTGGCACGAGACAGCCAGCCGTCACGGCCATCACTACTACGGAGGTGATGACGGGAACGACCAGAGGCGAGGCTCAGGTCCAGCGGCACGAACACGGCAGATAGGACACGCGCGGCGATGATCTGGAGAGCTGGTGTTCGAGGCGGAACCGCGGAGCCTGGTATCCGCGGCGCTCGGTCGTCTCGGTCGCGATGCGCTCGAGAATCAAGTCGACGCGCTCATGAGTGACGTTCTCAGGCCACAGCCGCTCGGACGGCTGTCCGGCCGTCGACACCCCTCGTCGTCGCAACGGCAGCAACTCGACGATGGTCGCGACCTGCTCGCTGGCGATACCGGACGGCCTGGCTAGACGTCCAACTCGGCCAGTTGCTCGTCGGTGAGCGAGATCGGATAGGCCGTGGAATCGCCCCTGCGTACGCGCCGGCGTCCCGGCGGCAGACGTTGCGCGCGGAGACGCAGCAATTGGGCGTGTGCGGCGACGTAGCGGATGCCCCTTGGCGCGAGAGCTACACCTTCGCGCTGAAGCCGGCACCGCTGTTGCGTGGCATCATCGCCCATTCTAGCTCGGTTCCCATGCCACGCGTCAGACCAGCGAGAGCGAAGACCGCAGTGACCGCCTACCCCACCCGACCATGGCGCGTGCCCTCGCCTCCGCCCATCACCTTTGCCGACGCCAGTCCTGGTGAGGCCGGTGTCGGACGCCGACGTCAAGATCACGCCCGTTGCGAGATCGGGATCAGTGTTTTGCTGCGCGGCCGCGACGGAACTGGCCGTGCCCCCGACGGTGCTCCGCTCCATCGCCCCAACCCCCGACACCGGATCTCGCGGGGGCGGCCGTGACAACGAGACCTCCAACGTGGCACCAATTCGCAGAATCGGCCGATGAAGTGGGTCGGAGGGGCCAGGCACGACCCCTCCGACCCGCGAAGCTAGTCTTCCCTGTCCTCCTCGCGGCTGTCTGGGCTCTCGTTGCGCGACTTGGTCCACACGTCGCGTCCGAGCCTTGCCACCTCCAGAGCCAGCGTCGCGGCGGCAATCCAAAACTCAGGCGTCACGCGGCGCCTCCAACAAGCTGGGTCCACCTCCTGCAGCGGACCGTCCACCGCTTACCAGGAGTCGACGCGACTTCCACAGGACCGCGAACCACGTCGAGACCGAACCGTTACCTGACACCGTGCAGAACAGGGTGTTCGAGGCAAGCTGGTCGAGTCCTCGTCGCCTACCTGAACAAGAGGTCCCAGGCAGGCCCTGGTGGCTGGCGTCGGCTGTTCGACACCAGCCACCAGGAAGCCGTTACGCGCGGACGCTTGCCCGAGCGCGGTCCACATCCCGTTTGCTCATCCCGAAGTCGGTGTTGGGTCCGTGAACCTTGCCCATGGGATAGCCGGCCATCAACGCCGCGGCGATGAGCTCACCGTTCGACACATACTGCCCGAGTGCGTTCTCGACGACGTGCTTCATCCCGTAACTGCCCTGCCCCGGTGTCTTGATCGGCCGGATGTTCTCGCGCAGCCACTGGTGAACCTCGATGACACGGTCCGCGGCCCGCTCCAGCTGGTCCCGGTGATCCCGGAACTGCTCCTGGCGCTCGGCCAGCGTCTCCTTGCCGGTCATGCGCGGCGCCAAGCCGAAGCCGTTGGTCGAGAGGTGGGGTTCCCGGTCCAGCACGTCGCGGAACGCGATCAGCAGCCGACGAGCCTCCACATAGGGCAACCCGGTCCGCTCCTGCAGAAGCCGGATTTCGCGCTTGTTGAGACGATCCCTGGTCATAACGCTCCCTGCCGCGGCGCGGTCCCACGCCCACTCCGCAGATTGCGTTATCGACCTGCGTGAACTGGGGGATCAAGCTGCGCGATTCAGCGAACCTTGTCCTCAACGTGCTGGTCGCGTGGGCAACCGTCACTCGGATCCGGCAGGCGCTACTGCCAAGACCAAGATATCCCACGATCATCCCGGAACACCAGACCCTGAACGGCGCTCTCTTCGTGGTCACTGACCGACTGTGCACAAGTGAGGTCGAACCACCGGTCTTGACCTGTGCGGCGAGCAGCACCTCGCCGTCTCGAGCGACCAGATCGAAGTCGACGACCTCAACCTGGTCTGACTCGCCGGCACCACTCTCGACCCGACAGGCCGCGAAACGGTCGTCCTGGAACACGGCCAGTGCAGCTTCGACCGTGCGAAGGTACTGGTACAGAAAGCCCCACGCGGCGACTCGGCCACCGTCCACGGCCTCAACATTACGGCGTCGGCCGCGTCCTCCCACCTCCCGGAAAGCCAGCGCGCAAGCGTACGATCGCGTGCTGGTGGTACTCGGCGGCGCGGTTAAGGCGCCGCAGAGCATACGCTCGCGTCGCCGGCAGGATCATCTGTACCACGCCCAGCGGAAGACCTCGCCTGCGGCAGGCTAAAGCCGCTGCGGCCAGTGTTTCGCACCCCCAGCCGAGCGGCGCGAACGACGCTCGCATGGCCCACGCCACGTGCCGGGCGAGCCGCGCGTATGCGCGATCGAGCCAGTTGAGGCCGGCCATGATCTCCGGCGTCGCGACCAGCCCCCACGGAGCGAGCGTTCCGATGAACCGCAGTCGCTAGGCCGGCTGCAGGGCCCCGCAGCGAACAGTGCAACCCGCCACCCGAATGTCCGGCGACGTCGAGCTGCGCCACCCCAAGTTCGTCGGCGAGTGAGGCCACGCCGGCCAGCCAGTCGCCGACGATCTTCCCCGATATGGACGTGGATCGCCCAAGGTGGGCCAATCGACCGCCATGACACGGAACCGCCGGGCCCGCGCCGCCGACGAACGCTCCTTCGAGCCGGCTGCCCGGCGTGCCATCGCAGTAGAACAACACGGGAACCCTTCCGGACCGCCGAACTCCAGATAGACGAGATCACGCCCGTCCACAACGTGGCGTCAACTGGACGAGTACACCGGTGACGACCCGGCGTCGCGGATGTTCGTCGAGACCTACCTCGACGCCACCCGGGACCCCGACCTGCGCGGCGGTCGGAGCCGCTATCGACGATTCCGCGCAGAGATGACTGCGTTGCTGCGGACGCAGGGAATCGCGGCGCCATAGCGCACCGTCGTTGTGCTCACCGCGACGGAAAGCTGCAACCACTATTGATTGGGCCAGCGAACCCCCACCATCGGCACTGTGCGTAGTCGCAGCCCGCTCCCCTATCGCGAGAAACATCGGGCCAGCGTGACATGCCGTGTGACATGGAACCATGGATCTCAGGGAGGCTGGAGGGTACTATTGAGACTGACAGCGACAACAGAGTTGCTGGTAGAGGCCATAGTCCACGCCGACTCCTGAGCTCCGGAGGCAGGTTTCCCTACCTCGAATTCCCGAGCCCTGATTCTTTCTGGTTCGACGAGGGGTTACCCTTAGCGCAGGGGTATCGCCTACTGCTTGGAAGGCCTGGAGTTGTGTCCCTGAATGCGCCACATCAGGGCCACATGAAGTACCTATCCCTAGTCCGCGCAGGTGGAGCATCTCCTGCTGCGGAATACGTCGGCTTCCTCATCCACCCCGGCAATGCCACACCGCTTTCAGAGCTGAGATCGATGACATCCTGGATGAGGGCGATGCTGCCGCGATTCGCAAGAATCTGCGACGCGCTCTGACGAATTAAACGAAATTTCTATTCCCACACGCTACTTAGGCCATCCCCCCTGGCCGGACCGACGACAGGGATGGTGAGGCCGGTTGGATTCGTCGACACAACCCGGTCCTACGCGCCGACGCGGGCACCGATGGCGACATCGAGCGGCATGCGCCGCCTACCCGAGCTTGGAGTGGATCGAGCCGTCCTCGCCACACATCGGCACCTGTCGTTCGATCTGTCGTGCCTGCCCAGTCCGACGGGAGTGTCTCGCGGTCGCCCTCGACACGAGAGAACCCTGGGGGATCTGGGGCGGTCTGGACCCTCGAGAACGGCGGGAGCTAGTGCCTCATCAAGGAACGTTGACGCGGTAACCGTGTCGCGTG
>NZ_MSIE01000153.1 GCF_001921205.1 Actinophytocola xanthii | reverse complement strand
TGCGTTGGAGGCTGTGGACTCTTTTTACGAGGAGTTGAACGGGTATCTCGCCGAGTACGAGAACGCGTTCGGCCAGCCCCTCCAGCCCCAGCAGACGGCGTCCCAGCCCGGCCCCACCCAGTCCTCCTCCACGCAGTACGGCGGTCCCCCGGCGACCCCGGGTGGCGGCACCGGGAGTGGTGGTGGCGGCGGAGGGTCGCCGTCCATGCCTTCCGCGACCCCGCCGTCGTCCTCGGTGCCGGAGATGCCCGGCGCCGGCGACACCCCCGCCACCACCGACCCGGCGGGCGCCACCCCCACCGGCGCCGACCCCACCGGCGCCGGCTCGAGCACGCCCCCGACCACCACGCCCGCCGGCACCACGCCCGCCTCCGGCGAGCAGGAGACCGTCACGATCGACGACGGCACCCGCTCGATCTCGGTGAGCAGCCCGGACGGTCAGGGCAAGGTGACGGTCAGCGTCGACGACGGCTCCGGCGAGCCGAAGACCTACACGCTGGACTTCGGCGAGGCCGGCAGCGAGGAGGCGACAGCGGGGGCGGCGGCCGTCGATCCCCTTACCGGCCGCCCCGTGACCGGCGGAAACCAGGAGAACGGCAGCCAGCCGATCACCCCCGGCCCCGACGGCAAGTGCGTCATCCGCGACGGTGACCTGACGATCACCGCGGAGCGCCCCGATGGCTCGACCGACACGGTGGTGGTAACCGTCGACGACGGCACCGGCGAACCGGTCACCTACAACCTCGACTACTCCGGCGACGAGGGCACCACGCCCGGTCCGACCGCGCGGACCCTCCCCGCGACGGAGGACGAGCCGACGATCCTCCCCGCCGGCATCCGCTCGGGCGAACCGACCGAGGGTCGTGGCCTCTACGCCGCCGGCCCCGGCGAACCGATGCGTTTCGGCCCGACCGACCCCGCCGACCCGGCCGACCGTTTCGCGACGGCCGGGCAGGCGGCACCGGGGGAGCGGACGGCGTGGCAGGTCCCCGGCGCCTCCGAGCCGGCCGGGCGGTTCGTTCCCGTCGGGCCGGTGGAGCAGCCGGCTGCGTTCGGCCCCGCCGGGTGGCAGGCGGCGGGCGATCCGGCGAACCTGGGCCAGCCCGTTCCCTCCGACCCGAGTGACCCCGACCGCTACGGGGTCACCAACGCACAGGCCAGCACCCCGGGCTCGGGCGCCGGCTCCTTCTTCGGCGACCCCGACGACAACGCCCACCGAGCGGGTACCTTCGGTCTCCCCGACACCGGCCAGTACGCCGGCACCCCGGCCGACGCCCCTGGCGAGGCGGGCCTCGCCAGCGCCGCCGACGGCGAGGACACCAGCACCAGGCAGCACGAGCAGAACGCCACCGGCGTCCCGATGGCCGGCACCCCCGCCGCCACCGGCCCCGGCGGCACACAGGAACGGCCCACCGGGACCCAGTGGCGCACCACCGGGGACCTGTTCGACGACGTCGCCGACGCCCGCGTCCGCGACGTCTTCGGCGAGGGCGGCCGGTAGGGAAAGGGAACGACATGAGCGCTCACGAACGGGCCGCCAAGGCACGGGCGCGGATGGAGCAGGTCCGCCGCGAGATGGCCGAGCGCCGCGCGCTGCGTGCCCGCAACGCCCGCGCGGTCAGAGAACGCGCGCTGGAGAGCCTGCGCCGCCAGGGACCGGTCGCCGCACAGGTTGCCAAGCACATGGGTGAGCTGGGCCGGCGCCGCGCGCAGGCCGGCGGCTGGGCGACCGAGAAGACCGAACGGGACCGCGACTACATCATGGGCATCGGCACCGACGACGAGCAGGCCGACGCCCGGTTCTCCTTCCGCCCCTCGCCGGTCCCGCCGCGGGTGGAGCCGGCCACGGGACCGGTCGAGACTCTCCCCGCCGCGGCCGTCCCGCCACCGCCGCCACCGCCGCCGACCCGGCGCTCGTCGCGGGAGCGCGAGGTGCTCGACGACGAGGAGGACTTCTCCAACCAGTCGACCTGGCTGCGTAACCAGTGAACGCGCAGGTCGCCGAGCGGGCGGAGGAGATCAAGGCCGTGGTCTGCCGGGTGCTGGAGGTCGACGGGGACCAGGTCGGGCCGACCGACCACTTCGTGGAGGACCTCGGTGCCGACTCGATGAAGCTGATCGAGCTGCTGGCCAACCTGGAGATCGAGTTCGACGTCGAGGTCGACTCGGCGGAGTTCGAGCGACTGGTCACCCTCGAGGGTGTCTACGACGTGCTGAGCACCGCACTCGACGGGTGACCGGCGTGCGGCGGGTCGCGGTGACCGGGCTCGGCGTCGTCTCGAGCATCGGGTTCGGCGCGGCGGAGTTCGCCGCCTCGCTGCGCGCCGGGCGCAGCGGCGCGCGCCAGATCACCGTGTTCGACACCGAGGGCTTCGCGCACTCGGTCGGCTGCGAGGTCGTCGGGTTCGAGCCGAGCCGGTGGTTGTCCCGACCGGAGGCGTTGCCCAGGGCCGGCCAGTTCGCCGCCGCCGCCGCGCGGATGGCGGTGGACGACGCCGGGATCGACCCGACGGAGCGGCGGGCCGTGGTCTCGATCGGCACCACCGACGGCGGCGGGGACCGCGGCGAGCGGATCGCCGCCGCGGTGCTGCGCGGCGAGGAGGTCCCCGCCGGCGAGGCCGCGCTGGTGCCGGCGGCGTCGCTCTCGGTCGGCGTCGCGCGTGAGCTCGGACTGTCCGCGGTCGAGGTGTCCACGGTGGCGACGGCCTGCGCCGCGGGGAACTACGCCATCGGCGACGGGTTCGACGCGGTGGCCACCGGCGACGCCGACCTGGCCCTGTGCGGCGGTGCCGACGCCATGTGCCGCATGACGTTCACCGGCTTCTACCGGCTCGGCGCGGTCGACCCCGAGCGCTGCCGCCCCTTCGACGCCGACCGGCAGGGCATCCTGACCGGCGAGGGGGCGGCGGTGCTGGTGCTCGAACCGCTGGACGCCGCGCTCGCCCGTGGCGCCCGCGTCTACGCCGAGGTGCTCGGGTACGGGTTGAACTGCGACGCCGGCCACCCGGTGGCGCCGGACCGCGACTCGGTCGCCGCCTGCATGCGGCTGGCGCTGGAGGACGCGGGTGTCGAGCCCGCCCAGGTCGACCTGATCTCGGCGCACGGCACCGGCACGAAGGCCAACGACGCGACCGAGTCCGGTGCCATCCGCGACGTCTTCGGCGCGGTGCCGCCCCGCACGGTCTCGGTGAAGTCGATGCTCGGGCACACCATGGGCGCGGCGAGCGCCCTGTCCGCGGCGGCCAGTGCGCTGGCCATCGCCGACGGTTTCGTCCCGCCCACGATCAACCACGTCCGGACCGACCCCGAGTGCGGCATCGACTGCGTGCCCAACCAGGCCGTCGAGGCCGAGCTGCGGGTGGTGCAGAACAACGCGCTGGCCTTCGGCGGGAACAACTCCGTGGTGCTGTTCGGCAGGCCGTCATGACGGCGGTGATCACCGGTTGGTCGGCCACCTCGCCGTTCGGCCACGGGCGCGACGCTTTCGCCGCGGGGGTCCGGGCCGGGGTGCCGGCGCCGGCCGTCCCCGCCCCGCCCGACAGCTGGCTGCTGGCGGGCGGCACCGCCCACCTGGTGCCCGACTTCGACCCGGTGGAACGGCTCGGGCGCAAGGGCACCGGTGCGATGGACCGCACAACCGCGCTCGCCGTGCACACGCTGGGCCTGGCGCGTGCGGACGAACCGCCTTCCGACGGTCGCACCGGCGTGGTGCTCGGTACCACCAGCGGCAGTGCGCTCACCCAGTTCTCGTTCACCGCCGACTCGCTCACCCGCCGCAAGCCCTACTTCGTCAACCCAGCACAGATGCCGTTCGCCCTGATGAACAGTGCCGCCGCACGCAGCGCGAGCTGGCACGGGCTCACCGGACCGAACACCACGCTCGCGGCCGGCCGGCTCTCCGGCGTCGCCGGGCTGCGGTACGCCGGGCGCCTGCTGCGCACCGGCCGGGCCGCGGGGGTGTTCGTCGGCGCGGCCGAGGAGTACAGCGGTGCGCGGGAGCTCCTGGAGCGCGGCACCGGCAACGACCTGCGGCTCGGTGAGGCCGCGGCGATCATGTTCGTCCGCGCCGGGGTGAGTGGGAACCGATCGGGGCTCGCGGAGGTCGTAGCGTTGGACACCCGGCTGGCGTCCGACGATGCGCCGGGTGAGGCCCTGGTCGAGTGCCTGCGGCACTCCCTGGCCGGGGTGGCACCGGACGAGGTGTGGGGACTTGCGGTGTCCGGCGTGGACACCATGGAGAGCGAGGCGGTGGCTGAGGTGTTGGGGACGCGGATCGACCGGGTGGTCGCGCCGGCGCGGCTCGTCGGGGACACCGGGGCGGCGGGCGGCCCGCTGGGCGTCGTCGCGCTGCTCGCGCTCGCCGAGGGCGAGGACGCGGCGCGCGGACGGGTGGTCGTCGCCACCGCCGTCGACCGCGACGGCATGGCCGGGTGCGTGGTGCTCCGGCTGCTCGATGGATCGTCGATGCGGGACAGGGGTGTTGCCCGATGAGCGGCAAGTCGTGGGACGAGGTCCAGGCCGTTCTGGATGATCCGTTTGTTGATGCG
>NZ_MSIE01000152.1 GCF_001921205.1 Actinophytocola xanthii | reverse complement strand
ATCTGCCACCGCCACCTCGCAAGATCATTCTGAAACGACTTCTTAGTGGCCCGGGTGGATCGCAAGGAGGACGTCGCGGGTGGGGTCGTCGGGGATCAAGCCATCGTGTGAAACGAGATGGGTGTCGGCGCGGAGAACAGCTCAGCGCCGCGAGAGTCTCTGTTGGCTACTGGCTCGTCTCCGTGCACCGTGCGGTTCCCGACGCGCCGGGCCTGAGTTCCGCCGACGCGGCTCCGCCCGCACTCAGCGATCGGCCAGGTGTTCGGGTAGGTTCGCGGACCGGAACGACAGCTCCGCCGAACTCACTGTTCACCGAGGTGGCGCGCGAGTGCGTCGATGCCGACGGCGGCCGCTGTTCCCCCCCATGGTCCGAGGAACGTGCTGGCGGAGGTCTTGGCCATGCCCAACAGCAGGCTCTTCATGGTTTCTCGGATGATCTCTTCGCTGGTGTGGTCGTCTCGGGCCATCCTGATCCAGGTGACCGCGGGATCGACGAACACCGCGAGGTACTTGCCGACGGCTGGCGCGATCTTGTTCGCGAACTGCGCGGTGCCCTGAGCATTCCCGGCGAGCGCGTTGATCGCTCTGAGGAAAAGTGTCGAGGAAGAGCTGTGGGGGTTCGCGAGGATATGCTTCGCTATTTCCTGCGGATAGTTCTCCGACACCGTCCGGACGAGCTGTTTACGCGCCCATTCTTGACCGAGCCTGATCGCGAGGTTCTTGCCGAGACTGGTCACGTTCTCGCGCACCTCGCCGGCGACCTCGTCCAGCAGTTTGTCCTCTATTTCCCGTCCTAGGTCATTCATTCAGCACTCCGATCACGGCCTCACGATCCACGTTAGAGCCCTGTTTGCTCCAGGTCCAGCGAGGGCCGGGAGATCTGGGGAACCCCTATCCGCCATCACGGACGTGGCCACGGGGCAGCACGCCCAGGAGGTCACGCCCAGGTCTGGCTTGGCCTGGTAGGCGGCCAGCAGGCTGAGTGGAGGTGTGCCGTGGGCCGACAGCGCGCCGGCCAGGATCATGGTTGTCAGCCGCTCCAGGGAGGCGCCGAGCGCGCTCGTCAGCCGGTGCGGCCCGGGTCCGGGACATGCACGAGCTTGTCGGGGTTGCGCACGAAGTCGATCGCGGTGATCAGTCCGGCGTCCACGGTGAAGGCGATGACCGACACCTCACCGTCCTCGCCCCGGATCACCAGTCCGGGAGCACCGTTGACGTCGGTGCGCAGGATGTCCAGCGGCCCCGCGGCGTGGGCCCGGGCGAGGGTGAGCATCAGCGGGGCCACCCGCCCAGCCTCCCGCTCGACGTTTTGCAGCGCGCCGACCTTGCCGCCGCCGTCGCCGCGCAGCACGACGTCGGGGTCGAGCAGCGCGAAGAGTCCCGGCAGATCGCCGCCCCGGCAGGCGGCCGTGAACGCGTCGACCAACTCCTGCTGTTCGGCCTTCGTCGCCGGTGTCCGCGGCCGCCCGCCCTCGACCTGCCTGCGCGCCCGCGAGGCGAGTTGGCGCACCGCCACCGGTGAGCGGCCGACCACCTCGGCGATCTCCGGGAAGGGGATGCTGAAAACGTCGTGCAGCACGAACGCGGTGCGCTCGGCGGGGGAAAGCCGCTCCAGGACGACGAGCAGCGCCATGCTCACCGACTCGTCCAGGGTGACCCGGTCGGCCGGGTCGGGGGAGCGTTCCTCGACCAGCGGCTCCGGCAGCCACGTGCCGACGTAGTGCTCCCGGCGCGCACGCGCGCTGCTCAGGGTGTCGAGCGCCAACCTGCTGACGGTGGTCGTCAACCAGGCGGCGAGGTCACGGACGGCCGCCGGGTCGTCGAGCCCGCGCAGTCGCAGCCACGCTTCCTGCACACAGTCCTCGGCCTCGACCAGCGAGCCGGTCATCGTGTACGCCACGCGCAGCAGCCGCGGTCGATTGTCCTCGAACGACCGCGCCAGCAGTTCGTCGGCGTCCCGTGCGTTCGGCCCCATGGGTTCCATGTGGTGTTGACGACACAGCCGGTCCCGGTGTGACACGGCTCCCTGCCGATGGTCATGTCACACCTCGGCGGGTCTCGTCGTCAACAGGTCGACGACGACGCCCAGGGCGACCTGTGGACGGTTGACGAGCCGACCGGAAAGAGAACATGACCCTTACCGAGACAGACCGAGAGAACATCAACCCCCCGGCACGGCGGGGGGTGTTCGTCCGCATCGCGAGCTTCGCCTACCGCCGCAGATGGCTTGCCCTGGTCCTCTGGGTGGCAGTCCTGGCCGGCACCTGGGCCGGCGCGTCGGTGGTGGGCGAGGACTACCGCAACAGCTTCTCGCTTCCCGGTACCGATTCGCAGCACGCGGCGGACCTGCTGGCCGAGCACGGCGCCGCCCGCGCCGGGGACACCGTCGAGATCGTCCTGCGTCACGACGGCGGCCTGCGCGAGCCCGGTGTCGAGCAGCGCGTGACGACCATGCTCGACGAGGTCGCCGGGCTGCCCAGGGTCGCGCAGGTCCACAGCCTCTACGACCGCGAGGGCGCCATCTCCGAGGACGGCACCATCGGCTACGCCACCGTGATGCTCGACATGCCGTCGACCGACATGCCGACGACCGACACCCAGCGCATCGTGGACACCGCCAAGGAGATCGAGGGCGAGGGGCTCCAGGCCGAGCTGGGCGGCGAGGCCGCCCGGACGCTGGCCGCGGGCGAGACCGGCGCCGCGGAGGGCATGGGTCTGCTGGCCGCGCTGGTCATCCTGGTCCTGATGTTCGGCACCGTCATCGCCGCGGGGTTGCCCATCATCATCGCCCTGTTCGCCGTGGGGTCCACCGTCGGCGCCATCGTCGTGGCGTCGCACGTGTTCACGATCGCCGAGTGGACCCCGCCGATGATGATCCTGGTCGGCCTCGGCGTCGGCATCGACTACGCCTTGTTGATCTTCGCCCGCTACCGCGCCGAGTTGGTGCGCGGCGAGGATCCGGAACGGGCCACCGTGAACGCGATGGACGCCGCGGGCCGTTCGGTGTTCTTCGCCGGCTGCACCGTCATCCTGGCGCTCCTCGGCCTCGTGGCCCTCGGGCTCGGCTCGTTGCAGGGCATGGCGCTGGCCACCGCGCTGACCGTGCTGGTGACCATGCTCGCCTCCCTCACCCTGCTGCCCGCGCTGCTCGGCATCTTCGGCCGCCGCTTCGCCCGCCAGTTCACCCAACGCGCCGAGCGGCGCAAGGCCAAGGGCAGGGCCGATGACGGTTCCGGCTGGCGCCGGCTCGCGGTCGTGGTGCAGCGGCGCCCGCTGGCCGCCCTGCTGGCAGGGACGATGCTCGTGGCCGCCCTCGCGCTCCCGGCGTTGGGCGTGCGGCTCGGGTTCTCCGACGCCGGCAGCGATCCGGAGGACACCACCAGCCGCCAGGCCTACGACCTGCTCTCGCGAGGGTTCGGCCCAGGGTTCAGCGGCCCACTGCTGGTGGTGACCGAGGGCGGGTCCGATGGCGTCGAACAGGCGGCCGGCGCGGTGGCCAGTGCGCTCCGCGGCACCCCGGGCGTCCAGGCCGTCGCGGACCCGATGCCCACGCCGGACGGCGAGGCCGCGACCGTCCTCGTGTTCCCCGCCTCCTCACCGCAGGACGAGCAGACCTCGGCGCTCGTCGACACCCTGCGCGGCGACGTGCTGCCATCGCTGTCGGCGGAGAACGGCGCGCGGTACCTGGTCGGCGGAGCCACGGCCGCGGCGCAGGACTACTCCAGCAAGACCGGCGACCGCATGCCGCTGTTCATGGCCATTGTCGTCGGCCTCTCGGTCCTCCTGCTGATGGTGGTGTTCCGTTCGGTGCTCATTCCGTTGAAGGCAGCGGTGCTGAACCTGCTCAGCATCGGCGCCGCACTCGGCGCCATGAAGCTCGTGTACCAGGACGGCATGTTCGGCATCGACCCCGGCCCGATCGAGGCGTACCTGCCGGTGGTGATCTTCGCCATCGCCTTCGGGCTCTCCATGGACTACGAGATCTTCCTGATCTCCCGGATGCACGAGGAATGGACCGGTTCGCCGAGCAGGGATCATTCCCACGCCGTACGGGAGGGACTGGCCAACACCGGCGCGGTCATCACGGCGGCGGGCGCGATCATGGTCGTGATCTTCGCCGCCTTCGTACTCAGCCCGGACCGGCTGCTCCAGCAGACCGGCTTCGGCATGGCGGTGGCGATCTTCGTGGACGCGGTCGTCATCCGCTGCCTGATCGTCCCGGCGGCGATGGAACTCATGGGCCGTCGCGCCTGGTGGCTGCCGGCACCACTGACCCGACTGCTGCCGAGGGTCGAACTGGAGCGGCACTGAGCGGTCTGGTTCGTCGGCTGTGCCGTACGGCATGGGCACCGAGTCCGTTCCCGCGCCGCTCATCGGCGGCGCGGGAACGCATCCGGCAGTGTCGGCCGGATGCCGGCTTCTGCCTCCGAGGTGGTCGACAACGCGCGGGAGCCAGGCAAATCGCTGGCCGATGGAGTACCGGCGCCTC
>NZ_MSIE01000151.1 GCF_001921205.1 Actinophytocola xanthii | reverse complement strand
TGCAGGCGGGGGTTTTGGGGGTCATGGTTTGGGCGGAGTTCTGGGCGACGTGCTCGAGGCCGGCGGTGTGGCCACGCTCGTGGACCATGACCGACTCGAGGTCGAACTGGTTGGTGCAGCCGGCGGGCTGGGTGGTGAACCACTTGTGGACCTTGTTGTCGATCAGCACGTCGGAGGACAGGACGGTCTTGGAGCCGGTGCGGTAGTAGACGCAGGTGTAGGCGAGGACGCTGGCGGGCAGGGTGCCCCAGCTGGTGACGCTGACGTTGTCGTTGCCGGTGCAGGTGCCCTGGGGGGAGACCTGGGCGGTTTTGGTGCTGGTGCCGGCGTAGATGTCCTGGGTGACCTGGGTGGTGGCGGTGCCGCAGCGGGAGTGGGCGGTGAACAGGGTGGTGGTCGCGGACTTGATGGCGGGCAGCGC
>NZ_MSIE01000150.1 GCF_001921205.1 Actinophytocola xanthii | reverse complement strand
CCGGACGTGAAGGCCGAGCTGGAACGCTTCCTCGAGGCGGCGGAGGCCGTGCGTTAGCCATCCGCCCGGGACAGGAAGCACGGCCACTGTGTCGTAGGTCACAGCTCAGCGTAGGCTCGGTGCGTGACGACGCCGTTTTCGGCGTGTCTGAACACCACCGGCGGCGAGCGTGCTGTCCGGTGTGAGAGGAGCATCCTCGATGCTGGGCGCAGTTCACCGTCGTGACCGATGATCCCGCGGACCGGACCCCACCCTCGAGCGGTTCCGGAGACGCCGCCGGAGGGGACAGCGGGCGACGTATGCCCGGACGACGCGAGGCTGGACGACGTCACCCTCGTCGTCCGCGCCCGCGAGGGGGACGTGCGCGCCTACGAGCAGTTGGTGCGGCGCTACCAGGGCCCGATCTTCCGGCTCGCGGTGCGGATGCTGGCCAGTCGTGGCGATGCCGAGGACGTGGTGCAGGAGGTGTTCTTCACGGCCTGGCGCAGCCTCGCGAGCCTGCACGAGGACGCCGCGTTCGTGGGATGGCTGTACCGCTCGGCCACCAACAGGTGCCTGAACGTCATCCGGGCCCGGCACGCCACAGTGGACGTGGACCTGGCCCAACAGGCGTCCCGGAGCCCCGGTGGCGGGCCGGAACGCACGGTCGAGGTGAGCGAACAGCTGGCGGCGGTGACGGTGGCGCTTCAGCGGCTGACCGGTGAGCAGCGCGCGTGTTGGTTGCTGCGGGAAGTGCACGGCCGCTCGTACGAGGAGATTGCTGATGCCCTGCGGGTCACGCCCACCACGGTGCGGGGACGCATCGCGCGGGCACGGGCACAGCTGACGGAGATGATGGCGCCATGGCGGTGAACCCGGACACCCAGGGTTACCTGCTTCCCTGCGGGCGGGACGTGGAGACGGTGTGGGAACGGCTGGCGGAGGTGGAGGCCGGCCGAGGTGACGGGCACGACCTGACCTGTCCCGACTGCCGGGACGCCCGGGCGAGCCTGAACGCCCTGCGCGAGGTGACCGGAGAGCTGCTCGCCGACACGGCCGAGCCGACGTCGCACCTGACCGGGCGGATCATGGCGGCGATCCGGACCGAGGTACGCCGCCGGCACGACATGGTGCCGTTGCCGACCGCCGAACCGGGCCTGGTGCGCATCAGCGAGCACGCGGTCGCGGCCGTCCTGCGGTTCGCCGCCGACAGCGTCGCGGGGGTTCGTTCGCGTCGCTGCCGGGTACAGCACATCCAGGCGAACGCCGCGGACGGCGGCGAGGAAGGCGAACCGATGCTCGTGGTCGAGCTCAGCGTCGCGGTGAGCTACCCGAGTTTCGCCTGGGGAGCCCTGGAGCTCGTGCGGGAGCGGATCGACGCCGCCGCCGCCACCAGGATCGGTCCGCGGCTGCACCGGCTGGACCTGGTCGTCGAGGATGTCTACGGGATGTGACCGGTGAAGAACACGATAGGCAAGGGCACCAGCGACGCCCGGGATGTCGCGGCGGGCCACGGCCCGCTGTTCGAACACACGGTCGGTGCGCCCGTGGTCGCCGCCGTAGCCGTCCGGGCCGCCGCCGCCGTGCCGGGTGTGGTGCGGGTGGAGCCGGGCCTGGTGGGGCTCGTGGCGTCGATGGTCCGGGCCGCACGTCATCGGGTCACCGGACTCGACCCGGCGCCGATCGAGGGGGCACGCGTCGAGCTCGACCGGGTGGCGGACGGGCACACCGTCCGGGTCGAGGTGGATGTAGTGATCTCCGGGCAGGACCAGGCGGCCGCGGTGGGCCGCGCGGTGCAACGTGCCGTGGCCGGCGCGGTGACCGAGGCCACCGGCCTCACCGTCGCCGAGGTAGGCGTGTCGATCATCGACGTGGTCTGGGACCTGGATCGCCCATGACCGCCGCGACGGACCTGGTCCACGATCTGTTGGCGGCGCTCGCCGGGGTCCCCGGGCTGCGTCCGGCCACCCCGGTCGCGACCGGGCGCGCGCCGTGGGGATGGAACCGAGACGCCATGGCCATCGACCTGAACCCCGCCGTCAGCCGCGGAGCCGACGCCGGCCACACGGTGGTGGTTCGGGTCGTGGCGACCCAGCTGCCGCTACCACCTCTTGTGCGACGAGCGGAACAGGCGCTGTCGGCCGTGCTGGCCACCAGCGAGCTGCCCGTCACCCGGCTGCGCCTGGAGGTCACCGACCTCGACGGGGCCGCATTCGCGTGACTCCCGACACGCCAGGGCAGATTTCCCCGATCGGGTCGTGACGTTGTCGGCGCGCCGGTGTCCCTCCAGTGCGCGACGTCGACAGAACAGCTTCCGGCTTCGCCAGACCATTCACTGCGAACACTCAGGAGCGCCCACGTCATGACCGCCACCCACAGCCCTCCGGCCAACTCGACCACACCTTCGGGCACCTCCTCCTCGGAGAAGATCATCCCCGCGCAGGCAACCGGACAGAGCATGGCGCTCGCCTCGCCCCAGGGCACCACCACGGTCGCCGACACGGTCGTGCAGAAGATCGCCGGCCTCGCAACCAGGGAGATCAACGGCGTGTACGCCCTCGGTGGTGGCGCGTCCCGCGCGTTCGGCGCGCTGCGGGAGCGGATCCCCGGTGCGACGGCGAGCGCCGCGCAGGGTGTCGCGGTCGAGGTCGGCGAGACCCAGGCCGCCGTGGACCTGCAGATCCTGGTCGAGTACGGCGTCTCCATCGCCGACCTGGCCAAGGCGGTACGCCGCAACGTGATCACCGCCATCGAGCGGATGACCGGTCTCGAGGTGGTCGAGGTCAACATCCACGTCAGCGACGTGCACATCCCCGGCGCCGAGGACGACGCGCCCGAACCGACTCGCGTGCAGTGACCACCGGCGTCGGGATCGACGCCGATCGCATCGCCGCCGCTGTCCGGGCCACCCGCGAGGTCGCGGGCCTGGACGGCGGCAGGTACGGCGAGATCGCCACGTACCTACCCGGCCGGTGCGTCAGCGGAGTCCGCATCCGTCCCGAGTCGGTGACCATCGGCGTCATCGGACGCTATCCGGCCACCGTCACCGATATCGACGCCGGTGTTCGTGCCGCGGTCGGACCGTTGGACCGGCCGCTGCACCTGCACATCGGCGACCTCCACATCGAAGAGACCGGGCCGAACATCCTCGGCCCCAGCTAGGAGAAACACATGATGAACTCCACGACCCTGGGCCTGCTGACCGGCCTGGCACTGGGCTTCGCCGGCGCGTTCGGCGGGTTCACCGCCTTCCTCGTCGTGCTCGTCCTGGCCGCGCTGGGCCTTCTCGTCGGACGCTTCCTCGACGGCAAGCTGGACCTGTCCCAGCTGGCCGGCGCCGGCCGGGACCGAGGCTAGGCCATGACCGCCGCCACCCGCGTTCCACACCCCGCCGACGCCGACGACGGCCAGGACACCGGACGGGGCGCCGAGCGCGACCTTCCCGGTCGGACGACGCTGGCCGACCGCGTCGTCGAACGCACGGCCGCTCAGGCGCTCACCGAGATCGCCGACGTCGGCGGCACGGCGCACCGGATTCTCGGCGACACCCTCAGCGGACCACCCGAGGAACGGTCCGCGCAGGTCAGCGCCTCGGTGGACGACACGACAGCGGCTCTGAACGTCCGGCTTTCGATCGCCTATCCCGCATCGGTGGCGAGTACGACCCATCAGGTTCGTTCCCATCTGACCCGACGGCTACCCGAACTCACCGGCCTGGTCGTGACCCGCGTCGACATCACCGTGACCGCCCTCTACCTCGCCCAACCCGGGTCCGGGCGAGTCCGATGACGCGCCGACCCCGGCGCGCCGTTCCTGCCGTGCTCACCGCCCTGGTCCTGCTGAGCATGTCCGTACTGACCGCGATCAGCGCGATCCAGCTGCTCGCCGGCCGTCGGCCACTGGTCAGCTACGCGGCGATCGCCGACTGGGCACACGCCACACGCTGGGACAGCCTCGTCGTCACCGCCGGCTCCGCCGCCGTCCTGCTGATCGGGCTCGTCCTGCTGGTCGCCGCGGTCCTGCCCGGCCGGCCCACCGTCCTCCCCCTGCGCGCGACGGACACCGACGCGACCATCGATGCCGGAGCGTCCCGACGGAGCCTGCGCAGCACCCTGCGCGCGGCCGCGAACGCCGTGGACGGGGTCACCGCGACCACGCTGACACTGCGCGGCAGAAGGGTCACTGCCGTCGTGCGCACCCACCGCACGACCCGGGAGGGGCTGGCCGAGGCCGTTCGCGCCGCGGTCAGCCACCGCCTCGACCAGATCTCCCCTGCCACTCGCCCGGCCGTGCGGGTCAGGGTTGTCGCGCCCAGGAGCACGCCATGACCAGCATGAACCGTCCAGCCCGACTCAACCGCTGCCTGCTCGCGGTCGTCGGCCTCACGCTGGTGGCCGGCGGAGGGCTCGCCGTGGCAGCCGGGAGCGGCATGCTGCCGGTCGACCCCGCCGCCACCCTCGCACCCGGGACCGCCCTCCCACCGACGTGGACGCTGTACGCGATCGCCGCCGTCGCCGTCCTCCTCGCCGTGCTGTGCCTGTGCTGGCTGGGCGCGCAGCTCGCCAGGAAACCCAAGACCCACACCTGGCGCGTCGAGGACGACGCCGAGCCCGGCCACACCGAACTGGCCACGCGCATCGCCGCCACCCCGTTCGCCGCCGATGTCGCCGCGTATCCGGGCATTCACACCGCACATGCCGATCTCGCCGGTCACCGGAGCTCCCCGACGCTCGCCGTGGTCGTGACCACCGAACACGGGGCGGATCTCGCCGACATCCGCCACCGTCTCGACACCCACGGCCTCCCCCGGCTCCGGAACGCACTCGACCTCCCGTCGCTGCCGACGACGCTCGAGTTCCGTTTCACCACCAGGTCCGGTGCCCGAGCCGGCTGAGCCCGTCGCCGCACCGTTCCCGTGGGCGTTTTCGCATCGCTGGGCCGAGACGCCACCAAACGAGTACATTGAGGACATACAGGTGAGCGAGCACGATGTCATCTCGGCCCGCTTCTACGCCGCGACCATCGTCAGGCTCGGCCCGGGGCTGCGTCTGCGCGTCCACTGTGGCCCCGGCGGACGTCGCGGCGACGGAATGAGCACGCGAACACCGTCACCACACCCGCCGGCGTCAGCAGCTTGCCTACGCCATGCTCCGTTCCGAGGACGCCGACTGAGCAGTCAGCGGTCCGCGCCGGCGCGGCGTTTGGTCCAGACGTCGTAGGCCACGGCTG
>NZ_MSIE01000015.1 GCF_001921205.1 Actinophytocola xanthii | reverse complement strand
GATCAACCAGCCACGCCGACCAAGATCTCAAACACGTTCTAAGTACCTTCCCGAATCGTCGGGCCCTGCATCTTCCGGCCGCAGAGTCCGCATCGCACCAAGCCGCGCAGTAGGTACGGCCGCTGCCCCACGGTTCGACTGCGCTCCAACTTCGCCATACCCCGCATCCCGCCGGCCGCGTGCGAACGCCGCTGCAGTTGGGCCTGCGTGAAAACCTCAACCGAGACGATCGCCGGGTGAGCCGGTCGCCTCGAACGCACGATCCGATCAGGACTCGTTCCCGACCAACGCCAGGCACGCTTCACCCCACCGTCATGGGTCGACATCCCCGAGGTGCTGGCCACCAGCATCGCCGCCCTGACGAAGTAGGGGCCGCGACGCGGTTTCCGTTCCGGATCGTCCGTTCGTTGCACTTCTCGAACGGCGGCGGTGCCTACCTGGCTGTCGACACCCGCAGCGGTCGGGAGGTTGTGCTCAAGGAAGCCCGACCGTACGCCGGACTGGACCAGGACGGGACCGATGCGGTGCGGCGGCTTTCTGCGTGAGCGGGACTTCCTGAAGAAGCTGGCGAACACCGGTGTCGTCCTGGAGCTGTACGAGCACCTCGTCTGCTGGGAGCACCACTTCCTGGTCGAGGAGTACATCGAGGGGCGGTCCGTCGGCCGGGAGATGGTCGAACGCATCCCCCTGATCCGCGCGGGGACCGACGACGGGCACGTCCGAGCAGCGGCCGGCGCTCGGCGCGCCGGGGTATGTGGCACCCGACGGACGCACCGGCGCCGACGCCGACCGCTACGCGCTGGCCCGCCTGCGTCTGAGCATGTTCCTGCCACTGACCACGATGTTCCCGTTGGACCGGGACAAGGCGGCGATGCTCGCCGACGCGGTCGCGCGACGCTTCGGTCTCCCCCGCTCCTACGCCACCGAGATCATCGAGACCACGCGGGACCGCGACGGCGGAGCCGTGCCGCCGCGTTCGCGGCCGACGTCGACGCCGGGAGTGCGGACTGACCGGCGTTGTGCCGCTCCATCCGCGACGGCATCCTGGCCAGTGCCACGCCGACGCGGACCGACCGGCTGTTCCCCGGCGACATCGCGCAGTTCACCCACACCGGCGTCGGACTCGCCTACGGCGCCGCCGGCGTGCTGCACGCGCTAGCCGCGGCGGGCTTCGCCAGGTTCCCCGAATGCGAGGACTGGTTGCTGGACGCCGTTCGACAGGGACGGTGCGACGGGCAGGTCGGCTTCTACACCGAGCTGCACGGGGTCGCCTACACGCTGTCCGAGCTGGGCCGCGACGAGGACGCGCTCGCTGTGCTGGACAGGGCGACGGCCGCGCCGTCGGACGCTCTCCCGGCGAGCCTGTTCGCCGGACTGGCCGGCGTCGGGCTCAACCTGCTGCACTTCGCTCTCCGCACCGGAGACTCCACGCTGCTCGACCGGGCGATCGACCTCGGTACGGAGTGGGTCGGGCGGCTGGAGCTCGCGCCAGCACAGGGTGGCGAACCGCCGGCAGGCCGCGGGCCGGGCTGCTGCACGGTCCCTCCGGCGTGACTCTCCTGTTCCTACGGCTCTTTGAGGCCACCGACGACCAGCGGTTTCTCGACCTGGCGGAAATGGCCCTGCGGCGTGACCTCGACCGGTGCGTGGAGGTCGCCGACGGCAGTCTCCAGGTGGACGAGGGCGGGCGGGGCATGCCCTACCTCGAGACCGGCAGCGTGGGTGTCGGACTGGTACTGCGGGAGCTCCTCCGCCACCGGGAGCACCCCGACCTCACCGCCGCGTTGTCCCGTATTCGACGTGCTGCCGAAGCGGAGCTGGTGGTCTGCTCCGGGTTGTTCAACGGACGCGCCGGACTGATCGCCTTCCTCATGGCGACGGGAGGCGAGGACGCCGTGCTGGACCGCCACCTGAGCCGGCTCGCCTGGCACGTCATGTCCTACCAGGACCATGTCGCCTTCCCGGGGGACCAGCTGATGCGACTGTCCATGGATCTGGCCACCGGGTCCGCGGGCGTTTTGCTCGCGGTGCGCGGTGCGCGGTGCGCTGGGCCGAACCGGCCCCACGCTTCCCTTCCTGACCCCACCAGAGAACCGCGTGTCGCGGCAACCCCGGAGGATCGCCACACCATGACAACCACCAGACCGCTGGCCCGCCTGGCGATGATCATCACCGCCGTCGTCGCGATGGCGTGCGTCCGGTGTCCCGTGGGGGGACTGCTCTGGTGACGGCTGTCCGACTGCTGTGCGTCCATGGCTGTGCTCCTGCTCATGCGGTACCGGTAACGGTCAGCGGGTCGGCTCGGAGATGTGCTCGATCGCGTGGACGACGTGCACGGCGAGCTCGCGGGCAGCGTCTGCACCGAGCGTGGAGTTCTTCTCGAGGACGTCCTGGACGAACAACACTCTCCGCTCGTAGCGGGAGACGAACGTGGTTTCCGTCATGCTGGATCCTTAGGGCGGCGCGAGAGCGCCGAGGTTTGAACGCACCACAAGAGCTGGTGCGCCGTTTCGAGATTTCCGGAGGGCCGGCGCCTCGAAGGTGAGGTGTCATCGGTCCGGATGTCCTCGTCCTACGCCCGCCAGTCACCGATGTGCTGAGAATCGCCTGTGACCAGCCGAGGGCCTGCACGCGCTCGGTCAGTCGCTCGCCCCGTCGGGCGCCGCGACACTGTCGGCCAGGACGGGGTTGGACAGCGTGCCGATGCCGGTGATCTCGATGTCGACCACGGCGCCGGGGGTGATCGGGCAGGTCGCCCCGGCACCCATCCACAGCACGTCGCCCGGGTGGAACGTCACGTACCGGGACGCCTCGACGAGGTAGTCCCACGGATCGAAGATCATGTCACCGGTGGCGAACCGCGCGCGGTCCTCGTTGTTGACCCGGACCGTCGTGGTCTGGGCGACAGGGTCCACGTCGGTCTCGATCCACGGGCCCATGGGCTTGAAGGTGTCGCTGTTCTTGCTGCGCCAGCAGGTGCGGTCCGTGTGCTGCCACGCGCGCGCGCTGACGTCGTTGCCGATCGTCCAACCGAACACCGACTCCCGCGCCTGCGCGCGGCTCGCCCGGCGCAGCGTCCGCCCGACGACCGCGACGACCTCCCCCTCGGCCTCCACCGGGCCGGCGAGGTCGGGCGGGACGAGGATCGCGGCGCCGCTGCCGACGAGCGCGTTGTTGGCGCGGTAGCCGACCTCGGCCTGTGTCGGGGTGGTTCCGACCGCGTAGCCTTGGGCGCGGGCGTGGTCGAGGTGCGCGCGGTAGTTCAGTCCGACGGCGTAGAAGACGAACGGGAGCACCGGCGGCAGCAGCTCGACGGTCGACAGCGACACGGTGCCGGTCACGGCGGGGGCACCCTCGATTGGCGAACCGGACAGCAGGTGGACGACGTCGTCCTCGACCCGGGACCAGTGCGACCGGCCGTCGTGGCGGACCCTGGCGTAGCGCATCGGCTCAGTCCTCGCTTCGCGGGGGCGTGGCGGCGGGCTCGCCCCGGCTCACAGGATCCGGTGGTCGAACACGCGCTGGGTCTTGCGCTCGCTCCTCGGCAACGTGCCCGGGTCGACGGACTGCACCGTGATCCGCAGGCCGATCCTCTCGCGCAGGCGCCGCTCGAGCTCGCCGACGGCACCTCGATCATCGGCCTCCACCCGGATGGTGAGGCTGTCGCGGCCGTCGGCGTCCCGGTCCACGTGGGCCTGGAACTCCGGTCCCACACCGGTCATCTCGCCCAGCACGGTGTCGACCTGCATCGGCAGGAAGATGACACCGCGCACCTTGATCTGGTCGTCGGAGCGGCCCTGGATCCGGCCGATGCGCGGGTACGGGCTGCCGCACGGGCACGGATCGGCGTACACATAGGACAGATCGCGGGTTCGGTAGCGGATCAGCGGTGTGGCCTCCTTGTGCAGCGTGGTCACCACGAGCTCGCCCGGCGTCCCGGCGGGCACCGGCTCGAGGGTGTCCGGGTCGATGACCTCGAGGTGGAAGTGGTCGGTCCACAGGTGGATGCCGTCATGGCGGTCGCACTCGACACCGACTCCCCCGCCCCACAGCTCGGTCAGGCCGTACAGGTCGAAGGTCCGCACGCCGAGCAGCGACTCGATCCGCGCCCGGGTCGCTTCGCCCCACCGTTCCGAACCGGTGATCGCGATTCGCAGCGCGAGCTCGGAGCGCAGGTCGCGCGCCGCGACCAGCTCCGCGAGCAGCACGGTGAACGACGAGGTGGCCCACAGCACGGTACTGCCGAGCTCGCGCAGCATCTCCACCTGCATCTCGGTGTTGCCCGGCCCGGTCGGCACGGCCATCGCGCCGAGCCGTTCGACTCCCGTCTGGAATCCCGCACCGGCCGCCCACATCCCGTAGCCCACCGCGATCTGGACCCGGTCCTCGGTGCTCACCCCGGCGTAGCGCAGGCAGCGGGTCACCATCTCCGTCCAGTCCTCGACATCCTGGGCGGTGTACGCGCAGATGGTGCGCCGCCCGGTGGTGCCGGACGAGGCGTGTACCCGAACGATCCGCTCGGCGGGCACCGCGGAGTACTCCAGGACCGGGGTCTCCCGGATCTCCTCCTTCGTGGTGAACGGCAGCCTGGCGAGGTCACCCGGCTCGGCGATGTCCTTGGGTCCTACCCCGGCCCTGTCGAGCTTCCCGCGCAGGTAGTCCGAGCCGGACGTGACCCGCTCCAGCATTGCTCGCAGAGCTGCGGGATCCATCGGTGTCGTCATGCGTTTTCCACCATCCGATTGTCGGAGTAGTCGCGATCGGGCGGACCGGCCACGGCTCAGTCGCCGACCCGGCCGGGCACTCCACCAACCCACCTGTCGGCGTACCGGTCGGCGCTCGCCCGGTCCCGGAAGCCGTAGGTCTTGAGCAGCCACCGGGTGCGGGCCAGGTCCGGGTCGTTGATCTCCAGGTGCTCGCGGTTGTGCAGGCCCTCCTGGTTGGCGAAGGTCAGGAGGTCACCGGTGCGGATGCGGTGCCGAACCTTCTCGGCTCGTACCAACGCGTTCTTCAGGGCGATGAGCGCGTCCTTGGCCTCCGGCGGGGTGTCCGGGGACACCGTGGTGTGGGTGTCGACATACCGCACGCTGTGCTCGTCGTAGAGGATCGGGTGGTTGTCCGAGACCGTCAGCGCCGTGTTCTGGTCGCGGGACAGGACGTCGAACGGAGTGTGGAAGTACGGCTGGCGCAGCGTGTGTCGGTCCCGTTCGCCGAGCATCGACAGGAGGTTCGGACCGGACACGAAACCGGTGTAGGTGACCTCCGTGTCCGGGCATCGCATTCCGAGCAGGGTGATGAAGTCCGCCCGCACCTGATGGGCGGTTCGGTCGTTGTGAAAGGCCAGCTCACCGTCGCTGTACCCGGTCTGCTTGCCGCGGTAACGGTTGATCGCGATCACGTCGATGAAGAAGTCGCCGTTGAACCGTGTCCCGTAGGCCAGCAGTGGCGTACCCACCAGGTGGCCGAACAGTTGGAGAAACGCCTCGGCGACGAACGTGGTCTTCCTGGCGTACTTGTCCGCGAGCGGGTCGTCCTGGTCCAACAGCGGCAGGTCCTCGTCCAGTGGGCAGTTGCGCAGCGCGTGGGCGTAGGACCGCCCGCTCTCGCGATCCGCACGGACCTGCCGCGTCACGGCGAGCAGCGCCGGTGGCACAGCCGACCGGTCCACCAGCGCGGCGATCTCCCGGGAGAACGCGAGCGGGTCCTGGTACGGGTGTGCGCGCACGGTCCTTGCCGTGGCCCGTAATTCCTCGCGTTCGTTGTCCGTGAATACGTACGACAGTCGCATACAGTCCTCTGAGATGTCCCAACGTTCCGTGCGGCGACAAACTAGTGGGATATCCCGCTGGTTGTCATCAGCGGTCGCGCACCATAGGCCGCACGGCCTAGTCCGGTCCGCTCGACGGCCGTAAGCCGCTGTCGATGTGAGCTGTCAGGGCGGATATTTTCGTCAACACTGCTATTGACTGCGGGCCAGGAAGCACTGTTTGATTCTGCGGTCGTGGGGGGATCGTCCACAGCTTAGGGCTCCAGCCGGGAGGAACGAGTTCAGTGGCGGACACACAACCCACGGTTCCACCGAACAGACCCGCCGCCGTCGAGGTGATCGACTGCACGCTGCGCGACGGCGAGCAGACGCCAGGGGTCTGGTTCACGATCGAGGAAAAAGTACGACTGGCAGGGCTGCTGGCGGAGGCCGGTATCGGCGTGTTGGACGCCGGTTTTCCCGGCGCGTCGGGCGCGGACCTGGAGGCGATCCAGGATATGCGCCGGTCCGGTGTTCCGGCCCGGCTCGGGGCGACGGCACGTCCATTGCGCCAGGACATCGTCGCGGCGGGAAAGGCGCGGGCGGACGAGGTCTTCCTGTTCATGCCGACAAGCGACCTCCGATTACGGGAAACCCTTGGCATTACCCGTGATCGCTCGGCGAGCGTCTTCCGCACCGGGATGGAGGAGGTGCTCGGTGAGGGCATGGCGGTCAACCTGGTGCTCGAGGACGCGACCAGGGCGGACCCGGAACACCTGATCCGCCTGATCGACGACCTGTGCGTACCCGGGGCCGTCACCCGGTTGGTCCTGGCCGACTCGGTCGGCTGCGCCCACCCGACTGGTATGCGTGCACTGGTGCGGACGCTGGCCGAGCGACTGGATCCGGAGATCGCGCTCTGCGCGCACACCCACAACGACTACGGCCTGGCCACCGCGAACACGCTGGCCGCGGTGGACGCCGGCGCTCGAGCGATCACCTGTACGGTGAACGGAATCGGCGAACGGGCCGGTAACGCCGACCTCGCGGAGTGCCTGGCCGCACTGACCCACCTGTACGGCGTTCGACACGGAGTGCAAGCCCACCGGCTGCCCGAGCTGGCCAGTTTCGTGGAACGCGCCAGCGGCATCCACATGAGCGCCACCAAACCGGTCACCGGATACAACGTCTACCGTCACGAGTCCGGTGTGCACGTCGACAGCATGCTCAAGGATTCCCGCAGCTACGAGCCGCTGTCGCCGTCCTGGACCGGTCGTGAGCGCGCCTACGTACTGGGCAAGCACAGTGGCGCGGCACTGATCCGGCACATCCTCGGCCAGACCGACCCGCCGCGCGACGTCGACGACGAGACCACGCGCCGCCTGGTCGAGGTGGTCAAGCGTGCGGTCGAGAACAAGGACAAGGCCCAGTACGAGCGTGCGTACGCGGCGAAGGAGGCGTTCACGGCCTACGCGCTGGCCGGCGTCTCACCAGACGTGGTCATCGCCGAGTACGACCGGCTGACCATCGGCAGCACATGACGGGCCGCACGATCAGCGACAAGGTGATCGACGCGCACACCTGCGACGAGAACGACACCAGCCTCTACCGGCGGGTCAACGTCGACGCCGTGCTCGGTCACGACGCGACGACCGCACTGCTCATCGACGACTTCGAGCGTCATGGTCTGTCCATCTGGGACCGTGACCGGGTCCTGCTGGCCAACGACCACTTCTCCCCTCCGGCGACGGCGGAGCGGGCCGACATCTCCAACCGGTTCCTGTCCTTCGCCCGGGAGCAGGCCGTCCCCAACCTCATGCTCGACCGGGGGATCTGCCACCAGCTGTTGGTGGAGCACAGGCTGTGTCAGGCCGGCGGCCTGATCGTCGGTGCCGACAGCCACACGATCATGGCCGGCGGCATCGGGGCCTGCGCGACCGGCATGGGTGCGACCGACATCCTGTTCACGCTGGCGACCGGGACCACGTGGATGCGCCGGCCGGAGACCATCGCGGTCCGGTTCCGCGGCACGCTGCCCACCCAGTCCGGCGGCCGGGACGTCGTCCTGGCTCTGCTGGGCATTCTCGGTGAGAGCGGCGGACAGTACCGGTCCCTGGAGTTCCACGACGATTCCGGCACCCGGTTGTGCCAGGACGACCGGTTCGCCATCGCCAACATGGCCGTCGAGATCGGCGCCAAGTTCGGGGTGTTCGTCCCGGACGAGGTCACCGTCGACTACTACGTCAAGCGCGACGGCGAGCTGCTCGGCACCCTGGTGCGCCCCGATGCGGACGCGCGGTACGAGCGGGTGATCGACCTCGACCTGTCCGCGCTCGACCCGCGCGTCGCCAAGCCGTGGTCGCCGGCCAACGTGGTGCCGCTCCGCGAGCTCGAGCCGGTCAGGATCACCACGGCCTTCCTCGGTTCCTGCGCGAGCGGACGCCTGTCCGACCTCCGGGACGCCGCCGCCGAGCTCACCGACCGAAAGGTGCACCCCGGCGTTCGTTTCGTGGTGATCCCGGCGTCGGTGGAGGTGTTCAAACAGGCGCTGCGTGCCGGCTACGTCGAGACGCTGACCGAGGCCGGTGCGATCGTCAACCATTCCAGCTGCGGCGCGTGCGGCGGGATCGACAAGGGGGTGCTGGGCGCGGACGACGTGTGCGTCTCCAGCTCCAACCGGAACTTCCGGGGGCGGATGGGGCACTGGGACAGCCGCACGTACCTGGCCAGCGCCCGCACGGTGGCCCGCGCGGCGGTGCGTGGCGCGCTCACGCCCGATCTGTACCGCGACCAGGGGGACGAATGACGGTGATCGGCGGCCGGGTGTGGCTGTTCGGGGACGACCTGAACACCGACGTCATCCACCCACCCGCCTTCTACAGCCTGGACCCGGACAAGGTCCGGCGCGGCCTGTTCCACGGGTACGACCCCGACATCCAACCCAACATCCGGCCGGGCGACGTGGTGGTCGCCGGCCGGAACTTCGGCTGCGGGTCGAGCCGCGAGACCTCGATCCGCGCCATCAAGCTCAACGGCATCGGCGCGGTCATCGCCGTCGACTTCGCCCGCATCTTCTTCCGCAACGCGACCAACAACGGTCTGCCCTGCCTCACCTTCGCCGACGCGGACGACCTGGCCCGGCTGCGCACCGGCCAGCGGGTCCGGGTCCACCCCGAGGAGGCCACGCTCCGCACCGAAGAGGACGAGACGATTCCACTCACCCCACCCGGCGAGTTCGTGCGCCGGATCTGGGCCGCCGGCGGCCTGCTGGAGTTGCTTCCCCGCGCTAACGCCCCTCGGCCGTGAGCGGCGGGTCGGCCGGGCGGTGCGTGGCGGCGGAACGGACGAGCTCCAGGGCGTCCTCGACATGCTCGAGGTGCGAGCGATGACTGAGCACGCACATCCGTGCCAGAGTCCGGTCGCGGACCCTGGTGCTGGACAGGGAGACCCTGTTGGACGCGAGTATCCGGTCGAGCAACCGCCTCGTCGCCTCGTCACCGGCCTCGTCTCTGAAGACCACTGTGGACAAATCGGGCCGCCAGGGCACGTCGATGCCGGGTATACGCCGGAGCTCGTCGTGCGCGTGCGCGGCGAGGTCGAGCATCTCGTCCAGGGCGTCGCGAAACACGTCGACGCCGTGCAGATGGAGCGGCAACCACAACCGCAGACCACGGAACTCGCGGGTCAACTCGACGCCGAGCTCGGCGTAGTTCGGCAGCATCTCGGCTGCACCGGCGTTCTGGAGGAACGGTCCCTCCTCCAGGTGAGCAGCCCGCAGCGCGCCGGGATCACGCACCAGCAGAACACCGGTTCCGTACGGCAGGAACAGTCCCTTGTGGGGATCGAGCGTGATCGAGTCGGCCGAGGCTATGCCGAGGAGCTGGTCCCGCCCGCGGCGGGTGAGTTGGAAGAACCCCCCGTAGGCCCCGTCCACGTGCAGCCACAGGTCCTCCCGGCGGGCGAGTGCGGCGAGGTCCAGCAGCGGGTCGACGGTTCCGGTGTCGGTGGTGCCCGCCGTAGCGACCAGGAGGAACGGACGGCGGCCCGCGGCCCGGTCGGCGGCGACCAGCTGGGCCGCGGCGGCGACGTCCATGCGCAGGTCCGGCGTGGTCGGGACCACCCGCACGTGCTCGGGCCGGATCCCGGCGATCCGGGCCGCCTTGGCGACACAGAAGTGGGTGTGCGCGGTGACGTACAGCGTGCCGTCGCGGAAATCCTCGTTGAGGTGGCGGTGGCGCGCGGCGACCACCACCGACAACGTCCCCATCGACGCGCCGGTCGTGACGAGGCCACCGGAGTCCGCCGGCAGACCGTACTCCGAGCACAGCCAGCGCAAGACGCCCTGCTCCATGGCGACCAGCCCGGGAGCCGCCCAGGACAGTGCGGTCTGGCGGTTGACCGCCCGGGCGAGCAGCTCGGCGACCGCGGAGGACAGCAGGCCGCCTCCGGGGGTGTAGGCGAAGAACCGCGGTCCCGCCGTCTCCATGGCATGACGGGCGGCCTGGCCGAAGGTGTCGAGCAGGTCGTCGAACGTGCCGGGGCCGTCCGGCGGCGGCAGGCCCAACCGGTGAGCGAGCTGGGCGGAAAGCACGGGGCCCTTCGCCGGCGCGTCGTCCAGCTCGCCGACGAAGGAGGTGATGAACCGCCCTGCCGCGTCGATCCATCCCGCGAGGGTCCGCTGGTCCGGGTCGAGCGCCCGCTCCGGCGGTTCGGCACCGCTCGCGGAACCCGCGGTCACGGATGTGCCTGTGGGGTAACGCCGTTCGGGTCGGCGAGGTCCGTGCGCAGGAGGCCGTAGAGCACCAGGTCCTGCCGACGGCCGTCACGCACCCGCGCGCCGCGGACCACGCCGTCCCGCCGGAACCCGGCGTTCTCCAGGGCGCGGCGTCCGGCCACGTCGTCGGCGTCCACACCGGCCTCCACCCGGTCCAGACCGGTCGTGGCGAACAGGTGCTCGGCGAGCAACCGTTGTGCGGTGGTTTCCACCGCTCCACCGCGGGCGTCGGGAACCAGCTCCGCGCCGATGTTCCAGGCCGTGCAGCCGAACGTGTCGCCGTGTCCCACCGCGCGCCAGCTGACTACCCCGAGCAGGCGTCCGGTCCTCGCGTCGAGCAGCGCCCCACGCGAGGGCGTCTGCGGCACCCCGGGCGGCAACCGGGTGTCCCGGTCGCGTGCGACGGTGCCGTCGGACGCGGCCACCACGGCGCGGCGGTCGCTCGGCCGGGCCCGTGCGAGCACCACGTCGTCCCGCCGCGCGAGGACCTCCCGCTCACCGTCGGCGGACTCCAGGTCCGACCGCAACATGCTGTACAGCAGCAGGTCCCGGCTCACCCCGCCACGCCGCAGGACGCCCCGCACCAGACCTTCGAGACGAAACCCCGCTCCTTCCAACCCTCGCCGGGCTGGCACGTTCTCCGGGTCGGTCATCGCCTGGATGCGATCCACCTCCGTGGTCGCGAACAGGTGCCTGGCCAGCAACACCCCACCGCGGGCACTGAGGCCGCGGCCTCGAACTCCCGGCAGCAGGTGAAAGCCCTGGTTCCACCCGATTCCCGACACCGTGGCGATGTGCGGAACAGGACGCCAACTCATCGTCCCGAGCAGCTCGCCCGTCTCCAGCCGCACCAGGCCGGCCCAGAACCTGGGCACCTCGAGCGGGGTGGGCCGGGGATCCGGATCCGGGTCGAACGTGTGGTCGCACTGGGCCAGTACCGCCTCCCGTTCGCCGTCGAACAGTTCGACAAGGGCGAGGACGTCGTCGCTGGCGAGGATCGTTCGCCGGGCCAGTCCGGCATGGGCGCTGCTCATTGCGCGCCAGGACCGAACACGCACAGAGAAACTGCCACCTGTTCACCACCACATTTGGCTCGGGATTGTTCTGTGCGAGCGGATGTTAGTCGGAATTACGTACCGGGCAGGGAATTTCTCACCGACCGGAACGGGTTGGTCTGTCCGAACCAGCCGGCGTTGCGCCGTGAGGGCGCACGCGCTCCCACCCCACCGCGATCGCCGCCGCGGCCAGCACGCCGAGCACGGCGAACACCGCGATCGAGGTCGACGGGGAGCTGAACTGGGCGACAACACCGGCGAGCGCGGCGCCCAGCCCCTGGGTCGCGCGCACGACGGCCAAGGCCAACCCGTATGCCTGACCACGACGTTCCGCCGGGACGATCCGGGTGAACGTCGCGACGGCGACCGCGTCGTGCCCGGACAACAACCCGCACAGCGCACACAACGCGACCATGATCCCCAGCTGGGGAACCAGTCCGACAGGCAGCAACACCGCGCTGGTCGCCACGGCCAGTGGGCCGAGCAGCATCAGCCGGCGTCGGGGCGGCACCAGTCGGGTCATGGCCGTCGCACCGATCGCGGCGCCCGCCGGATGAGCGGCCAACAGCAGTCCGACCGCGGCCGTGCCGGCCCCGACCTGCGCCCCGAACGGCACGGCCAACCCGGCGGGAACCGTGTAACAGCCGGCAAGGCAGCCGAACGCCATCAGGTACCGCAGCCGCCGGTCTCGCCACACGAGACCCAGCAGCGAGCGGAACGCCGCGAGCTTCGTCGGCGGGAGCCGCGTCGCCGCTGCCGGTGGGTGCGCGCTCAGCCCGGACGCGACCAGTGCCGCGGAGATGACGAACGTCACGGCGTCGAGCAGAAGTGCCTTCTCCGGGCCCAACCACGCGACCAGCGGCGCACCGGCCGCGTACCCGCCGAGGATGCCGACCTGCAGCGCGGTGTAGGTCACGCCCATCCCGACCTCATACCGATCTCCGGACAGGATCGTCGGCATGATCGCCGCGCGGGCGGCCTTGTACGGCGCCCCCGCCAGCGGCACCGCGAACACCAACCCGCCGAGCACCCACAGCGGCATCCCGGGTACCGCCATGATCGCCACCAGTCCGGCGCGGGTCAGGTCGCAAATGATCATGAGGGTGCGCCGCTGGTACCGGTCGGCCAGGCCCGCCAGCAGCGGACCGGCCACCAGCTCGGGGAGCAGGGTGAGCGCATAGGTCAACGCGGCCAGGGCGGAGGACCCGGTGCGGCTGAACACCAGCACCGCCAGCGCGACCCGAGCCACCTGGTCACCGGCGATCGACACCAGATGCGTGAGGAACAGGATCCGGAACTCGCCGACGGCGAACACGTCCCGGTACCGGGCGGCCCGACCGCCGTCCTCGACCGCCGCCCCGTCGTGCATTCGCATCAGTATGGTCCACCGCGCAACAACCGGGAGGCGTGCGGGGTGGCCGTCTGAACTCGTCGCCACCCGACGCGCCGCCCCGCCCTGTGCCACTCTGTGAAGAGAGGATGAGCGGAGGAGGAAGTGCGACCGACGTGGTGATTTTCGGCTTTCGGACGAAGGTGGTCGTCCTGGCGATGCTGACGCTGCTGTGCCCCGGGTGCGGCAACCGGGCGGCACACCCCCTGCGCAGGGCGGTCACGAAGTTCACGCTGTTCTTCATCTCGCTGTTCCCGGTCAGAACCGCGCGCACCACCCAGTGCACATTCTGCGGGCTGACCAGCCGCGTCTCCAGGGACCAGGCGAGCCAACTGCTGGGGCAGGCGGGCGAGCGGCCCGGGACGCGGCAGTACCCGCCCCAAGGGTGACCACCGTCTCCGGTTCAGCCCGCAAGGGAGCGGCCCCGCTCCCGCGCGCGTTCGAGCTCGCCGTCGGCGAGTGACCCGGAGTGCCGGTCACCGTGAAGTCCCGTCCGCGTTCGGCCCTGATGTCGCGGCGTCTGAGGGCGGTGACGATGGCCTCGCTGGCCGAGCCGGCGAACATGCCCCCCCGTGGTGGTCGAGAACGTGAGGACCCGGCCACCGACGGCCGTGGCGGTGGCGATCCATTCCCGCACCTGCCTCGATCGCCGCCTGATGCCGGCGCAGCCGCGCCTGAGCATGCCGCCCCGCTGTAGTTCCACTGCAGTGGTTCTGCAGAGCGTTGGTCGACGGTGAGGCGAAAGAGCACACCGCCGTCAGGGGACCAGTTGATGATCGTGCTGTTGTCCGACCCGCGCCTGGCGAAGATCCCCGTCCGGGACAGTGGCGAGCCCCTGGTGGACGTGGCGGCGTCGGCTCCGCTGCGGGCCGTGGCGCGGACCTTCCTCCGGTCCGGGCTCGTGGACCGGCTCGTCGCCGCCCAGAGCATGCTGCCTCGCAGGGTCCGCCTGCTCATCGTCGCCGGCCACCGCCCACCGGCCGCGCCCTGCTCACGGTTCGTCGGTGGCCCCAAGCAGCCGCACGCGTCCGGGCACGACCCCGCGGTGTGCGCGGTCGCGCCGGAGTCCGCCCCCCACCCGACCGGAGGTGCCGTGGACCTCACCCTGGCCGAAGGGAACGAACCCGTTCCGCTGCCAGCGTGCTGCGTCGGCCCGATCCCCCGGCCACCGACGGGACCACGGCGCTCCTCACGGCAGCTCTCTCCGCCGCCAGCCTCGTCAACTGCCCGGGCCGCTGGTGGCACTGGTCCTACGGCGACCGCCACTGGGCGTGCACGACCGAGGCCCCCCACGCGCGCTACGGCGCCGCCGTCCGCGGTACCCGGCCGTGACGACTACTCGGCGGCGACCACGCCCGTGAAGACGGCGAACGCGATGACGTTGTCGCGATAGCTGTTCGCGGCCTCGTCGAACGAGCCGCCGCAGGTGATCAGCCGCAGCTCCGGTTCGTTCGTGTCGCCGTACACCTGGTCGGCGGGGAACTCGAACGACGACATAACAAACCTTTTCGACCTGGCGACGGGCCTGAGGCGGCCGGCCGTTGATCAGAGGCGGCGCCGTGGGCTCTGGACACGTTGAAGAAGGTTCAGGATCGACCAAGCCCAATGACTCCGGGAGGCAAGCTCGACTTGTTGATCTCGGATCGGCGCCGCGGGCGGCGGCCGGCTACGGCGGGGCGCTCGGTCTCCTTGGGAACTCGACGTTGCGCTGGCTAGGTCCGCCCGAACGCGCTGGTCAACAGGGCGGTGAGTTGCTGTTGCTGAGCGCTCGTCAACATGGCCAGCGGCGACTGTGCCATCGCAGCCTGAGTGACCTGCTCGCGTACCTGGCGGCCCCTGACTGTCAGGGTGAGGACGCGGGATCGGCGATCGTGCGGGTCAACGGTCCGTTCGATCAGGCCTCGTTCGATGAGCTGGTTCGTGATGAAGGTGAGGTTCGAGGCATTGCAGTAGAGCCGTTCGGCCATGACCTTCATCGAGGGGGGCGGCGCGCCAGGGTCGATCAACCACAGCGCCTGGAAGGTCGCCGCAGTCAGGTCGTGTTCCGCCAGGGTGGATCTGGCTGCCTCGACGGTCTGCATCCAGGCGTGGTAGGTCGCGGCGACCGCCGCCGCGAGCTCTCGTGCGGTCATGCACTCCATCTTATGCTTCGAGAGTTGAAGGATCTGCTACAGTCTCCAGTACTTTAACACTTGAAGCTTTTGGAGCGGCTGGATGTATGACGGAAAAGTTGCCCTGGTGACCGGTGCCTCCCGAGGGCTGGGACGGGCCTTCGCCCTCGATCTGGCTCAACGTGGGGCGCGGCTTGTCCTGCTGGCCCGCTCGGCAGGGACCTTGCGCCAGGTCGCGGAAGAGATTCGGGAGCGGACCGGCGGAGCGGCCCCGCAGGTGATCGTGGCCGATCTTGCCACGCCGGACGGTCCGAAGCAGGCGGTTCGTGAGCTCAAGGCTCTCGGCGTCCCTCTGGATCTGTTGGTCAACAATGCCGCCATCGGTACCCAGGGATCCTTCCTCGCCCGGGACTTGGAGCCGCAGCTGCGCGCGGTCGCGGTCAACGCGGGCGGCATGCTCGCGTTGACCCATCCGATCGCGGCCGACATGGTCGCACGTGGCTCCGGCGGCATCATCGTCGTCACCTCGGGCGCGGCCTTCTCACCCATGGGCTATCTGGCCAGCTACGGCGCGACCAAGGCTTTCCAGCTGTATTTCACCGAGGCGCTGGCGGAGGAGCTGCGCGGCACCGGGATCCAGGTCATGGGCGCGCATGTGAGCAATATGGACACCACCTTCGGAGAAGGCCCGACCGCCGCGGTCGATCCGAAGGCCGACCAACCCTCCGACGTCGCTGCGCGCGTTCTCGACGACTTCGCCCGTGGGCGTGCCGCGTCCTACCCGGGTAGCTTCATGAATCGCGTCCTGACGTGGCCGTCGCGGGTGTTGCCAAGGGTCACGGTTGCACGCGTCGCGACCGCGTACGCCCGCAAGCGCGGACTCGACAAGGTCGTCGAGGTGGGCGCCTCGTAGACGGCAGGGGGGACTGAACGCGCCCACGCTCGATCAACGTGGACGGGAACCGGTGAAGAACGCATCCTGGCCGTGGCAATGACGCTGGCCCACGGTAGCCGTCCCGGACAGGTCCGCGAGCGACGGAATCCGAAGGTTCACCCGGCTGCATGTACGGACCCACAACTGCTACCAAGAGCTGCCCACCGACACCCTGGTTCCGATGCCTTTGCGGGCGATCCGGACCCGGATGCCCTGCTCGGCGACCCAGGTTCGCAGGTTGCGGTCGTCATAAGAGTTCCTAACAGAGTCGTGCGATGTGTCGCCAGGTGATGATGCAGGTGGCGAGGCCGAGGAGGGCTTCGTGGATGTCGTCGCGGCGTTCCCAGCGGATGCGTAGGCGTTTCATGCCGTGGTACCAGGCCACGGTGCGTTCGACGACCCACCGGTGCTTGCCCAGGCCCGACCCGTGGGGTGGCCGCGGCGCGCGATGCGGGGTCGGATGCCTTTGGCGCGTACTTTCTTGCGGTACTTGTCGTGATCGTAGGCTCGGTCGCCATACAACTCGTCCGGGCGCTGACGGGGCCGTCCGCAGCGGCCACGAACGGGTGGGATGGCCTCGTTCAACGCTTCGAGTTCGGTGACGTCGTTGCGGTTGCCGCCGGTCAACGACACCGACAGCGGGATACCGGCGCCCTCGGTCAGGACGTGGTGCTTCGAGCCCGGACGGGCGCGATCCACCGGGCTCGGACCGCTTTTGGGCCACGGCGGGCCGCTCGGACGTGTGAGGAGTCGATGACCGCTCGGGACCAGTCCAGCTTCCCGGCGCCGTGCAACTCGGCCAGCAACACCTCGTGCAACCGCTGCCAGACCCCGGCCCGGTTCCACTCCTCCAACCGCCGCCAGCAGGTCATCCCCGACCCGAAACCCAACTCCTGCGGCAAGAACTCCCACTGGATCCCGGTATGCAGCACGAACAAGATCCCGCACAACATTCGCGATGACGTCTCCTCTCGACGCGCTTGAACGGTTGAACGCGGCGCGGCAGGCGTTGGCCGATATCGGGGTTACGGTCACTGACCTCCTGGACGAGGGACATGTCGATCAGACCCTGACGTTGGCCGAGTACCTGCCGACAGTGATCGAGGCCGCCGACTCGGGTGCGAACCGCACCTACGGCACGTACTGGGCGCGCATGGCCACCCTCTGGGGAGACCGCCGCCTGAACGAGCTGCGCGCCAGCGACATCGAAACCATGAAGAACACCGCCGCCGCCTCAGCTCGATCACGACGCACCAGCCGCCAAGGTCGGCACGCCGGCGAACACGAAGCTGCACGCGCTGATCAAGAAGATCGCGGCCGAGAACGTCGAACTGGCGATCCGGGCCGGCTCGGTGGTCAATCTCGAAGCCGTGGAGGCGGAGAAGGACGAAGCCGCGAAGCAGGTGATGCTGATGGAACCGATCATGGCGGTCTTCGACGGTGGCGAGCTGTCCGAGCGATTCACCCCACATCATCAGCTTCTACAGCAACGTACTGGGCCCCGATCTCCTCGATCCGAAGCAGTTCCGGGACACTGTGACGGGCTGGGTCATCGCGGTGGACCTGGAGCAGCTGACGATCCTGGCGAAAGCCGTGCAGACCCCCGGGAGCGAGGTCTGGGACGCCATGACCCCCAAGCGGGAAGGATCAGACGTCGAGTTCCAGGCAGAGGCGAGAATCAAACGGGGCGCGAGCGTGAGCAGGAAGGTCGGCCTGCGGGCCGACCAACTCGGGCTGCCGATGAGCCCTCGCGAAGTGGCGCAGCAGCGGACGCTCCAGAAAAACTGGGACCAGGCCCTGCACAAACTGAAGTGGGAAGCTGGATCCAAGGACTGGCGGATCAGGAAGGGCGGCGAGTTCGCAACGGACGAGCGGGGCAGAAGGGCAAAGGAGTGGGCGCGGCAGATGCAGGCGCTCGGCATCCCGCTCGCCGCGGGCCCGTCCGGAACCACCAACGCGATGATGAACGTGGCGGTGGTGTTCCGGGCCGACCTGCACGACGCCAGGCTGGCCTGCATCGGCTTCCTGCCCGGCTACCGGCGCCACTCGCTGGTCGAGATCCTGGCTGCCGCTGAGCCGTTCGGCCCCACATACGACAAGAGCCGGAGGATGTACCGGAACATCAAGCCGCTCGACGAAGCGGAGTTGCGCTCCTACGGCGACGGCAAGTTCCCCGACGAGGCGAAAGCACCGGGGAAGGGCAGCGCCGAGTGACGAGAAAGTGCCGCCCCCAACCGCAACTGGTCGGAGCGGACTACTGGCTGCCGGTCGAAGCCTTCGAAGTCGGCTGGGCCGTCGCGGTCGGCTGCAACAACCTGCGCTGCCCGGACTGCGGGGAGGCGGTGCGGTCGGACGGGCAGCCGGGCCGCACGGTCCGCCGCTACTGGTGCGCCTGCCAGCAGCACCTGGAGACCTGGACCCACTGGGTCGGCGGCGAGCCGGAGGACCTGTACCCGGAAAAACTTCGCTGGTACTGCGCCGGTCATCCGAACCTGACGCTGCCGGTGGTTCTGGACGGCGTGCGGCTGGACGCCGGGACCGACTGGGGCGCGGTCGCCGCCGCCGCCGTGCTGGAGGAGCCGTTCCACCCGCCCGGCATCGACCTCCGCCAGGCGTGGCTGGTCCGGCTGTACCACCTGCTTTCCCGGGAACGGGCGGCGGCACTGAGCACGGCGATCACCGAGCTGTTGTACGCCACCGATCCACGCCTGGTCACGGGCGCTCTCGACTTCTTCACCACCGAGCGGAAGGCGCCCGGCGCGGAACGCATCGCCGCCATGGTGACCGCACGCCGGGACTGGTTTGCGGAGACCCCCCACCCGAGCACACCGTCCGTGTCGCTGCTCGACGACGCGGTGCTCGTACTGCACACCCGTCTCCTGGCTACCGACCGGGCCGCCGACCGGCCCGCGCTGGCCCTGGCCAAGGAGTTGGCGCTGGCGGGCGTCGGCCCGTACGACACCGCGGGCACGCTGCTCGATCACGATCCGAAGTGGCTCTGGACCAATGCAAGCGCGCTGGTCCAGGCCAATCCGGAATGGGCGGACAGGATCGCCTACCTGGCCACACAACAACGCGCCTCGACGCGACCCGGGCTACTGCGCGACCTGGCCACCGTCGCCCCGGCCGCGGCCCGTAAGGCCGTCACGGAACGGATCCCCGAGCCGGAACGCCAGCAGCTACTCGACCTGCTTCCTGGGGGCGACGCGGAAGCCGACCTGAACGAAACCGACTGACCAGGCGCCTCGGTTACCGGCCGGGGGCAGCATTCCTTCGAGTTCCTCGACGCCGGCCCACCACTGGTGTACGTCGGCTTCGGCAGCGTGGCCGACCCCGCATCCCGCCGGGCAGCGCGCGACCTGCGCAGCAACGGCACCTGCGTGAACTCCTCCGCCGACTCGATTTCCGATGTGCCGGCCGGCGAGAACGCACAATCGACGTCAACGAGTGCGCGGCGCTGTACTACAACCGCGTCAACGGAGTCTCGGCTCAGATGGCGCTGATCCTCGCCGCCATCCGCCGCGACGACGGCACGACCACGAGGGCGAGGACTGCCACGGGGGTGCGCTGGTTCTGTTCCACCAGCACGCCGTCGTAGCACGCTGACCGGCACATCGGGAACGAGGAGAACGCCATGCTTTCCTCGTCGACGAGGTGTCGTTGACGAGGACTGACCGGCGCTGGCCGGCTCGCGGTCACGGAATGCGCCAGACTTATCACGCGCTGTCACATCGTGGGTTCCCATTGCACGCCGCGTTCGATATCATCGCACTGGGAGCGCTCCCAAACAGCTCCAGCAATCTCGACGAGGAGGATACGTGCAGTGAAACCGCGAACGGCAGCCGTGGCTGTGGCCGTCCTCGCCGTGGCGGGTCTCGCTCTCCCCGACGCCTCCGCCTCGGTGGCCGACGGACCCTGCCCCGGCGGCCCCTTCGGCAGTCCGCTGCCCTCCCCCGCCCTGACCGCGACCAAGGTCGGCGGCGGGTTCAACTTCCTGGAAGGCCCGACCTGGGACGCCGCGACACAGACCCTCTTGATGTCCAACATGTACGACGGCACCGGCGCCCAGAACGTTCAGCCCGCCGACATCCTGCGGTACACCCCGGCGACGAACACCTTCACCACGGTCATCAGGAACGCGGGCAGCAACGGACTGGCGATCAGCGCGGACGGTACTTCCGTCGTCGCGGCGACCCACGACCAGCGGAGCGTGTCCTCGTACGACCTCGCGACCGGCACGCGGACGACGATCGCGGCCACCTACCAGGGGCGCTTGTTCAACTCGCCCAATGACGTCACCGTGGCCGCCAACGGAACGGTCTACTTCACCGACCCCAACTTCCAGCGCGGGAACCGTCCGGACCAGATGTCGGGCAGGACCGGCGTGTTCCGCGTCACCAACGGTGTGGTCACACTGATCGACGACACGATCCGCCAGCCGAACGGGATCGAGCTGTCCCCGGACGGCCGGACGCTCTATGTCGGCGGAAACGCCTCGGGCAGGATCTACCGGTATCCCGTCAACGCGGACGGCAGCACGGGCCCGCGTAGCGACTTCACACCACTCGGCGGCACCGACGGCGGCACGATCGACTGCGCTGGCAACGTCTACCAGACGACCTTCGGCGACGGGAAGGTCCACGTGTTCTCCCCGGACGGCCAGTCCCTCGGCACGATCTCAGCGGGCCGCAACGCCACCAACCTCGCGTTCGGCGGCCCGGACCGCCGCACTCTGTACATCACGTCGGGAACGCCGTCCAGCGGCGGCAACACCGGGAACTTCGGGCTCTACACCGTTCACCTGAACGTGCCCGGCTGGCCGTACTGACCGCGTCGGCGTGGCGGGCGAGAAACTCAGAAGATGTGACGGCGCCGAGCGGGGGGCACGACCGCGACAATTCCCGCCCCTGCCACGCACAATCCGGCGCACAACGAGGGAATTCGGGGAGACTCGCACTCGCCAGGCGTTGGATCCGACGGCCGACGGTCAGTACAACGACGGGATGGGTGTGGTGGCCATCCCGCCGGGCACCACTCTCCAGTTCTACTCCGACGCCGGGCAGGTGCTCCGCATCGGCAACATCGAGCAGGCATTCGCGCAACTGCAGGCGCCGTGGCCCGCCATGGACTCGGAGAACGTCACCTACAACCTGCGCCTGACCGCGGAGACCGAGGCAGGCCACCGTCGCCGAGTGGGCGCGGGTGACCGCGGGTTCGGGACACGAACTCCACACCCCGGGCGAGGACGGCCTGCCGGACCCGCTCATGGTGTGCGACGGCACCACGGCCACCTGCCCACCGATTCCAGGGAGAACCGCCCCCACACCTGCACGGGGCTCCTGGGACGCTTCACGGGAGACCTGCGCTGGCTCGCCTGTACGGGCATGGCCGAACCGGCGGCCCAGGAACTGGCAGACATCGCCCGCGGCGACACCCCGTCGGCCGTGTTCATCAACAACAACCCGGACAGCTGGAGCGAGCACACCGCGAGGCTCGTGACGGAGCTGAAAACGGGCCGGGGCGGAACTGGTGTTGGGCGGCCACCGGATCGACTGCCCGGGGTTCTACTACCCGGCGACGGTGCTCACGGGGGTGCCGAGGGACAGCGCCCTGGCCACCGAGGAGGTGTTCGGTCCCGTGGCCCCGATCATCCCGATCGCCGGGGACGACGCGGTCGCGGTCGCCAATGCCACAGAGCTGGGGCTGGCGGTCTACGTCTACACCCGCGATCTGTCCCGCGGTCTCCGCGTCGCGGAACGGCTGGAGGTCGGCATGGTCGGTCTCAACCGGGGGTGGTGTCCGACCCTGCCGCGCCGTTCGGCGGCGTCAAGCAGTCCGGTCTCGGCCGCGAGGGCGGCTTCGACGGAATCGACGAGTACCTCGACACCACCTACATCGCGACGACCTGGTGACCTGACCGGCGGCGCCGCCGGGGAGGACTTCCGCTCCCCGCCGTGGTGCGATCAGAACTACAGTTGAAGGCGTAGGGATAATACGCGAGTCCGTCCTCGGACACGCACACTATTCACCCGCATGGAAATCTCCGCGGTGAGCGCCTCCGGCTCATAGAGGACCTGCAGGTCCGCCCCTGCGTACAGCTCCGCGAGCCCCTCCCCTGACACATCCTGAGCTTGGCCGCGACATCGCCGAGCATGTCGATCCCCGCGTATACCTCGGCCTCGTCCATGAGGTCCGACGCTGGCGCGTTGATGATCTCTGCTTGGGCCGCTGCCCGCTCGGCCTGAGCCGCGTTGATCACCTCCACCAGCGCCGTCGCGTCCACCCCAGCAGCGATCGCCGCCTGGAACCTCCTCAACCGCGACTCGGCATCGGAGAGCCGCTTACACGCGGCCTCTCCCCCGTCCCGCTTCCGTCTCGCCCCGTCCCGGGACGCCACGAGCGCGGCCACCGTACGGTCCAGGTTGTCACGGTCAAACAGCTCCCCGAACCAGCTGTTCACCGCGTCCCGAATCGTGCTCTCCCGCAGATACACCACCGGCGGATGATCAGCCAACACCGGGTGTACGCACTGCGCGATTCGGAGAAGTCCGATGAGTGATGCCCGTGAGCGCGACAAGCTCCTCCAAAGCCGACTGGTGGTGCCGTTTGGTCCGCACGATCCCAGTCGCTTCAATCTGTCAGTTGTCCCGACAGAAACGGCGGACGTGGCAGTAGCCGATGACCACCTGTGGGAACGCCTCGGCGAGTGCTCCCATGAGTCGCAGGCCTTCGCCGACCGCATCGGATCGCTTCGCTCGAAGGAGATCAAATCTCGCACGTACTCACCATCGTCACCACCGACATCGACCCCGCCCCCGACGACCGGTCAGTCCCGAAACGACCCATCCTCGCGGTAACGGTGACGACGGAGAGTGTGACCGCACTGCGGACAGTTGCGCATGAACAGCTTGGGAAACCACACCCACCAGACCAGCAACAGGCCACGCATGCCCCTAACCACCTTCGACATGGTGCATGTCCTGCAGTCCCGACACCCCACCGCGTCTTCCCCTCCCCCTCGGCTCCCACTGCCATCGAACATAGCCGATCACCAGATAGTCGGTTCCGCCGCGGAACACCGTGTGTCGAACCGATGAGGCGGGTAGACCAGCTGATGCGGCGGTGTCTCGACTAGCCCTGAGTGGCAACCAGAGTGCCCAGGCCCCGGGCTGAGCTCGCCGAGCGCACCGCGCCGCGTTCCTCAACCCCGCTGCTCGCCGAGGCCGACAGCCTCACGCCCGGCGAGCGTCACGCACTGGCACGCCAAGTGCTCGTTTCGGCATCGGTCACAGCCGCGGGCCACAACCCCGGGATGGGGCGCCCGTCCGACGCGAGCCGGCAGGGCCGGCCCTTGTATCTCTGGTCTAACTAGGATGTTGGCATCGCCGAGGCGGCTGACCGCGCCGTGCCGCAGCTGATGCAGCTCCAGCCCCGTCGGCGTGTTCGCCGAGCAGGACCCGGGCGCGGTCGTGGCCCAGAGGGGCCGGTCGGTCTCCGGGCAGATGTCCTTCGGGTCGGTGGCCGCCCGCCGGTGCGGGCTGGTACTCCGATGGCGCCGCGGCGACCTGCTCCGGCGACAGCACCCGCGCAGGCTTCGACTCCCGCCTACCTGGACTCACAGGATCAGATGTCATCACTCACCGTGCCCAATCCCGCCGGTCCGCGGGCGATCGGTCAGTCGCGGCGCGATTTCGCGCGGGGGAAGGACTGGTAGCGCTCCCGCCGAACGGTCGTCCGCCGCCCCTTGATGCTGACCCCGCGGAGCGCGGCCACCACCTCGTCGGCGGCGGTCTCCGGTACCTCGACCAGCGAGAAGCGGTCGGCGATCTCGATGCCGCCGATGTCGCGGCCGGTCAGCCGCGACTCCCCGGCGATCGCGCCGACCAGGTCCTGCGGCCGCACGCCCGCGGCACGCCCGGTCCCGACGAACAACCGGGTCATGCCCTCACGCACAGCCCTGCCGCGATCCTTCTCGCGGCCGGCGGACACCCGGCGGCCGGTGCGTTCGTCCGAGGGCGGGGCGACCTCGGGGATGTCCTCCTCGTCGACGGCGGCGCCGCTCGCCTCGTGCGCCAGCTTCACGGCCGCGAGCGCCACCTCCATGATGTCGAACTCCTCGGCGAGCAGCTCCACCACCGCGCGGAAGCGGTCCAGGTTGTCCTCGAGGAGGCTCTCCCGGAGCGCGGCGCGGGTCAGCTCCAGCCGGCGGGAGCGCAGGTCGGCGACGGTGGGCAGCTTCTCGACGGGAATCCGCCTGCCGGTCACCCGCTCGATCGTCTTGATCATCCGGTGCTCCCGGGGCTCGGCGAGGGTGATGGCGACACCCTCCCGGCCCGCTCGACCGACCCGCCCGACCCGATGCACATAGGACTCCGGCGCGTTCGGCACGTCGTAGTTCACGACGTGGGTGAGTTGCTCGATGTCCAGCCCCCTGGCGGCCAGGTCGGTCGCCACGACGAGGTCGAGCGTGCCCGCCCGCAGCCGTCCGACCACCCGGTCGCGCTGCTGCTGGTCCAACCCTCCGTGCAGTCCTTCCGCGCGGTAGCCACGCCCGTTCAACGCCTCGGTCAGCTGGTCGACCGCCTCGCGGGTGCGGCAGAACACGACAGCGGCCGTCGGCGCCTCGATGTCCAGCACCCGCCCGAGCGCGGCCGGCTTGTGCCCGCGTGGAACGACGTACGCGCTCTGCCGCACCAGCGCGACCTCGTCCTTCGTGGACTCGGACCGGCCGAGCTCGATCCGAGCCGGATCACGCAGGTGGCGGCGCACCATCCCGTTGATCCTGGCCGGCATCGTCGCCGAGAACAGCAGGGTCTGCCGGTTCTCGGGGGTGTCCTGGAGGATCGCCTCGATGTCCTCGGCGAACCCCATGTCGAGCATCTCGTCCGCCTCGTCCAGCACCACCATCTCCAGGCCGGTCAGGCGCAACGTCCCCCTGGCGATGTGGTCGAGCGCTCGGCCCGGGGTCGCTACCACCACGTCCACGCCCCGGCTGAGCGACCCGAGCTGGCGGCCGATCGGCTGCCCGCCGTAGACGGGGACGACCCGCGCACCCAGGTCGTGGCCGTAGCGGTGCATCGCCTCGGAGACCTGGATCGCCAGCTCCCGCGTCGGCACCAGCACCAACGCGAACGGCTCGGCCTCCCGACGTGGCCAGGGAATCCGCTGCAGCACGGGAAGCGCGAAGGCCGCCGTCTTGCCGGTGCCGGTCGCGGCCTGCCCGACGAGGTCACGGCCGGTCAGCAGGGACGGGATGGCGAGGCGCTGGATGGGCGTCGGCTCCTCGTAACCGAGGCGGGACAGCGCCCGCACGAGCTCGGGCCGCAGCGCGAGCTCGGCGAACCCGCTCCCGTCCTGCTCGGTGTTCGCGGTCATAGTCGTCCTCCTCCGGGTCCCGGCTGCGGCAACACCCGGTGGATCAGCATCGTCATGCGCCCACCCACGATCACGCGGGGGGCGTACTACTACCAGCACCCGCCCGGCCTGGCCGGGCGTGAGCACACGTCCGGGACAGACCTCGTCACCGGCGGGATCGCGGTCGGCGGCATCGCCAACCGGAACGACCTGCACGAATGCTACCCGCCTCAGCGACCCAGTCCTCTGCCCGGCGCCCGGGCCGGCGCCGTTGTCGACGGCGGCCCCACCGTGCACGAACCTCCCGCGAGCGAGAAACGTGCCGTCATCGCAGGCGGACGTTGGCGCATCTACGGCGCACTGCGGTGCTCAGGGGTTCCAGACACCGGTACTGACGAAGGACGAGAAGGACCACGTCCCCCGGTTTCAAAACTGACGCACAACTCCGCACCGCCTCGGACCGAACTACTGCTCAAGATCGAATCCACGGCAACCCATGCGCGAGCAGTGCGCAATCAGTGCGGAACTGATCACGCAGACCCGGACTGGCGACCCGAACCGGTGTCGTTCGCGTGGCGCAGGCGAGTGGCGTCAGCGCCGGCAAACGGGCATCCGTCCACCCGCACGGCGCGCCGTACCCGTTCCCAGGCCCCTCTCAGGTCGGCTCGTCGGGGGGAGGCATGCGGCGGACGGTGTCGCCGCCCTTGTGGTCGTGCGCGCGGGAGTACTTGCTGTCCAGCACCTTCGCCAGCTTGGCGACCGCGCCGCTGTAGGCGTCGTCCACCGATCCGGCACGGTGGGTGACCGCGACTGCCTGCGCGCCCGCCGGTCGCGCCTCGATCACGCAGCGCTTGTCCTCGCCATGACCCGTCCCGTCCTCGCTGATGTGTACTTCCACCCGGGTTAGCCACCCGTCGAACCGGGACAGCTCGGACGTCAGGTCCGTCGTCACGTAGGCGGCGAGGCCCTCGCCGCCGTGGACCCTGTGGTCGGTGTTGACCTGGATCTGCATTCGTCATCCTCCCTGGGTCGGACGTGTTGATCATCGTCGATACCCTCCCCACGGTCGGCCCAAACCGGCGTGGGTTCCAGGCGGCGCACCGACCAGCCTCGTCGCGTCCGTTCCGCTCGGTGACCACACCGGGCAGGGCCGGCCAGTCGACGGTACGCGGGCTGTCGCGCCACTCGGGAGCGCGACCCGCCCGCCCGGCGACCGCGAGAAGGCCGGAGTGCCGTCGAGCGGTGGAGGTCGCCGTGGGCGAGTATGAACTGGTGACGAAGATCCGCGAAGCTCTCGGGCGGAGTCTGTTCGCCCGAGTCGCCGGGCCCGACGGGCCGGTGAACCGGGCCCGGATCCACGAGACGCCGGGGCCGCGCTGGTTCGGGCCGGACAGCCCGATACGGCTCGTGCACGGGGACGCCGCGATGTTTGTCGGCGGGTTGCGCGCGTTGCTGCTGCAGTCGCTGCATCCGCTGGCGATGGCGGCCGTCGCCGGTCACTCCGGGTATCGGGGCGATCCGTGGGGGCGACTGCAGCGGACCAGCACGTTCCTCGCCGAGACCACGTTCGGCACGGCCGAACACGCCCAGTCCGCCGTCGACCGGGTGCGTGCGATCCACCACCGGGTCCGCGGCCGGGCCGAGGACGGCACGCCCTACCGCGCCGACGACCCACACCTGCTCGAGTGGGTACACATCGCCGAGGTCGACAGCTTCCTCCGCGCTTACCAGCGCTACGGCGCGGGCCGGCTCGATGACTCGACGGCCGACGGGTACGTCGCCGACGCCGCGAGGGTCGCCATGGCGCTGGGGGTTCCCGACCCACCGAGAACCCGGGCCGAGCTCGCCGACCGGCTCGCCGCCTACCGTCCCGAGCTGCACGGCACCGCCGCGGCGCGCGAGACCGCGAGGTTCCTGCTGCTCAATCCACCCCTACCGCTGGCGGCGCGACCGCCCTACGCGGTGCTGGCGGCGTCGGCCGTGGCCCTGCTGCCGAGATGGGGGCGCCGCCCACTGCGACTGCCCTACCTCCCACTGGTGGAACGAACCGGTGTGACGATCGCGGGCCGAGGCCTGGTGAGCGCGATCCGCTGGGCGATGACGCCGCCGACCATCACCCGCCAGGTGGAGACCTGATCGACGGGGTGGAAATCGCCGCTGGCTGCGGGTCCTGCTCACCCACCCCGCCTCGCTGGTCTTCGTCGACGAGCCGACCAGGGCTTCACCTACCTCGGTCTGTTCGTCGACCCGCAGCCTGACGTGGATCGGACCGAGGCGCAGCTCGGGAGGGCCGACCGGCGCGAGCCACTGATACCGGACTCGCGCAACGACGAGAGCCTCGTAGTCGCGTAAACGCACCTTGCGTTTATCCGCTTCCACAACTCCGTCGTCTCGGAGCTGGCGCTCAAGGGCCTGAGCGGACAGCGGCGGCACTACCAGTGGCTGCTGCGCGCCGAATTCCTGCCGCGCATCGTGGGCGCGGCGGTGGTGCGGGACGTTGCTCGCCCCCGGCAGGCGGTCTCGAGGCGCCGGGTCGCGGCCGGGGGCACTCCGGGTAGCCGCTGAAGTTCGCGGTGGCCGTAGGCAGCGAACCGAGATGCGATCAACGAGGACTGGTCCCGAACCAACACCGCGTCCCTCCCCCAGCATCACCGCACTCCAGACTCCCCCGCGAACTCCAGCAACGCGTCCCCGGGAAACGCCTCCAAAACCGCGACAACCAGGCGCAACATATCCTTCTTCTGATTGATCGGGTCGGCGAACTTGTCAAAGCGAAACAGTGGGGGAAGTTCTGTCGGAGGCTGTCAGCATCGGCGTTGCTGGGGCCGGTCCTCGCCAGCAACGCATCCAGGCGACGGACCACCTGGTGGAAGTGGGTCTCGAACCGTTCCAGAACAACGTCCAAAACGGCCTCGACGAACTCCTCGAAATCGGCGTCGCCCGGACGGGGAGCATCCAACGCCGAGCGGTGCGCCACGACCGAGGTGGCCGCCGAGCGCGTGGACCGCTGACGGCCGAGGTGCCCTGGCACGCCGGGCACCTCGGCGTAGCCAGTCAGCCGATCGGCTCGGCCACGACGAGCTGGAACCGCTCGAAGCTCAGCCGCACCGTGTCGTGGCGGGCGTCGACGACGCCGAGCGGGGCGCCGGTGAACGGGTCGGTCAGGCGGTACCGGCCGCGCTCCAGACCGCGCAGCTCGACCTCGCCGTCCCACCGGTCGGCGTAGAACGCGTAGTGCAGGGTCCTGCCCTTCGCGACGACGTGCGCTTCCGGCTTGTCGAACCCGATGTCGTACAGCTCGCCCCGATACTCGCCGGTGGACAGCATGTTCTCCTTGTACAGGCCCACCCACCTGCGCCAGAGCACCTCCCGCTCCGGGGTGAGCACGTACGGGTCCTCCGGCGAGGCCGCCGGGTAGGTGAACTTGGTCGACAGCACCGCGCCCACGCCGTAGCTCGACGCGAAGTCATCGCCGCCATCGCTCAGTTCCACGTGGTCGCCCGCATAGCTGCTGCCCCGGCCCATCAACGCCTTCATCGTCTTGCCCTTGGTGCGGACCTGGTAGGACGACAGCGGGTCCGAGGCCGGGTACTGGTCGACGTAGGGCAGGTTGTGGAACGCGAAGGCCGTGCCGCACGGGCACAGTTCGACGACCGCGTCGCGGTTCGCCTTGTGCACCGCGTCGTACACCCGCTGCCAGAAGCGGGCCGCGCCTTCGGTCGACTCCTCCGGCCGGGCGTGGCCGTGTGCCGGGTTGTGGCAGGGGACGACGGCGTTCAGGTGCTGGCCGTCGATCTTGAGCCCTTCGTAACCCCAGTCGCGGATGAACTTCCGCGCCTGCGCGACGAAGTAGTCCACAGTGGGCTCGTACGCCGGGCACAGCGTGTAGGCGTCCCACCAGGTGACGTCCTGCTTGTCGCCGTTCTCGTCCAGCAGCAGCATGTCGGGGCGCTCGGCGAACAGGTTGCTCCCGGGATCCGCCGCGAGCGGCGCCCACCACAGGCGCGGCCGCAGTCCCGCATCCCGGATCTGCTTGGTGAAGGCCCGCATGTCCGCCTCGCCGCGCGGGAACTTCTCCGTGTTGATGTCCCAGTCGCCCTCGTTGGTCTGCCAGCCGTCGTCGAGCACCGCCCACTCGAGACCGACGTCGGCCACCTTCGGCAGCGTCCCCACGATCTGGTCGACGGTGAAGCCGCGTTCGTAACCCCAGGCGCACCAGATGGGTTCGACCGCGGCGCGCGGTGTCCTGGGAGCCTGCTGGCCGATGTCGGCCATGTAGTCCCGGTAGCGCTGCAGCGGCACGAAGTGGTCGCGCGGGTGGGCGGTCAGGAACGTGGTGTCGGTGGCGAGCCGCTGCCCCGGCTCCAACGCCCGGGCGACGTCACCCTCGATGGCGATGCTCGCGCCGCCTGCCGTCCTGCGCACGGGCATGCGCAGGATCCTCGCCACCGGCTCGACGTGTCCGACGGACAGGCCGGCGCCCCGGCGCCAGACGGTCGCCAGCGGTGTGCCGCCGCCGTAGTCGGAGGAGACCATCCCCAGCGAGTTCTCCTGGGCGAAACCGTCCGTCATCGGCTGCACCCAGTCCCTACGGTCCTCGTGGGTGGTGCCGGAGAAGGTGTGGAAACCGCCCGGCGCGGCCAGGAGTTCGTGAGCGCAGTTGCGCCACCCGGTCACGTTCAGCACGGAACGGGAGCGGTTGGTGTAGGTCACCTTCATGACGACCATCCCGGCGAGGCGCCGGAAGGAGGTCAGCTCGACCGTCTTCCGCACGCCTTCCCGGGCGTCGCCCTCGATCGTCACCCGGACGCCCGCGCCGTGCCGGGGGTGCCACGTCTCGTGGGTCCGGTGGCCGCGGTAGGCGAACCTGTCGATGGCCCGGTCGCCGAGCAGCAGCGCCTCACCGGCGTCGAACCGGGTGATGTCGTTGCCCTGCAGGGCAACCCGGCTGCGCAGCTCGTCGTCGAACTCCACGGTGATGGACGTGTCGCCGACCCCGACGAGGTGGGGGCCGCGGTTCGGGGTGGCGGCCGCAGGTCCGGCGCCGCCGGTCAGCGCGGGAACGGCGGCCAGGCCTGCGCCTCCCAGTGCCACCTTCAGTACGGTGCGCCGCTTCATGTCGGCCATGTCGGACTCTCCTTCGTTGGAGGTGTGCTGGCTGGTCGGCGTCAGGATCGGTCGGAGTGGGTCACGGCCTTCTTCGCGGCACCGGCGTCGGCCGCGACCGCAGTGCCGGTGTCGGCCTCGTCCGCGTAGACCATGAGGGTGGAGCCGCCGATGGCGAGGAGGATGCCGATGAACCCGTACATCGACGGCAGGGTCTGGTAGACGATCAGCGAGATGACGATGGTGAGGACGGGCGCGAGGGCGTTGGTCACCGGGGCGACGATGGTCGCCTTGCCCCGGGAGAGCGCCATGACGAGGAACAGCGCGCCGACCGCGTTGAGCAGCTGGGTGCCGAGCGTGAGGGCGGGTGCCTGCCAGGGCGCGTCACCGGGGTAGTCCCCCATCATGAACCAGGCGACGGGCACGAGCAGCAGCCCGCTGATGGTCATCCACGCGAAGGTCGTCGCGTCGTTCACGCCGACGTTGGCGGCCTTCTTCATGAAAAAGGCCTGCACACCCCACGCGACCATGACGATCAGCGCCAGGACCAGCCACGGTCCCGCAGTCGCGTCGTCGGAGCCGCTGCTGATGCTGAACAGGACGATGGACGCGAGCGCGGCCACCACGCCGACCGTCGCGAGTGGACGGATGCGTTCCCGCAGGATCGCCACCGCCATCAGCACGGTGATCGCGGGTGAGATCGAGATGAGCGGGAAGATCAGGTACGCGGGGCCGATGGTGAGGGCCTTGAACAGCACGAGCTGGCCGCCTGCGCCGGTAAGGCCGACGACGAGGCCGTACACCGCCGCGACGGGCCGCCGGTCGAACCGCTGACCGCGCATGGCGACCACAGCGGGGATGATCATGGTGAACGCCCACAGGATGTACACCATCTCGTTGGGGTAGTCGTACAACGAGGTCGGGGTGCCGGAGAACGCGCCCCACACGCCCCAGAACAGCACGAGCAGTCCGGCGTAGGGGATCCAGCGGCTGCCGCCGCGGGTCGTGACGGGATCAGGCATCGTCGCCTCCTTGGGGCACGGTGGTCGCGTGGGTCCGCAGCCGGTCGACGGCTCCGGAGGGCAGTGGGCGGCCGGACAGGCGGGCCGCGTACAGCGCGGCGCCGAGGACCGGCGGGAGGAGCGGGGTGCGCAGGTCGACCGGCGCGTCGGCGAGGCGGCCGCGGAACGCGGCCCGCACCTGTTCGCTCGCGAAGACACCGCCGGACCACGACACCGGGACGACCTCACCGGGTGCGTAGCCGAGCCGGTCGATCGTGGCGAGCACGAGGTCCGCGAGCCGCTCGCCCGCCTCGCGGAGGATCGCGGCGCACGCGGTGTCGCCGTCGGCCGCGGCCGCGGTGACGACCTGGGCCAGGGACGCCACCTTCATCCGGTCGCCCTGCCACCGGTTGAGCACCACGTCGACGAGGTCGTGGTCGGTGGCGAGGCGGAGATGACCGGTCATGCGCTCGTGCAGCGGTCCGGCAGGCAGCCTGCCGTCGGACATCCGCGCGAACGCGTTCAGCCCGCGGATCGCGATCCAGTAGGCCGAGCCCTCGTCGTCGAACAGCTCACCCCAACCCCCGACCCGCAGGCCGCGGCCGTCGTGTTCGCCGTAGGTCATGGACCCGGTCCCCGCGATCACGTTCACGCCGTCGGCGGTGCCCAGCGAACCGGCCCAGCCCGCGACCATGTCGTTGTCGCAGCGGTACCGCTCGTGGCCGAGCACCCGGGCCGGGATCCCGTTCAGGGTCTCGAGGTCGGCACTCACCTCGCCGTAGCCGGGGAGCGCGACGAACGCGTAGGTGATGTCCGCCGGGGCGACGCCGGTCTCGCCGCACACCGCGGTGACGCCGGCGCGCAGGACCTCCTCGACCAGGTCGATGCTGTGCCCGAGGTAGTAGCTGCTCGGCGCCAGCGCGGTGGCGAGCAGCTCGCCGTCCCCGGTCAGCAGCGCGAACGCGGTCTTGGTGCCGCCACCGTCCACGCCGAGGAACACACCCGTGTCACTCGTCGAGGGCATGGATGGTCACCCCCTGCACGACCCGGTTCACTTCGTTGGCCGGGAACGGGTTGTCCGGGTCCAGCCCGAGCGCGCGCGACGTCGCCAGCGCGACGTGCTGCGCGGCCAGCAGCAGGACCGGCGCGACGGTGGCGTCCGGCAGGTGCCCGAGCCCCGGGAACGACCAGGTCTCCTCCTCCGCGTCGTCCCGGCAGCCGATGGTGATCACGTGCCCGTCGGGCAGTGCGGCGCGCAGCTCGCGGGCGATGTCGACGTCGTACTGCCGCGTGTACCGGTCGTTGGACAGGTAGACGAAAGCCACCGTGTCGTCGTTGAGCACGGACTTGGGGCCGTGCCGGAAGCCCAGTGAGGACTCGAAGTAGCTCACGACCCGTCCCGCGGTCAGCTCGAGCAGCTTCAGCGCGGACTCGCGGGCGAGCCCGGCGAACGCGCCGCTGCCGAGGTAGACGAACCGGTCCGCGCCCTCCTCGGCCAGCACGCGCGCCCGCTTGGCCAGGTCCGGCAGGGCCGCCGCCGCGACGTCCGCGAGGAGCGGGACGTCCGGGCCGGCCCCGAGGACGGTCAGGGCGGCCAGCATCATGCTGGTGACGCTGGAGGTCATGGCGAAGGCGCGGTCGTTGGTGCCCTCGGGCATCAGCAGGGCGAGGCTGCGGTCCCCGTTCGTGGTCCGGTACAGCTGCCCGTCCGGGTTGCACGTGAGGACCAGGTGCCAGGCGTCGGACAGGACCTCGTCCGCGAGCCGGACCGCGGCGAGCGACTCGGGGCTGTCCCCGGAGCGCGCGAAGGACACGAGGAGCGTCGGGACGTCCTCGGCCAGGTGCTCGCGGGGATTGCTCACCAGGTCCGTGGTGGCGACCGCGTCCACGCGGCGGCGCAGCGCCCTCGTCAGCCCGGGGGCGATGATCTCCCCGGCGAACGCTGACGTGCCTGCGCCGGTGAGCACGATCCGTAGGTCGTCGCGGGCCAGCAGTGGCGCGAGGAACGCGTCGATCCGCGCCTTGCCGGCGGCCAGGTGCTCGGCGAGCGTGCGCCAGACGGCGGGCTGCTGGGTGATCTCGCGTGCGGTCCACAGGTCCCCGGTCATGCCGCGACCTCCCCGCACGCGTGGGCGTACTCGCGCAGCACGTCGCGGACGTGGTCGATCACCAGGGCACGTGCCGTCGGCGACAGCTCGCCGGCGCGGACGCGCCGGTACTGGTCCGGGAGGTACTGGCTCAGCAGCGGCAGCGGGATGCCCACGGTGTCGAGGTTGTGGAACAGACGCTCGACGGCGGCCTCGACCTCCGGCCGCGGCCAGTAGTACCGCGACCGGTCGCTGTAGCTGTAGCGGCGGGCGAGCCGTTGCTGATCCGGGTCCCCGTCGTAGTACCCGGCCCACCAGGAGGGGTCGGCGAGCATGGCGGCCTCCAGCTTGTCCACGAGACCCGACCGGTCCCCCGCCAGCTCGTCCTCGATCGCCGCGAGCGCGAACAACGCCTCCCGCAGCGCGAACGTCAGACCCGGCCCCACCTTGAGCACCGCCCAGTGGTCGCGCACGAGCGCGGCCAGCCCGTCGCGGGTCTGGTAGTCGGTGGAGTGCGCCTCGAACACGAGGCCGGGGTACTCGGTGACGACCTCGCTCAGGCTCCGGGCCGCGGCGGGGGCGTAGTCGACGACCCGGACGTGGTCGAACTCGACGCCCGGCTGCACGACGAGCGCGATAACCCGCTCCCACGCATCGTCCACGCCGGCCTCGGCGAACGCGGCGCGGTGCTCGGCGACCGTCGCCCGCGCCGCCTGCGGGGTGGTCGGGGTGAGCGACTCGATGGTCTCCCGCGCCCCGCCCGGCACCGGGACCTCGGTGCCGATCACGTAGCCGAGGTCCGCGCGCACCTCGGCGGCCGCCTTCTCGGCCGTCCGCGCGAGCCGGGCGGCACGCTCGGCGACCAGGGTGCCGGGCAGCGGAACCGGGTCGCCCGCGCACGCGGCGCTGCAGTCCAGGTGGATCTTGGTGAAGCCGGCCCGCACGTAGGCGGTCACCAGAGCGTCGGCGCGGTCCATCGCCTCGTCCGGGCCGAGGTCGCGCCACCGCTGCGGACCGAGGTGGTCCCCGCCGAGCACGACCCGCTCACGCGGCAGCCCGGCCCGGTCGACGATCCCGTGCACCAGCGCCGCGAAGTCGGCGGGGCGCATGCCGGTGTAGCCGCCGTACTGGTCCACCTGGTTCGAGGTCGCCTCGACCAACAGCACCCCGCCGCCGTCCTTCACCTGGAGGGCGGCGGCCTCGATGACCAGAGGATGTGCCGAGCACACGGAGGTCACGCCGACGGGTTCGCCCTCGTGGTGCCGGGCCAGCCACGCGCGCAGTGGAGTCATGTCGCGAAAGTTAGGAGCGCGCAGACTGGTCTGCAATGAATCTGATACTGGTAGCATACTGGTATGCCTAGTCCAGGCCGTGGACTCCCGCCTCTCGAACTCCCCCGCGGCGCCCTCGACCCGGAGTCCGTCCCGCTGTACGAGCGGATCGCGGGCCGGCTCTGGGACGACCTTCGCGCGAACGGTGCGCGCGCCGGCGACCGCCTCCCGTCCGAACGGGTCCTCGCCGACCGCTACCACGCCTCCCGCGTGACGATGCGTTCCGCGCTGGCATTCCTCGCCGAACACGGTGCCGTGCAGGCCGCACCAGCCCGCGGCTGGTTCGTCGCGGGCGAGGTGACCGCCGCGACCGCCACCACCCACGTCGAGGGCTTCGCCGACTACGCCCGCAAACACCGCATCCCGCTGAGCACGCAGGTGTTGCTGTCGCACGTCCGCCCGTGCACGGTCCGGGAGGCGCAGCGCCTGCGCATCGCACCGGGCGCCAACCTGTTCGAGATGCGGCGGCTGCGCTCGCTCAACGGGATGGTCGTGACCCTTGAGCACAACCGGCTGCCACTGGCCCTGTGCCCCGACCTCGTGGACACGGACTTCACGAGCGCGTCGCTGTACGCCACGCTGCTGACCGCCGACCCGCCCCAGATCCCGCGCCGCGCCGAGTACGCCGTGGAGGCACGGCCGCCCAGCCGCGAGGAGAACCGCTTGCTGGAACTGGAAGGCACGTCCGTCCCGGTCCTGATGGCGCGCCAGCTCACCTACAGCCAGCACGGCCACCCGCTGGAGCTCACCGACCAGGCCTACCGCGGTGACCGATACCAGTTCCGCGCCGTCATCACCTAGACGAGTAATGCGTATATCGGGTAGGTGACCGGAGACGGACGAAGGGTGTTCAGGCGCTGCTGGGATTCACCTCCGAGGCCCGCTGGCTGCGGTTCCTGCCCGTCCGGATGCCCGGCGCGTTCCGGTACCTGCCCGGCCAGTCCGGCTACAACCGTCGCCCGCGCGCCGCGTTACCGCTGGTCAAGCAGGTCATGCGCTGGTTAGCGGCGGACACTGACCTGTGGACCGACACCACCTGGATCATCGACTCCCCCCAGTCGAATGCGGACGCTCCCTGCCCACCGTGAAACGCTCGGAACTGGCCGGCTGGGCAACGGCTACTGCCGCTCACACTCCCGCTGGTTCTGGGGCCTGCGCCTGCATCTGGTCTGCACCCCGGCCGGACTACCCGTCACACGGGCGTCAGCCGATCCGAAGATCGACGAGCGGCAAGTGCTCATGGCGATCTGCGACCATGAACCCCACCTGCTCACTGAGGCCCCGGGCTGCTGATCATCGCCGACAAGGGCTACGTCTCCCGCGAACTGGACCACTACCTCACCGAACGCGGAGTCCTGCTGATCCGGCCGTCCTACCGCAACCGCACACCCCATCCCGGCGAGCCACTGCTCAAGTCGCGGGGCGCCCTGGCAGCGGCGGGAGGCGAACGGCTACTACTCGCTCGGGGTCGCGGCCTGCTACCCGAGTCACCTGCCGATCGCCGAGACGTTGCTCGACGCCGCATCGCGCGCCGACGCGGCCCAGCAGAACCGCAGGCTGGCGGTCATGATCCGTGCGGGGCTCGCGCTCACGTACTGCACGGGGCGCTGGGACGGGCTGGCCGCGTGCGGACGCTGCTGGCCGTGCTGGACACGAAGAGGGGCGTGGACGCCGGCCCGCCGCGGTCGACGTACTGGTGGCCGCAGGTGAGCAGGCGGCGGCGCGGCGGCTCGCCGACCAGGCGGCCGCCGCGCCGCCCGGCTGGACGCCCCGCTGTCCCCCGCGGTGCTGGCGTACACGCGGGGCGTGCTGGACAACCGGCCGGACGACCTCGTGACCGCGGCGGTGAAGTTCGAGCGGGTGTCGGCGTCCTATGAGGCCGGTCGCGCGCAGGAGGTGGCGGCCGGGGCGTGGCTGGCGTCCGGCGACGAACGCGGCGCCGAGGCACTGCGCGCGGCCGCCGCGATGTACGAACGGCTCGGCGCCACATGGGACGCGGGCCGGGCCGCCGCACTGGCCCGAGGGCACGGGGTGCCGCTGCCCGCCCGCCACTGCAACGGCCGCCGCGGCTACGGGGCCGAGCTGTCCCCGAGGGGATCGGATCAGCTGATCCTGATCGGGGCTATCTCGAAGCGGTCGAGGTCCGGTGCCCAGCCGCTGTCCAGTACGGGACGGCACGGCGCCGGGCAGTCGGGCGCCGTCGCGCCGTTCGCTGGGTCGTTGAACAGCGTGATCACGTTGCGGCCCTTCTCGAGCGTCACCGGGACGCCCCTGGCCCACCAGTTGCTCCACGACCACGTGTTCTTGAACCAGTGCCGGACCGAGGCGCCGCCGTTGACCGACACGTCCAGCGGGCGGGAGATGATGTCGGTGTTGTACGGGTGCCCGGTGTCGCGCTCGTCGTTCGCGTAGTGCACGACCAGCATGTGTTCGCCCCCCCGTTCCGCGAGCACCTCGAACGTCACCGAGTTCGCCGCGCCGTTGCCGACGCCGCCGACGAACTCACCGCCCGAGGCGTTCACCTGGGACCGGACGGCCGCGGCGCCTGCGAGCACGGCGTCCTCCGCCTCCACCGACCGCACCGGGCCGGTGGCCTGCGTCGCGACGACCCGGTCCAACCGGAGTGGCGCGGTGGCCCTCACGGTCACCCGGTTGACGCCGGCCGACAGGAACAGCCGCTGCCGGTCGCCGTCCCAGAACCGGCCGCCCGGCCGGCCGCGCAGCACACCCACCTCGCGCCGGTCGAGCCCGACCTCGGCCACGGCACCCTGCCGGGACGCGCTGTGCCGGAAGTCGAGGTCGTAGTAGCCGTCCTGTTCCGCGTACACCACGAACAGCGCCTCGCCGCCCCGCTTCAACGTCAGGTGGCCGCTGCCGGACTGCTCACGCTGGTCGTAGGCGAACCCGACCGGACCCGTCGTCTGGCTGAGCTCCGCCTCGTACAACCGGGGCGCGGGCGGGGTGACCCGCTCCACGTCGAGCCGGTCCAGCGTGGCCTCCCCGACCGCGGTGCCGACCGCCGGATGGGACTTGCCGAGCCGGATCTCGTTGCGTCCCCGGACGAGGTCGACAACCACGTCCGCCCGGGTACGCCACGTCCAGTTCATCGTGGCCTCGTAGTCGACCAGCCGCGCCTGGCCGCCGTTGACGGTCAACGCCTGCTGCGAGTGCGCGCCGGTCTGGTTCCCGTACATCACGCCCAGCCGGTAGCGGCCGGCGACAGGCACGGTCACATCGAAGGTCACCGCGCTGTCCGCCTGGTTGAGCGAGCCGACATCCTTGGTGCCGGACGCGGGCGCCCCGTTCCAGTTCTCCAGGGTGCCCTGCGTGCGCACCGTGCCCGCCGTGATGCGAGCGTTCTCCGCCTCGTACACGGCACGCCACGGCCGCGAAACCGGTGCGCCGGTCCCCTTGCCGCCCGGCGTGAGGACGATCTCGTACGCCGCCATCAGGTCCGCGTTGGCGCCGCCGTCGCCTGCGCGGTCCAGGCCGCGGATCGGCACGGTCACCCGGCCGCCCGGCGACGGCGTGACGTCACCGCGGAACAGCACCTCCGGCGGGCCGGCGTCCGAGTTCTGACCGCTCCACGTCGTCGCCGAAACCACGATGTTCACGCGCCTGCCGAACGCGCCTGCACCGTCGACCACCACGTCGAAGTCCGACGCCGTGCCGCCCGCCACGATCCTGGCCTGCCGCCGCCGGTCGTCCATGACGGCGATCGCCTCCATGGCGTCCACGGTCGTGGTGTCCGGACGGGTCACCCGGACCGTCTGCCCGCCGTTCATGTCCGCGTACATCTTGTAGAACCACCAGCCGGCACCCGGCTTGTTGGTCTGGACGACGTCGCCTGCAAGGCCGCCCGCGGCGGTCCAGTACGCCTTGCCGCCTGCGGCGACCTTGGCTTCTTCGAACATGGCGGTCCATTTGACCAGCTGGCCGGGCACGGTGAGGTCCCGGTTGCCGCCGTACTCGTTGATGTTGATGGGTCTGGGCGAGATACCCAGCTCGCGCTCCAGTTCCCGGTAGGTCCGGTAGGTGGTGCGGAAGTAGTTGCCGCTCGCGGGGTCGAGGCTGTCGGACGGCAACTGGTGCCACGAGGTGATGTCCGGCAGGACGTCGTTGTCGCGGGCGAAGGTGAGGAAGTCGGTGTAGTTGCGATGACGGAAGGTGGCGTCGTTCATCCCCATCACGCGAGCGCCGGGGTGATGTGTGCGGATGTAGGTGACCGCCTGTTTCCAGTGGTTCAGATAGGCCGCCATCCGGGTCCGGTATGCCGCCTCGTCACCGGTGCCCAGCTCGTACCAGATGTAGTCGGGCTCGTTGAACGGCACGTAGACGAACCGGTCGGCGTGCGGGCTGCGGGAGGCCTGGTCGACCACCCACGCCAGCTTCGTCATGTAGTCGTCGAAGCAGACCTGGTTGCACGGGACGACGCCACCCGGGTTCTCGTAGGGCCACTCCGCGTACATGTCCTGCACGTTCATCTGGATGTACTCGCCACCGGTGCGGAAGAACGGCTCCGCCACGACGAGCGCGTCACCGTTCGGGTGCTGGGCGCCGGCCGGCGGCTTCTGGTTGATGCTGTGCATCCGCAGTGGTTCGAGCGTGTTGTCGCTCGGCACACCCTCGTCAGACAGTCCATAGAGGACACCGCCGCTGTCGCCGAGGAACTCCCCGGTGCGCTGACCGAGGTCGACGCGCACCTGTTGGACGGCTTGCGCTTGTGCGGGCAGGGCGCTGGTCGTCGCGGCGACCATGGTCAGCGCCGCGACCGCGGTGACCAGTTTTCGCATGTGCTCTCCTCTCGAGAAGTTCATTGAGTCACATCCTCTGGTCGGCGAGGGGATTCAGGTCGTCAGCCGGAGAATCCGTGTGGAGGGCGCCTCGGTGGCGGTCAGGTCGAGGACGCCGGCGTCGGGCCTCCACGAGTGCGACCATGCCGGCAGGGTGCTCGGGTACAGCAGGCCGAGCCGACTCCGAGCGCCACGCAGGTGAGGGACAGGCAGTGAGACCGTGTCGTCCGCGCCGGGCCGCCGCCACACGGCGAGATAGGTGTCCGTGCCGGAACGCAGTCCGAGCGCGAGCCACGGCGCGTCCCAGTCCGGCAGCCCCAGCGGCCAGAACGGCACGGCGCCCGCGAGGTCGGCGCGGATCGCCTTTGCGCGCACGCCCTCCCGCACCAGCACGAGCTGCGCCTCGCTGATCCGGTTGAGGTGCCCGGACAGGTAGAGCCTGCCGAGCATGCCCGTGCACATGGTGCGGCAGCACCGCCATCGGCGCGGCGGCCGCGATCGGCGGGTGCCGCAGGGGGTTGCGCTGGTCGCTTGTGGACTGCAGCTGCATGCGGGACAGCAGCGCGTAGCCGGCACGCACTGCCCCAGACGCCCAGTTCTCCAGCACCCGCCCGGGATGGCGGTCAAGGACGGACTCCAGCCAGCGCCGGTGCGCCCGGGTGTGCGCGAGCAGCCCGGCGCCGGCCGAGTCGGTCTTCGCCTGCGTGCCGGGCCCGGGGGGTTGATGTTGTAGTCCAGCTTGAAGTACCGGATGCCGAACTCGGTGACGAGGCGGTCGATGGTCGCGTCGAGGTACGCGCGGGCGTCCGGGTGGGTCAGGTCGAGGTGGTAGCGGCCGTGCTCGACCTGCCGGTGCCCGTCCCGCTGGAAGAACGCCTCCGGCGGCAGGCTCTGCGCGACCGGGCTCCGCACGCCCACCACCTCGGGTTCGAGCCACGGCCCCGGTGCCGTGCCGGCGTCCCGGATGTGCGCGATCACCTCGCCGAGGCCGCTGGGGAAGTGGGTAGTGGACGGTGTCCGTTCCCCGACGCTGTCCCACCAGGTGCCGTCCTCGTCGTACCAGCCGGCGTCGATGCAGAAGTACTCGGCGCCTGTTGCCGCCGCCGCGTCGATCAGCGGCAACAGGCGCTCGGTGATGGGGTCCCCGTCGAGGGTGTTCATGTAGTCGTTGAAGACGACGGGCAATGCGTCATTGTCGGGGTGTTCCCGCCGGATGGCTTGCCGGTACTCAGTGAGCCCCGCGGCGGCCGCGTCGAAACCGGCACCGGCCGCGAGCCCGACGGGCGCACTGACGAACTCCTGCTCGGGGCCGAGCGGGTGCTGCCACTGGTGGTCGGCGTCATTCGGGCCGAGCGCGGTCACGTAGACGCCGTCGGTGCGCTCGTCGACCTCCCGGCGCCAGGCGTCGTTGTGCTCGATCTGCCAGGCCCACGCGTGGTTGTTCGCGGTGTCGTGGAGGACACCGATGGGCAGGTACTCGTCGCTGGACCACGATCCGTGGCTGACCACGGTGAGCGCGCCACGCGGGCGCTGGGCGTGGAGCCCGAGATCGACGTCGGGCGACCGCCGTCGCCGCACCGGGATCCGCTGCCACCGGCTCTCGGCGAGCCAGTCGTTCTCGTCGAGGTGAACCTCGACACCGTCCACAGTGTCCGCTGCGGAGAAGGTGGCGGCCAGCGAGCTGACCGCGCGCGGGACAACGGGGTCAGGAACGCCGGCCTGCACCTGGGTCCACATCTGGACGGCGGGCAACCCCTCCCGTGTCCGGAAGCAGACCCGGACGTGCAGACCGGTCCGGTCGTCGACCTGGTCGACCTCGAGCACCGACCAGCCGTCCGCCCGCGACTCCTGGTGCCCGGCGCACCGCAGCCGGGCCCCGACGGCGGTGTCCACCGAACGCGGCCCGGACCACCGGTGTCCCTCCCCGGCGACCAGGACCTCGACCAACGGCTGTCCGGTATCGGTCGCCGGTGTGGAGATGTGCGCGCTCACGCCCTCGGCGGTCAACCCGGCCAGCCTGACCGGCCCGTCGGGAGGCGCGGCCAGCTCGACGGACAGTGAGGAACGGCCCCAGACCAGGCCCAAGGACGTGACGACATCGGCACCGTGCCTTCTCAGTGAATGTTAACGCTAACAGGTCGCTATGGAAAACGATAACGTCTTCAGAGCCTGAGTCAATGGGTGCCGCGCGGCATGCTTGGCCGCGGCGCAGGTCCGGGTCTTCGAGCTCGACCACCCGGAGGTCCTCGGGTTCAAGCAGGGCGTGCTCGGCTCCCGAACCGCTACGGTACAACATGTTCCGATGGGCACGGATCTCCGGGAGGGGTGGCCCGCCGAGCTCGTGGCGCGCGGGTTTCGGCCGGACCTGCCGACCGCCTGGCTGGTCGAAGGCCTCCTGGTCTACCTGAGTGCGCACGAGGCCGAGCAGCTCTTCGCGACCATCGGCGAGTTGTCCGCCCCCGCGAGCAGGATCGGCTGGAGCACGTCAGCCGGCCGATGCTGGAGTCGCGGCCGACGGCCGACGCACTCGCCGCAAGCGAAGACGGGCCGCTGCACACACTGGAGTCGCTGTGGCGCAACGAACTCGCCGAGGACTCCCGGTCGTGGCTGCTGCGTCACGGCTGACAGGTGACCGAACAGGATCTCGTCGCACTCGCCGCAGCCCACGGCCGCCCGACACCACCGACGTTCGACCCGGCCACACCCGGCACCTCCAGGGTCGCCCTGTTCGCCGGGGGGCGGAGCTGAGTCATCAAGGCCGCTCCGGGCAGCCATCACACGTCAACGGAAGGAGCCAGCGGTGACCCGCTCCGGCCCACCCGCCCTCGGCACCCCCACCTCAGACCAGGTGGCCGACTTCTACGACTATCTCGGCCCTCTGCTGAGCATGGTGTGGGACGAGAACTTCCATTTCGGCTACTGGGAGGGCCCGGACGATCAGGTTTCCGTGGCGCAGCCCACTGACCGCCTCACCGACGTTCTCGTCGAGGAGCTCGACGCGCGGCCGCACCATCGCGTGCTCGATCTCGGTTGCGGTGCGGGAAAGCCCGCTTTCAGGCTCGCCCGGACCACGGGCGCGACCGTCGTCGGCATCTCGATCAACTGCGCGCAGGTGGCCGAGGCCAACGCCCGCGCCGCCGAAGAAGGCTTGCAGGACCAACTGATCTTCCAATGGTCGACGCGATGGACCTACCGTTCGAGGACCCGTCGTTCGACCGGGTGTTCGCGCTCGAATCGGTGATCCACATGGAACGCCCGCGCGCGCTACGGGAAATGGCACGCGTGCTCGTCCCCGGTGGCCGGGTCGCGCTTACCGACCTCACCGCGCCGGAGGGCGTCTTCGTGGACGAGGGCAAACTGAGTTCCCTCGTCGAACTGCGCCACTACCCGCGCCTACTCGCCGACGCGGGCTTCGACGGACACCGGGTCCGCGACATCACACCGCACACCGCCAGAACCCTTTGCCTGGTGGCCGAAAACCTCGGGATCCATCGCGAGGAGTTCGAACGGATCCACCAGGTGAACCTGGAGGACCTGGTCAAGTCCACCGCGTCCTCGGTAGTGGGCGCGGCGGACGTCGGCTGCCTGATCGCGGTCGCTTACACCAAGGCACGCTGACCACCCCGGTCGCCAGCGACTACCGTGACCGTTGGCCCACCAGCGCGACGACGACCACCACACCGATCACGATCAGCGTGTGGGACTGCCCAGGGTTTGATTGGCATCTTGCTGTGCCCTGGGTTGGGTGGAGTCGGGTTGCTGGGGTCACCGGATCAGTGGGCGAGAGGATCGCCCCGCCCAGGAACGCGGTCGACCCGCCCAGTCCCGCCAGGTAGGGCGCCGGCGGGGCGATGCGACAGCGCCAGGTCCGCCCACGCGGTCACGAACGAGCAGTCGACCGCCGGGTCCGGGCTCAGCTGTGCTGTGAAGGCGTCAAGGATCGTGTCGAAAGCCGCGAGCCGCTACGGTATCCGTGTCGTCACACCGTTTCGAGGCATGCTCGCCGTCCGCGACAAACTGACGGACGAGCTCACTCAGGAGCCGGCTACCTCCGCGGCCAGGGCCTCCGGCACCTCATCCAAGATCCAAGACCAGCCAGTTGGTCCGACTCAGTAGGGATAGTGCGCAAGTCCGTCCTTGGACACACACGCATGGCATTCTCCGCGGTGAGTGCCTCCGGCTCATGCAGGACCTGTAGGTCAGCCCCTGCGTACAGCTCTGCTAGCCCCTCTCCTACCGCACCGTTGAGCTTGGTTGCGATGTCGCCGAGCACGTCGATTCCCGCGTACACCTCGGCCTCGTCCATGAGGTCTGGCGCTGGCGTTGTCGATCTCCGCCTGGGCCGCGGCCCGGTTGGCCTGAGCCGCGTTCATCACCTCGACCAGCGCCGTCGGGTCGACCTCAGCGGCGATCGCCGCCTGGAACTTCCTCAACCGCGCCTCGGCGTCGGAGAGTCGCTTACGCGCGGCCTCTCCCCCGTCCCGCTTCGGGTCGGTCACTGCCTGGCATCGCTCCTCACGATGACCAACACCGAACGGCTCGGCGTCCACTGCACGCCGAACCGTTCGGTGTTCCTCAACCGCCTCCCGCCGACGTCACTTCCTCGTCCCGCTGCTGTACGCGAGCCGGGTGAGCGAACCGGAGCGCAGGTCTCCGGTGTACATGCGCCGGTCGCCCTTCTCGTCGATCGCGATGGCGAATGCCTGCTCCGTCGGGATGGTGCGCTCACTGGTCATCGACTGCTCGCCGATCACGTCCACCCGCCCCTGCGCCGCCACGAACGCCTGGTGGGCGAACGGGTCCACGGCCACCGCCCGGCCCGGCCCGACCACATCGGTCCTGGTGATGAACCGTCGTGTCGACAGCTCCAGGATGCTCAGGCTCGGCCGCACGGTGTTGCCGCCCAGACCGGAGACGTAGATCCGGTCGTTCAGCGGGTCGATCGCCACGTCCGACGGCTGCACCAGCGGATCGCCGAGGTCGACCAGCGGGTGGACGACCTGGGTCCTGCCGTCGTCGGTGACCGCCACCAGGCCGGTCACGGTGGGCAGCGACGAGCGGTGGTTCATCGCCACGTACACGGTGTTCGTGTTCTCGTCCACGGCCATCCCGGTCGGACCGCGCGGGATCACGATCGACGGCAGCTCGGTGTTCGTCGCGCCGTCGATGACGTGCAGCCGGCCGTGCGCGGTGTTCGACACGTACACCCGGTTCGTGCGCTCGTTCACCACCACGTCGGTCGCGGCCTGGCCTGTCGGCAGCGACACGGTGGTCACTACCGACAGGGTGCGCCGGTCGACCACGGTCAGGTCGACCGTGTTCGGGCTGCCGGGCGGCGCACCGTTGAGCACGTAGATCCGACCGGTCTCCTGGTTGACCGCCACGGCCCGCGGGTGGTAGCCCACCGGCACCCGCTTGGTCACCTGCATGGTCGCCCGGTCCAGCACCACCAGCGAGCCGCGCCGGTCGGAGAGGTGCGGCTCGGCGACCGCCGCGTAGTAGTGCGTCGCGTAGAGGCGCCGCTCGTCCACCGCCACCCCGAGCACCGGCTCGGTGAAACCGGGACGGGGCGTGTTCAGCGCGACCGTGGTGTCCGGGGCGTCGTCCTGGTCGTGGACCTGCTCCAGCTCGTCGGCCTCGCCGACGGTGATCTCCGCCGGCATCTCCGGCACGGGGTCGTTCGCGAACTCCAGGTTGTCCCAGTCGTCGAACCCGTCGAGCATCCGCCGTTCGGCGTTCACCGACAGCTCCTGGGAGTCGTCGCCCTGCGCGTCGGTGTCGCAGACGAAGTTCGGTCCGATGCGGATCTCCTCGCCAATGACCTCGTCGTCCGCCGCCGCCTCGGTGTCGCGCACGCCGTTCTGGCCCGGGCCCACACACGTGCCCCGGTGGATGCGCACCGAGACGTCCAGGTCGTCGTTGTTCCCGCCGACACCGTCGGCGTTGCTCCTGCTCCAGTCGATGGCCCGGTCGGCCCGGGCGGTCCGCTCCTTGCCGGTGTTGTCGGAGTAGGTCGTGCGGACGGCGTGGCTCGACCCCACCCCGGCCGGCTCGTCCAGGGCACCGGCGTCCAGGGTGGGCAGGGTCTCGTCGGAGTAGGCCACCAACGACTCGCCCGTGGTGAGGTCCTTCAGCCCGGACAGCTGGAAGTTGTAGTTCATCGCGCTGAGGTAGTTCGGCTTGTGGTTGACCCCGTCACCTCCGCCGTGGGCGAGGCCGAGGGTGTGGCCGAGCTCGTGCACGAACGTGCCCGCCTGGTGCCGGGTGGTGCCGTTGCCGCCCGCGAAGCCGCCAAGGCTCACCAGGAAGTCCTGGTCGTCGGAGAACCAGGCGAGACCCGAGCTGCCGGTCGGGCCCAAACCGGTGTCGTACTGGTGGCCCCAGATGTTGTAGTGCACGTACGGGTCCCGGGCCGGGTCGAAGTTCGCCGGGTCGGCCTTGATCGCGTCGAAGTCCTCCGGCATGGACAGCACCTCCTGCTCCGGCAGGGTGTTGCTGACCTCCACGACCAGGTCGATCCCGGGACGGGTGTCCGCACCGGGGTACGGACAGCCGTTTACGGCGGGCACGGGTGCCTCGTCGAACATGGCCATCGCCCGGTCCACGGCACCCAGCGGAGGACCGGCGTCGAACACCTGCACCTGTCCGCCCTCGGACGCGTCGGCGATCATGACCTCGGCCCGGCCGTCGATCCCGTCGTCGAGGTCGCCCACCGCCAGCTGGTTGTGGTCGTCGTCGTTGAACCGGGTGTCGGACACCCCCACCCCGGGGACGGACCGCCGGGTCGTGGCGTCGAGGGCGTCCACCCGGCCGCCGGAGTCGTTGGCGACCAGGATTTCCTCCCGCCCGTTGCCGTCCACGTCCCCGACGGCGACCTGGTTGTGCCCGTCGTCCTCGAACGTCGAGTCGTCGACCCCCAGCGTCGGGGACGCCTGGTGGGTCACCGCGTCGTAGACGTGGATGCGACCGCCCTCGGACGCGTCCGCGACGACGATCTCGTCCTTGCCGACGCCGTCCACGTCCCCGACGACCAGCTGGTTGTGCTCGTCGTCGTTGAACCGCGTGTCGGCCACGCCGAGGCCCGGCACCGCCTGGTGGGTCACCGCGTCGTAGACGTGCACCCGACCGCCCTCGGAGTGGTCGACGACGACGATCTCGTCCTTGCCGACGCCGTCCACGTCCCCGACCGCCAGCTGGTTGTGCCCGTGGTCGTTGAACCGCGTGTCGGCCACGCCGAGGCCCGGCACCGCCTGGTGGGTCACCGCGTCGTAGACGTGCACCCGACCGCCCTCGGAGTGGTCCGCGAGGACGATCTCCGCGCCGCCCTGGCCGTCGACGTCGCCGATGGCGATCTGGTTGTGGCCGTGGTTCTCGAACCGGGTGTCGTGCACTCCCAACGTGGTGGAGACCTGGTGGGTGACGGCGTCGTAGACGTGCACCCGGCCGCCCTCGGAGTGGTCCGCGACGGCGATGTCGGCGCGGCCGTTCCCGTCCAGGTCACCGACGGCGATCTGGTTGTGGCCGTCGTCCTCGAACCGGGTGTCGTCGACCCCGAGGTGCGCGTCGGGCTGGCCCGGGGGCCCGCCGAACAGGTCCGGGGCGTGGCTGTGATCGCCCTCGGCCATGTAGTCGATCTCGACGACGACCGACTTGCGGCAAGGGCTCGCGCCCAACGCGGCGAGGTCCATCGCCATGCTGCCGTCCGCCCGGCGGATGCCCCCGATCTCGACGGCGTCCGGGATGGCGTCACCGTCGACGTCCGCGCCGGCCGCCGGTCGTGGCGGGGGCGATGCCGCCCCCGCCGGTTGGGCGAGGCCCACCACCATCGCGGCGACCGCGGCGCCGGCCGCGATCACCCGGCTCCGTCTGCTGGTCCCTTGTCCTGTCATCTGTTGCTGCTCCGTGTCCGGCATGGGGGTTCTGGTCGCCGGTGATCCTGAACGCCGGTGTCCGCCCGTGTCCGCTGGTTACGCACAACTGTGCAATCAGGCACCGTGTCCAGGTATCTGGGCGGCCCCCGCCGGCTCATATCTGTGAGCATGGAAAGGAGTCGGGATGGCGTCGCTGAGTGCCGCGGACCTGCGAGCGGTACTGGACTACACCAGGTCCACGTTGCGGGTGGAGGACGACGCCCAGCTGCCGGCGTTGCTCGGCGGTCTCGCCCGGCTCGTGGGCAGCGAGTCGGCCACGCTCACCCACCTCCACCTGCGCAGCCAGGACGAGGTAGCGCTGCCCTGGCCGCTGAACCGGATCGACCGCGCGGTCCTGCCGGCCTACGCCCGGCTGAGCCACACCCACCCGCTGCGCGCCCCGCTCCTCGCGATGGCCGGCAACCGGGTGACCCGACTCCCGCCGCTGCGCCTGTCGGACGTGCTGAGCAACCGGCTGTGGCGCGAAACCCGCCTTCACCGCGAGGTGATGCCCACGACGAGCGACCAGCTGTGCCTGCCGCTGTCCTTCCGCGGCTGGGCGACCCGGGCCGTGACGCTGTCCCGCTCGGAGGGGCAGTTCAGCGACCGGGAACGGGACCTGCTCGCCGCCTGCGCCGAGCACCTACGGGCAGCGGTGGGCCGGACCCGCCCCGGCGGTCACCGCTGGGTGCGGTTCGTCCCCGCCGCGGAACAGGCCTCCGGGTACGGCCCGCCGGCGGTGCCGACCCTCTCGGTCCGGGAACGCGAGGTCCTCACGCTGGTCGCCGAGGGAGCCACCGACGCGCAGATCGCCCGCCGGCTCGGCCTGCGGCCGGCGACCGTCTCCAAGCACCTCCACCGCGTCTACACCCGCCACAACGTCCGCAACCGGGCGGAGGCGGTCCGCCTGCTCCACGACCGCGACGCCCGCGCCCTCGCCGGCCAGCTCGTCGTGCGACGCTCGAGCGTCCGCGGATCGCTCTCGACGTAACGTGGCGGCAGTGGCACCGTTCCGTTCGCTGTGGACCCGGGCACATCTACCACGGGTCACCCTGCACTCCGGGTCACAAACTGATCCCCTGCGGCGACCCTGTATTCGTGCGTCCTGATGTGATGCGTCGGGCCGAAGCGGACCTCGTGCTGCTGCTGGTCGGTGCGACTGGGGTAACGGGGTGGGTGGACTGGGCCGCCACGGGGCGATGGGTGGGTGCCCGAGAGAGATGGCCCCACCTAGGTGGCTCCTGATGTGCCGCAGCACTCGCCCTGCTCACCACGAGCGTCATTCGCCACGCCCGCGGCCCACGACCTCACCGGGGGCCGCCAGGAGCGGACAGCAACGCGGAACCTCGCTCAGCTGGTGGGCCGTCCCGCGGCCGCTGTCGTCGTAGCCGGCGTGGCGTGGCTGGCGACCGCCTGGCTGCTGACCGAGGCCGCCAAGACCAAGGACCCACCAGCAGCTCAAGTCGAAGCGCTCAAGACCGGGCCTGAGCATCGGCCACCCTGGCCTGAACGTGCTGACGCTCCGACTCGCTCATCGCCCCCAGCTGACTCATCAACATCTTGTGTGACGGGTTCCGGGGGTCGAACTTCCCGCCCAGCTCCGGCACCCACAGGTCCACGCCGTATGCGGCGAACTTGGCAGCGATCAGAGAGAACTGGTTGCCGTTCCAACAGCGCGTCCCCCCTCCCCCGCGACACCCGACCACCCGCGATCCGGCCGCTTCAACTCGGCCAGCAACCGAGCCGACTCCGGCCGACGCTCCCACGGCACCGACCGCGAGAACCCCACATCGAAGAACTCCGCCACGATCTCCCCACCGCGCGGCTCGACCACGTTCCGCGCGTTGGCCACCTGCCACGCCCGCGACGTCTTCGGGTCCTGGTTGTCCTCGGTAGAGCACCGACCGAAGAACGCCAGCGGACCGATACCGTCATCCACCTCGTCGAGCACCTAGATGGTTGATTCGGTGAAGATCATGTGAAGTCGGCCCGGTGTCAGGGCATGGGGGGAGGGTGTCCATGATCAATGTGTGACGAAAGACCTGAACACCCTCCTGACCGCACTCTACGTGCTGGTTGATGACCACGTAGTCCCACCCCGGACCGGGCGGGGGCGTCGACCCGATCTCACCGACGGTGAGCTGATCTGCCTGGCGGTGGCCCAGATCATGCTGGGTTACCACAACGAACGCCGCTGGGTGCGCCACGTTCATGCCGACCCCGAACTGCTCGGAATGTTCCCGGACATGCTGACCCAGTCCGGCTACCACAAACGGCTCAAAACGGCCGAACCGCTGCTGTGCAAGACGATCATCACTCTCGCCATGTGCTGCCCATCCTGGTTCGACGACCTGTGGATGACCGACGCCACCTCGGTGCCCTGCGGCATGTCCCGGGAGACGGTCAAGCGTTCCGACCTGGCCGGACACGCCGGCTACGGCTACTGCGCGTCCCACTCCCGCTGGTACTGGGGTATGAAGCTCTACCTCGTCTGCGCCGGCGACGGCATGCCCATCATGTGGTGCCTGGCCAACCCCCAACTCGGGGAACGACGCGTGCTGGCCGCGCTGCTCGACCACAACCCCTACCTCATCCGCCACGGCCAGATCCTGTTGGCCGACAAAGGGTTCTCCGGCCGACCATTCAAACAGCTCACCGAACAGATGGGACTGAACCTGCTCCGACCCGACCGCAAAGACGAGACCTACCGCAACGGCAACCTCGGCGGCGTCCGCCAGTGGATCGAGTCAGTCAACCAAACACTGAAAGGCCAACTCGACCTCGAACACCACGGCGGACGCACTCCCGCAGGCGTGTTCACCCGCGTCGCTCAACGTCTCCTGGCCATGGCCGCCGGCATCTGGCACAACTGGACCACCGACATGACCAGCAAACGCTCACTCACCGCCTACGACCACTAACACCAACTTCACAGAATCAACCATCTAGACGCCCATGATCTCGTCCAGAGTCGCCCACGGGTCACGGCTGATCTCAGCTGTCACCACTCGGCCCCTCTCCCAGCGCGTCGAGCACCGGCACTTCGGTCAACTCAACCAGTATGGCAAGTAGAGCCCGCGCCGCACGCGCCGTAAGGGTCGGCGGCTCCGCTGGCAGCCGCACCCTGACGCCCTCCGTGGCCACGTTTCAATGTCGCTCTGATCGTCCAACAAAGACACCCTCGACAATCTGTTCCCCAGCTCGCCACGGCATGTATCGATGGCCGATCGCCGCCATTACAGTAGCCCGACGTGGATACGCCCATCCAGGCGAATATTCCCGCAATCGGGAAGTTTTCATTCTCGCGTCGATGACGCGTACTTGGCGGTCACCGATAGATATTGTGGGCGAAGAAAGCCGCCACTTTTCCCAGCGGAACTCGGCGGGCCTCCGCAGTTCCTGGTTCTCGCGTTCGAGCTCACGTCGCTGAGCGCGTTCACTCGCCGTCAACGCTTTCTCGGCGACGAGATCCGGCTCGACCCGACCATGGCGCGGGTGGTTGAGTGGGGGAACATCGCGATTACGGAGCTCACGGCTGACCGCCCGGCCTTGTCTTTACCTCTGACCGGCGGACTCGAGGGCGTAAGGGCCGAGCAGGGTCGGGCCGGCGTCCCTGAAGCGCGAGCAGGCCGGGTGTTCGAAGGCACCTGACCTCCTCGCGTACGGCGCTATCCGTCCTCGCCGGTGTCGCGATGGAGCAGGTCGGCGAATCGAGCGAGGGCGAGGTCGGTACGTGCTTCGTCGTGGGTGAGCATGCGGTCCAGCAGAAGGCCGCGCATGGTAGCGACGATCAGGGTGGCCGTGGCCGGGTCGAGTCGCAGTGTCGCGCGGAGGAAGTTGAGCCAGTCCCCCACCAGCGGCCGTCCGCCGTCGGTGTATACCTCGGGTCGGGTCAGGGCGTCGACGTGTACTTCGAAGAACAGTCGCAGGTAGGCGCTGTTCTCCGCGCTGGTCATCCAGCTCCACAGAGCGGGGAGCATGTCCGCAGGCGAGACGTTCGCCTCGGCAACGTAGCCGGCGAGTTGATGGCCCAGACGTTGCCGTGCCTCGCTGAGAATCGCGCTGACCAGTCCCTCTTTGCTGCTGAAGTCGTAGAGCAGCATCCGGGTACTGGTGTCCAACGCGGCGGCCAAGGGACGCAGGCTGAGCCCGGCCAGACCCTGGGCCAGGACATAGTCCGTCGCCATGGCCAGCGTCGCCGCGCGGCGGCCGAGATCGGGCGGTCTGGCCATGCGCTCCCCTCTCGACAACGTGCCCGTGGCCACTGTCCCTCGCGATCGGCATCGCCTGCCTCGCCTTCGCGGGCGTGCTGTGGTGGGGTGCACCCCGGCGCAAGTACGCGATCCTGGTCTGCCACGCCGCGGCGATCGGCAACACGCTGGCGGTCGTCGCCACATTGGCGGCGCTTGTCTTCTTCCCCACCGCCGCGCTCGCCCTCGCGACAGTCGCCGTGGGATGCGCGATATTCGCCACTCTCGAATGGCAAGCGTTCATCAACCGGTAGGTCCCCCTGACGCGTCATGAAAGCGGCGTCCCCACAGCGCGTTGCCGCGCTTGGAACCCGCCGGGCAGGCGGCATGCGCACTCAGGCCGAGCAGCTCGGCGCGGGAGACGTGGCAGCCACACCTACCCATGATCGCCACCTCAGCGGCCTTCTGATCCGCGTGGTAGGTGATCTCTACGTTGAGCGCTTCGTAGAGTCACTGCAGCTCCGCCGGGTCCGCCCCCCTGAGTGCCGAGCCGACATCCCCCAGGTATGCCCGGGCGGGCGTGGCAGACCTACGCGCGAAAAACGGTCACCGGCACGGCACCAGCGAGAAAGGTTGCCGGAACGACACCTGAGCCCCTCCTCTTCAGCAGGTCAGACCGGTTCCGGCCGGCCAGGTGGGGGATATCCCCCATTCCGTGCCGGGGGTTACCACCGGCAAACCGGCGGGACTGCACCTGCCATCGCGAGGGATAGACCCGGCCAATCGACCGCCCTTGCCCGGGCAGCATCTTCATCAGAAACAGGTGCGTTCTCCAGCGGGGATGTGAGCGGTTATGACCACGATGAACACCGTCATCAGGACACACGAGGCAGCTCTGCTCGCCTATGCCACCCGAGTGACCGGGGACCGGCATCTGGCCGAGGACGTCGTCCAGGAGACGTGGCTTCGGGCGTGGCGGCACATCGACCGGCTGGACACCATCCATTCGCTGCGGCCGTGGTTGATCCGCATCGTCCACAACGTCGCCGTTGACCTGCACCGACGTCGGCGGGCGCGGCCCACCGAGGTCGAGCTTCCGGAGGAGGACCTGGAGATGTCCGCCGTGCAGCCGCCGCCGTGTGACGAGGTGGAGACTCGAATCGAGGTCGACACCGTGCTGGAGCTGCTGCCCGCGGTGCACCGCGACACCCTGGTCGAGGTCTACTTCGCCGACCGCACCGCGAAGTCCGCGGCTTCGGTGCTCGGCGTCCCGGTCGGCACGGTCAAGAGCCGAGTCCACAACGCACTGCGCGTCCTGCGGGACGTGATGGACGAGTCGTCGCTGCACGCGGCGTGACATTCGGTCCGGCATCGACGCGAGGAGGGCACGTGGTCCAGACATCTATCGTGGACAGTGAGGCCGGGTCGTACGACTTCGCCGACGACACGTCCAACCAACTTCATCACGCGGTCCACCAGTACCTGCTGGAGCTGGGATGGACCACGAAGGTGCACGGCAGCGAGCTCGTGCTGGAGCTGGACAACGACATCTGGGGTCTTCAGATGCCGACCGAGGTCGCCACCCAGCTGCTGTCCGAGCTGGCCGGGAGACGCCTGTCCTGTCCGGTGGTCGACATCCCCGGCAGGTGGAAGGTCGTCCTGGTGGAGCCGGCCGACGGCACCGGTTCGACACCGTCGCTTCCCGCGTCGGTCAGCAGGATCTCGTCGGGTGCCTGGGTGCCACTGCCGCCGACGGTGACGGCCCGCGGCCCGGTGCGCTGGATGTCCGGACACGAGCCGCACGGCGTCCCCCGCCCGTCGGCCGCCATGATCGCCGAGGTGCTCGGCCGGCTCGTCCGATGGCAGCATTGACCGACCGGTGATCCTTGGGTGCCAACGGGAAAACTCGTCGCCCGTCCGTACCCGCCGCGAGCCGATGGGGGCCACTCGCCGGAGGTGGCGAGCTATGTTGCCTAGGTGCGGACGACGGACAAGCGCGTGGTCGAGGCCGTGTCGGCCTACCTCGTGCACGCCGCATGGAAACCCGACCCGCTGGCGCTGGCACGGACGATCGGCACCGCGGCCGGTGCAGCCGGCTGTGTGCTGACCGTGGGCGACGTTCCGTACCGGTGGGGCGTCGTCGACATCGGTTGGCCCCGGCACGAGATCTCGTATGCGGGCCGGCGGCACGGGCTGTTCGAGCTGCCGGAGTCGGCCGGCCCGCTCCCCAGGTTGGCGAAGGTGCTCGGCGTCCCCGTCGCGATGCTGCGGGTGGCCGCCGACGTCGAGCGGCTGCGCCGGCAGGGCGACGTCGCGGCACGCCAGCTGGTCGATGACCGCTGGCGAGCTGTCGTCGACATGGAGCACGAACGCCGGCGACTCGAACGCGACCTGCACGACGGGGCACAGCACCACCTCGTCGCCCTGCGCATGTCGCTTGCCGTCCTGGAACACACCAGCGACAACGTGAGCGAGCAGCTGGCGCGGCTGCGGGACCGGTTGGACGCCGCACAGCGCGTCCTGATCGACACCGCCTCCGGGATCCTGCCGGTCTCCCTGGCCTCCCACGGCATCGCGGCAGCGCTGACCGCGGACCTCGCCGGCCACACCGAGGTGACGCTCGACGTCGGCGACGCGCGGCGGCGGTACCCGCCGGCTGTCGAGTCCGCGGTCTACTTCGTGTGCCTGGAGGCGGTGGGCAACGCCCAGAAGCACGCGCCCGGCGCCCGGATCACCGTGCGGGCACTCGACGACGCCCGCGGCATCCAGTTCACCGTGACCGACACCGGACCGGGATTCACCCTGCCGCACAGGGGATCGGGACTGCACAACATGGCCACGCGGATCGCGGCCGTCGGCGGCACCGTCGAGGTGAGGTCCGCACCCGGCGAGGGCACGTCCGTCAGCGGATTCGCGCCTCGCTGATCATCCCCTCCGCCGTGCGCGCCAGCACCTCACACGCCAGGCGGTCCCGGCCGCCGGTTCCGGGGCGCCCGGCGTAGGCCCGCCACCGGCACACCGCCCGCCGGGCGGCCTCCTGCAGGGCGTCGTCGGTGGTGTCCGTGGGGAGGCCGAGACGGGAGCGCGGATCCGCGCCGTGGGCACCGAGCAGCCGCGCTGCGTCGGCTACCGCTCCCCAACCGGCTCCGCGCAACAGTCGGTTGTCCCCGTGTTCCAGATCGTCCAGAAGGTCCAGTTCGGCGATCTCGTGACCTGCGGCGGTGATCCGGTCGATCTCCCACAACAGCGGATCGTCCGCGGGCAGAACGGATGCCAGTTCGCGGGCCGAGACCAGCGCGCGGCGGGCGGCGATCACCGGTCCGCGCACGGCCAGCACGCGCGCCAGTTCCTCCTCGCTCGCCGTCTCGCTCAGCACGACTCGCTGGGGTGCCGACCGCAGTGCCGCCCGAAACGCGGCCGTCGGCTGGACCAGGCACAACACCCCGTCGATCGATCCCCGTGGGCCGCCGTCGGCGAGGAGCTCCCTGGCCAGTGCCTCGTCGGCGGGTCCGACCACGTCCACGAGCACGACGCCGGAGCGCACCGGGCGGGCCGGGCCGGCGTGGGCCGGGTCGCGAACCACGGCCAGCCGCGCCGGCGTGGTCAGCCGTTCCGCGATGACGTCCCATCCCCGCCGAGCCGGTCCCTCCCCCACGGCCTGCTGGCCCTTGCGCACGAGGGCCAGCACCTGATCGTGGAGATCGCTGCGCGCCGAACGGGACGGGACGGGATCGCGCACACTCGGGTTGATCCGTTCCGCGACCGCGGCGTCGACCACGGCCACACCGTCGATCACCGCGCTCGTCATCGATCCGCCGAGCACGGCGAGCCGTTCCGCGTCGTGGCCGAGGGCACCGCGCAGCTCGGCCGCGGACAGCCCGCCGACGGGCGCGCTCACCCGAGCCCGCAACGCGTCGTCGCGGCTGAAGGCGACGTCGACGGCGGAGCGCGGCACGGCGGCGGCCGCGCTCCCGCACAGCACGGTCAGCACCGCCGCCACCGCGTGGTAGAAGCCCGACTCGATCTGCCAGTCGACTCGTCGGCCGAGCCCTCCGGTGAACCGCACAGGTCGGGGCAACGTGGCCGCCAACTCCTCGAGCGCCGCACCAGGCCCGCGATCGGGCAACATGGCCGGGTAGACGCCCCGTACGACGACGCGGAACTCGTCGAGCAGCTCGTCCATTGCGGACCGCACGGTCGCCAGCTCGCTCATCGCGAACTCGCTAGCCAGGGAAGCCGGGTCCTCGGTGACCGCGCCCTCCAGCCGCCGCAACCCCTGGCGGACATCGTCCAGATCTCGCAAGGTGGTCGTGGTGATCGACCGGACGAGCCGGCGCCGTTCCAGGGTTCGCACGTGTGCGGACCGTTCCCGGGCCGCGATAACCTCGGCGCGCAGATCCCGCGCGCGGACCGCGGCATGGTGCCGGTCGGCCTCGAGCTGGTCCAGCCGCGCCGCCATGCCCAGCCACCCCGCGGTCTCCCGGAGCATCGCCTGTTCCCGACCACTCCACCGCCGCGGGCTCGCGACCTGGATCACTCCGCCGCCGGCCACGGGCTCCCGCGCCGTCTCGCCGGTGAGCGGGCCGGCCGCCTGCCGCGGCCACGTCGCGATCGGTGCGAGCACTCCCGTGGGTTCGACCGGGACGCGGTAGGTCACCCGACCACCGGTCGCCTCGGCCAGGTTCCGGACCAGCGCGACGACGAGCCGGTCCGGCGGCACGGTCGCGGCGACCTCGTGTGGGGACTGTGCCTTCGGCATGGCCGACGCTATCCGTCGATGTGCTTTGCCCGCAGGTAGGCGAGCACGGCCAGCACTCGCCGGTGGTGCACGGCCTGGTCGTCGGGCAGACCGAGCTTCACGAAGATCGACGCGATGTGCTTCTCCACCACCTTGGCGGAGACGAACAGCTCGCCGGCGATCGCGTTGTTCGTCCGTCCTTCCGCCATCAACCGCAGCACGTCGCACTCGCGTTCGGTCAGCGATGCCATGGCACTGCCCTCGTTGCTGGGCGATCCCTGCACGAGCCGTTTGGCCAGCACGGGTTCGATGACGATCTCGCGGTCCACGATCCGATTCAGCGTGTCGGTGAGCACCTGTAGACCGGCGACGCGCTCCTTGAGCCGGTAGCCGATGCCTTCGGCCCCGATCTCCAGAACCCGCATCAGGTAGTGCGTCTCCGCGTAGTGGGACAGCAGCAGCAGCCCGACGTCCGGGCGGGACGCGCGGATGCGTTCCGCGGTCACCAGACCGCCGTCGGGCTCGGGCGGCATCCGCACGTCCAGGATCGCGACGTCCACCGGCTCGGTCAACGCGACCTTGAACAGGGTGTCGCCGTCGCCGACACAGGCGACGACCTCGTGCCCCGCGGCTTTCAGCAGCAGCACCAGGCCTTCCCTGAACAACGCGCCGTCCTCGGCGATCGCTACCCGCACGTCATCACCGCCCAGTAACGCCGTTCCCGCCGTCCCGGCGGTCTCTCGATAATGGACACCCGAACGAACCTCCTGCCTCGCACCCGCACCCGCACCCGGGTGTTGGGCCGCAACGCATGCAGACGGTCGACGACGAGCAGGCCGATCCTCTTCTGTGCCGCCAGATCGAAGTCGTGGTCGGGAAGGTCCAGCCGCAGCTGGAGCTCACCGTGCTCGGCGGCCGCGCGCACGGCGTTCGCCATCCCGCCACCCCGAAGCACCGGCGAGAACAGCACCCTGCCCAACCGGCGGACCTCCTCGACGGCGTCGCAGATGGCCGAGCGCGCCACGTCGATCCGGGCCGCGAGGGCCGGGTCCGGGCACGTCGTCCCGGCGAGCAGATCCAGTTGGACCACCATCGCGGACAGGCTCACGGCAACCTCGTCGTGCAGCGTTCGTTCCAGACCCAGTCGGAACTCGACGTCATGGGAACGGGGTGCCCGCAGGCGCCCCGCCCACCCAGGAAACCACTCGGTGACGCCTGCCACCCCACCAAGGGTGCTAGGTCCGGGACAAACGGGCAAGGGTGCAGTCCCCTCGGGCAAGGTAGGGATATCCCGCCCCCCGCAACGGATACGTTGAACCTGCTTGACGCGTGGTGTGTTCGGTTGTTCTGCCTGCGTCGTGACACAGGCAGGTGAGGAGGCGTGCTATGGGCTACGGCGTTGGTATCGATCTCGGCACGTCGTTCACGTCGGCCGCCGTCAGCGGCCCGAACGGAACGCGGATGGTTCCGCTGAGCGCTGAGCTGGTGGTGCCGTCGGTCGTGCGCCGGGCTCCGGACGGCACTCTGTTGACCGGGACTGCGGCGCTCGAAACCGCGAGCAACCCGGCGCACGTCGCCCGTGGTTTCAAGCGACGTCTCGGCGATCCGACCCCGATCGTGCTCGACGGCGCCCCGTACTCGGTGAGCATGTTGATGTCGGCGCAGCTGCGCGACGTGCTCGCGGCCGTGACCACCTGGGCCGGCGCACCGCCGGCCTCGATCGTGCTGACGTGTCCGGCCATCTGGGGGCCCTACCGGCGCGAGCATTTCGCCGAGGTACCCAAGATGGCGGGCGTGACCAACTACCGCCTGCTCACCGAGCCGGAGGCGGCGGCGACCCACTACTCGGCGGAACGTCGGCTCGGTGACGGCGAGGTGGTCGCCGTCTACGACCTGGGCGGCGGCACGTTCGACACGACGATCCTGCGGGTGCGCAACGGCGGAATGGAGATCCTCGGGACGCCGGAGGGCATCGAGCACATGGGCGGCGTCGACTTCGACGAGACGCTCCTCGCCCATCTGGACAACCGGCTGGACGGCGCCATCAGCGAGCTGGACCCGGCGGATCCGGAGTCGGCAACCGTCCTTGCCCGGATTCGCACGATGTGCTCGGAGGCGAAACAGGACCTGTCCATCGAGCCGGATGTGCGGCTGTCCGTCCCGCTGCCGTCCGGTCCTCGGGAGGTTCTGGTCACGCGCCTGGAGTTCAACGACATGATCCGTTCCTCGGTGCAGCTGACCACCGCCGCGCTGAACCGGACGATCATGTCCGCCGGGCTGCGCCCGGACGACCTGTCCGCCGTGTTGCTCGCCGGCGGCTCCTCCCGTATTCCGCTGGTGGCGCAACTGGTCTCGAACACGTTCGGTAAGCCGGTACGGGTCACCCTGCATCCGAAGCTCACCGTGGCGCTCGGTGCGGCCGCCGTGGCCGGTGCCATGAGCGCGACGCCACCCGGCGGCGCTCGGGTGCCGTTCACCGCGCCGGCCCTCGGCCCCGCGACCCCGCCGGGAGGTCTGGTTCCGGCGGGCGCGGCCACCGGCCCGGTGCCGTTCCGCAGGCGGTCGCGCCGCAGGTGGTTGGTGCCGGCGGCGATCGCCGCCGTGGTCGCCATCGGCACGGCCATGACGATGGTGTCCACCTCCGGCGGCCAGGGCAGCTCCGCCGCCGCCACCCCGACCAGCGCTCCCCGAGCCGAGGATCTGGCGCCGGTGCAGGTGTTCGACGACGCGCCGGTCCCACCGTGGACCGGGTTCGTCGCCACGCAGCAGGACAACTGGGTTCCCGTCGAGCTCGATGCGGCCGGCACGGGTGCCGGCGCGATCGTCGCGTCCTCGGCGAGCCCGGACGGACTGCGGGTCGCCTGGCGGAGTGTCAAGACCGCTCAGGTCTACCTCCAGGCCGTCGAGGGGCGCGACCTGAAGTCCTACGTGGACGCTGACGGAGCGTTGGTCTTCGACGTGACGGTGCACCGGCCCGCGGCCGGCGCCACGAAGGTCGCGATCCACTGTGGATACCCTTGCGGTGCCGAGCTTCCGGTCACCAGCCTGACCGCGGACCTCACCCCTGGGCAGCGGGCGACCATCACGATTCCCCTGTCCTGCTTCGTCTCGGCCGGCCTGGACCCGAGGAAGGTCAACACACCGTTCCTCTTCCTCACCACGCAACCGTTCGAGGCCACGTTCGACAACGTGCGCTGGGAGGCCGGCGCGGCCAAGGACGAGCACGCGGCGTCCTGCAACGACCTGCGCTGACGTCCGTTGACCAGGGCGACGACCTGGATCACGAAGCCCATCGACCGGGACTGCGCGGACGCGCCCTAGCCCTGCCCGAACGCGCGCCGCGGCGCCGGCTCGGAGCCGGCCTCCGGCCCAGGGGGTGCCGGCACGTCCTCGGGCAGCAGCAGGCACAGGTCGTCCATCGTGGGGTCGACCAGGGTGCGGGTACGCCGAGCGTGGTTGGCGATGGTCGAGTCGAGAAGTTGCCTGGCGTAGCGGCCGTTTCCGAACGACTCTCCCCGGCGCATGGTGGCGAAGTGAGCGCGGAGTGAGGCGACGGTGGGGCCGGAGCATTCGTAGCCGACGTCGGTCGCGTGCTGGTTGACGATGGTGACCAGCTCGTCCGGCGAGTAGTCGGCGAACCGGACGCGGTGGGAGAACCGGGAGGACAGGCCGGGATTGGCCGCGAGAAACCCGGCCATCTCCCGCTCGTACCCGGCGGCGATGACCACGACCTCGTCGCGGTGGTCCTCCATCAGCTTCACCAGCGTGTCGATCGCCTCCCGGCCGAAGTCGGGCCCGCTGCCCCGGCCCGAGGACAGCGTGTACGCCTCGTCGATGAACAGCACACCGCCGCGCGCCCGGTCGAACGCCTCGGTGGTGCGCCGCGCGGTATGGCCGACGTACTCGCCGACCAGGTCCGCCCGGGAGACCTCGGTGACCTGGCCCTGCGCCAGCACGCCCAGCGCGGCGAGCAGCGATCCGTACAGGCGGGCCACGGTCGTCTTGCCGGTGCCGGGCGGGCCGGCGAAGACCAGGTGCCGGCTCAGCGGCGGTGCCGGCAACCCCATCGCCTGCCGCCGCCGCGCGGAGGCGAGGAGGTCGACCATCGCCGACACCTCGTCCTTCACCTCGTGCAGGCCGACCAGGCCACGCAACGTGTCGAGCAGCTGCTCGACACGTTCCTCGTCCACCCGCCCGGCGCCGGCACCGACCGACGAACCCGGCAACGGGCCGAGGTCCTCCGGCATGAGCCTGGTCAGCGCGATGTGGTTGGCGTCGGGCGCCTCGGCCAACCGGTAGGCCTGGCGTCCGAGCATCTCCTCGAACACCTTCCGCGCGGTGCGGCCGTTGCCGAACGCGGCGTCGCGCGGCAGGTGCGTGAAGTAGGTGTGCAACGCCGCCCTGGTCTCGAACTCCAACCGGTAGTCGTGCCCGCGGCACAGACCCTCGACGATGGTGACGAGCTCCGCGGAGGAGTAGTCGGCGAACTCGATGGTGCGGGAGAACCGGGACGACAGACCGGGGTTCGCGGCCAGGAAGTTGCGCATGTCGTTGGTGTAGCCGGCGACGATCACTACGACCTCGTCGCGGTGGTCCTCCATCAGCTTCACCAGCGTGTCGATCGCCTCCCGGCCGAAGTCCGGCCCGCCACCGCTGCCGTTGCCGGCCGACAGCGTGTACGCCTCGTCGATGAACAACACGCCACCGATGGCCTTGGTGAACATCTCGGTGGTCTTGATCGCCGTTCCGCCGATCACCGACGCCACCAGGTCCGGCCGGGACACCTCGACCAACTGCCCGGACGGAAGCACGCCGAGCGCGGCGAGGATCTGGCCGTACAGCCTGGCCACCGTCGTCTTGCCGGTGCCGGGGGCGCCGGTGAACACCAGATGCCGCGACAGCGGTGGGGACGGCAGCCCGGCGGCGGCGCGGCGCTCGGACATCTGGTGCAGCCGCACCAACGTCTCAACCTCGCGCTTCACCCCGTCCAGCCCCACGAGGTCGGCCAGCTCCGCCAGCAGGCGGTCCAACTCGTCATGGCCGCCGTCGCCGGTCGCCGGCTCCTGGCCCCGCTCCTCCGAGGTGGACGGGGTGGGTGCGACGGTCGACCCGGTGGCACCACCGGTCCTTCCCGTGTCCAGGCCGGACGCGCGTTCGGTGTCGCAGTCGACGACCTCCACCGGCTGGTCGGAGAGCACGGAGATCCCCTCACCGAGGTTGTCCCGCACCGCGCAGCCGGTGATCGAGCCTCCCGCGTGGTCCTGCCAGCTCAGGCCGCCCTGGCACTCCCGTACCTCGCCGCCGTCGACCGTCAGCCCGGCATTGCCGCGTGCGGTCATGCCGACACCGGCGGTGCCGACCACCCGGCTGTCCCGCACGGTCGCCCGCGCGTCCTCCTCGACGACGACACCACCGCCCGCCCCGCCGATGATCTCGGTGTCGACCACCAGGACCGTGCCGTCCGCGCTGGCCAGCACCGCGTCGTGCCGCGAGCCGACGAACGAGCAGTCGGTCGCCTCGGCGTGCGCGTCGGCCAACACCTGCACCGCGTGCCCGCCCGCGCGTTCGACCCGGACGCGGTTCAGCTCGATGGCGGCCTGCGAGACCACCACGATCGCCTGCGCGGCGGTGTCGGCGATCTGGCAGTCCCGCACCACCGGCCGCGCACCGTCCGCGGCGAGCACCGCCACACCGTCGACGTCGGACACCCTGGTGCTGGTCACGGTCAGCTCGCTGTGGCTCTCGACCACGATCGCGGGCCCGGAGATGTTGCTGATCCGGCAGTCGCGCAGCATGCCGCGACCGCGGTCGGCGGCCAGCACGGCGCCCTTCGCGTCGGTCACCGTGCAATCGATCATGCTCGGTGCCCCACCGGACCGGGCGACCACGGCCGTGGTCGCCAGCGACGCGAACGCGCACCCGGTCAGCTCGGCTCGCGCGCCGTCGAACACCAGCACGCCGGCGCCGCCGGGATTCCGCACGGCGGTGTCCCGCGCTCGCAGCATCGCCGCCTTCCGCAACACCACGGCCACCTCGGAGTCGGCCGCCACCACGCACTCGTCCAGGTGCAGCGTGCCGGAGCTCACGTCCACCGCGACCTCGCCGCCGGAGTGGGAGAACTCGATGCCCGACACCTCGGCCTGCTCGACGGCCACCCGCAGCACCGGCTCGCCCGTCGCCTCGACCCGAACGTCGCCGGGCGACCCCGAGCCGGACAGCGAGACGTCGCGGTCCAGGACGACCGACTCCGGGTAGACACCTGGTCGCACGGAGATCACATCGCCGTCCCGGGCCGCGCTGATGGCGTCGGAGATGGTGCGATAGCAGTCCGGCTCGGTCGCCGAGACCCCGAGCACGGAGCGGACTCCGGTCATCCTGCTGACCACTGTGGTGCCTCCCGATCGCTCGCGCTCAACGCCGTCCACACGTGATGCCTGGTCAGTGGGCTCAGCGGGCCAGTGGGCCAGGTCCCCATAGCGTGCTCCGCCAGCCCCGGGTCCGGCGCGAGCTGGTGGCGGTCCAGGTAGTAGCCGGCCGCGTCGGACCACACCCACCGGCCGTCCGACCGCAGGCTCGCCGGAACCGCCGCCGCGGCCCCGGTGACGATGTCGGTCCCCAGCGAGTCCGCGGCCAGCACCAACTCGCCGCCGCCGAGGAAGTCCAGCAGTCGTGCGCGTTCCGCCGGATCCACGACCAGCTCGTGATCGGGCGCGAACCACGGACCACCGGCACCGGCACCGTCGAAGACGCGGGCAACGGTGATCGTCGGCTCCGGCGCCGACGACCAGAGCAGGGTCGCCGCGCGCAGCGCGAGCTGGTGGTAGCCGGGCAGCGGCTCGTCGCGGGCGAACACCTCGACCCGGGGGGTGTCGGAGAGCGCCCGATGCGCCGCGACGGTGATGGCCGGCAGGTCGGCCCCCGCGCCGGCCTGGACGAGGTAGACCCGTTCACTGCCGCCACGCATGGTCGCCCAGCACGCCTCGGCGCCCGTCTCGGACCTGATCGCCTCCACCACGGCGCGGTCCTCGCGTTCGTGATCGTGGGCCTGCCCCGGGACGAACATGTGCGCCGGCTCGGGGACCGTGTCGGCGGGCCGCGCCGCGGCCAGCGCGGCGCGCAGCCCGCTCAGCCGCGCGGTGTCCCCGGCCGCGAGCACCTCCCTGGCGATGACCAGCCAGTCGTCCGGTACCCGGCCGGCCAGGGCCAGCAGCTCCTGATGCGTACGTTCGCGCACTCGTCCTCCCTCACGCGGCCGGCAGTGGGCCGAACCATCTGGTCGTCGCGGTCCCCGGCTCCGCCGTCCGCTTGGTGGCCGCCGCACGGAGCCTGGCCAGCGCGGCGTCTGGCGCGGCGCCGTCCTCGGCGAGCAGCACCCGGTGGAGTGGTTCGCGCTCCACCGCCAGCACCCGTAGCCGGGTGTGGCCGGGCAGCACGATCTCCCCGGTCGGCTCGTCCTGCAGACCGTCGAGCCGGCGGCCGGTGGTCGTCCAGATCAACGCCTCGGCCGGTCCGACCGTGGGCGCGATGGCCGGCGCGGCGATCACCGGGGCCGGCAACCGGAGCACCGACGACGGCGTGACCGCGGCGTCGGCCGGAATCCCCCGCACCACGACGGCCCGTGCGGTCGGCAGGCGCAGCAGCCCGTCGGCGAGGCAGACGTAGAAGTCGGCGTCGTACTGCGCGGTGGGGTCGTCGGCGAACGCCCGGACGACCGCGAGCTCGGCTAGCAACGCCGCCCGGTCGCCGGTGCCGAACCGCAGGCCGGGCCGTTCGGAGAGCAGCTTGGTGACCACCCGGGTGGCCACGTCGTAGCGCGTGCCGAGCCGCTCCCGCATCGCCCGGCGCTGGGTCAGGGTGCTCCGGACGCCCTCGGGCACCTCGACCGGCACCGCTACGACCTCCTGCCGGACGTCCCGACCTCGCGGCGGCTCGGCCGGCGCAGGCTCGGCGTTCGTCCCGGTGCCGGCCGACACGTCCTCGGCCGGTCGTTCGACAGGTGCCCGGACGTTCGGCGGGACGGGTGGCTCGACCGTCCGCTCGACCACCGCCAGCGCCGTCGGCTCGGGCACCGGGCGCGCGGCCGGCCGGGTCGCGGCCGGTGCCACCTCGGCCGGGGGCATCGACCTCGGCGGTTCACGTCCCGGCAGCAATCCGGTGACCGATTCCGCTCGGCGAGCCGGGCCAGGTCGGCCGATGCCCAGTCGCGCAAGCTCCGGCCGGGCCACCGGCCCGGCGGCACGGTCGGCGTCCGCCACGGTCACCGCCGGCTGGTCCACCGACCGGACCTCGACGGGCGGGAGTTCCTCCACCGCGGCGGGTTCGGCCCGACCGACGACGTGCCCGCCCCCATTCGGCGCGTCCCGGAAGACGCCGCCGCGCACGGGGGCAGGCGCGCCGGTGCCGCCGGCTCGTCGCGCCCGCTCCCTGGTTCCGGGCCGGTTGGCGGTCCTGTTCGGACTTCCGGGCATGCCTGTGCCGACTGCGGCGGCCGGCGCGTGGGTCCGGGGGCCGGCCGCCGAACCGACCGCGTGCGGCGACGTCTCTTCGGCGGGCGCCGCGACAGCGGAAGGCAGGATGGCGCCGACCGGACGTATCCGACCGTCGGCAGTGATCATGACGGCGCCCGCCGGTGGAGCGAGCGGGGCCGGCGTGGTGGATACCGACCGGACTCCCCTGTCCACCATGGAGGGCATGGAAGTGATGGTGTGGGCCGCCTCGATGGTGGCGATGGCGTCCGCGGTGGGCTGGTCGATCGGCAGGACGCGGAGGTTCTTCCTGTCGTCGGCGGGAAGCTCGCGGATCAGCCGGTCGAACGCGGCACGCACCTCGTCCGGGAAGTGGCCGCCGGCGGCGACGACGATGTCGGCGGTCGGGCCGGTGCCGGCGGCGAGCATCGTCCGGTCCAGGGCGGTCGAGTCCGGGTGGACGGCGAGGCCCCGCGGCACGACGTCGACCCGCCAGCCCTCGGCCAGGCGGTAGGACCCCGGCTCGATCAGCGGCAGACCGGGTGGCGCGGTCCACCGGTCGAGCGTGGGCACCTGGCCCGGCCGGTACACGCTCTCCACCGCGAACGGCCGCCAGCGCGGGGTCCCGGCGCGGTCCACGTATCGCGGTCCACCCTCGCCCGGCACGCCGTGCGCCACCCGCACCGGCGCGCCGAGCGTATCGGCGACCTGCTGTGCGAGCGCGGAGGCGGGACCGCAGCCGTAGCAGACGAGCACCGCGCGGTCGCGTCCCTCGTCGGGCAGCGAGCGCAGCACCTCGACCACGGCTGCGGTGGCCGGTGGCAACTCACCGGGCGCTCCGAGCACGACGTACATCCGGTCCAGGTCCGGCACGACGGTCGCCAGCGGGTCGTCGGGCCGGTCGGTCGCGGGCGGGCGACGCAGCCACAGACCGGCAGGGATCTGGGCTAGCTGACCGGTCGTCTCAGGCAACCCCGCCTGCCACCACGGCGCGGGCAGCCGCGCCCCGATCCGGTCCACCCGGCCGTCCGGCTTGTAGGACACCCAGCCGGCGGTCCGTCCCGGCACGAACAGGCTGCCGTCGGCCAGCCCGACGGGGCTTCCCGTCGGGGCGGTGATCTCGACGCCGAGCCGTTCGGCGAGCAGGCGCGCGGGCGGTGGCGTCCCGTCCGCGCTCCCGGCGCCGAGCCGCGGCGCCACCACACAGAGGTCGCCACTGGTGGACTCCTCGATGTCGCCGACCACCCACGGGTCGAGCCCGCGCACGGCGTCCAGTGCCGATCCACCGACCACGACGTAGGTCCGCCCCCGCGTGGGCCGCAGGTTCGCCGCACGCACGACGGCCGCGCCGTCGCGGTCCATGCGGCCCACGACCAGCACGTCCCGCACCCGTTCCACAGTGATCGCCTCGTCCACGCGACCCTCCTCCGCTCATACGGAGACACGCTCGCGCACCATGCGGGAGTTCACGTGGTGGAGGCGGACCTCTCGACGTCGAAGACGGACGCGAGGTACTCGGCCCGCCGCCGCGCCTCGGCGGCGCCGTTGGTGAGGTATACGTCCTCGATGATGTCGGCCACGTGGGACAGGAACTCGGCGATGTTGGGGATCTGGTCTCCGCCGGGGGTGTGCGGGTCGATGGCCGCCTCGATGATGCCGGTGACCGCGTCCCGCCCTGTCTGGTCGCGCTCCGGCGGTGCCTCCGCCCGCAGCCGCTCGGCCCGCGCACGGATCTTGTCGAGGTTCAGGTCGAGCTCGGCGGTTTCGGACAGGGCCTCGCGCACGTCCGCCTCGGTAAACGGCGAGCCCACCTCGACCGTGTAGGTCGTGGGCCGCCAGTCCGCCTTGACCGACCGCACGAAGGACACCACCTGCTCCACCGTCACCCCGGGTCCGACGTGGAGGTTGCGCCCCCGGTCGCCGTCGGCGACGGCGGCCGGGTCGACGGTCGGTTCGGTGGCCGGCCGGCCGGGAACCTCGATCGCCGCGCCGTTGCCCGCGACGCGCAGCGCGAGTCCTTCGGGCGCCCTCGTCCCCGCGAACGACCAGATGTGGCCGAGTGTCAGGTTCCACCTGCGCAGCGCCAGATCCCGGTGCACGAACGTGATGAGATCGCCTTCGGCGCCCACGCGCATGGTTCGGTCCGGGCTCGAGAACAGGTTCGCCGCGTCGTTGGACCTGTGGAACGCCACCTTCAGGTAGAAGTCGGCGTCGACGCGGAACGGGAAGAACTCGCCGGAGTACTTGGTGCTCTGGGTGTCGATGTCCCGCCCACCCTGGGCCGAACCCGAGTCGTGAGTGGACGCCAACGCGCCTGTCGGCAGCGTGCGCACGGTCTTCTGCCCGGGTCCCTCGGCCTCCTGCGAGCTCGACCCCGAGCCGAGGGCCGCCACCCCCGTGCCATGGGTCACGGTCTTGTTGGTGCCGAACAGCTGGGACAGCTTCTCCAGATGCAGGCCCTCGATGGCCGCGCCGGCCGGCGGTTTGAGTGGCGTGGCGGTCTCCAGCCGGAAGCGGGCCTCGATGCCCATCGAGTAGCCCGCGTCGTAGAACGTGTGCTTGACCTGCCGGCGCGCCTTCGCGTCACCGGCGGTGGCATAGGAGTGGCCGGTGAACATGGCGTGCAGGCCGCCGTGCAGCGAGCTGCCCGACGTCAGGCCGTGCACCTCGTACTCACCGAGGCTGCCCTTCCTGCTGTACTCCGACCTCGCCGCCGCGGCGTGCCGGAGATCGGTCTCGCCGACCACGCCCGGCGGCAGGGCCACGCTCGACAGCGCCGCGTACCCCGCGCGACGGATCGCGTCGAGGGAGCTTTTGCCGATGGCGAACGGGAAGATCCCGTCCTGCCGGGTGAACTCCGGCCCCCGGTCCGGGCCGTGGGTCAGGACCTCGACGATGGGCGGGGTGGCCGGCTCCCGCAGCGGCTCCACCAACTCCGTGCTCGGCCCGGCGAGAACGACCCGGCCGGGTACCGATACCGGCGCGTCGTCCGATCCGGTGCTCCTGGTCCCGGGCAGGCCGGCGGCGCCGGCCGTGAGCGCCTTGCTGGCCGGCGTCGCCGACCGGTCGCGCGTGATGTGCAGCTGGAAGTCGACCTCCAGGTCCTCCCCCTGGACGTACCCGCCGCCGTACTTGAACTGGGAGGTCACCTTGAGGATGAAGCTGCTGTCCTTGACCGACTGGTCCCGGGACACCCGGCTCGGAACGAAGCGTCCGGCCAGCCCACCACCCGTCGTCTCCACGTCCGCGGAGGTGGAGGAGGCCGGGGGCTTCTCACGGTGCACGAAACCCAGGTCGCCCGGGAGGTCGACGGTCTTGCTCTTCGAGCGTTGAGCCAGCCCGTACTGGGTGTGATACGCAATGTTGAACAGGCTGTCGGGTGGCACCGACGAATGCGTCGACGGCCGATCGGCCCGGGTCGCGGTGATCCGGACGTGGACCACGTCGTCGGTCACCGCACCGGTGTTCGGAACCCGCACCAGGGCGCCGTCCTCGGCGTCGCCGGCGAACAGGATGTTGCGCAGGTCGATGAAGCCGTGGGGCCCGGTCAGCTTCTCCTCGATCCGGGTGAGCACCAGGTCCTTCCATTCCCCGGTCACGCCGAGTCGGTTGAGCTCGGCCGCCGCCCCGGCCAGCGGGTTCGCCCCGTGCAACTCGACGTGCGTCACGCCGGTGCCGTTGTGCCCGGCGTACTCGCCGTCCGGGGGCAGCAGAGTCTGCGCGAAGCGCCCCTTCGGCGGCTTCGGCACCGGCAGGGCGGCGGTCAGCACGGGGGGCACCGGCTGGCCGAGGTACTCGTAGATGGCGATGGCGTCGCGCACCGGGAGCTGGACCACCAGGGCCCGTGGCTCGTCGACGGTGACCGGCAGTTCGTCGAACTTCCGGTTCATGAACCTGTTGCGGATGGCCATCGCGGCCTCCAGCCGCGCCCGCGTGTCCAGCACGAGGAACGCGGTCGGGCCGCTGTACTCGGTGACCTGCTTGTCACCCGGCCCGACCTCCCGGAGTTCGCTGTCCTCCCAGTCGATGCTGGCACCGAGCATGAGCCGCAGGAACACGCCCCACTTCGTCGCGTGCTGCGGGACGACGGAGACGCCGAACCTGGCGCCCACGCCCTTGCTCCTGCTCAGGGCCGCGCTCGACAGGTGCTGGCCGTTCTCGTTGATCTGTAGCTTGCCGTTCAACCGGATGCCGAGCACGTCCGGCGACATCACGTCCATCGTCGCGGTAAGGGTCGCGGTGTGGTCGCTCATCCGCCCGGACGCGACCATCTCCGGGGTCGTCGCCGGCTGCCCGACGAGCGTGAGCCCGGCGAACTGACGGCTGCCGATCATGCTGAGGAACTCGCGGACGGTGTTCCAGCCGGTACGACTCCACCGCGTGATCGGCGGCAGTTTGACCGTGTAGGTCGTCGTGGTGCCGTCCGGCGCGGTCTCGACGAACCGCCGGACGCCCGGTGACGACCAGGTGCCGCCGAGACGCGGCGACTTCCGGGACGTCCCGCCCGCCGGCGGCCCGTCCACGGGTTGCACGCTCTTGGCGAGCGCGAGGTCGACGGCCTCGCGGTGCCGTGGCGATGCGTGGAAGTCCTCGACGACGGCGTAGCGGCCGAACAGCGCGTGTGGGATCGGACGGGCACCCTCGGGCAGCGGCGGCGAGGTCAGGTAGACGCCCGGCGTCATCGTGCTCGGGCTCAGCTTTCCGCCCGCCCAGTCCAGCTTGTCCCGTGGCGTGGCGATCACGATGGCGTTCGGCACCCGCCCGGCTGTCACGGTGGCGACCGTGCCGTCGGGGTTGCCTGGCCACATCTCGACCAGGTTGTCGTCGTCGTCCTTGGCGAACGCCTGGTCTACGTGCTCCCGCGGCGGCTCGGCGCGCCGGGCCGCCGCCGGCGTGCCGAACTTGGTGGTCATGGTGCCGCCCAGGAGGATCCGCCGCGCGGTGCCGGGCTGCTTCTCCGAGGTGTGCACGACGACCACGTCCAGGGTGCCGGCCACGTCGCGCTGGCTGTCCGACCAGGCGACCAACCCGTGCTTGGCGATCATGCGGGGCTTGCCGGACCCCGTCTCCTCCCGGCCGGCCGTGACGGCGACCACGGGTAGGCCGCGGGACGACGACGACGCGGCGTGCGAGGTGCTTCCCTCGGTACCGGTCGGCCCTGAGTCGTCGGCGAAGGTGGGCCGGAAGTCGAAGCCGAGACCGGCCCTGGCCGACCGGCCCATCGAGTAGGCGCTGCCGCTGTGGCCGATGGCCTTGTCCTCCACCCGCGCCTTCTCCTGTCCGGACGGCCGGGTCTCCCGCGGCGGCACCAGCTCCGCGTAGATCGTCACCGTGTGCTGGCGGCCGTCCTCGACCCAGGTGATCTGGTGACCGAGGCCGGACATGGCGTCCTGCAGCACGGCCCGCCGCTGGTCCGGAGACCGCAGCGGGTTGTCCGATGCGTGGAAGTGGGCCGCGACCTCTCGCCTGCCCTGCTCGGACAGGCCGTCCGCGGCGATGTCGACGATGGCGGCGGCACCCGGCACGTCCAGGATCGAGTCGGTGCCGACGATGAAGCGCCGCCCGTCGAAGGTCGGCACCGGCTCGGTGCCGAGGAGATGCTCGGGCAGCGGCAGGTCCGCGGCGCGGGCCACGTGGACCGGCACCGTGATGTACCGGCCGCGACCGTCCTCGGTGTCGACTCGGTATTCCAGTGGGGTGTAGAGAGCGGTATGGTTCTGCTCCCACTCGAGCGTTCGGCTGGGCCCCTGGGCGAAGCCGCTGTTGAGCTCGGCGAACAGCCCGACGAACCAGCTGAAGAACTCGTGCACGGCACCGCCGGACACACCCGCGCCGACGGCGTTGTCGCTGCCCCGGACCGTGGAGACCGGGCCACTGAACTTCAGCTTGGTCCGCAGCTCCGCGGTCGCGGTGCCGACGTAGTGGAGGTCCGGCGTGCCGGTGAACGCCGGGAGCTCGACACCGTTGGCACGCAGTACCGTCGCCCGCGCCTCGGTCAGCGGCTGGACGTCGGCCCTGCCGGGGACGATCTTGCCCACCCGCAGCGTGACGTCGAGGTTGGCATTCGCCGTCCGACCGTCCGCGCGCCGGAGCGTGATGGCCATCGTGGTGGCGACGGCGGGCCGGTCACCGGTCGCGTCCTCGGACGAGAGAGACGACGTCGACTCCGTCTTCGTCGTGCGTTTGGCGGCGCCGCCGACGAAGACGAGCGGTCGCAGCGTGCCGGTCGGGTCGACGGCGGTGCCCACGCTGACCGGCTCGAACACGACCAGCGGGATCCGGACGGGCGCGCTGCTCGTCGAGACGTCGGTCAGCGGGGTCCACGCCTCCCGGCCCTGCCTGGTGTACCGGGACGGCGGCGCCGACGTCGGCGCGGTGCGCGTCCGGGTGTCGGCGGGCCGCTCCAGGTCGAAGGAGAATCCGATGGTCACCGATCCCGTCGAGGTCTCGACGGTCAGCTCTCCGTTGTTCATGGCGGCGAGCACCCCGTCGGGGCCGAGATCGCGGAGCTCCTCGCCGGTGAGCTCGGTGATCGCGTCGATGAGCTCCGTCGCCGAGCCGAGGCGCTCGACGGTGGCCCGCGAGCCGGGTGGCACGCTGGACAGCAGGGTGTACACGGCTTCGACCTGCCCCTGTTTCGCGGCGGCCTTGGCCACGCCGGCGGCCTTCGTGACGTCGCCGCCCGCTGCCTTGACCTCGTCCCGGTGCCGCTCGGTGTCGCGCTGCGCGGCTCGCGCTTGGTCCCGGGCGTTGGCCGCGGACGTGGCCCGATCCTGGACGAGCCGGGCGATCTGCCCATCGAGCCGGGCGATGTGGATGGCGAGGTTGCGGGCCGCCGGGGTGGCCGCTCGGCTGGACGGCCCGGACTCGGTCAGTTCGCCGTGCGCCCTGGCCAGGTTGTCCCGCTCCCCGCGCAGATCGCGCAGACGGTTGTCGGGGTCGCTGGTGGCGTCGCGGGCCGCGGCGGCGGCCGCGACCGCCCGCTCCCGGCTTTGGCGGGCCTTGCCGAGGGCGGCCTCCGCGTTCGCGAACGCATGCTCGGCCTGCCTGACCGCGTCGGTCGCCTGCTCGCGCGACGTGCGGGCCGTGTCGGCCGAGAGCAGCGCGTCGTCCGCGTAAAGGTCGAGTTCCCGCAGCCGCTCCCAGGAGGCGGTCGCGGCGGCGTCGACGTCGGTGAGTTCGTCGGACGAGGCGTTGTCGTCGAGGGCCTCGCGGTGCGCGTTCGCGTCCTCGAACTGGGCCCGGGCCTCGGCCACCCGGCTCCTGGCGCGGTCCAGTGCCCGCTCGGTGCCGATCACCGCGCCCTCCGCCTCACGCGCGGCGGCCTTCGCCTCCTCCACCGCGCGCCCGGCACGCTGGTGCGCGAGCCGCGCCTGCTCGACCGCGAGCCGCGCGGCCTCCCGCGCCGCCGCGGCCTCGTCGGCCGCGATCCGTGCCGCGTCGAGCGGGTCCGCGTCGCGGGGGCCGTCCCCGTCGTCGGGCGGCCGGTCGCCCGACGACTCGGCGACGGGCTCGCCCCGGCCGCCGTCGTCGCTCGGCTCGCCCTGCCGCGTCCCGTTGTCCCGGACGTCCTCCGCCCAGCGAACCGCCTTGCCCTTGCCGGACGGGGCCGCCTCGGCGATGGCCGAGGTGCCAGCACCTTCTCCGACAGGTTCCGCCGGTCGGGGGGCGGCCTCCTCCTCACTCAACTCCTCGTCACTCGACTCCTCCTCGCTCGACTCCTCACCTTCGCTGACCGTGGCACCTCCCTCGCCACGATCCGCACCCGCGTGAGCCGCCGCGGGCTCGGTCGAAGCCGGCCCGGCGTCCCCGGCCGACAGCACCGGCGCCACGGATGTCCGCGGCTGACGCGACCCGTCACCGGTCGGGGCGGTGGACGCCGACGCGCCGCCGCGGCCCAGCGGTCGGTTCGCCACCCAGTCCGGGTTTGCCGTGCCCAGCACGAACCCGAGGCGCATCGCGTAGTCGAGCTTGGCCCTGCGAGACATTCCCGTCTCGAAGGCGACGAGATCGACCACGTCCAGGTGCAGGCCGCGGCTCGTCAACTCGCCCGCGAGATTCGTCAGCGCGACGATCTCTTCGGCGTCCCCCCAGTTGTTCAGGTCGGCTTCCGGCTGGGTGCGGCGCAGCAGCCGCACCGCCTCCCGCACGTCGCCCTCGGTCCGGAGAGACTTGCCGTCCTGCTCGAGACTCTGCACCCGCCCTCTCGCCCCCGTGAAAGGTCCAAACCTCGCCCGCCCTTCGGCTGTGAGCACGTTCAGACCAGCGCCGATCTGGACGACGACATCGGCCACCCCGGCCTCACCCAGTTCCCGCGACAGGTTCTGGACGATCTCCGCGACCATGTCGAACAAACCCCGGTCACGCAACGAGCCCGTGTCGAGGTACGTCGCCACGACCTCGGACGCACCGCCGTCGAAGCCGGCCGCCGGTGCTTCCCGCGCAGGGGGCATCGGCGCCGGGGTGATCTCGTCGTCCAGGTCGAGGTCGAACACCAGATCGTCGTGATCGAGTTCGGCGACCAGACTGTCCAAAGCGGAAGAAGGCGCGTCCCGCGGAGGTCTTCCCGGCGCCGGGAAGACATCGTGGGCGAGACCGATCTTATCGAAGTCGAGAACCACCGGCCCGCTGTTCGGTTCGGACCGTCCGGAAGAGGCCGTTGCGGGGCTTGGGGACTCCGCGGACTCGGGCCTCAACCCCGTCGTCAGACCGCGCGCGATCGCGTCCGAGATCACCCGGGCGGCGGCCTCCTTCTCCTGCGGGGACCCGGGTGCGGTCAGCAACACGTGCTCGATCACGTCGATCATGGCATCCGCCGAGCCCAGGCCGGAGAACGTGAGCGCGGCAATGTCGCGGGTGTCGAGAACGATGATCTCGGCCAGCTGCCGGAGGTCGGGGTCGGGCTTCCCGACCCGGGCCAGCGCCGCCCGCGCGAAGCCCGCCTCGGTGGACAGACGAACCGGTGTCCACTCCGTGCTCGACAGCGCCGTGACCGCGTCGCTCGCCCGGCCCCGCTCGACGGCGAGCGGTGACGGAAGCCAGGCACCGTCGGGAAGCGCGGTTCCGAGGCTCTTCGCGAGCGCTTCGGACAACGCGAAAACGGCGGGAATCCCGCCAGGGGAACGCGCCAGCCGGTGCACGAGCAGGATGCGAACATCGTCGAGATGTGCCGCGTTCCCGGTGGTGTGGCTTGTCGCCACGATGTGGTTCGCCACGGACACCAGCGTGGTGAGATGCTCCGGTGGCTGCTTCGTCAGCTCGAACCTGGCGACTTCGGACTCCATCCGGACCCGGCTCGGCGTCCACGACGTGGCCATGAGCGCCGCGTCCAGCTCGGCCGCGCCCAGGCGTTTGTCGAGGAGAGTGGGCCGCCACGGTTCGCCCTCCGGTTTCGTGCCCAGCTTCGCCGCCAACTCCTCGGACTGTCCGTACACGTAGCCGACATCGCCCGAGGAGACGAGGCGAAGCCACATCAGCTCGCTGAGCTTCTGCTGACGGTCCGACCCTAGCTTCTCGGCGTCATGGGTGGACGCGACGATTGTTGTCGCTGTGCGCAACACCTCGTCGGCCCGGGTGGGAGAGACCTTCTCGCGGTTGATGCGGTACTCACGGCCGCGCCGCGCGACCGCGGCGGCCTGGTCGAGTCCCAGCCGTACCCAGGGATCCGGGTGCGTACGCACGCCCGTGACCCGTGACGGGGACGGCGGTGGAGCGGACCCCGGATCCGGGGGATTGCCGATGATCACCGCGCCATCGGCGTCGATACCGAGGGCGTACAACTTTCCCAACCTCGTCACGGGGGTGGCGGCGGGATCGTCGGTGGGCCGGTACCCGCTGAGCTTCTCGTACACGTCCTTCGTCAGCTGGCGGCCGGTTGGCCCCACGATGGTGTGGCCGCCGGCGCCGTCCGGCATGACGTTCAGCACGAGCCCAGGCTCGCCGTCGTCCCGGATCTCGAACACGATCGCGCTCGCCGCCGTCGGATCGCCCGCGGCGCCGAGCGCGGCGAAGACGTCGTCCAGCCCATCGCGGCCGCGGCGGACCGCTGCCGGCGTCATCCAGTCTTCCGAGGGAAGCAGGTGCACGCCGCGACCGCGCAGCTTCTCGCGACGTTGCTGCTGGTATTTGTACGCGCCCCGGTCGGAGATGACCGCCCCCCCGACGGGGAAGTTCGTCGCGGACGAGTCATGCCGGGGTCTGGTCCGCGCGACGCCGACGCTCTTCCCGAGCCGCTCGGCGATCTGGGGCACCGTGACGTGCTGGCGGGGGACCTGACCCGCTATCAATGCGACGATCGCCGCCACGTCCTCGAACGAGTAGCCCTTGTCATCGAGCTGGTTCCGGTCGAAGCGCTGCGGAACCTCGTCGAGCGCCTGGTCCCACAGCGTCTGGTCGAGCTGTACGCTGCGCGCCAGCGGCACCTCGTTGTCGAGGTCCGCGGCCGTCCAGCCGGTGCCCAGGTCCTCGGCGATCTCGGCGGCCACTTGCATCCCGACCGCCATCTGGTTCTCGACCGTGCCGCTGTGACGCAGCATGGCGTGCGCCACCACGTCGTTGACCTCTTTGTTCAGGCGTCGTCCCACGAGTGTTGTGGGACCGTTGCTCGCGGTCCAGGCAACAGCCACAAGGTTCTTCTGTTGTTCGGTCAGGTTCAGTACGGTTCTCGCGACGTCTGCCTCGGTACGCAGGCGTTCTTCGGTCCACCTCGGCCTGCCCGCCGCCGGGGTCGGCTGCGACGCCCTGGTGGTGCGGAACTCCCTGAGCATGGCGGCGAATCTCTCCGCGCGCGGACGCAGCGTGCCCACGCCCATCCCGATCGCTTCGGATATGTCCCGCAGCGTGACGAATTTCGGCGTGCCGAGGGTCGCGACATAGGCGACGACGCGAGCCAGGTCGGCGACCGGTATCTCGATATCCTGGAGCTGCCGCGGGGCGTGCTGGGACCGCACCACCGTGATCGCCTCGGCTTCCCGGGCGGGGTCGATCGTGCCGTTCCCCGCGGCGGCGTTCGCGTCGCCGAGCAGGTAAATGACATCGGAGCGGGTCGGACTGGTGCCGAGATCCCGCGCCGTTTCGGCGGCCACGTTCATGGCTTCGACGACGTTGCCCGTCCGGTGCAATGTCCCGGCGATGACCTGGAGAACCTTGTCGCTGATCCCCCGGGTGACGATCGTCTCCCAGCCGTGGAACGCGCTCGCGAGCACCCTCGCGTTCGCCAGCGTCCTGGCCGCCTGGTCCGCGCTCATCGACGCAAGCTCGTCTTCCGCCCGTTGCGCCTCGCGGGTGAGGCGCTCGTCGTTCCAGGGAGAGCGTGTCGTGGCGACACTCGTGGGAGCGCCCTGCGCGTCGGTCGACACTGGACCTGGCGACGAGGGCTCGTGTTGGACCGTGGTCGGCTCGCGGCGCTCGGTCGTGCCGACGACGTCGGCACGGGCGTCTGCCTCGACCCGGTGCCGGCCTCGGTCAGCTGCCCGTTCGAGATCCGTGAGCGCTTCGTCGTACTGCGCCTGGGACCTTCCCGTCGTCGTGGCCCGGTGGGGCAACGGGCCACCACCCTGTCCGCGGCCACGCCGCCCGGTTCCGCCCGAGGGGCCGCCCGCCCCGCCCGCGAGTCCCGCCACGGGTGCCTCGGCGTCCGGGTCCACCGGGTCGAACTGCGCGGTGCCCAGATCGGCTGCGATGGCTCTGGACAGCCTGAGCGCGGCGGAGTTGTCGCCCCTTACCGCCTCGGCGACGATCGTCTTGACGGCATCTTCCAGGCCGAGCTCTCGCAGTCGCTTCGTCCGGTGTGTCCTCTTGACGATCTCCTCGACCTGTCCGCGAACCCTTTCGCCGCGTTCGGAGAACGGATGCATGTCCTCCGCGGTGGAAAGAACGCGGGCTGTCGTCCAGTGCGGGCCGCTGCTCCGCTCGGCAGCCGCGTCGCCCAGGCCCCGGCGGGCGGACGGCGCAGGCAGCTGCCGACCGTCGGCGTCGAGCACGACGGCCGAGAACAGGTCGAGCGACCCGAGCACCGTGGCCGTGGGCACGGGCCGCTTCAGCAGCGGGTCGGCGAGGGCTAGCTGTCCGTCCTTTCCGATCCGTGCCACCAACGCATGTCCTTCACCTGGGCGGAATCCGATCAGCAACCCGAGGGGACCCGACCAGCCTTTGAGCCGCGCTTCGAGTGTGTTCAGCGCCTCCACACCCCGACCCAGCGGTTCCGGGGACCAACTCCGCGGCGATGTCTCCTCTTCGACCCGCCCCTCGATCCACTCCACCGCGTCATGGAGACCCGAGATGACGGTGACACTGTCCGGGATCGCCTGCGCCAACGCGGTGTCGGGCATCGTGACCCGCCGGTCACCGCTCCGATCGGTGCTGGCCCAGGGGGCCGGCAATGTCCTGGTGTCGGTCAGAGCGCGGCTCCACCGGCTCGTGCGATGGCCTTCGACGTCGAGCGCGGGAGGCGCGGGCGGCACGGCGAGCTCGGTGGCTTTCCGCTGCAACACGATGCGTGGATTACGCCCGGGCCCACTCGTGGACGCCGCCGTCCGCGTGGCCGCGACGTCGCGCCGGGGAATGACCAGCCGCTGTTCTTCCGTCGCCGGTCCCTTGCCCTTCACCTGCGGATCTGTCAGGCCCAGTGCCGCGAGGCCGGCCTCGTCGACCGCCAACCACACGTGCCCGTCGACCTCTCCGCCCTCGAGGAGTACGCGCGCCGGTTTTCCGTCGGCGTAGGTCACCGTCAGTGTCGGGATGAACTCCGCTCGAACCAGGTACGGCTTTCCGCCGGATGTGACCTTCTGCTCCGGCGCCTTCTCCGGAACCACCGATTCCGACTTGCCCTCGTGCAGGGTCTGCCCGCCGCCGGCCAGTTCGGCCGCCATGCCGCCGAGGACGGCGGCCTCGGTCTCGTTCTTCGCCGTGGCCCGGTGCTCGGTGTCGCCGCCGGTCACCACCTCGCTCTCGATCTCACTGTCCGGAATGACGCCGATGAGCTCCCGAGTGCCGAGATCGGCTCCGATCGCGATCGTGTCGATCGTGTCGCTGCCCACCGCGTACTCGTACGTCTCGGTCGACAACAGGTCGCGGAGGTGGTGGGCGAGCTGGGACCCTCGCGCGCCGGTCAGCAGCCAGTTCGCCCGGTTCGCATTGAGCTCCCCGGACAGCTTGTCGAGCTCTGCGAACAGTTTCGGTGCCTCGATCGGCTCCGCGAGCAGCGCCGCCTTGTCCGGGAAGCCGACCGGCCGGTCGTCCTCGGCCGTCCGCTGCGCGGCCCAGAAGTTCCGGAGCGAGCCGCTGGCCGTGGCGATGGGCGCTCGCTGCCGGGCCGCGGCGAGGTAGGCCGGCCTGGTCCGTTGGACGGCCTGCTCAAAGACGATCTTGTCTGGCACGATGTGCTGGCCGCGCACCGGCTTCCGGGACAGCGGAGGGGGGAAGCGCTTTCGGTAGTCACCCGAGCGGGCCCAGGGGTTGAGGACGAGTGTGAGCTCCAGCGTCGCCCGCTCCCGCTCGGCCCCACCACGCCACGTCAACGTGGTGGTGTGCCGCCGCTCCTCCTTCCGCGCCGGCCCGCGGGCCCACTGCCACGTGCCGGACACCGTCGGGGCGATGGCGCCGTCCAGGACGAAGGCGCCGACACTGGACTCGACACCGAAGTCGGGCTGACCGCTCGCCGAGTACCCGGCGCTCCACGTGTTCGTCGTCTCGTTCGTAACGCTCCTGGCGGCGGAGACGGTGCGCTTGTGCTGGTACTCATCGTCCGCGGCGTCGGTGGTGCGATCGGTCAACCGCCCCTTCAACGTCATCCGCAGCTCGACCTTGCCGGACTCGCCGGTGCGTTGCCCCAACTCGTTGTGTCCGGCGGTGAGAACGTCAGTCATGATCGCGTCGAAGCCGCCGAGCAGCAACTTCTCGGCCAACGTGTCCGTCATGCGCACGGCGAGAAGCTTGTACTTCTCCCGGAGCTCCTCGCTCTCGAGGCTGTTCGCCCAGGTGGTCAACTCACCCAGCAGATTCTTCTTCAGCTCCACCACCAGATCGGACCGCGACGGATCGAAGTCACCGGCGCCCTCCGGCAGCGCGTGCGTGGCCGGCGGGTTGGGCTGGTGCACGACCGGGCGCCGCGCGTCCGGCTGCGAGATCCCAGCCTGGGAACGAGAGGAGGACTCCCGTGCCGGCCGGGGTCTCGCCTCCGGGGACGTCGGTGGTGACGCCGGTGGTGACACCGGTGGCGACGTCGGTTGCAGCATCCGGTGTGCCGCCTGGTACGCATCCCGGTCGACGTCCCGCAGGTTACCCCACACGTCGTGATCGCTCAGCCCGGACCCGATCGCCGCGATCTGTCGGGCCGGCACCCACACCGCCAGCTGGTCGGGCACGAACTTGGACCGGGTGTCGGTGATCTCCGGCCGCGGATGCTGCTTGCCGAGCGCACCGGTCCAGCTCTCGTGCACAGAGGTCGCCAGTCTCTCGACCGCGTCGTAGACCACCAGATAGGCGGGCTCTTTCCAGCTGTACTCGGTCGAGGTCTCCACGGCGTGTGCGGGTCGTCTCGCTCGTCCGCGCTTGTACTCCCCCGACACCTCCGGCTCGGCCTTGCCGCCCGTGAACTCCACCGAGGTCGTGAACGCCGCCTTGGCGCTCCACCCCTTGGCCCGCTCCGCGGGCAGGACGGTCTGGGTGTCACGCAGGCGCTTGAACGGGTGCGTGGCGTCGTACCGGACGATTCGCGGGTTGCCGTACTCGTTGGTCAGCGTCACGCTGCCGACCAGGTCACGGCTGCCCATGTCGAGGATGCCGGCGGCCGTGTGGCTCGCCAGCTCCAGCTTGTCACCGGGCCCGGCCGCCAGGCTCTGCCTGGCCTGCCGCGCACGCCACGTCCCCCATTGCTCGATCGCGTCCTGGGTGGTTCCCTGATTCGTCTCACCATCGCCCTGGACACCGATCGGCCTCGGTGCCGGCCCCAGAGCCAGGCGCATGAGCTCCCGCCGGGCCTGCTCGTCCAGGTCCTCGCTCTTCGGCGCCATCAGCGTCTCGGTGGCCGTCAGGGCCAGGTCGGCCCCCTCCGTCATCGCCTGGAGGTCGAAGTCCGGGGGCAGGTACGCCTTCGTCATCGTCGGGAACGGCGTGGCCGCCCGCTCCTCGTCGGTGAGCCACCGCGTCTCCCGCAGCGGGGCCCGGTGCTCGACACCCAGTACCTCCCCTGGGCGGGTCGGCACGGAGATCTTCACCACGCCCAGGAGCTTCGTTCGATCGTTCGTGCCCCGGTCGGACCTGGCCGCCGTGGCGCCCGGGTCCGACGGGAACGTCAGCTCCCTGCCGAGCTTCGTGAGATCCGGTCCGAGGCGAGCCGTGAAGTTGAGGTGGAACTTGAAGGTGTTGCCCGTGCCCTTGTCGTCCCACTCGTGCCGCTCCGAGTAGCCCTCGGAGGAACCCACGCTTCGGCTACGGCTGCCGGCCAATGAGACGGCAGGGCCCAGCCCGACCGGGCCTACTTCGACCTCGGCCCCGACAGTGCCGGTCAGCTCGCGCGTTCTCTTGGCCTGCCGCCGCGTCGCACCGCCCACAGCGCTCTTCCCGGTGCGCCGCTGCGTGGGTTGCGCGACCCGCTGACCGGAACCCAGTTCCCCGCGGACGAAGAGGTCGTCGCCTTCTCCCGGTACCGGAAAACGCACCTCGGACCGGCCGCGGGCGAGCGCCTCGGAGTTGCGTTGCGCCCAGTCGCGGAGTCCGGTTCTGACGCCCTCGATCTGGTCGCCGCGGATCCGCCCTTCGGTGTTGAGCATCATCGCCAGACTGCCGGCGAGCGCCTCGACCGTCTCCGGGGTCAGCTCGTACACCGCGTCTCGCTGAGACGGGACCTCCGCTGCCTCCATGCCGGCCTTGAAGTCCCCCATCCGGTCGAGCTCGGACTCCGGCTCGGAGTCGATGTCCAGGTCGCTGCCGGGCTGGATGGCGAACACCGTCGCCGACACCGGCACCCTCAGCGAACCGGACGGGCTGGACGCCCAGGGCAACCACTGCCTCAACCGGCTGTGTGACGAACTCGGCCGAGCCGCGACCGGACGCTCGAACAGGGTCTGCTCCGGGGTTTTCTCCGGGCGGCCGTGCGCCTCGCCGACGTGATCCGACTGGACGGGCACGAACGCGATCACGACCTCGAACTCGGCGCCCAGCTTCAGGAACATTCCCTCGAAGGTCTTGCTCACCACGTAGCTCTGCGACGAGGTGTACTCGGCGATGTCCTCCGCGGTCGCGGCGCCGCCCAGTTCCGCCGAGATCTTCGCGCCCACGGCATCGCCAAGCACGTCGCCGAACTCCACCGACACGGAGCCACCTACCGGTTTGATGTCCTTGTCCAGACTGGACCGGGAGACGCTGCTTCCGCGTCGCTGCGTGATCCGGGCCTGCTGCGCGGATGACGTACCGAAGCCGGACGGGTAGTCCGGCGAGACCCGACCGCCCAGGCTGGACGCCGTCCCCGGTCGTGAGTCGGTGTCGGACACAGGACTGCCGGCCCTTCCCCTCCTCTGGCCGGGGTTCGCCGCCAGCGCCTTGACCACGATCACCTCGGTCGGGCGGCCCCGGAAGTTGAACGCCCTGCGCATCACCTGGCCGGCCAGGATCTCCTTGCCGTGCGACGTCTCCAGCTCGGCGAGCCAACTCCCGAACTCGGCGACCGCCGGGTCCTTCCTCGAGTCGAGTCGGTGCTCCGTGACGGCCGCGTCGAAGCCGACGGTCGACAGTCCTTCCAGCGGAGCGGCCACGATGCGCCTCAACGCCCGCTGCTGGTCCGCGTAGACCCGGTTGATCAGCGCCTTCGGTGTGCCCGGCGAGGTCTGCGGGAAACTGAACGCGTACTCGTCGGGAATGCCCTGCGCGAGGCTCTTCGGCCAGGAGAGCGCCATCGGGATCGTGACCGGTCGTTCGCTGACGACCGGCTCACCCCGTGGCTTTCCGCCCCGCATCCGCTGCACCGTCACGTCGAACACGACGTCGTGCTCACGACGGAACATCTCACCCGTCTCGGTGATCTCGACCGCCTCCTCGGATTCCTCCGCGATGGTGGACTCGACCGCCCTCTGCGTTCCGATTCCCTTCACGTTCAGGGACGTGGTCACGAACCCGCCGATCGGGATGGTCAGGAAGTCGGTGGGGTTGAACGGAGTGACGCTCTTTGCGTCCATCGCGCTCCGCGGCATGGTCCGGGACTCGAGGACCGATCGCCGTTCACCCGCGACGGTGTCTTCGCTCTTCGCCGGCCCGATCTCCCTAACCCTGAGCGTGATCTGGTAATCGGGCAGCGACACCCGCCACCCGTTCGGTGTCAGGGCGCCCTTCTCGAACCCCCGGGCAACCTCGTCCTCGGTGAAGGCGTGACCGATGTCAGGCCACGCGGCCGTGTCACGCCGGCGAGCCTCCTCGACACGCCTGCCGATCTCGTCACGCAGCGCCGTCGCGTCGAACTCTCCGTCGACCCTTGCCTTTCCGCGCCTGGCCAGTTCGACCCCGTCGCTGACCGGGGCGCTCGGCCCTGACTGGCCGGGCACCGCCAGTGAGCTCGACCCCGCCTGCGGAGACCGCCGACGCCACCAGGCGGACCTCGGCGAATCTGCCGACGAGCCCGACCCCTGTGAGCCGCTCCGCGTGTGCGACACCCGGCCCGGCACACGCAGCGGCGGCGGGCGCCGACGGGACCGCCCGGCCGGAGGCTGACTCTGAGATGACGACTCCGATCCCAGGGAACTCCCTGACAGGTGCCGGGTATGGCCGGGACCGGACGACGCTCGCCCGGTGCCACCCCGCAGTCCGTTCGGCGCCACCGGCAGGGATCCGGTGCCCAGTGCGCTCGCGAGGTCCGCGGCGAAGGCGTAGGCCGCTCTGTCACTCTGCCGATCCTGGATGTCCACGGCCTCGGCGGTGACCGAATGGTCCAACTTGGACGTCACGAGGTCGCCGATCGCCCTGCTCACCTCCGGCCCCAGTTCACGGACCCTCCGGTGGTCATGGGTGCGCCCGACGATCCACTTCGCCCGCTCGGCCACTCCCCCGTGTGCCGGGACCGACCGAAGCGTTGTCGCGGCCGCCACCACGTCCTCGGGGGAGCGCAACCGCGCCCCGTCCCCGAACACGACCGTGAACTCGGTGTCCGCGTCCACCAGCGCGTCCGCACCGATCCGCACCTCGCCGTCGGGCGCGTACACGTCCGGGAAGTAGCCACGGGCGAACAGCTCCCGGGCGATCCGGGTCCGGAGCTCCTGGGCCGAGCGCGGCCGACTGCCCGCGTTCGAGGACAGGATCACCACCGGGTGGGAGGGGTTCTTCGCGAGCCGGACACTGAACTCGGGTCGCGCCAGCAGTGTGTCGACGATCTCGATGACGCTGGTGTTGTCGTTCTCCTCGATCACCACGACGAGCGGGACATCGGTTCCCGTCCGGCCGGCCAGATGCCGCAGCCCTGGTATGGCGAAGAGGCCGGACTGTCCTCGTTCCACGCTCGCGCCGAGGTTCGCCAGCTGGGTCGGTTCGTAGTGGTTCCCGGGGAGGGTGAACACGGTTCCCGACGCGCCTCCGGTGCTGGGGGGTGACATCTGCGAGACCGTCGGGGGAACGGATGCGGTGCCGTCGGGAGTGACGGCGTGGTGGGCGACGTCCGGATTTCGCCCGGCGGGCGCCTCGGACAGTTGTCCGGGCGAGGTTCCGTCGACGTGGTTCTCGGGCGACGTGGGCGCGTCGACTGGGCGGTCCGTCGGCCCGTGCGGTTCGAGTGCGCCGTTCCCGCCCTCGTTGATCTCCTGCCCGGATGGTGGGTCCGTCGAGAGGTCCGAGTCGGACAGACCCGAGTCGGAGAGGCCGTCCTCCGACAAGCCCGCCTCCGACACGCCCGCCGTGGAGAGACCGGGATCGGACTGGGGCGGGTCCGCCTGCTGCTGGGACAGGTCGGTCTGGGGCAGATCGGTCTGGGGTACCTGTTGGGACGGGGCCTGCGACACGCTCTGGGTCGCGTGGAGCGGCGGGTCCTGGGATGGGGTCTGGATTGAGCTCTCGGTCGAGCTCTGGGACACGGTGCCCGCCGGGTCCGGTGGGGTCTGGCGGGGTAGCGGGTCGGCGGTGTTCGACGTCGCTGGTTGCGGTGGCGATGTCGCTGGTTGCGGTGGCGATGTCGCTGGTTGCGGTGGTGATGTCGCTGGTTGCGGTGCCGAGGTCGCCGGCTGCGGTGCCGACGTCGAGAGGCCGGTGCTCTTCTCGCCGCCCTTTCCGGTGGCCGTGCCGACGGGGTTGACGCCTGGTGTGCCGGCTGGTGCTGGCGTGTAGGGGACCGGGGTCCAGAACCCCATCGTCGCCCCACCCCGTGCGTCCCAGGCGGGCGGCGGCTGGACCGCGCCTCCTCCCGGCACCACCGCCGAACCCGAACCCGTACCCGAATCCGGGTCCGGCCCCGAGTCCACCTCGGAAACGAGATCCGGATCCGAGCCGCCCTTCTCCCCGTCCGACACTCCACGACCGCCAGGCGGGAACACCTCCGCCAACCACTCACCCGCCACCCCGGCCCCACCCGACACCATGCCAGCGGTGAACGCACCACCCAACTCCTCCGGAAGCCGCCCCTCCTTCATCAACACATACAGAACCTCGGTCATCATCTCGTGCAGACCCTCGACGCCGATCTCGGCGAACCGCTCCCCGAACTTCTTGAACCGCGTCGCGAACGCATGACTCAAACCGGAGTTCACCATCTTCGCCACCCCGGCCGCCAACGGCCCCATCACCGGCGACAACGCCGCCCCCAACGCCCCCACCTCAACCGCACTCACCGTGTGCCGCGTATCCCAGTTGTTCCGATCCCGACTCCCACTCCCGATCTGCGTGACCTGTGCCGCCACATCCACCAACAACTGGAAACTGATACTGATCACCGCGGCCACCATCATCTGCAACAAGATCTGCCCCAACAACGACTGCAACAACCACCGCACCACCGCCAACTTCGCCGCCACCGCCGACCACACCGCACCACCGGTAAACGGCGACAACGCATACGCCAACGCCACCTCGACCATCAACATCGGAATCTGATAAATCACCACCAACTTCACATACTCGACGTCCAACGCCAACTGCTCCAAGAAATCAGCCAAACTGTCGAACAACACCGCCGCCGAACCAATCAACCCACCGCCACCCGCACCCACCCCACCACCGCTCCCACTCACCCCGCCGCCACCCCCACGACGCGACGAGCTGGCGTTGGCCCCCGAGAACGACCCACCACCACCCACCCCACCCAACCCGTCCCCTTCGACAAACGGCGCGATCCGCTCCACGAAAGCCCGCTCAGCCCCACCGGCGAACTTCTCCCGCGCCTCCCGCACCACCCCCGACAACCCCTCCCCCAACGCCCGCAACTCCCCCGCACCCCCCCGCCACTCCTTCGCCAACTCCCGCAACTGACCCTCGTCGGCATCCGGCCAACGCTCACCCGTCAACCAGTAGAAGAACTCCGCGACCTCCGGAGAAACCACCAAAGACACAACAAGCCCCTACGTTTTCGGTGTCGCCTGGTTGGCGTCGTCGTTCGTCTGCTCGAACGTCTGCGCGACCTCGATCGTGCGGCTGCCCAGCCCGCCGATCTCGATGTCGAGCAGTCTGAGGAATTCGAGTGCCTTCTGCTCGCCGGGGCGATAGTTGGCGTTGAACGATTTCGTCATGTCGCCGCCGGTGCCGCCGGCGTTCTGGTACCGGACTGTCGCCGCATGCACCCTGTCGGCGATGTTCCTGGCCAGCGTCGACCATCTGGTGATGTTGATACCGGCCGACCGCAGACCCTCGACATCGGCGGAGAAGTTGCCGTCCTCGCTCATCGAAGCCACCCTTCCGCGTCCTTGAGCATGGACGCGAACATCCCGTCGAGATCCGGACCGGACGTACGCAGCCGTTCCAGGTCGAGACCGGGCGGCAGGAGGCCGGTCATCACCTCATGGGTGGCGGCGGCCGCTGCCCGCTGCGCCTCCCCCACTGCTTCGACGATCTTGGCGGACAGCTCCTTCGGCGCCAGGTCCCGCCACCGCCGCCCCTTGAGCTCGAGCTCGGTGAGCTGTCCCTGCCCGTTGACCGTGGCCTTGACCATCCGGTCCCTGGACGTCGCGGACTCGCTGACCTCCTGTGCCCTGCCGACCGCCGCGGTGAGCTCCTTCTGCCTTTCCCGCAGCTGTTCCATGGCTGCCGCCATCTCGTTGTGCAGTGGTGCGGACACGGCTCTTCCCTTCGTTCAGCTGGAACTGGCTGCCGTCTGTTCGCCGTCGGCGGCCGTCGCTTCGCGGGCCTTGGCGGGTTTCCCGGCCGTCGCCTTGGTGCGCGGCGCCACGCTGCGGACGTGCACGTGGGTCGGGGCGAGTTGCTCCTCGACCTCCCGCTTGGGATCGTTCGGCAGGCCGATGACCCCGATTCCCGCACGGCTCTCCGTGCCCCACACCTTGTCGTCCTCGGACAACCAGGTCTGGCGTTCCCGTTCCTTGTTGCCGTCGTTGCCGCCCATCATCGGCGGCATCATCGGCGGCGGCATCATCGGCATTCCGCTGCCCAAGGAGCTGCCGACGACGCCATTCCGGGTGTCGTCGGCGGGGCCGGGTGCCCCCTGCCCGGACCAGTCCGACCAGCCTTCGCCACCGAAACCGCCGGCGGCCCCCGCTCCGGCACCGGCCCCCGCTCCGGCACCGATCCCCGATCCGGGGGCGACCTCGAAGTCGCCACCCACGCCGCCGCCGGCCCCGGCGCCACCCAGTCCGCCGAGGCCGTCGGGCAGGCCCCCGATCCCACCGCCAGCCAGGTCGCCCAACCCCCCGACGCCTCCCACACCGCCACCGGCACCGCCACCCGGGAGGTTCGAGAAGTCACCGTCCCCGCCGGGCAGTTCAGGAAGATCGACACCGCCGCCCGGGAGGAAGTCGCCGGTCTCCGGCAGATCTGGAAGGTCGAGCCCGCCGTTCGGCGGCAACGTCAGGTCGTCGGGATCGATCGGATTGCCGTTGGCATCGACCAACCCGGGATCACCGGACCGGTTGGACCGTTGCGGGTCCAGCGGGCCGGTCCCGGGCGGGAACGGCACGCCCCCGAGCCCGCCGAGGCCGCCGACTCCGCCTCCTGCCGGGTCCACGACCGAGCCGCCGCCACCTGGCAGATTCCCGAGAGATCCGTCACCGCCCGCCGGAAACTCGTTCAGCCCCACATCGCCGATACCGCCGAACCCCGGCACCTCACCGAGCCCACCACCACCGGGCACATCGCCGAGCCCACCACCGCCTGGCAGATCACCGAGCCCACCGCCTCCCGGCACTTCACCGAGCCCACCGCCACCGGGCAGATCACCGAGTCCACCGCCACCGGGCAGATCGCCGATGCCGCCGTCACCCAGCAGATCATCGAGATCGATGTTGATGGGAGGCCCGCCGCCGACTCCACCGCCTGCCCCCGGGCCGCCCACACCGCCACCACCCCCGGGCGTCGGCGGCACCGGCGCATTGAGCTCGTCCAGCCCGGTCTTCGAGCCCCGGTACGCGGTGGTCAGATTGTTCATCGCCTGCCGCGCCGCGGCGTCGAGCGAACTCATCGCGGTGAGCAGGTAGGTGCTGATCTGGTTGTTGATGTTGTCCCAGGTCGCCGGGGAGTCCAGCGGCCCGCTCAGCGGTCCGAAACCCGCCGGCAGCGGATGTGGCGTGAAGGGCGGCGCCTTTACCGGGAAAGCCATTGATGGGGATCCGTGGGAGGAGAGATCCACCCATTTGGTCACACCGAGGCCGTTTGTCGAACTGTAGTTGGCGATCACCGTCCTGATGTACTGCTCGGCCTCCTCCCTGGTTTCCATCCAGTCCAGGAGATACGTGCCCTGCCCCAGGACCAGTCCTTTGCCGACGAGGTAGGTGTAGACGTTCTGTTGCACATGGTTGATCAGCGAGTTGGCCAGCTGGGCGAGGTTCGCGACGCCCGCCCACGCGGTCGCCATGCTCGTGCCGAAGCTCGCCAGCCCGGTCGCCGCCGTCTCCAGCTCCTTCGGGGTGTTCCGAGAGTCGATCTGCCTGGACAGGTCGTCCAGAATCCACGAAACCGTCGCCAGGTTCTCCCTGATCGCGTTCGCCGCCTTGCCCTTGAACGCCGAATCCTTACTGGTGAGCCTGGCAACCCAGCCTTCAACCTCCGTCCGGTTCGACGTCAACCACGACTGGTAGTGCAGTGCGACGGCCTTCGCGTCCCACAGCCGCGGAACATCCATCAGACCGAGCTTTCCGGCACCGACCGGTCCCATGAGCGTGTTGAGGTCCGTGTAGGCCTTCGCCCACTTGCCGAGAGTGTCCGTGTTCCTGTTCACGCCGAAGTACCAGCGGTCCCACGCGTGATAGCTGATCAGGGTGCCGCCCGACTGGCCGTCGGTCTGGGCGTTCCCGGTGACTCCCGACGGGGTGATCCATCCCGTCGGCCCGCCTCGACCGCTTTCGGCGATCGCGTGCATGTCCGGGCCTTCGCCGGTGACGGCCGTCAGCACCTGCTCAAAGGTGGCCCTGCTGTAGTCGTCGCCCTTCGGCAGGTCAGCCATGATCGCTCCTCGGGAGTTCCGCCATGTGTCGAATCGGTCCGCTAGACGGCTGGTGCGCCACCGAAGTCGGGGTACTCGTTCACGAACACGGTGGCGCTGTAGGCCGCCAGGTCGTCGGTCTCGGTGAACACGTCCTTGGCCGAGATGAGGGCTGTTCTGAACCTGGCCAGCCTCGTGCGCAGCTTCTCGTTCTCGGCCTCGACAGAACCGCCGAACGCGATACCGCGGTCGTACAGCAGCCTTGCCGGTGTCCACTGCTGACCGGGCGGCGCGACCGCCCACTCGGAGTCGAGCACCATGGCCGGGGTGACCACCGCGTTCCGTTCCAGGGACATCAGCATGGTGTCGATGAACGTGGTGAGCTGGTTGTATGCCGTCTGGTCGAACTTGAGGTTCGGGTCGGGCGAGACCTTGCCGGTGGGGGGAACGACGCCCGGTATGCCGCCGCCGCCCGGAACGCCACTTCCGCCGGGTGCGCCACTCCCACCGGGTGCGCCACTCCCACCGGGTGCGCCGCCACCGCCCGGAACGGCACCTACCGCCGGCACACCGCTGCCGGCCGGCGCCCCGCTCTTGACCACTGGTTCGGCCAGCCGAGTCGCCATGGGGACCGACGGTGGGGTCGCGTTGTCGGCCAACCTTTCGGCGACGTGCGGGTCGGCGTTCGGATTCATCGACTTGACGAAGGGCGGCCCGCTGTCCACCGCCGGCACCGGCTCGGTCGGGGCGGCACCGCTCTCGGTCGGCTGTAGCAGGGGCGGGCTCCCGGACGCCGGCGCGCTGCCGGAGGCCGGGAGCCCGGGCGTCGGCGCGCTCCCGGAGTGCGAGAGTCCGGACGCCGGCGTGCCGCCGGAGGGCGCGGCGTCGGCAAGTCCGGACTTGCCCGGCGGCACCGGGTCTGGATGGGCGTCACCACAGCACGCGCAGCGATCGCCCTCGCCGCCCCGGCCACCCGGCTTGCCCCAGCGGTCCTCACCGGGCCCACCCCGGCCGTCACCGTGCCCACCCCAACGATCCTCACCGGGCCCACCCCGGCCGTCGTGCCCGGGCTTGCCCCAGCGGTCGTCTCCGTGCCCACCCCGGCCGTCACCGTGCCCACCCCAACGATCCTCACCAGGCCCACCCCAGCGGTCACCGTCGTCGTCATCGTGGGCGGGCTGGCGGTGCTGGAACTGCGCCGCGTGGCCGTGTTCGCCGCCGTACTGGGGCACGTCCTCGCCGACTCCGCGGCGGCCGCGGTCAAGCGCCTCGTGCGTACCGCCGCAACAGGTGCACTGATCCGGCTCACTCGACGGGTGTGCGGTGTCCTCCGGGCGCCGGAGACGGTAGGCGATCTCACCGGGCCGGCTCGCCAGCTCCTCGGCCGCCGCGATGTGGTAACCCGTTCCGTAGGAACCCGAGCCGGGGGACACTTGGGCCAGTGTGGACACCTCGGGCGGCGCGGGCGGCGCACCGCCCGCGACCTCGTCGGGACGGACGAGCCGGCTCGACACGTCAAAACCCTGGGGCAGTAAAACATCTTGGGCCGGCTCGCCCGGCACCGGCCGGGGACCGCCGGGCGGATCGTCCGGAGGCGACTGGCCGGCGTGCTGTCCGTGCGGCACGACAGGAAAGGCCGGAGGCATCCCGCCGTACGGCCTGTTGTCCTCCTCGGACTCGACAAGTCCCGGTTTTCCACGCGGGACCGGGTCCTGGTTCACCACGGCGTTCCTCCGATGTCATCGTGCCATTGCCGGCCGCTCAAGCCCGTGTGCGATGGGCCCCACCGCGCGAACGGCGGACCCATCGCACACGTGTGGTTCATCCGAGCATGATCCGGGTGCCCTGGTAATCCCCGTTCTTGTAGATCTCGTGAACGTCGATCGACGACATGGTCTTTTCGTTGATCTCTTCGTGGATGCGGCCGTAAATCTGGTTCCAGTCTGCCATTTCCTCTCTGTAGATAAGCTCGGCGTCGCCCCAGATCGCCTCGGGAATGTTCAGCAGGGCCGTGTTGAGGTCGGAGATGATCCGGCCGAGCTCCCTCACCTCACGCAGGAGCTGCTCGTTGATGTCCAGGTATCCGTCGTGGTTGATGTCGAAAGTGGTGCTCATTGCCTTCTCCTGTGCGAGTCGTAGGTGAACGGAGGCGCCTTACCTGCCCTTGGCGTCGGCGTCGGCGTCGACGTTGATGTTGTGTTTGAGCAGGCCGGTTGCCTTCTGGTTGACGAAGTCCAGATTGTCCTTGATGGCTTTGAGGTCTCCCGACAATTTCAAGAAGATCTCGCCCAGCCGGCCACCAGATTTGGAGATGTTCACGGTCGGCAGAGCCGAGGCCAGATAGGAGACCCGGCTCCCAACCTGGGTCAGGCCACCGACCGCCTCCTGTGTGGCGGCGATGACGACCCTGAGAGTCGATTCGTCGAAACCACTGCGTTTTCCTGGCGTTGTCATGTGAATTTCCTCTCCTATGCGGGGACTTCGAGCACCGGACCGGTCGGCAGCAGAGCGAGCAGCTCGGCCGGGACCAGTTCGGCGGACTCGAGCGACAACCCGAGCGCCTCGGCGGCAGCGCCGTCGGCCACGGGAAACTTGGCTCCGGTCTCGGTGATCAGGTACACGCCGGCGCCCGGTACGCCGGGTGCCGGGCGGGTGCGCGCGATGACGCCGGCCCCCGGTACCACCTCGACCCGGTCGGCGACCCGCCCGTCGCGGGTCAGGCCCTCACCGTTCACCGCGACCCCGGCCAGGCCCTCGGCGGACACCAACGCGACACGGTCGGACTCCCAGCGCACACAGGGCACCCTGACCGAAGTGTCCATTGCCGACGGTGGTCGCGGCGGCAGTTCGGCCTGCCACACCGGGGCGGCGAGCACCCGCTCGGCCGCCAGCTCCGCCGGGGTGAGCGTGATCGTCGGTGCCAGGTCGAGGTCGGGGTCGGCGCCGAGCAGGGTCGCCACGGTGGTGCTCACCGGCATCAGCCCGCTCTCGGCGACCACGAAAGCCTTGTCGCCGACCGCGTCCGGAACGCTGACCAGCTGGCCGAGCGTCGTGTCCTGGCCGGCGACGGCCGGGCCGGGTCCGCCGTGGACCACCGGCGGCGACCCGAGGTCGGGACCGGCGGGCAACGTGTTGAGCCAGGCCGAGTCGACCGGAATGGCCGCGTCCGGGTCGAGGCCGAGGGCTCGGGGCACCCACTCGGCGGTGAGCCGCAGCCGGGTACCCTGCCAGGCCAGGTACTGCTGCCCGCCGACCCGGACGAGGACCGCCTCGTCCGCGCCGAACGCGGTGACCCCCGCCGCCGCGCCGACGGTCACGCCGACCGCCGCGGCGTTCTCGCCGTCCTCGGGAACACCGGAACACACCGTCCACGGCTGTGCCGAGGCGTTCGCCGACGGCACCGAGTCGGGTGCGCCGGGAATGCCGATCGGCGCACCCTGTGGGGTGTCCGCGAGGTCGTCACCGCTGACCGTCGCCACCGGCGGCTCGCCCTCGACGAGCAGCCGGGCGGAGGCGTAGTTGAGCACGGGCCGCAGCCGGCCGTCGACCAGCAGGTACCGGTTGCCTGAGTCCTCGTCGACGATCAGCGTGCCGGGCTCCCGCCACTTGTCGCTGCCACCGCCGAAGAAGAGCGTGACGATCAGGGTGATCGCCACGACCAGGAGGGCGATGCCGATCCCGCCGAGCAGGCCGGACGTGGTGCGCCGGAGCGGGCGTGCCGGCGCGTCCGGGTCCGTGCGCAGCACCGCGGCGATGATCCGACTCACCAGGAAGGAATGAGCCTCCACCTGTTCACGCCTGCCGTACATGGCGCACCTCCTTCCTGTTGGGACCGACGGCTCTCGACGCGTCCGGGGTTCACAGCCAGCTGGCGACCAGTTGGTAGAAGCCGGTGATGGACAGCACGACGGGCAGCACGGACAGCCCGCAGAGCCAGTGCAGGATGTCGCCCCAGCGGCCCCACTTCGGCACGAGCTGACGGCCGGGAAGCACCTGCCCGCCGGCCACGGCGTTGCCCGCCAGCGCCAACAGGCCGATCGCGACACCCAGCTGGCCGAACAGCGGCAGCCCGACCGTCCAGCGCAGCAGCACGGAGACCAGCGTCGCGACACCCGGCACCAGGGTGGCGGCCCGGTGCCACGCCCCGTTCAGCTCCCTGGACTGCAACAGCAGCAGCACCGACACCGCACAGGCCAGCGTGAGGGTGTCCCACCGCGGATGCGACGAGACCACGAGCAGCGCGCCGGTACCCACGGCGCCGAGCACGAGGGTGAACGCCGTCAGGTACTGGTTGGCGACCGTGGCCTTGTCCAGCACCTCTCTGCCCGGCAATGGATCCAGCCCCTGCTGGAAGCCTTCCGGGGTGGTGGGCACCGGCTCGGCGACCAGGCCGGCCAGCCAGGCGGCGACCTGCGGTGCGAACCTGGTCATGCCCAGCACGACGGTGACCAGGACGGCCGCTGTCGCCGGGCCGCCCAGGCCGAGCACCACGTCGAGGACGCAGGCGGCCGCGGTGAGCACGCCGCCCACGGCGACGGCCATGAATCCCGGTCGAGCCATGGAGAGCGTGGCGTAGACGACGCCTGCCGCGACCGCCACCGCGACCGACGCGGCGAGCACGCCGGGGCCGGTGAACCACAGCGCGGGTGACGCCCCGCCCGACGGCAGGGCGAGGCCAGCGACCCCGCAGGCCAGCACGCCGGACGCGCCGAGCGTCACGGCCGCGCCGGCATCGTCGAGGAGTCGGTCCAGTGCGGCCGCGCCCCCGAGGAGCACCACGCCGACCACCGCCGCGCTCACCACGGACACCAGCCCGGCCGCGCTCCCGGCGGTGACGAGCACCGCGAGCAGCCCGCACACGCCGGCGAGCCCGAGGCACACCCGGCGGGTCAGCGCCGGAGTCCACGTGTCGCCGCGTGCGGTCAGGCCCGTGTGTACCCCGTCGACCAGGTCGTCGAAGTCGGCGACCGGCAGCTGGTCGTCGCGGGGGCGAAGGTGCAGGATGTCGCCGTCGTACAGGCCGGCCGCCGCGGTGCCGTGTTCCTCGTCCAACGGCGCCTCACCCAGCCGTTGGAGCACCCAGCCGCCGTGCCCGAGGCCGGTCGTCGCCAACGACGGGTCGAGGTGACCGAGGACCGTGGGCATCAGGTCGGCGATCGGCACGTGCGCCGGGACCGCCAGCTCGACCCGGGAGGTCGGCCCGCAGATGGTCAGCCGGCACATCTCCCCCGCCCCACCGGCCGGGAGTGCCGGCGCGGGCGCCTCCGCCTCGTTCGAGTTCACCGTCATACCCACCACACGGCGTTCGCCGCGCCCGGAGTTCACCGGCGCGCGGTGAACACCGCCAGGGGTCGGCGCCGTCCACCGAGGTGGAGAGTCCGCACCGAGGAGTCGCGATGACGACAACGCTGTTCCGCCGGCCGAGCCGGGAGCAACCGCCGGAGATGCCGAGCGGGGAGCTGTCCCTGCAGGAACCGCCCGCGCTGCCCGAGACGGTGGGCAGGGACATCATGTCCGCCCTGATGATGCTGCCGATGACGCTGTTCGGCGGCGTGTTCATGCTGCTGTACATCGCGCCGAACAACCCCGTTCTCGGACTGACGATGTTCGGCGCGATGCTGCTGATGGGCCTGTTGATGTTCCTCGTCCAGATGGCCCGCGGCGGGACGGAGCGACGCGGCCGGATGCAGGGCGAGCGGCGCGACTACCTGCGCTACCTCGGCCAGGTGCGAGCCCAGGTCCGGGACGCGGCGACCAGACAGCGAGAGGCGCTCGCCTGGCGCCATCCTGACCCGAACGGACTGTGGTCGATCGCGATGACCGGCCGGCTGTGGGAGCGGCGCGCCGCGCACGGCGACTTCGCCGAGGTTCGGATCGGCACCGGCGAGCACCGGCTGGCAATTCCGATCACTCCGCTGAGCACCAAGCCGGTCGCGGACCTGGAGCCGTTGTCCGCCCGCGCGCTGCGCCGGTTCATCAACGCACACGGCACCGTCGCGAACCTGCCGACCTCGTTGTTCCTGCGTGGGTTCGCGAAGGTCAGGTTCGGCGGTGACGAGGACGCCATCCGCGGGCTGGCGCGTGCGGTGCTGTGTCAGCTGGTGACCTTCCACTCGCCGGAGGACCTGCGGGTCGCGGTCTGCGCAGAGCCGGGCCGGGTGCATCTGTGGGACTGGGTGAAGTGGCTGCCGCACGCCCAGCACCCACTCGAACAGGACGGCGCGGGCAACGCCCGGCTGCTCGCGGACGGCGTGGACGAGCTGATCGACCTGCTGGACGCCGAGTTGGGCGAGCGGGGCCGGTTCGAGGCGGCCGCGTCACCGAGCGCCGAGGAGCCCTACGTCGTGGTCGTGCTCGACGGTGTCGAGGTGCCGGCGGAGTCGCGGCTGGCCGGGACCGGTTACCGCAACTCCGTCGTGTTCGACATCTCCGAGGCGCTCATCGACGCGAGCGGCCGAACGACCCTTCGCCTCGACGTGGACGAGGAGAAGGTCGAGATGGTGCGTACCGACCGCACCGGACAGGACGTCCGCACCACCCTGTGCCGACCGGACACCCTGAGCACCACGAGGGCGGCGACGCTCGCGCGGACCATCTCGCCGTACCGGCTCGGCGGAACGACCGATGTGGCCGAACCGATGCTGGCCAACTTCGAGCTGCCACAGCTCCTCGGCATCAACGATCTCGACACGTGGGACCCGGCGACCATGGCACGGACCGGACTCACCCGGGACCGGCTGCGCATCCCCCTCGGCATCACCGAAAGCGGCGCACCGATCGAGTTGGACATCAAGGAGTCCGCCCAGGGCGGGATGGGCCCGCACGGACTGCTGATCGGCGCCACCGGGTCGGGCAAGAGCGAGCTGCTGCGCACGCTGGTGCTCGGCCTGGCCATGACCCACTCGTCGGAGACCCTGAACTTCGTGCTCGTCGACTTCAAGGGCGGTGCCACGTTCCTGGGTCTGGACAAGCTGCCGCACGTGTCCGCCGTGATCACCAACCTCGCGGACGAGGCGACGCTGGTCACCCGGATGCAGGACGCGGTGCACGGGGAGATGGTGCGACGGCAGGAGTTCCTGCGCTCGGCCGGAAACTACAGCTCGCTGCTGGACTACGAGAAGGCGCGGCTGTCCGGCACGCCGCTGGACCCGCTGCCCACGCTCTTCGTGATCGTCGACGAGTTCAGCGAGCTACTCGCGTCCAATCCGGACTTCGGCGAACTGTTCGTCATGATCGGCCGGCTCGGTCGTTCCCTCGGCGTGCACCTGCTGCTCGCCTCGCAACGAATCGACGAGGGCCGGATGCACAAGTTGGAGAGCCACCTCTCCTACCGGATCGGTCTGCGCACGTTCTCGGCCATGGAGAGCCGCTCGGTGATCGGCGTCCCGGACGCCTACCAGCTGCCCAGCGCGCCGGGCAACGGCTATCTCCGCAGTGACGTCGCCACCCTGATCCGGTTCAAGGCGGCTTACGTGTCCGGTCAGTACCGGCGGCGCACCCGCGAACAACGCCAGGAGGAGGTACGCCAGCAGGTCGTGCCGTTCGGCGTCCGCAAGCTGCCCGTCCCGGCCGGGGTCAACGCGCCGCCCCCACAGCCGCGCGACGGCGACGACGCGCCGGAGACCGGCGAGTCGGTGTTGTCGGTCGCGGTGGAGAAGCTGATCGGTCATGGCCCGCCGGCCCACCAGGTGTGGTTGCCACCGCTCGCCGACCCGCCCTCGCTGGACCAGTTGCTGCCGCCGCTGGTGCCCGACCCCGACCGCGGCCTGACCGCCGTCGGCTGGCCGGGCAACGGCCGGTTGGCGGCGCCGATCGGTGTGGTGGACAAGCCCTTCGAGCAGAAGCGCGAGCTGCACGTCGTCGACGTGTCCGGCGCGGGCGGGCACGTCGGCATAGCGGGCGGCCCGCAGTCGGGCAAGAGCAACCTGCTTCGCACGCTGATCACCTCCCTCGCGCTGACCCACACACCGAACGAGGTCCAGTTCTACTGCCTGGACTTCGGCGGTGGCACACTGTCCACTCTGGAGGGCTTGCCGCACGTCGGCGGTGTGGCCGGCCGGCTCCAGGCCGAGCGGGTGTCGCGCACCATCGCCGAGGTGAAGACCATGCTGGCGCACCGGGAGGAGGTCTTCACCGAGCACAACGTGGAAAGCATGGCCGCCTACCGGGAACGGCGGGCGAACGGCGAGTTCGCCGACGACCCCCACGGTGACGTGTTCCTCGTCGTCGACGGCTGGGGCTCGTTGCGCGCGGAGTTCGAGCAGCACGACATGACCCTGCGGGCGCTCGCCGGCCGCTGCCTCGCCTACGGCGTGCACCTGGTGCTGACCACCAACCGCTGGTCCGATGTGCACAGTGCACTACGCGACCAGCTCGGCACCCGGCTCGAACTGCGGCTCGGCGACTCGATCGACTCTGTCATCAACATGCGGAAGGCGGCCGAGGTACCGCAGATTCCCGGACGGGGTATGACAGCCGACCACACGCACTTCCTGGCCGGGGTACCGCGGATCGACGGCGTCGACAACGCCGACGGTCTCGCCGGGGCGACCCGCGAGCTGTGTATCGCGGTCGCGGAGTCGTGGACCGGCCGGCACGCGCCACACGTACGGATGCTGCCGTCGGTCCTGCCGGCCGCTGAGCTGCCCGCGCCGGAGGCCGGACCGAAGGTGGCGCTCGGCGCGAGCGAGCTGGATCTGCTGCCGGTGTGGCACGACTTCGACGCCCGGCCGCATCTGGCCGTCATGGGCGACAGCGCCAGCGGCAAGACCGCCGCGCTGCGCCTCATCACGCAGGCCATCACGACCGTCTACGCACCCGAGGAGGCGCGGATCCTGGTGCTCGACCCGCGGCGCGGGCTGATGGAGTCGGTGCCGGAGGAGTACGCGCTGGCCACGGTGGTGTCCGCCGCCGCGGCGGCGGGGCCGGTTCACCAGGTGGCGACGGACCTGCGGGCCCGGATCCCCGGCCCCGACATCACCCCGGCTCAGCTGCGCAGGCGGGACTGGTGGAGCGGGCCGCAGATCTTCGTCCTCGTCGACGACTACGACCTGCTGATCTCCCCGACCGGCGGTCCGCTCCAGGAGATGGTTGACCTGGTGCCGCAGGCCGGCGACATCGGTCTGCACCTGATCGTCGCACGGGCGGCGGCCGGCTCGAACCGGTCGGGAATGGACCCGGTGGTCCGCCGCCTGCACGAGTCCAACACTCCCGAGCTGGTGCTGTCCATGCCGCCCAACGAGATGCCGTTGCTCAACGGCATGAGGGGCCGGCCGCTGCCGCCGGGGCGGGCGATGCTGGTGACCCGTCGCGAGGCCGTCGGCCTGCAGATCGGCTGGACGGAGGAGCCGGTATGAGGGCCCTGCTGGTGTTCGGTGCCCTCGCCGGCATCCTGGTCGCGGCGACACCGACCCCGGTCGCGGCGCAACCGCCCGAAGTCGACCAGGAGCCGGTCGGACAGTGCACGCCACCGTCGAACACCCCGGTCAGGCAGCTGTCCTGGGCTCAGCGGCGCATGAGCCCGGAACGAGTGTGGCCGCTCACCGGGGGTGACGTGCTGGTCGGTGTCGTGGACACCGGCGTCAGCGCGCAAGCACCCGCGCTGGCCGGCGCGGTGCTGCCCGGCACCGACCTGACCGGTGGACCCGGCGACGGTGACTGCTTCGGGCGCGGCACCTTCCTCGCCTCGCTCATCGCGGCCCGGCCGAGCGCGAACCCGGACGTGCCGTTCGTCGGCCTCGCCCCCGCCGCACGGATCTTCCCGGTCCGGGTCAGCGACGACCCACCGAAGATCCGGGACCACGCCGCCCTCGCCGTGGCCATCGGCAACGGCATCCGCGCTGCGGTCGACGCCGGCGCGCGCGTTGTCGCGGTGGGGCTGGTGGCCACCATCGGCGTGCGGGAGCTGGACGACGCGGTCGCGTACGCGGCCGATCGCGACGTGCTGGTCGTCGCATCCGCGGCCGTGCCGAGAAACGGTCAGCTCGCGTTCCCCGCCAGGGTTCCCGGTGTCCTGGCTGTCGCGCCGGTGGGGCCGGACGGTCCGGTGCGCAACCCGGTCTACGGGGCGGCCCCGCAGCTCGCCGCTCCGGCCGACGAACTGATCGGCGTGGCGCCGAGGGGCAACGGCCACCGGCTCGCGTCCAGCAGCGAGCTGGCCGTGGCGTTCGTCGCCGGCGCGGCCGCCCTGGTTCGGGACTACCACCCCACGCTGTCCGCCCCGGAGGTCGCCGCCCGACTGCGGGACACCGCCGACCAACCCTCGACGTCGCTGCCCAACAAGCTGGTGGGCTACGGCATCGTCAACCCGTTCGCGGCCGTCACCGTCGTTCCCAACACCGACTCACCCGCGACGCCGCCGGCTGAGCTTCGGGTCGAGGTCCCTCGGCACGCCACACCCGACCCGGTTCCGATCAGCCGCGCGCTGTGGTTCGCCGGTGGGATCGCCGCGGCGGCGCTGCTGGTGACCGGCCCGGCCGTCGCCGTCGCCGCACGCCGCCGGCGCGCACCCTGACCAGGGTCAGCGACCGCCGGCCGGGGTGCCGGAGGTCAGCGTGTCGGCCAGCGCGGGTCCGCGGCCCGGAGACGGGTGCTCGCGCGCCGGCTCGCCCACCTCGCGCCCAGCGCGTCGTAGCGGTGCACCGCCAGCTCGTGCGCCTCGCGGGCCTCGTCCCGCCGCTGTGCCCGCGCGAGCAGCACGGCCGCGTCCTCCAGCGCCCTAGCCTGCTCCACGGGCCGGTGCACCGACGCGTAGTGCTCGGCGGCGGCCAGCGCGGCGGCCGGGTCGTCGAGGACGAGGCCACGGCAGTGCGCGGCGGCCGCGGTCGCCCGGGCGGCGGTCCGCTCACGTCGCGCTTCGAGCTCACACACCTCCAGCGCGCGCTCGGCCACCGCCCGGTCGCCGCCCTCGACAGCGATCCGGGCGGCGTCGGCGAGCCACTGGTGCCGCAGCATCAACGGCGAGTACCGCTCGTCCAACACCGGCGTGAGCGCGAGGAGCGCGGCCTCGTGCCTGCCGTCGCGTTCGGCGGCGAGCGCGTCGGCGATCACGAGGAAATCGCAGTTCTCCCGGTCCGCCGAGGTGAGCAACGGCAACTCGTCCGCCGCCGTCAGGTGCCGCACGACCGCGGTCCGGTCGTCGCGCAGCACGGCGATCAGCGCGGCGACCCCGTGTAGCAGCAACAGCATCGGCCCGCTCTCCCGCAGGCCGCGGAAAGCCATGTCGAACCCGTGCGCGTCGACGGCGACGGACAGCTCCGCCATGGCCTGGTCCCAGTCACCGGTCCAGTAGTCGTGGACTGCCGAGGACACGGTCAGCCCGCCCGGGAGCTGGTGTTCGCGCACCACGGCGTCGGCGCGGCGCAGCGTCTGCCCGGCCTCGTCGAGCCGGTCGAGGTTCTGCAGGGAGAACACCCGGTTGTCCAGCAGGCTCAACCGCATGTGGACGAGCCAGGCGTTCTCGGGGCCTTCTGGTGCCGCGTCCAGCGACCGCAGGGCGTCGTCGACGTGGTCCAGGGCAGCGGCGTGGTCACGGTCGATGGAGCGGAACAACCACAGGTTCGACTGGGCGTAGGCCTTGGCGAAGACGTCGGCGTAGCGATCGGCGTCGCGGATCGCGGCGACGGAGTTCCGCTCGGCCGACTCGACCTCGCCCAGTCCCATCCGCTCCCGCCCGGACAGCAACGCCCGGCACCGGGCCCGCCAGACATCGGAGATGCCCGACTCGACCGCGACGCGCAGCACGTCCACGCCCTGCTGGTCCAGACCCCGCCGGTAGAACACACAGCCGAGGATCCAGTACATCTCGCCGGCGAGGTCCGGGTCCCGGGTGGCGGCGAGCACGGACCGCACCTCGTGTTCCGGTGACTCGCCCGACCAGTACATGACCCGGGCCAGGCTCGCGGTGAGCTCGACGAGCCGCGGCTCGCCCGGATCGCACGCGGCGACCACCCGGTGCAGCAGTTCCAGACCGATGTCCGGCGCGCGACCGGCCACCTGCTCGCCGTGCTCGCCCACCCACCGGACGATCCACGGATCCACGATGCCCGGCGCGGCGGCGAGCTGGCGGGCCACGTTGTGGACCGACGCGCCGGCCTGATGCAGCCGCTCGGCCGCCTGCCGGTGCAACGCGGACCGGAGGGCGGGTCCGGTTCCTTCGTACAGCGCCTCTCTGACGAGGGGATGCCGGAAGGCCGTCCGGTCACCGTCGACGACCAGCACGCGAGCGGTGGTCGACTCGTCGATCGCCGCGAGCAGCGCGTTCGACGGCCGGTCCAGGACCACGGCGAGGTCGTCGAGTCGGAACTCCATGCCGAGCAACGCCGCCCGCCGCAACACGTCCACCGTCGCCGGCGTCAGGAAGTCGAGGCGGTGTTCGAGCGCCGAGGCCAGGGACCTCGGCGCACCGGCACTCGCCGCCGCCTCGATGTCGGCGGTGCCGGCGGAGACCCGCACCATCTGGTCGCGCACCAGGGCGTCCACGAGCTCCTGGAGGTAGAGCGGGTTGCCGGCGGCCCGCAGCGCGACCCGGCGCAGCTCCGGCCCCGGCTCGGCCTTGACGATCTCCCGGACGAGACCGGCGACGGCGTCACCGGACAGCCGATCCAGCCGTAGCGTGATGCCGCCCTGCCTGGCGACGGTGCTCCGCATGCTGTCCAGGCCCTCGGTCCGGGGCACCGGCCGGCACGCGCCGACGAGCAGCAGCGGCAGCCTTTCGGTCTCCCGGACCAGCCGGCTCCAGGTCAGCATGCTCAGCTCGTCGGCCCACTGCATGGCGTCGACCACCAGTGCGAGCGGCCGGTCGCGGCACAGCTCACCGACCAGGCGGACGACCTCGTCCACGAGACCCAGTGGTGTGGTGCCGCCGCCGAACACGTCCTCGCGGGCCGACGCCCGCGCGACGGAGTGGGCGATCCTGGCCCGCCGGGGGTCCGGCGAGTCGGGAGCCACACCCAGGCACTCCTGGATGACCTCGAGCGGAAAGCGTTGCGCGAGCACGTCACCGGACCCCCAACACATCTCGACGTCCTCGACGTCGAGACCGGCCAAACCCTCGGTCAGCAACTCGGACTTGCCGATGCCGGGTTCGCCGTCCAGCCAGACCGCGCGGCCGGTGCCTGCGACGAGCTCCGCCGCGGCGGTGCGCAGCTGGGCCAGCTCGTCGTCGCGCCCGACGAACGCGACGGCCCGCTGCCGCGGCCGGCCGGTCGAGCGGGCCGACGCCGCCGGGATGCCGGCCTTCGGCGGGGCGAGCGCCGGATCGTTGGTGAGCACCTGCTGGTGGATCTCGGCGAGCCGAGCGCCCGGGGCGGTGCCGAGCTCGGTCCCGAGCGTCCGCGTCGCCTGCCGGAACTGGTCGAGCGCGTCCGCCTGCCGGCCACACCGGTACAGGGCGATCATGAGCAGGCCGCGCAGCTCCTCGTGCAACGGGTACTCGCCGACCAGTGCGGTCAGCTCGCCCACCAGCTCGGCATGACGGCCCGCCATCAGCTTGGCCTTGGCGCGGGTCTCGAGCAGGTCGAGCCGGGTGGCCATCAGGCGATCCCGTTGGGCGGCGAGAAAGGGGCCGGGCAGCCCCGTCAGCGGCTCGCCGCGCCACAGCGCGAGCGCCTCGTCGGCCACGGTGAGCGCCTCGTCGGCGGCGCCACGCTCGACTGCGGCCGATGCCGTGCCAGCGTGCGCGGCGAACACGGTGGCGTCCAGAGCGTCCGCGTCGAGCGCGAGGCGGTAGCCGTGCCCTTCCGAACGCAGGACCGAGCTCGACGCCCGGCTCGACCGGTCTGGCTCGAGCGCCCTGCGCAGGCCGGAGACGTAGGTGAAGACGCTGCCCTGGGCGGTCGCCGGCGCCTGCTCACCCCACACCGCGTGGATCAGGTCCTCGCGCGCCACCACGTGCTGGTGCCGGATGGCCAGCACCGCGAAGAGCGCGCGCTGGCGGGTGGGCCCGAGCCGGACCTCCGCGTCACCGAGCCGGACTCGAATCGGGCCGAGTACCTCCACCCGGAGTCTCGACTCCGCCCCCATCGCGCCTCCACTCCCTGGTGCCCCGTGCCGAACGCCGTCGGTCCATGGTCGAACATCAACACCTGAATGGTCCAGGGAATGTTCTGGGAATGGGGCGATCGCCGAAGGCTACCGGGGAGGCCTCACGGGTTCAGGTCGCGCCAGGTGCGGCCGCTCGGAAAGCGCATCGCACTCGCGGCCGCCCGCCGCAGGCTGTGCAGGGCCGTCTCGAGCCGCTCGCGTTCGGAGCCGGCCTCGCGGGCCTCGTGGCCGCACTGCGTGCGGAGCGCCTGGGCAGCGTGGGCCAGACCGACGAGCATGTCGGCGTAGCCCTCGCGGGCGGACTGGTCGGACTGCCGGTGCAGCCACGGTGTCATCAGGTCGACCCACTGGTCGATGCGTGCGGCCAACTCCCCGTGGGGAATGCCTGCGCCGCAGTGGTCACACACCAGCCAGCCGCAGTCCCGCGCGGTACTGCCGGTCGGTGGCTCGTTTGGTCCGCCGTGGAAGGTCATCGCTGTTCTCAACCCCTGCCGTGCCGGAGGCTTCACCAGTGGATGCCTGCTGCCAGTACGCCACGGGTCGGCTGTCCGCGCCGGAAGACGTGCCCGATGAGACCCGATGAAACGGCAGAACGCGCACCGGTCGGACGTGCCCTAGGTGAGCTAGGACGTGCTCAGGGCGTCGGCGATCTTCTTCGCGAGCTCGTCCCGGGAGGGCACCGCGAGCTTGCGCATGACGTGGGACAGCTGCGCCTGCACCGCGAGCCGGGACAGGGTCAGCTCGGCGGCGATCTCCGGGTTGGACATGCCGGCCGCGACCAGCTCCGCGATCCGGCGCTCGACGTCGGACAGCTCGTGCCATCCCGTCACCATCGGCCCGAACTGGGGCTGGTCCGCCTCGTCCACGCCCAACTCACGCATGCGCTCCTGGGCGCGGCCGATGTCGGTCGTGGCGCCGAAGCCGCCGAGCACCGACATCGCCTCGCGGAAGGTACGCCGGGCAGGATCGATCTTTCCCAGCTCCGCGAGCACGATCGCGGCGTCCACGAGGACCTCGCCGCGTTGCACGAGCCGTCCGACATCGGCGAAGTACCCGCCGACGGCGAGCAGCGCGTCGGCGTCGCGGTCCCGCAGGGCCCGGCACCACCGTTCGGTCGCATGTGCGCGCGTGGGCGGCGTCTCCCGCTCCGACTCGATCTCACTGACCCGCGCGGCTGCCCGGACGCGGGTGTGATCACCGGTCTCGAGCGCCAGCCGCATGATCCGCGGCAACCACTGGTGCCGAAAGATGAACCGGCCGTATCCGAGGTCCAGCAGGGGGTCCAGCGCGCTCAGCTCCGCCCGCGGCCCGGCCCGGCCACCCGCCTCGATGGCCCGCGCCACCAAGACGAAGCCGCTGTAGTCCTGATCGCCCACGGTGATCAACGGGCAGGCGTCGGCCGCCCGAAGGTGTGTCCACAGGCTCGCGGCGTCGCCCCGGCGGGCCGCGATGACAGCGGCGACACCGTGACGCACCAGCGGTGCCTGCACCAGCAGGTCGACGGTGCGGTCGGCCGCACCACCCGCGTCGAGGTGGGTGAGTGCGGCAAGGGCTTCGTCCCACGCGCCCAACCAGTAGTGGTGCACCGCGAGCGACACGTACGCGACACTGGCCGAGGTCCGCATCCGCTCGGCGACCGCGCGCATCCCGGCCAGGGCCTCGGACGCCTCGTCGAGACGGTCGAGGTTCTGCAGTGTGGCGGCCCGGCCGCTCAGCAGCTCCAGCCGCAGCTGGAGGAACTCCGGTGCGGTGCCGACGACGCCGAGCGCCTTGTCCACGTACCGCAGGGCGGACGCGTTGTCGCGACGCGCCGTCGCCACGAACCACATCGACGACAGCGCGCTCCCGATGGCCGCGGCGTCCGCCGCCTTCGTCGCCTGCTCCAGTGCCGCACTCGCCGTCCGGCTCAGGGCGTCGAGATCACCACCGTCCACGCGTTCGAGCCGCGCCCGCAGCGCGTGGTACCTGGCCCGCCACGCGTCCGGAACCGTCGGGTCCGCCTCCGCGGCGAGCAGATCGGCGATCGCCTTCTCCGTCGCACCGGCGTCGTCGTCGAGCTGGGCGAGGATCCAGCGCATCTCGCCGGCGTGCTCGGGGTCGCCGGTCGTCTCGAGAACGGACCTGGCCGCCCGTTCGGGTCGTCTGCCCAGCCGATGGGCCAGCCGGACACCGCGCACGGCGAGGGCCTCCCGCTCCCGCTCGGCAAGCAGGGAACCGGCCACGGCCCGCTCGACGAGCTCGACGGCGGTGCCGGGGTCACGTGTGGCCAGCGCCTCAACGTTGTCCAGCAACCACCGCACGCTCCAGGCGTCCAACGGCGTGGCCCGGAGCTGGCCGGCGACCCGCTCCACCGCGGCGCCGGCGCCGGCCAGCGCGGCCGCCGCGGCCCGATGCGCCGCTGCCAGACGATCGGGCGGCCATTCGGCGAGCAGGGCCTGCCGCAGTCGCTGGTCGGAGAACGCCAGACCGCTGCCGCTGTCGAGCATGAGGCGAGCGGATATGACCTCCTGGACGGCATCCAGCAGGTCGTCCGCCGAGCTGTGCAGCACGGCGGCGAGGTCGGCGATGTCGAGCTTCGCGCCGAGCAGTGCGGCCGACCGCAACACGTCCTGGGCTCGCGGCGTGAGCGCGTCGAACCGTGCCCAGCCCCGCCGTCGCTGGGCAGCGGCCAGCTCGTGGCGCCACGCCTGGCTGAGCTCGGCCTCGCTCGTCGCGGTGGGCAGGGTGTCGAACCCGCGGACGGCGTCGAGTAGCTGGAGTACGTGCGCGGGGTTGCCGGCGACCACCCTCAGCACGTCCCGCAGAACGGGTCCGCAGGCGACGCCCAAGGTGTGTTCGGCCAGGCGCACCAGGTCGGCCCTCGCGAGCGGACCGATGTCCAGGACGCGTCCGCCAACCGCGCCGACGGTGTCGCGGACGCGCTTGCGCTCGATCGTCGACCCGGCCTGGCACGCGCCGAGCAGCAACAACGGAAGGCGCCGGGTCAGCCGGGAAAGCCGGTGCCAGACCGCCGTTCCCGCATCGTCGAGACGCTCCAGATCGTCGATGACGAACACCAACGGGCGCTCGACGCACAACCGCTCGACAAGGGCCACCGCCCGGTCGACGGCGACGCTTCCGGATCCGGCCGCGGCCTCGTCACGCCGTTCGTCGATCAGCCCGTCCGCCGAGGTCCACACCACCCGGGAGCCGTTGGCGGAGTCCGCCAGCGCGGCGGCGAGCAACGCGGTCTTGCCAATTCCCGGCTCACCCTCGAGCCAGACGCAGCCGCCGTGCCCCTCCCCCAGACGCACCAGCTGCGACCTCAGCCAGGAGAGCTCGTCATCGCGGCCGACCAGAACGTCCGGTGGCTCCGGCCGGGCGCGGCCCAACCGCGCCAGCGGCCCCGCGATGGCCGTGGGCGGCACCGGCTCTCCCATACCCAGGCCGATGTCGTCCACCGAGATCGGTTCGCCACCGGCGACGCGCTGCCGGAGGTGGCGCAGCTGCCGCCCCGGCTCGATGCCCTGCGCGTCACGCAGCATCTGTTCGATCTCCCGGTAGAGGTCGAGCGCCTCGTCCCGCCGCCCGTCCTGGTTCAGGGCGACCATGAGCAGCCCTCGGGCGGTCTCCCGGAACGGGAACGCGGCGACCACGTCCGACAGCTCCCGCACCGCGGCGGAATGGTCGCCTCGGGCCAGCAGCAGGGCGCCGTGGTGTTCGGCCACGGTGATCCGCAGCTCCCCCAGGCGCGCCCGGTGCAGTTCGGCGAACGGCCCGGCCAGGCCCTGCAGTGCGGTGCCCTGCCACAGCGCACGTGCCGCGTCCACGGCACGCAGCGCTGCGGCGAGGTCACCGCGTCCCCAGTGCCGACGGGCCAGCTCGTGCAGCTCGTGGAACCGGTGTTCGTCGCGGTGTTCGGGAGCCAGCCGCAACAGGTAGCTGGACTCCACCGTCGCCAGCACGGCCTGACGGTCGCGCGTGGGGTCGAGTGCACGTCGCAGGTCGTAGATGTAGGTGTGCAGAATGCCGATGGCCCGCGCGGGTGGTTGCTCGCCCCAGATTCCGTCGACCAGCTCCGCGAGCGAGACCGCCTCGTTCGCACGCAACGCGAGCATGGCGAACACCGCCCGGCGGCGCGCGCTGCCGAGCTCGATCTCGTCGTCGCCGCGCCACGCCCGCACCGGCCCCAGCAGCTGGACCCGCAGCGCCGCACTCCCCGCCATCGAGACTCTTTCGAAACCGCCGAGCGCCCGCACGTCACGCCGACGTGCGCTGCCCCTTCCCCGCGACCCTCACCACCATCGACAATACCGGCCAGGGCAACTGTTCCGAACGCGGGCGAGTTCTCAGATGGCGCCGGCACGCATTGCGTAGGCCACCGCATGGGGACGGTTGCGGAGGTTGAGCCGGCTCGTGCACCCGTAGATGACGTTCTTGACCGTGCGCTCCGAATAGCACAGCTCGCGCGCGATCTCCGCGGTGTCCATGCCCTTGGACATCAGGCGCAGAACATCGACCTCACGCGGGTTCAGCCCGGCCGCCTCGCTCCCCTTCGCCATCAGGCCCTCACCGCGCAGCCGTTCGAGGTGCGTGATCAGCTCACCGAGCAGGTCCGACGGCATCGTCTCCGCTCGCGCCGCCGCCCCCAGCACACCACGCAGCAACCGGTCGTCCGACGCTGCCGACCTCGGCAGCACGGCAACCACCCGGCACTCGACGACGGCCAGCAGGTGCCCGTCGCTGAGCTGGTTGGCGAGCAACACCACCGGCGCCGGGCTGAGCGCCGCCCGCTTGCGCATGGCGGTGAGGACCTGGGGGGTCAACCGCGGCGGCGCGAGCACGACCACGTCGACGCTCGCCGACGAGCCGGCCGGGACGACCTCCACCTCGGGGTGCGCTTCGAGGTAGCGCACGAGCCCGACGCGGCTGATCACGTCCGGCGTGTGGACGGACACTCGTACGGACCGTGGCTCCGCCTCGGACACAGGAGCTGTGTGCATCGGATCCTCCCACCCGCTCGATCGGTGAGAGAAGTCTCTTCCGTACGTCTTCACGTCAGCTCAACGCCGGGCACCACCGCGTCTTCACGCCCACTCCCTCGCGCGCGAGAATGGGGCGAAGTGGCCGGCAGGATACACCGGAACCGCGGTCGGAAGAACAATCCCGTGACGCCGTGCCCGGATGTCGCGTATGTCGGGCAGCCACCCGACGGTGGAGCGCTCCCGTGTGGCTCACTGACCGCGCGTGGTGTGTCAGCCCTTCCGCGGCCGACAGCCAAAGGAAGGGGGCATCAGACGCCGATGACCGAGCACCCCGGCATGAGCTCGCGACTCCGCGACTACCTGCTCGCGCACGCCGAGCCGCCGACACCGGCGCAACGCGGGCTGATCGAGGCGACAGCCGCTCTCGGTGACGTCGGCCGGCCACGGATCGCGCACGAGCAGGGCGTGTTCCTGACGTTGCTGGCGCAGGCGATCGACGCCACGCTGGTCGTGGAGTTCGGCACCTTCACCGGCTACTCGACGCTGGCGCTTGCCCGTGGCCTCGCCGCGGGCAGCGTGGTGTACACCAACGACGTCTCCTCGGAGTGGACCTGCGTCGCTCGGCAAGCGTGGGCCGAAGCCGGTGTGCTGCACCGGATCCGGCAACATGTCGGTCCGATCGCCGGCTGGCTGGGCGCGTTGTCCGACCAGCCGCTCATCGACCTGGCGCTCATCGATCTGGCCGCCATCGCCACCGGGGACCACATCGACTGCTGGGAGGCGTTGGTGCCGAGGATGCGGCCCGGCGGCATGCTGCTGACCAGCAGGTCGCTCTGCGCGGGCGAGGTGGGGCAAGACCAGCCGACGGGCGCGGCGCCGGCCGTCAGGGAGTTCAACGCCCACGTGCTTTCCGACGAGCGGGTGAGCTCGGTGCTGCTGCCGGTCGGTGATGGCCTGACCCTGGCCCGCCGCAGGACCGATTTCCTCGGGATGAGGCCGGAATGAATCGAGCGTGAAGTGGCCCCGGCCATGCTTGCCGTATGAGCCGTGAGCAACGTCGCCGCGATCCGCGCGCGGCGACCACCACGCCGGTGAAGGTCGTCGTCCACTCGTCGGACCCGCTGAACAGGCTCGGAACGGTCGGCGTGCTGGAACGTCACCCTCAGCTGACCGTGCTCGACGAGCCCGACCTCGCCAACGCCGACGTCCTCGTGGTGGTGGAGGACGCCGTGACGGACGCGACCTTCAGCCGGCTGCGTGCGCTTCGCCGCGAGTCCACGGCGGAGCCACGGTGTGTCCTGGTCACCGACGGGTTCCGCGCCGTGAACGCGCTCGTGGTGGTCGAGTGCGGCATCACCACGGTCCTTCCCCGCCACGAACTCGACCACGACCAGCTCGCGGCCGCCGTGCTGTCGGCGAACCGGGGTGTCGCCCATCTCCCGCCCAGCGTGCAGGGCGACCTGATCGACCAGCTCCACCGCCTGCGGCGCGAGGTGCTCGAGCCCAACGGTCTGACCATGTCCGGGATCGCGGCCCGCGAGCGGGATGTCCTGCGGTTGCTCGCGGAAGGGCTCGGCACCGACGAGATCGCCGCCAACCTCTCCTACTCGGAGCGAACGGTGAAGAACGTGCTCTACGCGCTGATGTCCCGAAACAACCTCAACACCCGCGCACACGCCGTGGCCTACGCCGTACGCGCCGGGCTGGTGTAGCGCGGGTCCTCAGTGGATGAGCGGTGAACCACCGCGTGCACGGGGTCCGTCCTTCGTAGTGTGTGGTGCTTTCACCAGAGCCGGGAGGCGCGTCAGCCGCCCGCCCGAGAGCGGAGGTCGGATGCGGTGGCTATGATGGGAACTTCCGACGCTGGGCGTCGTGGGAACGCGATTGATGTGGTTGTTGTGGGTGGATTGAGGTAATCGTGGTCAGTGGAAAAGTTGTCCGCTTCGACGAAGCGCGGGGATATGGGTTCGTCGCGCCGGACATCGGCGGCGAGGACGTGTTCCTTCACGTCAACGACATCACCTTCGACAAGCGGCTCCTGGTGCCTGGCGCCCGGGTCGACTTCGAGATCGAAGAGGGGGACCGCGGCCCGAAGGCGACGTACGCGCGGATGTCGACGCCGGCCCAGACGCATGCCCCGGCCAATGCCCATCCGGAGGGCGGCGACGCGGACTTCTGCGAGGTCCTGACCGAGCGGGAGTTCCTCACCGACGTCACCGAGCTGCTGCTCGCGGCAGTGCCGACCATCACGGCGGGGGACGTCGTGCGAACCAGGCTGGCTCTGGTCGGGTGGGCGAAGAAGCGCGGTTGGGTCGAGACCGTGTGACGCCGTGCCCGGGCCGCGGCGCGCTTCGGGCACGGAAGGGTTGACGGCGTGACGGTGCATGCGTGCGGCGACCCGATCAGCGTCCCACCATCCGGTGTCGACACCCGCGCCACCGTCGACTCGGTCCACTGCTCGGTGTCCACCCCCTGCTCCACGATGTTCACGAACTTGTCCGGCTGACCGATGTGGTTCGACGCGCCGCTTTCTCCGTGCGGCTCACTGCGCGGCGACTACATCGGGAATCCGACGACGCCGATCAGGCCGTCCACCAACTCCAGCAGCCAGTCGACGAGTTGGTGCTCGGGCTGGGTCTCCCACGATCGCTCCGGACGATCGCCCGCGACGTCTCCGCACCAGGGGATTCCGTTGTGGAGCGCGGTGTCCATGGCGCACTCGTAGAGCGTCCAGATCCATGCGCTGAACTGCTCCGGCCCGGTGAGCACGACCGTCCCCGTGTGGTGCCGCAGTGAGGCGAGGAGCCGGTCCGCGGCGTCCACCATCTCCCGCAGCACATCCCGCTCCACCGGGACGGCGCCGAAGCCGGCGGAGCACGCACGACCCCGGCGAGCGACGATGGCGACGGCACGCTCGTGGGCCTGCGCCGCGCGCCGCTCCTGAAACAGGTCCCCGCAGCCGGTGTGCCGCGCCCGCTGCCACGTCTCGGCGTCCGCGAGCATCATGCGGAACCTCTCGACATGCCAGTACAGGTGGCGGCGACGCTCGGGTGGGAAGTCCGCGATCACCGCCGTTCCGCGGCGCCGCCAGTGCGCAGTGGACATTTGTCGCCCTCTCGGTCGGCCTCCCTTACCTCCCTACCCCGTTCCGGCGGTCGGTGGACGCCATTTCGGGGCCAACGGGCACGTCCGGTGCGCGTCCGTTCCCCTCCACGGCCGCCGGCCCGTCCGATGCCCCATGCTGACCGGCGTGGCACACACCCAGGCGCCTTCTCCCGGTCGTGGGGCCGCGGTGCTCGTGTGGCTGCCCGGAACCGCCGTGGTCGAGACCTCGCGACACCTCACTCCGCGAGCCGCGAGCGCAGCGCGGACACCCGGTCTCGTTGGGCGAGCGGCACCGCGTCGCCGTAGCAGTCCAGAGCGTGGTGCAGGCACTCCCGCGCCTGTTCCCGCTCACCGACCGAAAGCCGCGCGTCGGCTTCGCTCAAGGCGGCGATCGCCGCGGTCATCGGGATCTCCGCGTCGTCGAACATCCGCCGCGACTCCTGGAACGTCTCCGCGGCCAGCCGCCATTCGCCCAGCCCGACGAGGGTGTCGCCGAGACACAGCCGCACGAACGCCACGATGTTCCGCTGCGTCTTCGACAGCTCCTCGCCGGCGTGCCGCTCGGCGTCGGCGAGCGCCGCGCGATGCACCGACAATGCCTCCTCGTACCGGCCCGACGCGTACAGAACCCGCCCGAGTCGGTTGTGCACGGAAAGCCGTACGGACCAGAAGTCGAAGCTCTCGGCGAGCACATACGCCCGTCGCGCGTGTTCCAGCGCCTCGTCGGCCCTGCCCAGGTTCGTCAGCGTCGTGGCGATGTACGCGAACGCCCATACCTCCTCGAGGCGGTCATCCGTCTCGACCGCGACGGCCAGGGCCTGCCGGTGCGTCTCCAGCGTGGCGTCATGATCGACGTGGCAGAAGCTCTGTGCCCAGCCGACGAAGTTCAGCAGCTTCGCCTCGGCACGTCGGTCGCCGAGGGCGTGGGCGGCGGCAACGCCCCGTTGGAAGATCTCGACCCACGGCAGTCCCATCCAGTGGACGTCGGAGAACCAGTGCATGGCCTTGGCCAGCTCCAGCACCTCACGGTGCCAGCCCAGGCGCGCCGCCGCCCGGTACGCGGCGATCCAGCTCGACTCCTCGCGCAGCAACCACTCGCCCGCCTCGTCCGGCGTCGCGAACCGGTCGGACCGCACCTCCTCCGGGAAGAACATCAACGCGGCCGCCGATGCCGTGCTCAGCAGGTACTCCAGCACGGCACGGGTCATCCGCTCCCGCTCGGCGGGCGGCTCCTCGATCTCCCAGCGCTCGGCCGCGAACAGCCGGAGCAGGTCGTGGAACTGGAACCGGCGATCCGTCGGCGCGGGTTGCAGCAGGCTCGCGTCCGCCAGCTCGTCGAGATACCCACGTACCTGTGGCCCGACCATCCCGGTGGCGACCTCGGCCAGGTCCACCCCGAAGCTCGCGCCGGGCACCGCTGCCAGACGCCGGAACACCGTGCGCGCCCCGGGCGAGAGCCGGCGGTGGGACATCTCGAACGCGGATCGCACCTGCAGATCCCCGACCGACAACGAGTCCAGCCGGGTCCGCGTGTCGCGCAGCAACCCCGCCAGGTACCCGACCGACCAGCGTGGCCGGGTCGCGAGCCGGTTGCCCGCGATGCGCACCGCGAGCGGCAGATAGCCGCACAACGCCACCAGCTCCCGCGCCGCCGCCGGCTCCGCGCCGATCCGGTCCGAGCCGGCGATCCTGGCCAGCAACTCCACCGCCGCCGCCTCGGCGAGCGGCTCCAACCAGATCCAGTGCACCCCCTCCAGACCCGCCAGCGCCTGTCGGCAGGTCACCAGGGTCAGACTGCCGGAGCTGGTCGCCAGCAACGACCGGACCTGCACCTCGTCGGCGGCGTTGTCCAGCACGACCAGTACCCGCCGCCCCGCCAGCATCGACCGGTAGAGATCCACCTGGTCGGCCTCCGCCGCGGGGATGTCCGATGGTCGTATGCCCAAGCCCTGCAACAAGCGCTTCAACGCGCCGCGGACGGAGAGCGGCTGCCCGTCCATCCCCCGCAGATCCACCCACAGGCAGCCGTCCGGGTAAGCCGACCGCAGCTCATGCGCCATCCACACCGCTGCCGTCGTCTTCCCCACCCCGGGCTGTCCCACCACCGCGACGACTCCCCCGCTGCCCACGGCCCGTCGGAGGCCAGCCAGCACGTCAGCACGCCCGACCAGATCGGGAACCACGGGCGGCAGCATCGACAGCTCCGCCGACGCCGACCCGTTCTCCGGCCCGGTCGACCGGCGCCGGCCCTCCTGTGCGCTGGCCAGGAACAGATCTCGTTCCGGCGATCCCAGGCCCAGCGCGGCCGCGAGCGCGTCAGCCGAACGCCGCTGGACGGCACGCGTTCGACCACGCTCGACATCGCGCAACGCCCGCACACTCAGCCCCGAGGCCTCCGCCAACCCCTCCTGTGTCAACCCCGCCGCACGCCGATGAGCGATGAGGAGTTCACCGAAGGACGACGCCGGCCCGGCAGACTGATCCACAGTTCGTATTTAACCGGCAGAACTGACCGGCAGAAAACAGGTGTCATAAAACCTTCCCCCGTTCCGCCTCCTCTTCCGCGACGACGAGCGGTTTCCTTGAGCCATGACAGCCGTCACAGCGTGGCCGACTCCCCGCTCGACCGACACGCGGCCGCGCAGCGCCACCCGCGTGTGCGTGCAGGCGACCGATCCGCTGGTCCGCGCCGGTCTGCGCAGCGAGCTGACCGGGAAGCCGGGAATCGAGCTGCTCGACGACCTGACGGCGGCCGAGGTGGTCGTCGCCATCGCCGAGCCCGCCCTCCACGACATGCCGACCACCCACACCAGCCGGCTTGTCCTGATCGCCGACCAGCCTCGGATGGTGGAGCTGTGGGCGGCTGTGGAACGCGGCCTCGCGGTGCTCGTGCCGCGCGAGGAGGCGACCGGAATGCGGTTGCTGAGAGCGGTCGCCGATGCCCGCCGCGGTCGCGGCGACGTTCCGCCCGAGCAGCTCGGCAGCCTCCTGCGCGGGCTTTCCCGGCTGCACGCGGAGACCCTCGCCCCCCGCGACCTGTCACTGAACGGCTTGACCTGCCGCGAGGCGGACGTGCTGCGGCTGCTCGCCGACGGGCTGGACACCGGACGGATCGCCCAGCAGCTGTCCTACTCCGAGCGGACGGTGAAGAACACGTTGCACAGCCTGCTCACCCGGCTCGGCCTGCACAACAGAACCCACGCGGTCGCCTATGCCATCCGCCTCGGCCTGATCTGAGAGCGTCGGCATGTCGGCGGGGATCACTGCGCCGGTAGCCGAGCCAGCTCGGCCAGCACCTGCGCGCGCCCGTTCGGCGCCAGATCGCCGTAGGCGTCCAACGCGTAGTGCAGACATTCTCGGGCCCGCTCGTACTCCTTCGCCAACAGCCATGCCCTGCCCTCGTTCAACGCGGCGACCGCCACGTTGCCGACCGAGCCGAGCTCGACGCGCGTCCGCCGAGTCTCCCGAAACGTCTCGGCGGCTTCGCGCAGCTTGCCAAGGGCGACCAGGCAGTCGCCGACGCCCTCCTTGACATAGGCCACCATCATTCGCCGGGTTTCGAGTGAGGCTCCGCTCTGCTGCCGGTCGGCCTCCGCGAGCACGTCGTGGTACACCGAGAGCGCCTCCTCGTACCGGCCCAGGCTGTGCAGCACGGAAGCGAGCCGGTTCAACACGGACAGCCGCACCAGCCAGAAGTCGAACTCCTCGGCCCGCGCGGCGGCTTGCCGCGCGAACTCGAGGGCCTCCTCCGGCCGGCCGAGGAACTCCAACGCCGTTCCGATGAACGCGTACGCCTCGGTCTCCTCGCGTCGCTCACCCGACTCGATCGCGGCGGCCAGCGCCTGCTGGTGGGTCCGCAGTGAGGCCGCGCGATCACCGAGGCACACGCCCAGGGCCCACCCGAGGTCGTTCAGCAGCGTCGCCTCGGCCGCCCGGTCACCGATCGCGGACGCGGCGGTCGCGCCGAGTTCGAAGATCTCGACCCAGGGCAGTCCGAGCCACCGGTGGTTGGCGTACCAGACGAGCGCCGTCGCCAGCTCCACCACCGGGCGGTGCTCACCGGCCCCGGCCGCCGCACGGTGCACGGCGATCCAGTTCGACTCCTCCCGAGCCAGCCATTCGCCCGCCTCGGCGTCCGAGCCGAACACGCCGCCGCGCGACGCGGCCGGGGCGAAGGCGTCGGCCGCGGCGGTGGCCGTGCTCAGCAGGTGGCCGCGCACGGCGTCGGACACCTGCTCCCGAGTGGCGGACGCCTCCTCCGCCTCCCAACGCTCGATCGCGAACAGGCGAAGCAGGTCGTGAAACTGGAACCGGCCCGCCGGACGTGCTTGCAGCAGGCTGGCGTCCGCGAGCTCGCCGAGGCACAGCCGCACCTCCGGGCCGCTCATGCCGGTGGCGACCGCGGCGAGCTCGTCGCCGAAGTCCACGCCGGGCACCGCCGCCAACCGGCGGAACACCAGCCGCACCGTCGGCGGCAACCGCCGGTACGACATCTCGAACACCGGGCGCATCCGCAGGTCCCCGGCGGACAGCGAGCCGAGCCGGGTGCGCTCGTCGCCCAGCAGGTCGACCAGATAGGAAAGCGACCAGCGCGGCCTGGTCGCCAACCGGTTGCCCGCGATCCGCACCGCCAGGGGCAGGTTCCCGCACAGCTCCGCCAACTCCGCCGCCGCCCGGGGCTCCGCGGTCACCCGGTCCTCGCCCACGATCGTGGCCAGCAGGTCGAGTGCCGCGCCCTCGGCGAGCGGCTCCAACCACAACCAGCGCACGCCCTCCAACCCGGCCAGCACCTGACGGCAGGTCACCAGGGTCAGACAACCGGGCGTCGCCGCGAGCAACGGACGGACCTGCAGCTCGTCGGCCGCGTTGTCCAACACGACCAGCGTTCGGCGCCCGGCCAGGACCGACCGGTACAGCACGACCTGATCCGACTCCGAGGACGAGTCCTCCGACGACGGCACCCCCAACGCCCGCAACAGCCGGTCGAGTGCCGCACGAACGGTCACCGGCTGCTCGTCCATGCCCCGCAGATCGACCCAGAGGCATCCGTCCGGGAACGCCGACCGCAGCCGTCGTGCGGCAGCCAGCGCCAGCGCCGTCTTGCCCACGCCGGGATGTCCCACCACAGCAACGGTTCCGCCGGTCGCCGCCAGTTCGGACAACCACGCCAACTCGTCGTCGCGCCCGACCAGATCAGGCACCGCCAGCGGCAGGCCCGTGTACTCCGCGGGCGCGGTTTCGGACTCCCCAGGCGGGGTCCCGGACTCCGCGGTTCGTCGGCGCCCCTCCCGAGCGGCGGACACGAACAGGTTCCGGTCCGTGCCGGCCAGCCCCAACGCATCCGCCAACGCCTCCGCCGAACGCCGCTGCACGGCCCGCGTCCGACCGCGCTCGACGTCCCGCAACGCCCGCACGCTCAACCCGGATGCCTCGGCCAGCCCTTCCTGCGTCAGCCCAGCCTGCCGCCGAAACCGGACGAGAACCTCACCGAAAGTCGACACTCGCCCCCACATCGGTCCACTACGTCGTCGCACCGGCAGCGCCAGCCCGCTCCAACTTCTCGCGTGATCGCGTCTCGGGTCAAGCCCGGGCCGGCGGTCACGCACGCTGTCGTGTCCCACGGATGGTCCGGCACTGCGTGGTCGCCGGCCGGCCCCGACCGCGCTCTGATCCGGGCAACAAGCACGGGCGTTGGGCATATTGAATTGCCCCTTTGCCCGCCGCCATGACTCTCGGCGGACCGGCCGCGGCTAGGTGCAATAAGCGTCATGAGAAACACAATGTTTCGGCGCGCCGGTCTTGCACTGCTGGCCGCCATCAGCTGCCTGATGACCGCCACGACTGCGGCGAGCGCCGATCCGCAGCCGGCGCCGAAGTGCACCGGCGAGGTCCAGTTGACCGGGGAGATCGTCGCCAACGTGTGCATGTCGACGGCCGTCGGATACGACCACAAGTACCACCACGGCCGCGTTAGGATCAAGAACATCAGCGGATTGCCGTACGAGGCGACACTCCGGGTCGACGTGCTGGACGGCAACACCACCCACTACGGAAACGCGTGCGTCAAGACGGTCGCATCCGGCGAGTACCACAGCTGTTCCTCCCCGACCCTCCTCGACGGAGGTCCATACCGCGCCCGGGCCCGGATCCAGATCCCGGGATATGTCGAGTGGATCCAGTCGCCAGCCTGACCCAACCAGCCAGCCGGAACCCGGTTCGCCGCCACACCGGGTTTCGGCCTTACCGCAATGAGCCCCCGGGCTCCACGCCAGCCCGCACACGTTCCGGCGGATCCCCGACGCCACGTCCACCCTGTACGTCGGTGGACAGCGCGCTCTGATCAATTGTTTCCAGACCAACTCCTACGTCGGCGGGTTTCGCTTCCTAGCGGAGGATGTGACCCTCCCAGCGAACACGGTCACCGCTGCGAGCGTCGAGCTGCACTATCGCCTGAGTCAACTCCAGGACGTCCTCACGATCAGCCCGGTCCGCGCCCTCGCACCTCCCGCAGGCTCACCCGGCTGGCGGCTGCCCGCGCACTCCTCGGCGGGGCAGTGTGAAGGGGATGACCAGGCGGCACCAGCACCTCAACCAGGCCCTGCTCCGAATTCCGCGGCGGGCCGAGAGCTCTGACCGCACCACACTGTCCGCGACCTACGTCGCCGCCGGGTCGTTCGCGGCGCTGTTGCACTCAAGCGACCACCAGATCCTCTACGGCCGGCGTGGCACCGGGAAGACCCACGCGCTGATGTACCTGAGCGACTTGCTCGTGGACACCGGTGACGTGCCGATCTACCTGGACCTGCGGACGATCGGCTCGGCCGGTGGCCTCTACGACGACAGCACCCGGGCGCCGGGCGAGCGGGGCACCCAGCTGCTGGTCGACACGCTGGAAGCCGTGCACGACGAACTGCTCGCGGTCGCCGTCGAGCAGCAGGTCGCCGACGCCGCCGGCCTGCTGGAGAGCCTGGACGCGCTGGCCGCGGCGGCGACCGAGGTGCGGGTCGTCGGCGAGGTGGAGCGGGAGACCACGATCGGCGGCTCCGCCGAGTCCGCGATCGGGCTGGACGTGGGCGGCTCACCCCGGCTGACGGCGAGCCAGCGACGCTCGGTGACCGCGGCGAGCCGGCTGGTCCGAACGGGGGTCGAGCACCACCACGTGCTGTTCGGCCCCCTGACCAGGGCGCTACGCGGGATCACCCGCTCGCTCGGCTCGGCGCGGCTGTGGCTGCTGCTCGACGAGTGGAGCAGCATTCCCCGCGACCTGCAGCCGTTCCTCGCGGACCTGTTGCGTCGCAGCGTGCTGCCGATCGGCGGAGTCACCGTCAAGATCGCCGCCATCGAGCGCCGGGCGCGGTTCGCCCAACCCGCCGGGTCCGGCGACTACCTGGGGATCGAGGTCGGCTCCGACGCGGCATCGGCGGTGAACCTCGACGAGATCCTGGCGTTCGACCACGGCCGGACACGGGCACGCGAGTTCTTCGGGCAGCTGTTCTACAACCACGCATGGGTCCGCCTCACCTCGATGATCAAGGACCCGCCGGCGGACCCGGCCGCCTTCGTCGAGGAGACCTTCCGCCGCAACGCCTTCACCGAGCTGGTCCGCGCCGCCGAGGGCGTCCCCCGCGACGCGATCAACATCGCCGCCCTGGCCGCCCAGCACGCCCACGACGAGCCGATCGGGGTCGCGGACGTGCGCCGGGCCGCCCGGGACTGGTACATACGCGACAAGCAGACCACGATCGTGTCCAACGAACCGGCGCAAACGACCCTGCGCGCGCTCGTGGACGAGGTCGTCGGCCACCGCCGGTCCCGCACCTTCGTCGTCGACCAGCTGGCCAGCCAGCGCGACGGGACCATCGAGGACCTGCACGACGCGCGGCTGCTGCACCTGCTCCGCCGTGGCATCGCCGACCCGCACCATCCCGGCACCCTGTACGACGGCTTCGCCATCGACTACGGCTGCTACGTCTCGCTGCTCATGGACGAGGCCCGCTTCCACGTCCGCGACCGGGGCGACTGGCTCAACAACCCCAAGGGCGTCCCGCCGGAGGGCTTCAGCCTCGCCAAAGCCGCCATCGACCTCGGCGCCGTGTGACCGTGACGCGACCCCGTTCTCCCGAGCGAAGTAGACGGCAGCGCGTTTCAGGATCTCGTTCTCCATCTCACGCTGCCGATTCTTCTTACGCACCTCGGCGAGTTCCCTGGTGCCCAGAGGTCACCTCGGCTCAGGGGTCCGGGCCACCCCGGGTGAGAGGATCACCAGGCGCTCACATGGTGGGAAATCCTCTGGCAGTTCGCTCACCGTCCGTAGCACGGGCGACGCGATATGCGATCTTTTCTTTGTGGCGACAGACCTTCGAGTGGAGTTGCTCGGCGCGGTACGCGCATGGTCCGGCGGAAAGGAGGTGGCGCTCGGCTCGTCCCGGCCCCGTGCCGTGTTCGCGATGCTGGCGACCCGGCAGAACGCGGTGGTGTCCCGTGCCGAGCTGATCGACGGGGTCTGGGGTGCCGACGCCCCGGCGACGGCAGCCGGCAACCTGCACACCTATATCTCGGCGCTCCGCAAGTCACTCGAACCGGACCGGGCGCGGGGTGTCGCGCCACAGGTGCTCACGTCGGTGGGCGGCGGCTACCGCCTGCGGGTCGAGCCCGACCGGGCGGACGTGGTCGAGTTCGCGCGGTTACGAGAGCACGCGCAACGGCAGTTCTCCGACGGTGACCTGCACGGCACGCTGCGCACACTGGCCGACGCGCTCGCGTTGTGGCAGGGCGAGGCGCTGTCCGGGGTCACCGGCCCGTTCGCCGAGGCCGAGCGGGCCCGGCTCGAGGAGCTGCGGACCGCCACGGTGGAGCTGCGGGCCGAGGCCGGCCTCGCCGCGGGGCGGCATGCCGACCTGGTCGCCGAGCTGGCCGCACTGGTGCGTGATCACCCGCTGCGGGAACGACCGCGCGAGCTGCTGATGGTGGCCCTGCATCGGTGCGGGCGCACCGCGGAAGCGCTGGCGACCTACCGCGAGGCGCGCGAGGCGCTGGTCGAGGAGCTGGGAATCGAGCCGAGCGCGTCGCTGCGGCGGTTGCACGACCAGATCCTCGCCGACGACCCGGCACTGCGGGCGCCGGTCCGACCGGCCGTCGGCACCGGCGGCACCCGGGTTGCGCCGGCGCTCGTCGGACGCGAGGCGGAGCTGGACGTGGTTCACGCCCTGGTGGCGGACGTCGCAGCCGGCCGAGGGCGATGTCTGTGGGTCGAGGGCGAGATGGGCATCGGCAAGTCGGCGTTGCTCGCCGCCGCACTGGCACGCGCCGAGCAGGCCGGATGCCAGATCGCACACGCGGTCGCCGACGAGCTCGGGCAGCGGTTCCCGTTGCGCCTCGTGCTCGACGCCCTCGCGGTGGAGGTCGACTCACTCGACTCGCGCAGGGCGGCGATCGCGACGGCACTGCACGAAGACCTTCCGGGCCAGCCGATCGTCGCGGCCGGGGACCCGGTCGTCGGCGCCATCGACCAGTTGATCGCGCTGGTGAGGTCGCTGTGCGCGGAAGGTCCCCTGGTCCTGGTGCTGGACGACCTGCACTGGGCGGACGAGGCCAGCATGATGGTGTGGCACCGGCTCGTCGGCGAGGCGGCCCGCCGTCCCCTGCTGCTGGTCGGCGCGACCCGGCCGGTGCCGCGGCGTGCCGAGGTCGACCGACTGCGCCGGGACGTCTCCGTCGGCGACGGCGTCGCGCTCCACCTCGCACCCCTGACCGAACCGGACGTGGCGAGCCTGGTCAGCGACCTGGTCGGCGCGCCGCCGGGTCCTCGCCTGCGCAGGGTCACCGCCCGCGCCGGCGGAAACCCCCTGTACGTCAGGGAGATCGCGGACGCTTTGCTGCGCGACCGGGCCGTGGCTGTCGGCCAGGACACGGCGGAGGTCCCGCCCGAGTCACTGGCGCGGGCACCGAAGTCGCTGGTGTCGGCGGTCACCGGTCGGCTCCGCTACCTGTCGGACACCACCTTCGAGGTGCTGCGGTCGGCGGCGCTGCTCGGCGGCGAGTTCTCGGTCGGTGACCTGGCGATCGTGCTCGGTAGGCCGGCGACGGAGCTCGTGCGGCCGTTCGACGAGGCGATCGCGGCCAGCGTGCTTCGGGACGGGGGTAACCGGCTCGTCTTCCGCCACCCGGTGCTGCGGCAGGCGCTGTACGAGGGCATGGCGGTGGCCATCCGGAACGCGCTGCACCAGCAGGCGGCGAAGGCGCTCGCCGACGCCGGGGCGCCGGTTGACCACGTCGCCGCGCAGCTGCTCGCCGCCGACGGACAGTGCGAGCCGTGGACTGCCGGCTGGATCGGCACGGCCGTGCCGGTGCTGATCTACCGCGCGCCGCTCGTCGCGGTCGAGCTGTTGGAACGCGTGCTCGGACTGGCCGACGAGGCCGAACGGGTGAGCCTGGAGGCGCAGCTCGCCCACGTGTTGTTCCGGATCGGCAGGGACACCGTGGCCGAGGAGCACGCGCGCCGGACGCTGCCGCTGCTGACCGACCCGCACCTGATCGCGAAGATCCGGTGGATCCTGGCGTACGTGCCCTACCGAGCCTCCCGCGCCGAGGAGGCGCTGGCGGCGTGCGAGGACGCGCTGCGCGACCCGGCCGTACCCGACGTGTGGCGGGCCCGACTGACCTCGCTGCTCGCGCTGGTGCAGCGGTCGGGAGTCGGCGAGCTGGAGGTGGCCGCGGACACCGCTCGGCGGGCCATCGAGCTCGGTGAGCGCGCGGCGGACCGGTTCGCCGTGGCCCAGGCGTTGGAGATCCTCTGGCAGGTCGACGCGGTCCGCCGCGACTACGCCACCGCGGTGGGCTACCTGGACCAGGCGATGACGGTCGTCGGCACCGACCTCAGCCTGACCGACCTGCGCCTGGTGCTGCTGGACAACCGGATGTTCACGTTGCAGTGCCTCGACCGTCTCGACGAGGCCACGGCCGACCTGGAGCTCGCGCTGGAGATCGCGGGGAACAGCCATCCGATCGCCGGTCTGCAGGTCGCAGGCGCCGTCCACGACTTCTGGCTCGGGCAGTGGGACGACGCGACGGGCAGGATCGACGGCGTGCTGGGCGATCCCGAGTTCACCGGGTTCGGACTGCGGGAGGGCGGCGGCCCGCAGCTGCTCATGTACGGGGTGGGGGCGCTCATCGCGGTGCACCGCGACGACTCGGCCAGGCTCGACACCTACCTCGACGCGGGCCTGAACCTGCCGATGGCGACCGCGGCGGACCGGGAGAACTGCGACTTCCTGCAGGCGGCGCGGGCGCTCGCGGAGTGGCGCGAGGGAAACCTGTCCAACGCCATCGCGGTGCTCGGCACCCTCCTGGACACGAAGCACGCGCTGATGACCTTGCGTCACCAGTGGTTGCCGGACCTCGTCCGGATGTCACTCGCCAACGGCGACATGGTCACCGCGCGGGCGGCAGTGGCCGCGTGCGAGTTCGAGGCCGCCCGGGAGACCACCCCGGCGAGGGCGGCCGCCGCGGCGCGCCTCAGCCGCTGCCTGCTGGACGACGACCCCGACGGGCTGCGCCAGGTGATCGACCACTACGCAGCGGTCGGCAGGACCTACGAGCTGACGCAGACCCTCGAGGACCACGCCGTGCTGCTGCGCCGGGTCGGGCGGGCCGCTGAGGCCGAGGACGCGCTCGCGAGGGCCCTCGCCGGCCACCACGAGCTGGGCGCCCACTGGGACGTCCGGCGCGCGAAGCAGCGGTTCGTGGCCAGCTAGGGCGCGTCTGGCGGATCTTGGTCGATGCGGTTCGTGATCCGGGTGGTCGCTGGCAAGGCGGAGCATCGGCCTCGTACCGGGTCGTACTCGGCCGGTGCGACAACGCCGCCAGGGGCCGCCCGGGCGCGGACCGCGCGGGCGAAGATCCGTCAGACGTGCCCTAGATCATGCCCCGCCGCAGGGCGTAGGCGACGGCGTGCGGGCGGTTGCGCAGGTTGAGCCGCGCGGTGAGCCCGTAGAAGACGTTCTTGATGGCGCGTTCCGAGTAGGACAGCGTGCTGGCGATCTCCGCGGTGTCCAGCCCGTCGGCCATCAGCCGCAGCACGTCGATCTCGCGGGCGGTCAGCCTGCTGCTCTCGGTGGCCGGCGCCGCCAGCTCCTGTCGTAGCCGCCGCACGTGCTCGAGCAGCTGTGCCACCAGGTTCGGCGGCAGCACCCCACCGCCCGCCGCCGCGGCCAGCACGCCACGCAGCACCTGCTCCCCGGTCACCGTCGCCCGGGGCAGGATCGACACGATCCGGCACTCCGCGACGGCGAGGGCGTTCGTCTCGCCGAGCTCGTCGAGTACCAGCACCACGGGGGCTGGCATCTCCGCCACCGCGATACGCAGGCAGGACACCACCTCCTCGGTGAGCGTGCCGGCCGCCGCCACCACGACGTCCGCCGTGGCCCGCTCCCCCGCCGCCACGAGCACGATCTCGGGCCGGTTCGCGAGATAGCTCGTGAGACCCGCCGTGCTGAGGTTGTCGCCGGCCTGCACCGCCACCCGAACTCGCTGCTCCACCACTGCCCCTCCCCAGGACTGAATCCCCACCACACCGAGTGTGCCCGCGCCCACTTCAGAGATTCTTCATAGCGAATATGTGTGGGCTCGTGTGGAGGTCCGTGGTGTTTCACCGCCGGAAGAACTCCACCTCGCCCAGCGCGATGTGGCGCCCCGGCGCGGTGCCCCGGGCCTCCCGAACGACGAGGCGGATCCGCACGACGCCGCTGACGCCGGTCTCGGTGGTCTGTGGCCCCGGCTCGTCGGCGAGGGTCACCGCCAACGTCCGTGTCGTGCCGTCGTCCCTGGTGATGACCATGTCGACCGCGGCGGGGCGTGCCTGTGCGGCGAAGCCCTCCTCCTCCGCCGACGCACCGGTGTGCACCACCACCGACAGCAGCCGGAATGGCTCGGCGAAGCCGAAGTCGACGGACGCGCCCACGTCGGGTGCGCCCCAGTAGCGGTTGCTCAGCCCGTCCGCGGCGTTGGTGGCCGGGTGACCGGCCACGGTCGCGCTCGCCTCGGTGCTCACCGGCACCACCGGCGTCGGTGTCGCCAACCGGTCGCGCAGGTCGTCCCACAGGATCACCGCCTGCGGGAAGAACAGGATCGCGGCGACCACGAGCGCGGTCGCGACCAGCAACGCCGCGAGTCGCCGCAGCCATCGCGAACGGTCGCCCCGCCATCGCCACCCGCGACGTCGGCCGGCATGGGCCCCGCGCTGCTCGGGGTGGAGCGGGGTGGCGCAGCGACGGCAGAACCGCCGGCCGGGCGGGTTCGTCGTGCCGCACGCCGGACACGGCGGCCCGGCCACCGTCGCCTCCTCGGCCGCGGTCGGCAGTGGCCTGCGGGCCTCCGGACGCCCGGGCAACACCGGTCCGAACTGCTCGAACCGCTCGACCACCGACCGCGCGGCCGCGGTCCCGTCCGGAGGGCCGTCCGACGACGCGGCCGACACCTCGGCCGCCGTCGCCGAACTCGGCGGCGCCGCAGCCGAATCCTCGGCGGCAGGCGGACCAACCGCGCCGCCCCCCGTCCCTGCCGACCGCGGCGGGCCGGCCGCCCAGCCGAGGTAGTTGCCGCAGTTGCCGCAGAAGTCGTCCGCGGCGCCGACCGCGGCCCCGCACTGCGGGCAGGTCCGCGTACTGACGCTCATGCGTCCTCCTCGATCCGGACGACGCACCTGATGTGCACCGGGCAGACCGATGCCACCACCGCCTCGACCCGCTGCCGGTCGACCCGCCCCCACACCCGCACCACGACCTGGTCGACGGGAACGTCCGGCAACTCGGTGTCGGGCGTCGCCGACCACCGGGCGCCGGCCCCGTCGACCACTTCCGCGCGCACCCCCAGCGACAGCTCCAGTCGCTCCACCAGACCCCGGGCCGTGCCTCGCCCGCGATGCAGCGCCATGGCCCGCCGCACCACCGCCCGCCGCAACGGCAGCGGCCACGCCGGATCCAGCTCCGCCGCCACCCAGGACGACAGCCAGCCCAGGAAATCCTCCGGTGCCAGCGCCGGGTCGAGGTACGCCGGCAAGTTGTCCATAGTAGACAGCAGGGCGGACAGAACCGCGTCCAAGCCGGTGGTGAACCGCAGGGCGAGGTCGTCGTCGGCGTACATCGCGGGCAGCATCGTGCCGAGCGGGTGCCGGCTCGGCAACTCGGGGAGCGCGGCCCTCACGGCGCGCTCACCGCGACCTGGTGCTGATGGGAGAACACCAGCGCGTTCGGCGCGACCTCCAGCCGCTCCACCGGTGCGCCACGCTCCCCGGTGAGGGGGTTGGCGGGAAACATCCTGACCTCGCTCACCAGCGACACATCCGCCACCCGTTGCAGCACCGCGAACACCTCACCGAACTGCACGGGGCGGCCGAACTCCCACCCGGTGCCGTGGATGCCGCCGCGCAGCGGGTTGAGGTACCGGTACAGCGCGGCCAGCGCCTCGGCACGCACCTCGGCGGCGCGCGTCTCCGGCGCGACGAGCCGCGCGACCACGGTGATCCCCTGGTAACGCGGAGGTTCCACGACGAGCCGGGCGCCGAGCAGACGCCGTTCGTCCAGGTGCCGCGCCACGGCGGAGAGGACCTCGTCGGAGGGCACCAGCTGCTCGAAGCGCAGCCGGTCGCCGCCCTCGGGATGGTCGTCGGCCACCGCGTCCGGCACGACCAGTACCCGTGCCCCGCCGCTCGTGGGCAGGCACCGCACCCGCGCCAGGGACGGTACGGCCTGCCGGGCGATCATCTCGTGGTCGGCAGCGGTCACCGCCCGTTCCTGGACGCGAAGTTGGTTGGGCACCCGCGTCTTCGCCTCATCCACCGTCTCGGCGTCCACACCGCCGGTCGCGGCCTCGCGGTTGACCACCTCCGCCACGTACGGCACCGAGCTGCGCAGCACCGAGATCGCGTGCCGGGCCACGTTGCCGGCCCGGCCACCGCCCGTGCGGTAGCGCGGCATCCGGATCGCGGCACCTTTCGCCGGCACGGCCCCGTAGCGGCGCAGCGTCCCGTCCGGTTCACGCACCGCGGGCGGGAACATCAGCACCCCGTCCGCGGCGTCGAGCACGACGTGCCGGTCACCCGGTCCGGAGGCGCCGAAGTCCGGCACGACGGTCCAGTCCTCCCAGCTGTCCACCGTGGCCACTCGCACGACCACGGGCTCGCCGTCGATCAGCACCGGCGCGGTCGGCAGCGCGAACCGCTGGCCGGGCACGCCGGCGGACTCGCCGATCGGCACGTCGGTCTCGACCTCGGCGTGCTCGACGCTCGTGGTGCCACCCACCGTGAACACCTCGGCCTCCCGCACGGTCGGCGACTCGGAGTAGAACGGCTGTCCTGGCGCCGGCTCGACGACCCGGCAGCGCAGCCAGCCCGCCCGGTGTCCGGCGACAGCGGAGGCGGTGTGCCCTCCCGGCACGTGCAGCACCACCTCGCCGGAACGGTTCAACCCGCCGGTGGTGTCCCTGTCGGTCTCACAGGCGACCCACTCCTGGCCGTCCCAGGCCTCCCAGACCAGCGGCGGCTGGCGAGGGTCGACGCCGACGCCCTCCACGCTGCTGTCCAGACGCAGCACGACCGCGCACCGCGGCACCGCCGCGGACAGGCCGAACAGCGTGGCGTCGCCGGGCACGGGCGCGGCCTGGAAGCAGGGCACGTCCTTGCCCTCGGAGAGGTCAGCGGTGCGGTCGGCGTGCTCACCGCCCGCGGTCCTGGTGACCAGCCAGGTGAGGCTGGACGGCACGATCGGCAACACGTCGGTCGTCGCGAACACCACCGGCTCGGCCGTCTCGGCGGCCTCGGTGGCGACCTCGGCGCCAGCGGGTACCAGCACGGTTTCCCGCTGTGGTGCGGAAAGCCAGAAAGTGACGTCGGTCTGGGCCGCGGTCGGCGGAAACAGCCGCACCCCCAACAGGTCCAGGAAGGCGAGGTAGTTCTTCTCCGGCACCCGGTTCAGCCGGTAGACCAGCTGGTCCACCATGTGGGCGAAGGTCTCGATGAGCGTCACGCCGGGGTCGGACACGTTGTGGTCGGTCCACTCGGGGCAACTCTGCTGGACGTAGCGCTTCGCCTCGTCCACCAGCTGCTGGAAGCGCCGGTCGTCCAGGTTGGGCGAGGGCAGGGCCATCAGCTCGCCTCTGCTTCCTCGGAAGGGATGGTGTAGAAGGGGAAGACGAGGTTGCGCTGGTCGTTCGTCGACCGGATCGTGTAGTGCACGTCGATGTAGACACACGCCACCTCCACCGCGTCGAACGCCACGACCACGTCGGTGGTCTCGATGCGCGGCTCCCACCGGTCCAGCGCGGTACGCACCTCGCGGGCGATGTCACCGGCGGTGGCGTGGTCGGCCGAGGCGAAGACGAGCTCGTGGATGCCGCAGCCGAACTCCGGCCGCATCGGGCGCTCGCCGGGGGCGGTGCCCAACACGAGCCGGATCGCTTCCTGGATCTCCTGCTCCCGCTCGACCATCCCGATGCCACCGGTGGGCCCGACCCGCAGCGGAAAGCCCCAGCCGCGGCCGACAAAGTCAACCCCCGGTCTACTCATTGGTCCACCTCCCCGGGTTTCTGCCTGTTCACAGCACACCTCCGACGAACACGCTCCGGGCGCCGAGCACGATGGTGGCCTGGCACACGGTGCGGTCGCCGATGGTCGCGGCCGGCACCCCGCCGACGAACACCCCGGAGGGCGGGCCGGGTCGGGGCAGGACCACGTTGCTCGGGCCCAGCAACGGGTCCGGCGGCTTGACGCACGCGTGGACGCTGCCGACGACGGCGGCTGGCGCACCCTCGATCAACACGGTCGCCACCCTGACCGCGAGCAGGGGCGGCGGCGGTCCGATGGCGCCCCCGTGGGACGTCTTGTCACCCAGGCGGGCAGCGGGGGGCATGTGTGCTCTCCTTCGTCCATCAGTTGAGGTGGACCATTCGGCCCTTGATCCGCACCACGCCGGTCCTGGCGTCGAGGGTGATGCCGGTGCGGTCGAGCGTGATCGAGCTGGTCACCAGGCGACCGCCCAGTCCACGCAGGTTGAGCTGCAGGCTGTTCGCCCGCTCGTCCAGCAGCACCTCGAGCTGCTGGTCGCCGGTGGCCAGGCGCACGCCGGCCTGCCGGGTCCCGTCCAACAGCTCGAGTCGGTTCCCCCTGCTGGACACCAGCGTCCGCCGGTTGACCCGGCCGCTCGTGCGATCGACCAGCGGCAGGTTGTGCGGGCCGGGCGCGTCGACTCCGTTGTAGAGCCGGCCGAGGACGTAGGGCCGGTCCAGGCTGCCCTGCTCGAAGCCGACCAGCACCTCGTCGTTGACGTCGGGGCCGAACACGCCGGTCCCACCGAGTTGGACGGTGCGGACCCAGTCGGTCACGTAGTCGTCGTCCAACCACGGGAACCTCAGCCGGACCCAGCCGTGCTCGCCGCCGACCTCCTTGATGTCGGTGACGATCCCGGTCGCGAGGCCGGGCATGCGCGGGTCGGGGACCGGAGCCGTGAGACCGGCGAGCGACCGGTCGGCCGAGGTGCTGACCACGACCGTGGTGCGGTAGCCGCCGTCGGGCTCCAGCAGGTGCGAGACCGCGGTCGCGGTGTAGCGGCCGCTGAAGGCCGAGCCCACGTTCGCCAGCGTGATGGGCACCCCCGCGCGGATCTTCGGGTTGCCGTCGACGACCGCCTCCAACTCGCCGAAGCCGGCGATGACCGACGCGTCCAGAGCGGCCGCCGCCGCAGCCGCCTCCGCCTGCGCGGCATACGGCGTGCCCGTCACGAGTGTCCTGGTCTTGGCGCGGAACGCCTTGACCGCCGTGGCAGCGGGCAGTCCCGGTTGGACCGTCTTGCTCGGGGCATTGTTGCCGAGCCCGACCACCTTCTGCTTCCTCGCGACGTCCCAGCTCCGCACCTCGACGCCGCCGGACAGCTCGGCACTGCTCAACGCGGCGCGCAGCACCCGCAGGTTGACGCCGAACTCGAGCACGTGCGGGTTGGTGCGCGCCGACGCCGTCGGCGCGGGAGCGCCGGCCGCCGACGCGAGCTTGGTGAACTCCAACCGCCCCCGGTCGTCGACGCTGACCACGGCACCGTGCTCGCGGGCGAGCATCTGCAGGAAGTCCCAGTCGGACACACCGGGCTGGCTGAGGTGCTGGTAGGTGATCGAGGACACCTGGACTCGGCCGGTGGTGAGGCCGGCGTTCCTGGCGACCTGACGCACGATCCCCGCGGCGGTCATCTTGGGGAACGCCTTCACCCTGCGGCCGCGGAACAGCCGATGGGCCTTGCTCATCGCCCGAATGACGGTGAAGGCGCCGGTGCCGTCGACGTCCATCTCCACGGCGGTGACCTCGCCGTGGAACAGTCGCTCCGGCGCCTGCGTGCGGGCCGCGCTCACGGACACCGTGACCGGGGTGCCGATCGTGACCTTGGACTTGGCGAGCAGGTCGCGATCGCCGTCCTCGTAGACGAGCACGGCCGTGTCGGGCAGGTTGACGTTCTCGTCGACCAGGCAGCTGCGCAGCTTCTCCACCCACGGCGCCTGCCCGAGTCCACCCGCCTCGACGACGGCGCTGGCGGCGAAGGACCGCACGCTGCTCATCGGACCGGCTCCGAACTCTGGATGGCGGGCACCAGCAGCTCCGCGCCAGGCATGAGCACCATGGGGTCGTCGATGTCGTTTGCTTCGGCGATCACCCGCCAGGCCGTCGCGTCGCCGTACTCGCGCCAGGCGAGCTGGGGCAGGCTGTCCCCCACGACGACGCGGTGGGTCCTGCGTGCCTCCCGGGACCCGGAGGTCGGATTCTGGCCGGGTTTGCCGACGCCGGCCTCCTCGATCGACACCGAACACGTTGCCCGCAGCGGCTTGCCGTCCACATCGAACAGTGCGTAGGCGACGGACAGGTTGGACACCACTCCGTCGAAGGAGACCGAACGCGCGGTGCCCCATTCGAACCGGACCCAGGGGCTGGCGGGCTTCTTGCGTTGGATGCTCTTCTGCGTCGGCACACAGGCGGTCATCAGTTTCTCCACCCCTTCCTCGACCGAGTTGTCGTGCGTGGCGGTGGCGTCGAGGAACACCTCCACGGACAAGGTGCGCGGACCGCTGCCGACGAACTCGGGAAGCGAGGCCTGATCCGCCATCCGGGACGGCTTGCGCCGCCACTCGGTGCTCTTGGCGAGGGCGAGCGTGCCGGGGTTGAACTGGAACGCGACCGTGGCCAGTTTCCCGCCCGGCTTGGCGCCGACCGCGGCGGGGGGTTCCATGATCGCCAGTCGTGCCTTGACGAGACTCGTCCCGACTTTCCGTGCCACTGCGACGTCCTTCCTGTCATGACGCTTGTAGTCCCTCGTGTGCGAACTCGAGCGTCTCCACGGCGACCTGCGACTGGCTCGGGTCGAAACTCGGCCCCTGCCAGCGGATCGGGATGATGCCGAGCACCTGCCACCGAACGATCGGCGTGAGGTCTGGCGCGAGCGCGACGATCTCGCCGTCCTTGCGCTCCGCGCGCTCGATCACCTCGGTGAACCAGGCGAGAGCCTTGGCGGAGTCACTGGTGACCGGCCGCGTCATGGTGATGTTGGACCAGGTGATCCGGGAGGGCAACTGCCAGGTGAACCCGTTGTTGCCGCCTTCGGCGAACTGCTCGACCTCCATCTGCGCTCCGAGCCCGTCGCAGGTGTGGAACGCACCGAGATCACTGCCCGCCACGGACAGCCGGAAGAAGACACTGCTGGCGAAGACGTCGTCGGTCACGGGCTTGCTCCCTGGTTCGTTCAGCGGCGCCGGTCGTGCAGTCGGCCGGCGCGTTCCCGGCCGTGCCGCAGTTCGGTTCGCAACAGTCGTCCGACGGGTTCGGCCAGTCGGCGGGCGAGGTCATCGAGGTCGCTCCGGTCCAGGCGGTCGGGGCGCTGCGCGGTTGCCGGCACCGGTGCCTGTTGCTGTACCGGTGCCTGTGGCTGTGGCTGCGGTTGCGCCGGTGGCTGCGGCTGCGATGCCCGCCGCTGCACGGCCGCCGGTGCGGTTGTTCCGGGGCTGCCGCGTGCCCGAGCGGCCGCGTGCGATGCGCTCGGCGGCGGCCCGACCAGGTCGGGGCCGCGAGTGCCCGGCCCGCCGGACTCGACGCCGGCTCCGACATCGAGCGACCGCGGCGAGGCGGGACGCACCACACGCTGCGCGTGCCGTCGGCCACCCCAGCGCGGCCGCACGACGGGCCTGGTCCTGGCGGGCCCGGTGGGGGACTCGCCGGTAGTCAGGGATGTCGGCGACGGGCGACCGCCGAGGAGCGGCGCCATGGGCCCGGAGACCACCGGGGCGACGTCCGGGAGTCGCACGACCCCCACGGGGAGAGCCGGCGCGAGGACGGGTGCGGTGACGGACCTCCGTTGCACGGGAGGGCCGGCTTCGCGTTGTCCGGCGGGCGCCGGGGCCGGCCGCGGCCCGCCGGCCGGTGTGGCCGTGGCCGGCATCGCCGTGAGCGGGGCACCGAGCCCACCGGCCGGCCGACGCCGCGGGACGTCGGACGGAGCGGGCGGTATGGCCGGAGCGGGCTCCCGAAGCGGCGCGAGGGCGGTAGCCGGCATCCCGGTCAGCGGCGCACCGAGCACGGGCGCCGACCGAGGGGCGCCGGGCTCGGACGGCGGCGCCTGGCTTACGCGGTTCTCCGCGACCCGGGGCAGCCGGCGAACCGTGGGAACAGCGACGCGAGCGAGGGTCAGCAACCTCCCGAGCGGACGCACCGGCACCGCCGCGGTCGACGCGACCGCCTCGGGGCGCGACGGTCCCACGGCCGCCGACTCCGGTTCGACCACGTGCGTCGCCTCGGGGCGCGGCGACGGTCCCGAAGGAGGTGTGGCGGCCGGGACCGACCGTTGCACCGACCGCTCCGCGGTGGCCGGCGACGAGAACGGCCGCCGCCACACCGGTGCCGGCGGTTGCGAACCCCGCATCGCCGCCGGCTCCGGACCGGGCGGCGGTGCGGTGTTCATCGCCGGTGTCGTGCCGAGCAACGGCGTGGCACGCGACACCGAGTCGACCCGCGATGTCGCTCCGGCCTCAGGCACCGGTCCCGAACCCGACGCCGAGGCCCGTGCCGACTCCGACTGGGATCGGAGCACGGGCACTACAGCCGAGGCCCGTTCCGGCAGCGACCCGGACCCACCCACGGGCACGCCAACCGAGGTCGATGCCGGCTCCGACTCGGATCCTCGCACGGGTACGGCCGACGAGGTCTGTACCGGCACCGACTGGGATCGGAGCACGGGCACCGCGGCCGAGCTTCGTTCCGGCACCGACTCGGATCCTCGGACGGGCACCGCCCCCGCGGTCTGCGCCGGCGCCGACTGGGATCGGAGCACAGGCACTACCGCCGAGGTCCGTTCCGGCACCGACTCGAGCCTTCCCACTGGCACTACCGCCGCGCCCCGCGTCGGCGCCTCGGGTCGGACCGGCGCCGACCCGGATGGCTCCGGCACCAGGCCCGGCTCGGCCCCGCGGGCCACCGGCTCCCGCTCCGCACGGGCAGCGGACCCGGAGACTTCGCCCCGGCCCGGCGACGGCGGCTGGACCGACCGTTGCACCAACGGTGGCGTCGAGGGACCCCGCGTAGGACCGTCCGCTGCTGGTCCGGGCGCGGCGCCCGGCGTCGTACCCAACACCGGCGCCGACCGTTGCACCGGCTCCGATCCCGAGGAGCGCTCCGCCACCACCGCCGGTGAGGTCACCGCGGACTCCGGGACCGAGCGCTCCCCCGGCACCGGTTTGGGCGCCGCCGCCACCGGCGGCACGGGATCACGCGCCGACCCGCCAGCCGAGGTGGCCGCCGAACCCCGGTCCGACTCCCGAACCCGCGGCGTTCCCGAGCCGTGTGCCGGACCCGAAACTGGGTGCCGCACCGGCACAGTCGTCGACTCCGAGGCCGGACCGTTCGTCGACGTCGAGGACCACTCCGGAACCTGAGTGATCGCCGGCCTCGCTGCCGACGCCGGTCCCGAGGCCGAGCGCTGCACCGCTTCCGGTCCCGACGAACGCTCCACCACCGATCCGCCACCCGGAAGTCGGGCCGCGCGCGGCGATCCCGACGTCGGGTGAACCGCCGAGGAGGAGGTGTCGACACCGACGTCGGAGGTGTCGCGGGTGTGCCGCCACACGACCGGCGCCCCACCCGCGCCGGGCTCCGGATACCGCCGCTCGACCAGACCGTGCATCACGCCGGCCGGTGCTTCGGGGCTGACCAGATGCCCGAGCGAGGTGCCGAACCGGTGATCGTGCCAGGACGCCAGTTCCGAACGGAACCGGTTGCCGTCGCCGACGGCGAGGTCCCGTTGGATCACCCCGGTGAGCGGCGACACGGCGCGCCAGCCGCCGTCCCAGGGGGCGCGGGGGGCCGTAGCGGCGGCCGGGACGCGACCGCGTTTGCGCCATCTGTCCAGGAAGGACACCGCTCACCGCCCCTCGTTCATCCTCGTGTTGATGCGCGCGATCTCGCGGACCCAGCGTTGGCGCTCGTGGTGTTCCAGGTCCAGGATCTCCGCGCGCGGCCAGTGGAAGTGATAGGCCACGTACGCGACCTCCTCGAGCAGCCGTTCGGCCGCGTACGTCACGATTCCCCCAGGCGGCCACCCGCGAGGTCCACCTCGAAGGCGGTGCCGCACGACGGGCAGGACACGCCGGCCCTCGTGTGCCCCTCGCTGTTGATGCGCCGGTAGAAGTCCTGCAGGAAGGCGATGTCGGTGGCGTACATCTGCTCCACCACGCCGACGTGCACGTCGCCGACCGTGCCCAGTTCGGTGATGACCTGGCTGAGCAACACCACGCTGAGGTATCCCGGGTTCTCCTTGACCCGCACGTCGATCTGCGGGCGCAGCTCGTCCCGGGCGGTGGCCAGCCGCATCCGTCCATGGCGGTGCAGCACTCCGTCCGAGTCCACGTAGCCGCGGGGCAACTCGAAGTCGAACTCGGTGCGCGGTGCGGTCGTCGTCGTGCTTCGCTGTGGCTCCTCCACGAGCTCATCGAGTGCGTCGAGCCCGATGGTCCGTCGCCTCATGTCGCCTCCTCCTCACCAGAAGATGCCCGGGCGGCCCCGCACGCTGCCCTCATTCGACCTTGATCTCCTCGAACGTCAGCGTCACCTTCTCGGTCGCGGCGCTGGACTCGCCGGCCTTGAGGGACGGGCCCTCCCACTTGCTGGCCCAGGCGTTCATCAGCTGCATGCGGCGCACCGAGTTGCCCTCGGTGTCCTTGATCTCGATGGTGATGTTCTGGCGGGCCGAGTTCACGGCCCCGTTCTCCAGGGTCTCGGTGAGCCACTTGGTGAACTCGCTGCTCTGGTCGAGGCCCCGGGTGATGGTGACCTCGCCGCCCTTCTGCGCACCGGGCTGCTTGCGGATCAACGGCCGTCCGGTGGCGGTCACCTGGAAGACCTCGACGACGTCCTCCTCGACGGTCAGCCCGCTGACCTCCTGGAGGGACTCGACCTCGAACCCGCCGAGTTGGACGCCGAAGACATGTGTTGCGAGTGCGTCGCCTTCTGCCATGACTGAATCACCTTTCCCGCTGTCTACTCACTGACCTGGCTGGTGCTGTCGGAGAACTGCGCCAGCCGGAAGACCACGAACTCCGCCGGCTTGACCGGCGCGACGCCGATCTCGCACACCACCTGACCGAGGTCGATGGACTCCTGGGGGTTGTTCTGCTCGTCGCACTTGACGTAGAACGCCTCGTTGGGCGTCCGGCCGAACAACGCTCCCTGCCGCCACTGCTCGGTGAGGAACGCGGCGATGTTGCGCCGGATGCTGGACCACAGGCGGTCGTCGTTGGGCTCGAAGACCACCCACTGCGTGCCGACGAGGATCGACTCCTCCAGGAAGTTGAACAGCCTGCGCACGTTGAGGTAGCGCCAGGCCGGATCCGACGACAGGGTGCGAGCGCCCCAGATCCGGATGCCCCGGCCGGGGAACGCGCGTACACAGTTGACCCCGATGGGGTTGAGCAGGTCCTGCTCGTTCTTGCTCAACACGTAGTCCAGGTCGACGGCACCGCGGATGACCTCGTTGGCCGGTGCCTTGTGGACACCGCGCTCGACGTCGTTGCGCGCCCACACGCCCGCTATGTGACCGGATGGCGGCACCATGGTGTTGCGGCCGCTCAACGGGTCGAACACCTTGAGCCACGGGAAGTACAGCGAGGCGTACCGCGAGTCGTAGCCCGCCTCGTCCATCCGCCAGGCCCGCACCCGCTGCGCGGACAGGCCCGGCGGGGTGTCCAGCACCGCGACCCGGTCGCCCATCTGCTCGCAGTGCGAGATCATGGCCAGCTGCACCGTCTTGACGCCCTCGAGGTCGAGCATGCCGCGCTGGAAGGCACCCATGAGATCGGGCGCGGCCACCATGGTGATCTCGTCGATGCTCTCCAGACCACCGAACCCGGTCCGCGCCTCCGGGTCGCCGAGATACTCCTGGGCGTCTACTGTGGCCGGAGAGGTGCCTGGTCCGGGCGCGGGCAGGGCGGCCGACTGCTTGTCCGGCTTGGCCAACGCGCCGCTGGACTGCTCGGTGATCTCGATCAGCTTGGACCGCTCGGACACCTGGGTGACGACGTAGTTCTTGACGTTCTTCCTGGTCGAGACCTCGTAGTTCTCCACGACCTTGTCGCCCTGGCGGACGAGCAGGCGGAAGCGGTCCTCCGGCGGGTTCTCGCCCTCGATGTCGGTGACCTCCACCGAGACGTCGGGGCCGGCACCCGGCAGTGCGGCGACCTTGAGCCCTCCGAGCCTGACCGGCTCCCCCGCCACCGGGGTGACCTCGCGGGACTCCCCGCCGACCCGCACCACGTACGCCGCGCCTCCGCCGTTGGTGAAGTACCCGTACACGGCGTGCGGCAGGTAGGCACCGTCGGTGAAGCCGCCGAAGTTCTGCACGTACTGGTTCCAGTTGGCCACCAGGGTCGGCTGGTGGAAGGGCCCCTGCTCGGCGAAGCCGACGAAGGCGGCGACCGCGGTGCCGACCCCCTCGATCGGTCGTGCCCCGGACTGGACCTCCTCCACGTACACGCCTGGGGAGAGGTACTGCGGCATGGTCTCTCCTTCGAAGTTCTCGCTGTGACAAGGGAAATCCTCGCCCGGGAGGGCCGCACGGCGACAGGACCGGCGGTCCTCGGTCGCGGGCAACGATGCTGCCCGGACGGGCACCCCGCTACCGTTGGAGGTTGCCGATCTGGGTCGCGTGTTGTCCCGCCCTGGTGTCGATGTCCCTGTTGAGCGCGTGTCGCGACGACCGTTGCTCCACGACCAGGTAGTACCGGTTGTTGTGCACGGTGATGGGTATCCGGTTGCTGGGTCGCGGGTGGAAGTGCCGCACCGTGGCGACTTCCCGGTTGTTACCGAAGACTTGCGACTCGCGGTCGTCCACCGCCAGCAGCTGTCGGCCGGCGAGCAACCGGGCCACCAGCACGTCGACCAGGTAGTTGCGAATGGTGGTGGCGTCGGCGGTTGCCGTCTGGTTGGAAGTGTTGGTCGCCCGGAACGCGGCCGTCGCGGCGTCGGCCAGGGGCACGCCTCCCCAGTCGACCAGCCAGGCGAGGAGGAGCTGCGCCTCGTGGTCGTCGATCATGGACATCACCGCGTCCTGGGGGCTGGCCTTCAGCAGCACGTGGAAGTGCTGCTTGTACTCCGGTGGCTCGTTGTCGCGCTGGTCGGTGGTGTGTCGCAGGTATTTCGCCTCCTGGAAGAGCACGTGGGTCAGGAGCGACCGCATGCCGGCACCCACCCTGAGGTTGCCCGCGTTGCCGTGCTGCTGCGTCCAGTTGGCGTCGATGTCACCCGCGAGGGCGGCGGCCCTGGTCCGTGCCGTGTCGAAGATCCTCGTGTCGCCGTCGTTCTCGAAGAACCCGCGGAAGTCCTGGCCGGCGCTGGGCGCCTGCGTGCCCACCTTCTCGTAGGGCGTGGAGACGTTGGTCTGCGCGGAGGGGTTGGACAGTTTCGTCACGTTCTTGGTCAGCTGTTTGGCCGCGTTCGTGGGGTTCAGCTTGTACCGTGCTCTGCGACCGGTCATCTGATTCTTGTACGTGTTAATCAGATCGTGGAGCGTCTTGGTTCTCTCCGTCCGGGCGGAAAGGACTTTTCGCAGCGTGGTCCTGGCCGCGATGAGATCGGTGTTCGCATAGTCGCCCGGCGGAAGCGGCCCGTAGACCAGTTCGACGCTGGCCGTCCTGCGGGCGCCTGCGGCGGCACCGCCCGCCGCCGCGTTGGCACGGCCAAGGCCCTCGACCTCCAGCCGCAACAGTGGAGGGCCGGCCGGGGTCGTCGCGGCGGTCTCGGCCAGCAGATCGCCGTTATTCAGGGTCGCGCCGCTGGCGACGGTCAGCACCACCTCGGCCAGCTCGACCTCCAGCCCGGCGACGTTCGGGTCGGCGAGCGTGGCCGGCTGGGCCGGGGTCCCCTGGCCACCAGCGAGGTAGTCCTGAATGTACTGGGTCACGAGTGCCGCGTCGACGTCGGCGGTCTCGACGAGCTGCCGCAACCGGTTCTGCGAGCCGGGTTGGACGTCCGCGACGACGGCGCCGGGATCCTCGCGTCCCCGGCGGATCTCGAAGTAGGTGATGAAGTCGGGGTCGTTGGCCACCTGCGGATCCGTGCTCACCTGCTGCTGGAACTGGGCGAGCGGCATCCGCTGCACGGCCGCGGTGGTCGGCCCGCCGTGGTCGCCGCCCACGGCCTGGACGGCGGGTGTCCTGCCCGACATCACCTCACGTGCGTTGGCTTCGGCCGCGCGTTCGAACGAGTCGGTCGGGTCGGACACGCTCAGGCCGTCGTCCCGTTGGGTGCCGCTGACCGCGCCCGCGCGCTGCTGGATGACGTGCGTCAGCTCGTGGGCGAGCGTGTGCGGGTCGCCGCCGCCCCGTCCGAGAACCACGTGCTGCCCCGAGGTGTAGGCCCGCGCGCCGATCTCCTCCGCGGAGCGGCGGGCCACGGCGTCGGTGTGCACGCGGACGTCGGAGAAGTCCGCGCCGAGCCTGGCCTCCATGTCGGTCCTGGTCGAGGCGTCGAGCGGTCGCCCGGAGGAGCCGAGCACGTCGTGCACCGTCGACCGTTGGACCGGGCCGGCCTCCCCCGGGTGGCCGGAGAGCGTCGCGGCCACGGCGCTGTTGCCGGCCGCGCGTTGCAGCTCGAGCAGCGCGTCCGGCGTCGGGCGGTCTTGACCCGGGTGCCCGGTGGTCTGGTCGGGCCGGGGCCGCGGGGGCCGTGCGGCGCTCTCCCGCTCGGGCTTCTCGTGTGCGTGCATGGGTCTCCGTTCGTCGGTTCTCAGCTCCGCTCGGTCCACGGAGCGAACTCGCCGGCCAGCACCAACCGGCCGAGCTTGCGGTACTCCTGGCGCACCGAGGACACGATGTCGGCCATCGCCACCGGGCGGTCCGCCGCCGCCGCCAGGTAGGCCGCGGTCACCGCGCACGCGCGGATCGACCCGCCGGCCAGTTCGAAGCGCTGCGCGCAGAACTCCAGGTCGAGGTCGTCCGCGCGGGGCATTGCCGTGCCGAGGCAGCTGTCCCACAGCGCGCGCCGCTCCGCGACGTCGGGCATCGGGAAGTCCGCGACCACGTCGAGCCGCCGGGTGAACGCCTCGTCCACGTTGGCCCGCAGGTTGGTGGTGAGCACGGCGATGCCGTCGAACGACTCCATGCGCTGCAACAGGTATGCCGACTCGACGTTGGCGTACCTGTCGTGGGCGTCCTTGACCTCGGAGCGCTTGCCGAACACCGCGTCGGCCTCGTCGAACAGCAGCACGCCGTGCACCCCGGCGGCCTCGGTGAAGATCCGCTCCAGGTTCTTCTCGGTCTCCCCGACGTACTTGTCGACCACCGTGGACAGGTCCACCACGTACAGCTCCATGCCCAGCTCGGCCGCGACCACCTCGGCGGACATCGTCTTGCCGGTGCCCGACTGGCCGGCGAACAACGCCACCACGCCACGGCCCCGCCCGCCGCCGGGGCGCATCCGCCACTCGCCGAGCACGCGCTCGCGGTGCCGGGCACGCACGACCAGCTCGGCGAGCTGCCGCCGCGTCGGTCCTGGCAGGACCAGGTCGTCCCAGCCGACCGAGGGGATGATCCGCCGGGCCAGCCGGTCCAGCCCCGCGCCGTTCTGCGCCCGCACCCCGGCACGGACGTGGCTCAGCCCGACGGGCCGGTCCTCCAGCAGGGCCAGCCGCGTGGCCACCGAGACCGCGCGGTCCACCTCCGCCACCCCGAGCCGGAACCCCGCCAGGTCCGCCACCAGGTCCGGCGCGGGCGCCACCCCGGTCGCGTCGGTCAGCGCGTGGGCCCAGCGGCTCGCGCGCCGCGCGGGGTCCATCGGTGGCACGGGCACCGACGTCGCCGTCGCCCACCGCGGCTCCCAGTGCCGTGCGCCGTGCATGAGCAGGGGGACGTCACCGACGCGGGCGAGGACCTGGCGGAGCAGCCGGACCCGGTCGGGCAGCAGCGGCTCCAGCGGGCCGAGCACGATGCCCGCACCCCGCAGCCGGGCCTCGCGCACGAGCGCCGCCACCGGCGGGTGGTCGAGGTCGGCCAGGGCGACGACGTCGAGCACGACGGCACCTCGACCCGCGGCCGCCAGCGCGGCCACCGCGGTCCGGCCGCCGTCGCCGTCGGTGTCCCTCAGGTGGATCGGGTTGACGCCGGCCCGCAGTGCGGCGCCGAGGCGGTGGGGCAGGTCCTCGGCCGTGGTCGCCGCGAGCGGCACGACCTCGGCCAGCTCGGTCACGGCCGGGTCGGGGGTGTCCTCGCCCAGCAGGTGGGCGAGGACCCGGTCCGGCACGCACAGCACCCGGGACAGGGCGGGCCGGTCCGGCTCCCGCACGTCCAGCAGGCCGCCGGCCACCAGCGGCGAGGTGGGGGCGAAGCGGAAACGGCCCTCGCCGGCCGCCGGTTGCCCGCACAGCTCCAGCGCGAGCCCGACCGTCGCGCGGCGGCGGGTGACGTCGTCGTTGAGGTAGCCGTAGAGCCGCTCGAACCGGGCGTCGAGGTCCGGCGCCAGCGCGATGAGGAGGAACTCCACGTCCAGCGGGGCCAGGTCGAACCGCCGCGCGAGCTCGTGCAGCCGGGAGCCGTCCGGCTCCTCGCCTGGCTCGAAGGCGAGGCGCTGCCGCGGAGCGGACAGCACCAGCTCCACCGCCTCCGGGGTGAGGTAGAGGCCGCGGTAGGGGTCGTCGGGTGCGGGGTCCGTGGCGCGCCGGGCGGCCACCGCCGCGCGGACCCGCTGCTCGACGGCGCCGAGCCGCTGCCACAGGTGCACCAGGTCGTGCTCGGCGACCGTCATCGGATCGGCGCACCCCGCTGGCGCCGGCGCGGCCGGGGGCGCTCCGTGGCGAAACCGTCGCCCTCGGCCGCGGACGGACCTTCGTAGCGCAGCCGCCGTGGATCATCGGTGGTCGTGCGCAACACCACGCCCTCGGTGACCGGCGGGCCGGCGGGCGTCCACTCCCCCGGTAGCGGCGCGATGACGGCGAGGTTGATGGCGGGCTTGAGCTCGCCGCCGAGCGCGGACCAGACGTCGGACGCGGCGCCGACCTCCGACAGCGGCCCGGCCGCCCGCAGGCCGATCGACAGTCCCAGCTCGGCCAGCGAGCCGGTGAGCCACCGCTGCTCCAGCCGCTCGGTTCGGGTCAGGCAGCCCAACGCCACGGAGAGCAGCCGGTGCTCGTCCTGCGGCCTGTTCGTCCACGCGGTGACCAAATAGGACAGTTGGTACCAGCGGGAGACGCCACGCCAGCCACGCAGCGTCCCGTCCTCCTCGTGCACCTCGAACGCACCGGTCTGCCGCCGGCTCACGTCCTCGCGGATGTCGTAGAGGAACACGTTGACGGTCGGGGCGTTGCGCCGTGCCGTCCACTCCCTGGTCGGCGCGTCGAACGCCAGCTCGCCCTGCTCGCCGGGCACGTCTCCGTCGGCGAGCAGCCGGCGGATGCCCTCGTCCACCTCGTGTATCACCGGGTACCTCCGCTCATCTGCGTCGGACCATGTCCGGCGGCCCGATCGAGCCGGGCACGACCAGGAACGGTGTGGTGGCCGGGGTGAAGCCGGCGCCGGCCGCGGTGATCGTGCGTGGACCGGTCTGGTCCTTGGCGAGGATCAGCAGCTGGGCGGCGAACGTGCCGTCGGCTCGGGGGATCGTCGGCGCCGCGCCCGCGGTGATGCCCGGGTCCCAGGTCAGCCGGACGGGCGTGCCGGGCGGGAAGTCCACGCCCCGGACCGAGGGGACGAAGCCGGGCTCGCCGATCGCCGGCACCGCGACGATCCGGGGCAGGAGCACGACCATGGGCGTGGTGGCCACGTTGTCGGCCCGGTCGGTGTCGGTGCCGGTGGTCCGCAGGGTGCCGGCAACGGTGGTCCGCAGGGGCACGTTCGGTGCCAGCACCACGACGATCACCTGGCTCGCGCCGGGCGACAGGTCGGGCAGCACGCAGCCGGTGGTCGAGCAGCCCGGTGGCACGGCGGAGACCGGCATCCCCCTGGGGAGTGCGAAGTCCAGCCGCAGCCCCCCGGCGAGTGCGCCGCCCGCGTTGCGCACCGTGTAGCGCACGGTCGCCCGACCACCCACATAGGACGGGTTCGGCTGAACGACGACGGCGAGTCCCGGTCCGGCCAGGGGCGCGGGCGCCGGTGGGGCGGGTACCGGCGGGGACGGTGGCGGAGGTGGTGGTGGCGGGGCCGGTGGCTCGCGCACGGGGATCTCGGTCTCCGTCGCGTTGTCCGAGGGCCGCAGGTCCAGCACGTCACCGGCCACCGACCAGGTCACCCGGGGACCGCCAGGCGTCAGGCCCACGAGGTTCACGAGGATGTCGACGGTCTCCCCGGTCCTCAGCACCCCCAGCTCGCAGCGCAGCTCCAGCACGTCGCAGCTCCCGCGTTCGGGGCGCAGCGAGCCGAGGCGGACCTGGCCCGGCACCGCGACGGTCAGCGACCCGTTCGTGCTGCCGGGGCCGCGGTTGACGACCTCGACGGTGACCGGCGCGGAGTCCCCGACGTCCACAGTCGACGACCTGGGTGGCGCCGTGACGGCCAGGTCCGCCGACGGCTGCCAGGTCGGCTCCTTCTGGCGACCGGGCAGTCCGGTGGTGATCCGGTCCAGTTCGCCGGTGGCGGGATCCAGCACGGCCAGCTCCTCCGGCGACGCGGCGGCCGCCGTGCGCCGGGTGGACACCACCAAGCGGCTGTCGTCCGGCGCGAACGAAGCATCACGCGGCTGGAACGGGCCACCGACCGCCGTCACGGGGGCGGCGCAGGTGGTCGGTGTGGCGGGCAGCAGGACGCGGCAGCCGTCGTCGGCCAGCGAGACCCGCAGCAGGCCGTCGTTCTCCCGGTTGAACACCAACACGCCGCTGTCCGCGCCGAAGGCGGAGCTGTCGTCGGTGACCTCGCAGTCGAACCCGCACACCGCGCTGGACACGTCGCGTTGCTGGTCGAGGATGCCGGCTCGGGCCGTCCACACGTGGTTGTCGCGGATCTCGCCGGTGGGGCCGTCGGTGACGGTCCCCCGGGTGAACGAGAGGGTGGCGCCGTCGGGCGACCACGCGGGTTGGGTGTCCTCCTGGTCGGCGAGCTCCTCCGGCGGCAGCAGCCGCCCGACGATCTCGCCGGTCGCCGCCGCGACGATCACGATCCGGCTCGGGCCGCCGTCCGGCCGCACGCCACCGGGTGAGCGGCGGGCGAAGGCGACGAACCTGCCGTCCGGCGACCATGCCGGGTCGAACTCCCAGTCCGTCGTCGCCCGGTCCGCCACCGGCAGCCGGCGAGGGTTGCCGCCGTCGGCGTCCACGAGCCAGATCCGCTGTGCGCGCACACCGTCGACGTCCTCGAACCGGCTCACCACGATCCGGCGGCCGTCCTGGGAGTAGCTCTGGCGCTGGAACCACGGGTCGTAGCCGGCCCGGGGGCGGAACAGCAGGTTCGGGTCGTCGACGCTCTCGGGGTCCTCACGCAGCAGCGGCACCCCGAGATCGCGGGGGTCCACTCCGTCGGGCCGGATGTCCTGCAAGGTCGCGGTGTTGTGGGTGAGGGCGGTGGTGCGGGACACCAGCAGCCGGTCCGGCCCGGTCAGCCAGGCCGGGGACGAGACCTGACGGTCCTCGGCGAGCAGCAGGTCGGGCGGCGTGATCACGGGCAGCCCCGCGGCGGTGTCGGCGCGATAGACCTTCTCGACGTTCGGGTCGGCCGCGCAGCCGCACACCTGGTCCCGACTGAGGAACAGCAGGCCGGTCCCGTCGGGCAACCACACCGGCCACCGGCCGCCCCACCCGGCCTGGTCCCCGCCCAGCAGCGGGGCGCCGACGCCGGTGCCGTCGAGGACGCGGATCTGCGTGGGTGCGTCACCGTCCTGGTCCAGGGTGTAGGCGAGGCGGCCGTCACGCGGATTCCAGTCCGGTTCTCCCGCCGCGCCGGCGGTTTCGTCGGTCACCTGAACGGAGTCGCCGCCGGTCACCGACTGGCGGTGGATCTGGCCGGCCCTGGCGAACGCGACCTGCTCGCCGTCCGGGGAGAACGTCGGCCACGTCTCGTCCTCGGGGGTGTCGGTGAGCCGGCGCAGCCCGGACCCGTCGGCGCCGACCAGCCACAGGTCGTGCTGCCCGTCCTCGACGGAGTCGAACACGACCGACCGCAGGTCCGGCGACAGCCGCGGATGACCTGCGGCACGGTCGGTCGTGAGCCTGCGTACCGAGGAGTCCTCGGCACGCAGGTAGACCTGTGGCCGAGGACTGTCCCGCAGGCTGGTGAAGACCACCTGGTTCGCCCGCGTCGACACCTGGTCGTCGAAGTGCGCGGGGCCGGCGGCGATCAGCTGATCGCTCGTCGGGAGCTGGTCAGGTACCGGCTCGGGCACCACACCGGTACTGCGGTGCCCGGTGCCGGCGAAGGCGATCCGGCCGACGGTGTCCTGATCTGGTTGTGCCACAGCGGAAGACGACATCGCACCCCGCCCCACCAGGATCACACCGCACAACACCGTGCCCCCGGCGAGCACGGCGACCACCCGGGTTCTCGCCCTGCTGAACACGCTCACTCCTCCCCCTCGCGAATCGTCCCCCGATATCGTCACCACACCCGCCCGTCCCGCCGAGGCCCGCGCGGGCACCGTTTCGGGCAAGTGGCGTCAGATCAGGCCGTGCCGCATGACATAACCGACCGCGTGGGTCCGGTTGCGCAGGTTCAACCGGGTTGTCACGCCGTGCAGGATGTTCTTCACCGTTCGCTCCGAATAGGACATCTTCGAGGCGATCTCGGCGGTGCCGAAGCCCTCTGAGAGCAGCCGCAGCATGTCCACCTCGCGCAGGGTGAGGGTGGAGAGCGTGAGGCCGTTGGGGTCGAGGGTGCTGTGCTGCAGCTTCCCGACGTGGGCCAGCAGGGTGGCCACCAGGTCACCCGGCAGCACGGCCTCACCCCTTGCCAGCGACAGAACCGCGTCCACCAGCCGGTCCTGAGTGGCCTCCAACCGGCGGATCACCGCGGTCACGTCCGACTCGACCGCGAGCTGCAACGCCTCCCGGTCGAGTCGGCTGACGACGACCCCGGTCCTGGTCGTCGACGTGCGCTGTAGTCTGCGCAGCAGGCGGGTGGCCGCGTCGTCGACCTCGTCGACCACCACCAGCGACACGGCGGCGCGCGATTCCTCCTGCGCCGACAGCACTTCCACCTCGGGTCGCGGCCGCAACTGGTGCACTACACCGGCCCGCAACACCGGGTCCTCGGCGTAGACCTGCACCGGAACTCTCGTCGTCATCTCGCCCTCCTGTCGGGATGAACCTTGTTGTGGCAATGATGTTTCGCGAGCGCCGCGCGGGCATCCGTCGTGGCGCCGGAGTGCACGTGAATTGCCCATACGATGCCCCTTTGTCCCTGCCTGCGCTCTCATCCGGGTGCCAACGTTGTCCGGCGTGACCGCAACGACGGAATTCGGTCTCCCCACCGTGGTCGTCACACCCGGCCAGGAGACCAGGACGACGATGACCGTGCGCAACGACAGCGATATCGTGGAGGCGTACCGGTTCGAAGTGGTGGGCGAGTGCGCCCCGTGGACCGAGGTGGAACCGGAACGGCTGTCGCTCTACCCCGGCACCTCCGAGCAGGTGGACGTGGTACTGCGACCACCGCGTTCGCCGTCGGTGCGGGCCGGTGAGGTGCCGCTGGGCGTGCGCGTACTCCCGACGGAACGGCCCGACTCCGTGGCGGTGTCGGAGACCACCGTGCTCGTCGAGCCGTTTGCCGAGCAGCGCGCCGAGCTCGTGCCGCAGCGCCGTCGCGCCTGGCGCGGCGCCCGCTACCACGTGGACCTGCACAACGACGGCAACACACCGGTGGCGGTGACGCTGACCGCGCCGGAGACCGACGACCAGCTCTCTTACCGGCTCGCCGAGCACCCGGTGACGGTCGTGCCCGGTGACCGCGTGGAGCTGGACCTGCGGGTGCGCGTGGCCACGGTGCTGTGGTTCGGCAAGGCGGTGCCGTGGCCGCTGCGTCTGGACGCGTCCGCGGTCGCGGTGCAGGACGCCACGCGGCACGAGCTCGAGGGTGAACTGGTCCAGCTCCCGGTGTTCCCCCGGTGGCTGCTGGCGCTGCTCGCCGCTCTGTTCGCGCTGGTGTTGATGTGGCTGCTGCTGGTGCGCCCGGTGGTGGAGAGCGCCGCGCGTGAGGCCGCCGACGACCGGGCCGAGGAGATCGCGCAGGCCGGCGCCGGGGGACCGTCGTCGACCGCGCCGGAAGGAGGCGGTGCCGAGGGCGGCGAGCAGCAGGAGCAACAGGGCGGTGCCTCCGGCCAGGGCCCTGATCAGGGGTCCGGTCCGGGATCATCCGGTCAGGCCCAGCAGAGCTCCAGCACCATCGAGGTGCGCACGGACAGCGGCGAGCAGGGCGTCGAGGCGTACACCGTGCCGGCGGGCGCGGTGTTCCGGATCACCGACATCGTGCTGGCCAACCACCAGGGCGACGAAGGCGTGCTGACCATCGATTTCGGCGATCGGACGGTCACCACGATCGCGCTGGAAACGTTCCGCAACCAGGATTACCACTGGGTGACACCGATCGACGTCCCGGCGGGGGCCACCGTCAGCGCGACCGTCGACTGCGCCCGGCCGGGCACGCCGATTAGCGGTGATCAGGCACCGAACTGCTTTCAGGTGCTCAACGTCAGCGGCGAACTGGTCGAACTGCCCTCAGACAACTGACCGTCCACGTCGACCGTCCGGCCCAGATCCTGGGTCGGACGGTCTTTCTGTTGGCAGGTCAGCGGTCTTCGGCCCGTCGGTTCCACTCGTCGAGCAGAGCGTCGATCCAGGCGGCTAGCAGCAAGGCGGTCTCGCTGTCCCCCCGCGCCAGGCAACCACGCCGCTCCACCCGCGCTGCTTCGAGCTCACGGGTGAGATCCGCGACGCGGGGGTCGACCATCACAGGCTCCCCGCGATGCGGAAGGCCTGGATGTACTTGGGTAACTCGACGAGCGCCCGCTCCCACCGCTCAGCCGCGATCTGCCCGGCGAAGGCCGACCGGATCACCAGGCAGTCCACGTCGGGCGACACGTTCTCGCCGGACATCTCGCGGAGCCTGCGGGACAGCTCGGCCTTGCGCAACCGGGAACGGATCTCCGCCAACGTCCACTCCAGGTCGTCGACGGCACCCTGCGCCTGCTCGGCCGACATCACCAACCACCCCTCGGTAGCCAGCCGAAGGACGAGATCACCGGCGAAAGGCTCGTACGGCTCGACGTCGCCGTCCTCGCCGGAGCGCATGGCCACCGTTCCTCCACTCGGTATCCAGAGTGTGTTCCGAGCCAACACGAGTGGACCCGCGATGCCAAGGGCTCCTGGCACCGGTCTGCCCCTCCGGGAAGGAAGAGACGCGGGTACGGGCAGGTCCTGCAACGTCCGGTGCGCTGTGGGTTCAGAAGCGTGCGCTGCTGGTTCACCCGTCACCCGTTCGGCGCCGACACCGTCTGCGGTGTTCCACAGCACGAAGGAGCAACGCAGATGACCAAGCCAGTGCTGGAACCCGGAGCGCGGGCGTTCGCCGACGCTACCGCCAGTCCGCCCTACCTGTTCGACCTCGAAACCCACGCCGCCGAAGCCGCCATCCGCCAGGCGATCGCGTTCCTGTCCACCGTCCTGAAGTTCCGCTGAAAGGGGGAGCCGCCATGTCCGAAGCGCACGACCGCGCTCGCATCGACGAGGTCAACGCCAGTGGCAGACCGCCCGTGGTGTTCATCCACGGCCTGTGGCTGCTGCCCAGCAGCTGGGACCGCTGGGCCGCGGTCTTCGAGGCGGCAGGGTACGCGCCGGTGGCGCCGGGCTGGCCCGATGACCCGGAGACCGTGGCCGAGGCGAACGCCCACCCGGAGGTCTTCGCCGGCAAGAGCGTCGGCCAGGTCGCCGACCACTTCTGCGATCTCATCGGCCGCCTGCACCGCAAGCCCGCGGTGGTCGGCCACTCCTTCGGCGGCCTGATCACGCAGATCATTGCCGGACGCGGGTTGTCGGCCGCGTCGGTGGCCATCGACCCTGCGCCCTTCCGCGGCGTGCTGCCGCTGCCGATCTCCTCCCTGCGGGCGGCGCGGCCCGTGCTGGGCAACCCGGCCAACTACCACCGCGCCGTTCCGCTGACCTACGAGCAGTTCCGCTATTCCTTCGCCAACGGCGTCAGCGAGGACGAGGCGAGGCGGCTGTACGAGGAGTTCGCCGTCCCCGCGCCCGGCGAGCCGCTGTTCCAAGCCGCCGCGGCCAACCTCAACCCGTGGACCGAGGTCAGGGTCAACACCGACAACCCGGAACGTGGCCCGCTGCTGCTGGTCTCCGGCGAGAAGGACAACACCGTGCCGTGGGCGATCGTCAACGCCTCCTACCGCAAGGTCCAGCGCCAGCCGGTCGGCGTCGGCGTGCAACGCGGTCGGTGGCGATGGACCAGGTCGTGCAGTGGGCTGGCGCGCAACCGGAACGTGGCGGCCTGGACCGTCTCCGCGGACAAGCCGAGTTGGTCGTGGGTATCGTGCTCCCCTGCCAGCCATCCGCCAACCGGTGCGTGTTCTGCTCCGGCCGCCGCGCCGACGGACAGGGGATACCGTCCCGGTTCAGCCCGTTGGCGATCGCTCGGTCACCGCGCCCGGACAGGTACTCGGCGAAGATCCGCCGGACCACCTCCGCCGCCGGCTCGTCAAGCCCGAGGGGCCGCATCCGGTAGCCCTCGACCGCCTTGCGCGGGTTCGGATGCGGCCCACCATCCACCAACAAGTACCCATACGGCGCCCGACCGCGGCTGATCCGACTTGGACCTCGGCGGCGATGCGTTGCCTGTCGGTTCTAGGAACCCTGTCGCAGGAACTGAAGGACGGTCTCCAGAACTGCACGCGGCCCGTGGCCGCCACCTGCCTCAAGGGTCACTTCCACTTTCGAATCCTGCGTGGTGTGGCGGAAGCTGAATTTCGGGCGCAGGATGGCTGCGGCTACGGCGACCACCAGGATGTCTGGAGCCATGTCCGCCAACGGGAGCGTGCCCCACTCGGCGATGACCAGGCCGCCTGACGGCTACGAGAGGACGGCGTGCAGGTTGCCGTCCGAGCGCTCCAGGCAGGTGGCGTACGAGGCGTTCGACTGGACGAACTCCGTCATGCACCTGCCGACCTGTGCGTGCGCGGTGGCGTTGAGGTGGAACGACTCCCCGGCGCGGACCTTCTCCTCCGGGGTGAGCTGGCCGTTCACCATCCGCCACGGGTCGACGGTGATCCGGGTCTGCCACTCGGCGGCCGGGTTCGACCCGCGGCTGCACGCCTCGCGGTTCTCAGTCGCCCTCGAGAGGTCCAGGAACCGGGCGCCCACCTGGGACGCGACGCTGCGCAGCGCCGCGTTGAGCTGCGGCACCGCCTCGGTCCTGGCCCAGCGCGCGTCGGTCAGGCGGAACGGGCAGCCCGCCTGCTGCGAGGCCGCGTCCATGCGCTCGGTGATCGGCGACGCGTAGGAGGTCAGCACCAGCTTGTAGGAGGAGCTGCCGTACCCGGCGTTGCTCATCGCGGTCCGCACGTCGACGAGGGCGGCCTTGACCTTCGGCGCCATCGCGGCGAGACGCGTGGGCCATTCGGTGCGCAGGAAGGAGGAGCAGTCGGGTCGTTCCGGGTAGAGGTAGGCGCCGATGCAGGCCGCGACGGTGCCGGAGAACTGCGGGTCGTCGTTCGACCCGACGCGGACGATCACCGTCGTAACCCGGTACTGGCGCGCGACGGTGGTCAGGCGCTCGGCCTGTGAACCCTCCGTGTTGTGCACGGGCCCGCCGAAGCCCACGTGCGCCGACTTCGCACCGGAACACGCCAGGTTGACCGTCTTCGCCGCAAGCGTGGTCTTGTGCACCATCGCGTGGACCGAACGGTGGCACCAGTTGCCGTTCTCACCGTTGGTACCCGGCTCGTAACCACCCGCACCCTCCCCGGAGATCCCGTTGTCGCCGAGCGAGACGACCGCGGTGGGTAGCGCGCTGGCCTCCCCCGCCAGATGTTCGGCCGACGCCGGTGTTCCGGCCACTATGGAGCCCGCGGTCAGCACCGCGCCTAACAGGATTCCGACAGCTCTGGAGGATCTCCGGACATACGTCATGACACTCACCTTTACGTTGAACGAGGAAAGAACTGGTCGTGGGCGGGGCACACGTGGCGCTCGCGGCGGGGGCGACCAGGGGCTCCAGGGTGATCGTAAGCGACCGGACAGACGCTCACTCCGAAATCGCTAGGAGACGGCTCGAATGCCCCTCGCGGGCCGGTTGACCTCCCCTAAGGTGCCGCCATGACGACGACCGCCTGGCTGCTGTACGGCGCCAACGGCTACACCGGTGAGCTCATCGCCCGCGCCGCGGCGGACCGCGGTATGACCCCGATCCTGGCCGGGCGCAACGAAGAGAAGATCGCGCTCCTCGCCGGCGAACTCGGGCTGCGACACCGCGCCTTTCCCCTCACCGACCCGGACGAGATCGCTCGTCAACTCGCCGGTGTCGACTTCGTACTGCACTGCGCCGGACCGTTCTCCGCCACCGCCGCGCCGATGATCGAGGCCTGCCTGCGGACACGCACGCACTACCTCGACATCACCGGTGAGATCGACGTGTTCGAACTGGCACGGAGCCGGCACGCCGAAGCGCGGAACACGAACGTCGTCCTGTGCCCAGGAGTCGGTTTCGACGTCATCCCCACCGACTGCGTCGCGGCGCGCCTGCACGCGGCCCTTCCCGACGCCACGCACCTGCGCCTCGGCTTCGACGTTCCGTTCCGCCTGTCACCCGGCACGTCCACGACGATTGTCGAGGGTCTGTCCAGCGGCGGTCGCGTGCGGGTCGACGGGCGGGTCGTCCCCGTGCCCCAGGCCTGGCGCACCCGACGCATCGACTTCGGCGCCGGGGAGCGGCTCGCCATGACCTTCCCCGGCGCGGACGTGTCCAGCGCCTTCCACACCACCGCGATTCCGAACATCGAGGTGTACGTGCGGATCCAGCCGGCACAGCTGCTGGCCGTCCGACTCGGTGGGATTCTCCGTCCGCTGCTGTCCAGGCCCGCTGTCCAGCGGGGGCTCAAGTGGCTGGTCGCCAGGACGGTGCGCGGGCCGGGAGCCGACGCGCGCGAGGCCACCCCGGTACGCGTGTGGGGCGAGGCCACCACGGCCACCGGCGAACGCAGGACCGCGCGCATCACCACCGCGAACATCTACAGCATCACCGTCGACGGCGCACTGGCCGCGGTGGCGGCTCTCCTCGACACGGCCGTCACCGACGGCGGCTACCACACGCCGACGCAGCTGCTCGGGACCGATGTGGTCGTGAAGCTGCGCGGCTCCGGCTCGTTCACCGTCGACTGAACGACGGACCGGACGAGGCCGGAGCGAGCGCGTCACGAGCCTGCTGTTGCGCGATCGGCCACGATCCGGTCCACGAAGGCGATGCTCTCCTCGAAGATCTGCTTGGCGTCGTTGTCCAGCGTCGCGAAGTGGTAGCTGTTCTCCAGCCGCCGCTCGATGATCTCCTCGGAGGACACCAGGGTGAGGATGGCGCGGGCCGACTGCGGGTCCACCAGGTGGTCCTCGACGGACCGGAAGAAGATGACCGGAGCCGTGACCCTCGGCAGGTAGGACCGCACCCGCGACCGCCCGGCCATCAGCGAAGCCGTGGCGCGCAACGGGATCCGGGGGTAGAGCCAGTCCTCCGCGCCCGGCTTCTTGATGTCGTTGACCATGCCGGGAACCGACGAGGCGACGTACTTCAGCACCGCGACCGCGATCGCGTCCTTGCGCGCGTTCATGACCGACGGGTTCACCAGGATCACGCCGGCCACCCGGTCCGGACGTTCCGCGGCCAGTTGCAGGGACATCCCGCCGCCGAAGGAGTGACCGCCGACGAACACGTGGTCGCAGGTGCGCTCGAGCTTGTCGAACGCGCGGTTGACCTCGCCGTACCAGTCGGCCCAGGTGGTCCGGTTCAGCTCCTGCCACGTGGTGCCGTGGCCGGGAAGCCTGGGCACCTCGACCGCGTACCCCCGCTCGGCGAGCGCCTCCCCCATCGGCCGCATGCTGGCCGGGCTCGACGTGAAGCCGTGACTGAGCAGACAACCAATTTTCTGACCACCAGTAAATTCAGCGCGAGCAATTCTTGAGTACGGCTCGAGCACGTGTTCCGGCATGATGCTCCCCGGGTAGATCGGTGTCTGGACTCATGGTCCATGTTAGCGTACGCTACCGGGAATTCTTCTCACCAAACCCTTCTTTTCGTCCCATCGGAGGCTTGTCGTGCTCAGTTACTCGGCCTATATCAACGGCAAGGACGTCGAGGGGGTGGGTTGGACGTACGTCGTGAAAGCGTCGGCGTATCTCCGCGACGGTCGAGGAACCTTCCGGATGAAACGGCAGCTCGAACTCGGCAAGCACGAGGGCGAAATTCCCGATGACGTCGTCGGAAGGGTCGCCCGCTGCAATGCCGAGCACGGCAGGGACGCGGTGCGGGCGGCCCGCGCCGCCAGCCGCGAGTTCGGGCGCACCCCGCTCGCCGTGCGGGCCAAGATGCTGAACGACATCCACAACGCGGTGCTCTCGCGCGTCGAGGAGTTCGAGGAGCTGCTGGTCGCGGAAGGTCACCCCCGCCGGCTCGCCCGCTGGGAGATCAGCGGGGTGCTGCGCGGCTGCGACCCGGCGACGATCGAGTGGTACGGCACCCAACTGCACCAGACCTACGACTTCCAGGGCCGCACGGTCGAACTGGTCCGTAAGCCGGACGGCGTCGTCTGCATCAACCCGCCGCAGAACGCCGCCGGGTCCAACGGAGGACTGGGCATCCTCGCGCTGCTCGCCGGGAACACGCTCGTCGTCAAGGCGCCGAGGTCGTCGCCGTTGAGCGTGGCCTGGTTCTACCGCGAGATCGTCGTGCCGGTGCTCGAGCAGTACGGCGCCCCAGCGGGCACCGTCAACGTCATCTCCGCCGGCGCCAACGAGGTGCTCGAGGGCTGGTTGGACGATCCCGATGTCGACGACGTGTTCTTCTTCGGTGACAGCGTCGCCGGCCTGCGGCTCGGCGAGGAGTGCGTGCGGCGGGGCAAGAAGCCGATCCTCGAGCTGGCGGGCAACGACGGGTTCGTGGTGTGGCGCGACGCCGACCTCGACGCCGCGGCGCGCGCGTTGATCGAGAGCTTCTACGGATCGAGCCAGATCTGCATGGTCCCGAAGTACGCCGTGGTGCACCCCGCGGTGGCCGACGAGTTCCTGGCAACCCTGATCCCGCTGGTCGAGGCGCTGCGACCGGGGTTCCCCGAGGACGAGACGACCCTGCTGTCGCCGGTGTTGAAGACGGACAAGTACTTCGACTTCCTGTCCCAGGCGCGCGCGGCGGGCGCGGCCGTGCTGTGTGGCGGCCGGCGGGTCGACGTGCATGGCGAGGAGGCCGCCGACGGCGTGTTCCTCCAGCCGACGGTGATCCGTGTCGATGGGCTCGCCGACTCGCGACGCCTGTCGGCCGTCCGCGAGGAGACCTTCTTCCCGCTGCTGCCGGTCGTGGTGCCCGGCGAGGGCGATCCGGCCGACGATGCCGACCTGCTGGACGCGGTCGTCGAGTTCCTCGACGACAACGAGTACGGCCTGCGTAACTCGTTGTGGACGGGCTCCCGCGAGATCGCCGACGAGGTGGCCGCCTCGCTGCGGAAGGGCGGCATGCTGAAGATCAACGACTCGCACATCGGTTTCACCTCCTACCTGTCCACCCACGGCGGCACCGGGAAGACCGGCGGCGTCTACGGGGAGATGAACTTCGTCGGCCTCCGCACCAGCCACGTGCAGGGGATCTCGTGGGGGAACGGCGACCCACAACCGCTCGACGAGCTCGTCACACGCTGAGGTCGACGACGGCCGGTAGTGCCGTCGTCACGGCAAGCAGAACCTCCTCGAGAACGCCTCGAACCTCGATCACCAAAAAACCCGATCCCGACCCGGTTCCCGACCTCGGCCATACGATGGCAGCCTCGTCGACCGGGTTCTGGAGGAATAATGAAGAACATAGGAATCTCGGAGCGCATCGACCTCCCGGTCGATCGGATTCCGACCCGTTGGTACAACGTCATCCCGGATCTGCCGAGGCTTCCCGAAGAATATGTGGACTCTTCCACCGGAAAGCCGGTCACCCGTGAGTTCATGGACCGATTACTCACTCCGGCGATGGCAGCACAGGAAAGATCCACCGAGCGCTGGATCTCCATTCCCGAGCCGGTTCGGGACGCGTACCAACTCTGGCGCCCGACCCCCTTGATCCGCGCGCTGGCGCTGGAGCGAGAGCTCGACACGCCCGCGCAGATCTACTTCAAGTACGAGGGCACCTCGCCCAGCGGGAGCCACAAGCTCAACTCGGCCCTCGCGCAGGCGTACTACGCGAAGCGGGACGGTCACACCCGCCTGGTGACCGACACCGGCGCCGGCCAGTGGGGCAGCGCCCTCGCCCTCGCCTGCAAGCTCATGGGCCTTGACCTGCTCGTCTACATGATTCGGGCCAGCTACCACCAGAAGCCCTACCGCCGCCACCTGATCGAGACCTACGGCGCGGAGGTCCGGCCCAGCCCGAGCACCACGACCGACTTCGGCCAGAGGCTGCTCGCCGCCGACCCCGACCACCCCGGCAGCGAGGCGACGGCCGTCAGCGAGGCCATCGAGAGCGTGTACGCCGACCCGGGCAGCCGGCTCGCGGTCGGCGCGTTCTCCAACCACTGCCTGCTCCACCACACGGTGATCGGTCTCGAGCTGCGCGAGCAACTCGCCATCATCGGACGGACGCCCGACTACCTGGTCGCCTCCGTCGGCTGCGGCTCCAACCTCGGCGGCTTCGCGAACCCGTTCCTCGAGGACAAGCTCAACGGCGCCGACATCACGATCCTCGCGGCCGAACCGGAAGCGTGCGCCACGCTGACCCACGGCGAGTACCGGCTGGACTTCGCCGACGCCCAGGGCAAGGCGCCCGCCGCCTACACCTACACGCTCGGCCACGACTTCGTGCCGCCGCCGATCCACGCGGGCGGCCTGCGCTACCACGGCTGCGCCCCGCTGGTGGGTCTGCTCCGGCACGAGGGCCTGCTCGACGCCCGCGCCTTCCCGCAGACGGAGGTCTTCGCCGCGGCGAAGACGTTCGCGCAGCTCCACGGCTACCTGCCGGCGCCGGAGAGCGCACACGCCATCCGGGCGGTCATCGACATCGCCAACGACTGCAAGCGCACCGGTCGTGACGCGACGATCGTCTTCAACTACAGCGGCCACGGTCTGCTCGACCTCGGCGCCTACGGCCGGTTCAACGCCGGACTGCTCCAGGACGTCGAGACGGAAGACTTCTCGACCCCGGTCCAGGCCTAGGGCGGAGTGGCGATGTCGACACGTTACCGGGCAACCGGAAAGGCCGGGAGGACGCGTGCGAGCACCGACTACGACGTGATTGTCGTCGGCGGCCGGTGCGCCGGGGCCTCGCTCGCGACGCTGCTGTCCAGGGCGGGACTCAAGGTCGTCGTGGTGGAGCAGGCGACCTTCCCGAAGACCACCCTGTCCTCGCACCTGATGGAGGCGGACGGACTCCTGTTCCTGAAGCGGCTCGGGGTGCTCGACCCGGTGGCGAGGACCGGTGTGCGGTTCATGCGGCAGGTGGACCTGCGACTCAACGAGCTGCGGATCACCACCAGGTGGCCGCTGCGGTTCGACGACGTCGGCGGAGCGGCGTTCCTCCGCAGGCACCTGCTCGACTCGATCCTCGCCGACGCGGCCGCCGAGGCCGGTGCCGAGGTCCGCATGGGCACCAAGGTGGTCGAGGTGCTGTGGGACCGCGGCAGGGCGTCCGGCGTCCGCGTCCGCAAGGGCAACACCGACACCACGCTCCACGCGCCGCTCGTCGTCGGCGCGGACGGCCGGTCCTCGACCGTCGGCTACATGGTCGGTGCGCGCAAGTACAACGTGAACCCCAGCGAGCGGTCGTACTACTTCACCTTCTTCGAGGGCGCCGACCCGGCGGCGGACGACATGTTCGTCTTCCACCGCTGGGGCGACCGGATGGTGTGGGCCGGTCCGGCCGACAACGGGCTCTACCTGGTCGGGGTCTCCCCCGAGCAACACGAGAAGGACTACTTCCGCCACCACACCGATCTCGGGCTGCTCGCCCACATGCGCAGCTGCGACACGACGGCCGAGGCCCTCGCCGACGCGCGGATCGCAACGGAGATCTCCGGGATCCGGAAGTTCGACGGCTACTTCCGCCAGCCCTCCGGTCCCGGTTGGGTGCTGGTCGGCGACTCGGGGCACTTCAAGGACCCCGCCATCGGCCGAGGCATCGGCGATGCCTTCCTCCAGGTCGAGGCGCTCGCCCCGGCGATCATCACGGGCCTCGACGGCTCCGGTGACGAACTGGACGAGGAGCTTCGCCGGTGGGGTGCCTGGCGGGACGACAGGTTCAAGAGCTACTACTGGCTCGCTGCCGACGTCGGCAAGGCGGGTGCCTTCCCGTCGATGGTTCCCGAGGCCGTGCAACGACTTCAGGCACGAGGAGAACTCGACCGGTTCCTCGACCTGTTCAGCCACCGGACGGACTACTACGACGTCCTGCCCCTGCGCGACCTCGGCCTGGCGACCGGGAAGCGGTTGCTGACCGGGAAGAGCAAGCGGCTGCCGCTCGTCCGGGAGGCCATCACGCTGCTCGCCGGGGAGCCTCGCCGCCGGTGGATCAACCGCAGGCCCTCGCTCAAGTCTCCGGAGGTCACACCCGCGCCGCTGGACCGGCGCAGGCCGGAGGACCTCGTCGCGCCCGCCGGTCCCGCCGGCGATGCCAGAGAGTCCGACGGTGACACCAGCAGCACCGTGGAGACCGTCGGGACCGTCAACGGCAGCGTTTCCGAAGCCGGGGCGGTGCAGAATGGCAGCCGCTGAGCAGGCCGTGGAGGCGCGTCACGTGAGTGACGAGCCGCGCATGGAGGCGGACGCCATCGTGATCGGCGCCGGTCTCGCCGGGCTCACCGCGACCCGCGAGCTGAAGCAGGCCGGGTGGACGGTGCGGTTGCTGGAGGCCAGGGAGCGGGTCGGCGGGCGGCTCAAGGGGTACGCACTCGGCGACGGCAAGGCCGTCGACCTCGGCGGTGAGTACTTCGGCGACAAGAGCACCCTCATCGCGGAGACCGCGCGGTCGGTCGGCGTCGAGCGGTTCTCGACGTACGACGACGGCGAGCGGGTGGCGTTCGTCAACGGGAAGCGGTTCACCTACGGCGGTCTGATCCCGCTGCGGCTCGGTCCGGTGGCCCTCCCCGACTTCGGCCGGGCAGTGCTGAAGATCGAACGCCTCGCTCGACGTGTCCCGCCGGACCGGCCCTGGACGGCTCCCGACGCCGAGAAGCTGGACAGCCAGACGTTCTGGTCCTGGTGCAGGCGCAACGTGGCCACGGCACCGGCACGGGCGTTCCTCACCATGGCGGTCGAGGCCGCCTACTGCGCCGGGCCGGCCGACCTGTCCATGCTGCACGTGCTGACCTACGCGAACGCGTCCGGCGGGTTCCGCTACCTGCTGGAGGTCACCAAGGGCATCCAGCGCTACCGGTTCGACGGCGGCGCGCACAGTGTCGCGGACAAGCTCGCGGCGCGGTTGCCGGACGAGCTCAGAACCGGTGCGGTGGTGCGCGGGATCGAGCAGCGCTCGGACTCGGTCGTCGTCAGCGGTCCCGGCTTCACCGCACGGGCGCGGTTCGTCGTGGTCGCCGTCCCCGTGACCCTGGCCGGGCGGATCGCCTACACGCCGGCGCTGGCCGGCTTCCGCGACCAGCTGACGCAGCGGATGCCCGCGGGCTCGGCGATCAAGTGCCTCGCGATCTACGACGAGCCGTTCTGGCGCGCCGACGGCCGCAGCGGCCAGGTGACCAGCACCGACGGCCCCTTCCGGGTCGCGTTCGACACCTCCCCTGCCGACGGCAGCCCCGGCGTGCTGTCCGCCTTCGTCACCGGGCGGGCCGCACGGACCCTGACCCTGCTGTCGCCTGCCGAGCGCCGCAGCGCCGTACTCGACGGTCTCGCCAAGGGTCTCGGACCCCGGGCGGCGAAGGTGGTCGACTTCGTCGAGCAGAACTGGCTGGACGAGGAGTTCACCCGCGGCTGCTACCACGGGTACGCCACGCCGGGCACCCTCACCGCCCACGGCCCGGCACTGCGTGCGCCGATCGGCCGGATCCACTGGGCCGGCACCGAGACCGGCGTCCACCAGCTGGGCTCCATGGGCGGTGCCATCGACTCCGGGCGCAGGGCGGCGCGCGAGCTGCTCGCACGCGAGCGGGGCGAGCGACCGGCCGGGCGCCGGGCAGAGGAGTTGACGGGTCATGTCCAGTAAAACGAGGAAGACACCGACGCTGCTCATCGTCGGCGGCTACGGGCTGGTCGGAACGCAGGTGGCCAGGATGCTCCGGCAGCGCCACCCGAACCTCGGCATCGTGCTCGGCGGTCGCACGCCGGAGCGGGGAGCCGCCCTCGCGGCGGCGATCGGCGCGTCGACGGCCGCCGTCGACACCGGTGCCGAGCATCCCCTCGCGTCCCTTCCCGTGCGCCCCACCGCGGTGCTGGCCGCGGCGAGCGATCCGGCCGACCACCTCCTCGCCGACGCGGCGGCACGGGGTCTGCCCATCGCCGATATCAACCGCGGCGGACACGCCAGCGTGCTCGACGCCGCGGTCGCCGTGACCTGCGCGTCGGCATCGGCACCCGTGCTGCTCTCCGGCAGCTGGATGGCGGGAGTGGCCGCGCTGATGGCCGCCGCCGCCGTGCGCGAGCACGGCGAGGTGTCCCGGCTCGACATCACGGCGCTGGCATCGTCGGACGACGAGGTCGGACCGGACTCCAAGGGCTTCGGCCAGCGCCTCGCCTGGCCGTACTACCCGATGCGCCGCGGCAGGCGGCAGGCCGCGCACCCGCTGACCGGTGTGCGACGGGTCCTGTGCGCCGACGGCAACGAGCGTCCGGCCGCGCTGGTGGGCACCCTGGAGCAGATCACGCTGCCGCGCACCCTCGGCGTGCCGACGGTGGAGACCCGGCTGGCGCTGCTGGACCCCGCGTCGCTGTACGCCCTGATCGGGCTGAAACGAACGGGGGTCCTGCGCGCGCTCACACGGCCCGTGCTGCACCGCGTCCGGTCGGCACTGCTGGAACGGCCGGGCACTGGCGACTTCGCGGGCATCACGGTCACCGCCGAGGGTCCGGGGCGCACGGTGCGCGTCGACGTCCTCGACCCTGCCGGGCAGGCACACCTGAGCGCGGTCGGCGCCGTCTGCGCGGCCGAGCGCGTACTCGGGCTGGCCGGGCACCACCTGCCGCCGGGTCTCTCGTTCCCCGAGCAGTCCGCGGACCCTCGTGCGGACGTGGCGACGCTGCGCGCGGCAGGCGTCATCGTCCGCCAGTCCGGCTTCGCGGCAGAACCCACCCCAACCCATCAGCGCGACATCGAGGTTCTCGCATCATGAGCAACAACATTCCCGCCCTGCTGCTGAGCACGCTGCGCACCGTGGGTGGCGGCGCCATCCTCGCGCCCGCCCTCGGCGCGAAGGTGTTCGGTATCCCCGACGACGGTGAGGGCAGGTACCTGGTGCGCCTGTTCGCCGCACGCAACCTGGCCTTCGTCGGCGGTCTGCTGCTGAGCCGGGGAACGGCCCGGCGGCTGTGGTTCCAGGCGGGTATCGCCTGCGACACGCTGGACGTCGCCGCCGGACTGCTCGCCTACCGCGAAGGGAAGCCGACCAAGTCGGCGACCGTCGACACCGGCGCCGCACTCCTCGCCACCCTGCTCGGCATCGCGGGCCTGCGCGCGGACCGCGGAAGGAGCTCCGGTTCCGATGACGACTGACATCGCGAGCGAGGTACGCCCCGGCATCCCGGACGGCGATCCGGACGGGGACTCCGACGGCCGGGTCTGTGTGATCGGCGCAGGACCAGCCGGCATCGCCATGTGCCGTGCGCTGGCGCAACGGGACATCCCGTTCGACTGCTTCGAGCGCGGCGAGGAGGTCGGCGGGCTGTGGCGCTACTCGCCGGGCAGCGGCAGCTGCGCCTATACCTCGCTCGCCGCGAACACCTCCAAGACGGTGATGCAGTACCCGAGCTTCCCCATGCCGGACGACATGCCGGAGTACCCGCACCACACGCAGGTGGCGCGGTACTTCGACGACTACGTCGACCACTACGGCCTGCGGGAGCACATCCGGTTCGGCACCGAGGTCACCCAGGTGGAGCGGGCAGCCGACGGAAGATGGCGGGTGACCCTGGCCGACGGCACCGGTGACTGGTACCGCGCGGTGCTGGTGGCATCCGGCGGACGGCACGGCGTTCCCGCCTACGCCTCCTACGACGGCACCTTCACCGGCCGGGAGCTGCACTCCTTCGACTACGACGGTCCGGAGGAGTTCGCCGGGAAGACCGTCGTGGTTCTGGGGCTCGGCGCCACGTCCGCCGACATCGCCACCGAGGTGTCGCGGGTCGCCAAGGCGACGCACCTGTCGGCGCGGACCGGTCACTACGTCGTGCCGAAGATCCTCGAGGGACGGCCGATCGACAAGCTGTCGCCGTTCATGAAGAAGCTCTCGGTCGAACAACGCCGGCCGCTGCTGACGTTGATGATCAAGCTGGTGCACGGCGACATGTCGGCCTACGGCCTGCCGACGCCGCCGTACAAGCCGGGACAGGGACCGCTGATCTCCACGAGCGAGTTCCTCCCCGCCATCGTGCACGGCCGGATCTCGCCGAAACCGGTGGTCGAGTCGGTCCGGGGCCGCACGGTCCGCTTCGCCGACGGGCAGGCGGTCGAGGCGGACGTGATCATCCACTGCACCGGCTACCGGATCGCCTACCCGTTCCTCGACGACGAGATCGTCGGCGACGGGGACGACGCGCCGCCGCTGTACCAGATGGTGGTGCCACCGGAGATCGACGGCCTGTACTTCGTCGGGCTGGTCCACTCGATGACCTCGCTCATGCCGGTCGCCGAGCACCAGTCGGAATGGATCGGCGACCTGCTCACCGGAGCGGTCACCCTCCCGTCACGCGGACACATGTGGTCGGCGATCCGCGACTCGAGGCGCCGTCAGGACAAACGGTTCCACGACTCGTCCGGGCACCTGCTCGTGGACCCCAGGGAGTACGAACGACTCCTCGAAGCCGAGCGCCGCACGTTCGCGGCGGCCGGTGCGAACAGCGGCGCCGCCGCCACATCCCGACGCCGGAAGAACAGGTGAGCCACGATGTCCACAGTTGACGCCACGCACAGGTCCGCCCACCCGCTCTCCGAGCGGCGCACCTCCTTCGTCCGGCAGCTCGGCGCCCAGTTCGCCAGGAAGCGGGTGTCGGTGGTCAAACCGGTCAACCTCGGGGTGATGGCCGAGCTCGCCGCCGAACGGCACGGCCGGGTCCCCATCTACCTCGACCAGCCCTTCACCTGGGATCCGCAGCAGCGGGTCGAGCTGGACTACGTCGAGTGCGCCACCCTGATCGAGCAGTTCTCCGCGGTGCTCAAGCAGGCCGGAGTGGCCAAACGGGACCGGGTGGTCATCCTCAAGACGCCGAACTACGACATCCAGTCCCTCGCGTGGGCCGCGGCCAGGATCGGCGCCGTTCCCGCGCTGCTGTCCGCCCGGCTGGACCCGGACATCATCAACATCCTGCTCGAGCGGATCGGTGCCCGGTTCATCATCACCGACGAGGCGGTCGCGGCCCGCGTCGGGCTCGACGCCGCCAGGCTCAAGGCCCTGAACTGCACGGCCATCGCCGCCATCGATGGCGGCATCCCGGTGGCGGACCTGTGGGGCGGTCCGGTGCCGCCACCGAACCCCGGCCGTGACGACGAGCCGATGATCATCACCCACACGTCGAGCACGACCGGCGTGTCCAAGCTCGCGGAGGCGTCGGCGACCGGTGTGTCGTTCTCGTCCCTCATCGAGTCCGTCGTCCCGTTCCTGCACTCACCGGACGACCTGTTCGCGAGCGTGATCTCCCACGTGCACGTCCGGGGGGCGGTCACGCAGCACGCGTCCTTCTCCAGGGGCACTCCCCTGCTCGGCATCGGGAACCACGACGACGCGACGATCCTCGACATGTTCAGCAGGTACCGCCCGACCATTGTGGAGAGTCACCCGAACGCGTACGTCGGCTGGGAGAAGCTCATCGACCACCCCTCGACGCCGTTCGCGAGCCTGCGGCTGTTCCTGAACACCTTCGACGCCATCCACCCGCGCACCATCCGGCGGCTGCTGGAGTCCTCACGGCGGGCGTACCCGGCCTGGTACCAGTGCTACGGCATGACCGAGACCCAGCCGGTGACCGTCCGGTTCTACACGCTGGGCTCGGTGCGGCGGGCCGGTGACCGCGACACCCGCAGCGTCGGCTGGACCATCCCCGGTGTGCGGGCCAGGATCGCCGACCCGGACACCGGCGAGCGCCGGGCCGACCAGAAGGAACCGGGCATGATCCAGGTCAAGACCCCGGCCAGGGCCCTTTCCTTCGTCGGCACCCCGGACAAGTACTGGGGACGGCGGCACGGGAAGTGGTTCGACACCGGGGACTGGGGCCGCAGGGGCAAGGCCGGCCAGCTCGAGGTCCTCGACCGGGTCGCCGACCGCATCGAGGGCGTGGAGAGCTGCCTGCAGCTCGAGGACATCCTCATGAGCCGGCTCCCCGACGCGGAGGAGGTCGTAGTGGTCCCGGACGAACAGGGTGTGCCCACCCCGGTGGTCTGCATGCGCGACGGCAAGAAGCTCGACCAGCAGAGCTGGGACACGGCCTCGGCCGGTCTCGTCGGTCTCGGCAAGCCGTTCGAGGTCGGCCCGGACCAGTTGCTGCACACCGCGACCGTCAAGCCCCGGCGGTACCTGATCACCGAGATGATCAAAAACCACCGCCTCGGGAACTCGGGCCCGGCCCGCCAGGAAGTCATCCTGCGTGAGGGTGCCTGAGTACCGGGAGGAGGAGCGACATGCGGGACGTTCGGGAGCACCCGAAGATCGAGGCGGACGTCGTCGTGGTCGGCGCGGGGTTCGCCGGCGCCACGGCGGCGAGCGAGCTGGCGAGGTCGGGCAGGAGCGTGGCCTTGCTCGAGGCCCGCGACCGCCTCGGCGGGCGTGCGCTCAGCCACCCCATCGGCGCGGGCAAGATCGTCGAGCTCGGGTGTGAGTTCCACCTGCCGGACTCGGTCAACGCCAGGACGGCGGCCGCGTTGGGCATCGCCTCGGAGAAGGTGTACGACGAGGGCTACAAGCTCATCGAGACCGAACGCAGGCTCACCCGGTGGAAGGGCTCGATCCCCAGGATCAGCCCGATCGCGCTCGCGGACTTCGGGCAGGCGGCACTGCGGATCGAGCGCATGCGGCGTGCGGTTCCCGAGGAGGCACCGTGGACCGCGCCGCACGCCGCGCGGTGGGACAGCGAGACGATGTGGTCCTGGACCCGGCGCAACATTCGGACCAGGGAGGGCCGCCTGCTCATGCGGCTGCTGCTCGAGGCCGGCATGGGCGCGGCGCCGAGTGAGATGTCGGTGCTGCACGTGCTGAACTACTCGAACTGCACCAACGGTTTCCGCGCGATGACCACGATCACCGGCGGCGCGCTGGAGAACCGGTTCGCCGGCGGTGCGCAGAACCTGGTGCTGCGGATCGCGGAGAACGTCACGGCCGACACGTACGTGAACGCCCACGTCCGCCGCATCGAGCAGGGCGACGACCGGGTCCGGGTCACCGGCCCCGGGTTCGAGGCGACGGGCAGGCGGGTCGTGGTCGCCGTGCCGACTCCGCTGGTCGGCCGCATCGACTTCGCTCCGTCACTGCCGGAGACCCGTACCCGGCTCACCCAGCGGATGACGATGGGCGCGGCGATCAAGTACCTGGTGCTCTACGACGAACCGTTCTGGCGCAGGGACGGCATGAGCGGCATGGCGATCAGCTTCCGCAGCCCGTTCCGGGCGGTACTGGACGGCAGCCCAGCCGACGGTTCCCCCGGTGTGCTGACGGTGTTCGTCACCGGTCCCGCCGCCCACCACATCGCCGCGATGGAGCCGTCCCGGCGCCGTGAGCTGTTGCGGCGCCAGCTCGGGCGCTACTTCGGTGCCCGGGCGGAGAAACCGCAGGAGATCATCGAGCAGAACTGGATGGCGGAACCGTTCACCCAGGGCTGCTACCACGGGTACTGCCCGCCCGGCTTCTACACCGAGTATGGCCCGGCGCTCAAGGAACCGATCGGCCGCATCCACTGGGCGGGGGCGGAGACCGTCCCCGTCGAGTACGGGGCGATGGGCGGGGCGATCTACTCCGGCCGCCGGGTCGCCGCCGAGATCGCCGGGCAGATGTCCACCAAGAGCTCGACGACCGCTGTCATCGCATGAGACCCGTAGGAGCAGTACCATGATCGTGTCCGCCCACATCGTGAATGTCAGTCCCCCCAGGGCGCTGGCCGGGTTGCGGGCGAAACCCGGCCCGGAGGCGATCCAGGGACTCCGCTGGTCGGAGACCTGGCTGATGAACCCGCTGCGCACCGGGCTGCTGCCGTCGACCAGGATCGACGGTATCGCCCTGATCGCCGTGTGGGACGACGACGAGTCGTTGGACAAGTTCCTCTTCCACCCGCTCGCCAAGCTCTACGAGCCCGGTTGGCGGGCGCGGTTCGAGCCGGTCCGCACGGTCGGCGCGTGGCCGGGGCTGGCCGACCTCCCCCGGTCGGAGAAGCCGACCGGGGACGAGCCGGTCGGGGTGCTCACCATGGCCAGGATGCGGCTCGGCAAGACGAGGGCGTTCGCCGCGGCGGCAGGTGCCGCGGAGCGGGAGGCGTTGCGGCACCCGGCATTCCTCGAAGGCTCGTCGCTGATGCACCCGCCCAACCTGATCAGCACCTTCAGCCTGTGGCGCACCGCACGCGAGATGCGGCAGTACACCGTCGGGACGTATCCCGGTGGCCACCGCGACGCGATGAAGAAGAACGACGACAAGGTGTTCCACCACGAGACGGTGTTCCTCCGGCTGCGGCCCTACGAGACCCAGGGGCTGTGGAAGGGGCGCGACCCGCTGGCTGCGGCGATGCGCCAGAAGGCCGACAAGGTCGCGACCCCGGCACGGGACACGTCGCGCGCGGAGCTGTTCGAACCGGTGACCGCGGCGAACCCGAACTCGCGGACCGGAGGTCGGTGACCGCATGGAGATGAAGAAGGTGGACCTCGGGGCAGGCACCATCGACTACGTGGACACCGGCGGTGACGGCCCGGTGGTCCTGCTGCTGCACGGGCTCCTGATGGACCCGACACTCTGGTCCGGCGTGATCGATGAGCTGGGCGCGGGCTACCGGTGTGTGGCACCGTTGCTCCCGCTGGGGGCGCACGTCCGGCCGCTGGGGCCTGGTGCCGACCTCACGATGCGCGGCATCACCGCCATCGTCGCGGACCTCATGGAGCGACTCGACCTGCACGATGTCACCGTCGTCGGCAACGACACCGGCGGCGTCGTCGTGCAGCTGCTCATGGCCGACCGGAACCCGCGGATCGGCAAGGCGGTCCTGGTGTCCTGCGACGCGTTCGACAACTTCCCACCCGGCCTGAGCGGAAAGACGGTGGTATTCACCGGAAAGCTCCCGCCCTCGGTGTTCGGCGCGATGATGTGGCAGCTGCGGCTCAAGGTGCTCCGCCGGATGCCGTTCACCTTCGGCTGGCTCACCAAACGCGGTGACGCCGTGACCGCCCGGTGGCTGCACCCGCTCCAGACCCGGCCCGGGATCCGCCCGGACACGGTGCGGGTGCTGCGCGGTATCGCGGCCAACCGCACACTGCTGGTCGACATCGAGGACGGACTCCGCGCCTTCGACCGTCCGACGCTCGTGGTCTGGGCCGAGGAGGACAGGGTCATGCCGCCGGAGCACGGGCGGCGCCTCGCCGCGCTCCTGCCCGAGAGCCGGCTCGTGGAGATTGCCGACAGCTACACGCTGGTCCCGCTGGACCAGCCCGCCGAACTGGCCGCGTCCATCCGCGACTTCGTCGTGATCCCGTCGCCGGAGGCCGCGGACCGCGACGCTTCTCCACGTTGACGCATCGGAGGTGGCCGTCAGCGGTGGTCCGGGCTGCTACGTCCGCGCCGGGGTCCGCACACCGAGTCAGCGCCGGGCGTTGTCGAGGTACTGCAGCAGGTCGTGTGCCGCGAGTTCGACGTCCTTGTGGCCCCACTCGGCGGCGCGGTAGTGGCACGCGATGAGCCCCATCCGGTGCAGGGGGCGAAGTCACCGAACGCTCAGCGCCATCGCGGCTCCGGTAGCAGGAGCTGCTCTCAGGCGAACTCGAGGTTGCGTTGGAGCCGGGCGGCGTCGGTCGTGCGGCGTTGGGACCGGTAGAGGTCCAACGCGTTCTGCCAGACCTCGTGGGCTTGCTCGTACTCGCCGAGGGCGGCGTAGGGGTGGCCGAGGTTGTCGAGGGTGTTGGCTTCCTCGTAGGCGTTGCCCAGGTCGCGGAACAGGGCCAGGGCCTGCCGGTAGTAGTCGACGGCCTGCGCGTGGTGGCCGGTGTGGTGGGCGATGTAGCCGAGGCTGTCCAGGGTCGCGGCCTCCCCCTCACGGTGGTGGTCGCGGCGGTTGAGTGCCAGCGCGTCTTCGCAGTGCGATCGGGCCAGGTCGTAGTCGCCCAGCTGGGCGGCGGACCAGCCCACGTTGTTGAGCGCCTCGGCTTCTCTCGCCGGTCTGCGGAGGGGGAGGGTCTGGTAGAGGCGCAGAGCCTGGGTGGCGTGCTCCAGCGCTCGGCGATCGTCTCTGAGCCGCTCCCAGGCCCACGACAGAGCTTGGTGGGTGTCGGCCTGGCCGGCGAGGTCCTGTGTGTGCTCGGCCAGGGTGAGGGCTTTGTGGAGGTGGTCGAGCGCTTCGTCGTGCTGGCCCAAGGAGATGTAGGCGTCGCCGACCTGCCGGTGGATGAGGACTTCGGTGACGCGGTCGTCGCGGTGCGCGGTGAGCGCGGTTCGCCAGACGGCGAGTTCGTCGTGGTGGTATCCCCGTCTTCGGTGGAACACGTGCAGGGTCGATGCCAGCTGCCACACAACCCGATGCCAGCCGAGTTCCGCGGCTGCCTGTTGAGTGGCCAACAGGCAGCCGTGTTCGGCGTCGAACCAGGCCAGGGCGGCCGTGGCGTCCGCCAGGGCGTGGGGGTGGTCGACGGACGCCGGCGGGTCGAACTGGGCCAGCTGGGTCCGGTTCAGCAGTCTCTCCGCAGCGTGCGCGGTGCGGAGGTAGAAGTCGGCCAGCCGCCTCAGTGCCGTGTGGCGGTCGGGTTCGGCGCAGTCGTATCTGGCGCACTCCGCTGCGTACAGCCGGGTGAGGTCGTGCATCCGGTAGCGACCCGGCACAGGTTGTGCGACGAGATGCGCAGCCTCCAGGTCGCGCAGCAGCTGACGTGTCCGCGGAACAGGCAGCGCGGTGAGGTTGGCGGCGGCCACCAGATCGATGTCGGGCGCCGGCACCAGTCCGAGCAGCTGGAACACGCGGGCCGTTTCGGGGTACAACGTGCGGTAGGACCAGGAGAACACGGCTCGAAGGTTGGTAGCCAGTTCGCCCGTGTCGAGCGCGTCCAACCGGGTCGAGGTGTCGCGTAGTTCGGCGGCGAGGACACGGAGAGGAAAGTCGGCGTGCATGGTGGCCCGGGCCGCGACGACGCCGATGGCCAGCGGCACTCCGCCGCACCAGTTCAGTAGATCGGCGACGGCCTCCTGTTCGACGGCCGCCCGGTCGTCCTGGAGCCGGCGCGCCAGCAGGTCGTGCGCCTCGTCGGGACCGAGCACGTCCAGGCCGACCAGGTGCGCGCCGTGCACATGCAGGCCGGCCAGGCGGTTGCGACTGGTCACCACGACCGTACAGCTCGCGCTGCCGGGCAGCAGGGCCTCCACCTGGGCCGTGTCACGTGCGTTGTCCAGCAGTACGAGCATTCTCTTGTCCGCCACCAGGCTGCGGTACAAGCCGACCTGCGTGTCCAGTTCGGACGGTACCGCCGGGAGAGGCACGCCCAGGGCGTGGAGGAAGCCGCGTATCGCCGCCTCGGGCGGTGTCGGTGGGCCGGACGGGGCAAAACCGCGCAGGTCGACGTAGAGCTGCCCGTCGGGAAAGCGTTCGATGTTCTGGTGCGCCCACTGCAGCGCGAGGGTGGTCTTGCCGATGCCGCCCGCGCCACCGATCGCGAAGATCATCACCGTGCCGCCGTGGCCGTCGGCGGCGTCCACCGCCCTGCTGAGCTCGGCGAGCTCGGCGAGGCGGCCGACGAACAGCCGTGGCGGAGCTGGCAGCTGCCGAGGCACCGGCACCTGAGCGGGCTCCGCGGCTTCGACGCCGAGCGCCGGGTGAGCGGTCAGGACCTGCTGGTATCGCTCTCGCAGCGCAGGACTCGGGTCGACGCCGAGTTCGTCGGCCAGGCGCCGCCGGATCCGCTGGTAGGCGTCCAGCGCGTCGGCCTGGCGACCGCAGCGGTACAGCGCCAGCATCACTTGTTCGGCGCATCGTTCGTCCAGCGGGTGCGCCGCGGCTTGGCCGGACACCCGGGCGAGGATCGCGTGGTGCTGGCCGAGGCGTAGCTGAACGTCGTTGCGATCGAGCTCTGTGGTCAGCCGCTCCTTGTCGAGAATCTCCCGGAACGTCGCGATCCACGGCGTTTCCAGACCGGCGAACGGCTCTCCCCGCCAGAGGCCGAGTGCCTCGTCGAACAGCGTCAGAGCCAGCCGGTCGTCGTCGGCCGAGCGGGCCTGGTCGAGCAGGGAACGAAAGTTGTGCAGATCTACTGATTCTGGTTCGGCCGTCAGGACGTAGCCGCCCGATCGTCGCTCGATGCCGACTCCACCGGCATCGGCGAAGGCCTGCCGCAGACGCGACACGTAGCTGGCGAGCGTTCGGGCGGCCCGGTCGGGAAATCGGTCTCCCCACACCCGTCCGGAAAGCTGTTCGACCGAAACCCCACGTCCGACATCGACCACCAGCGCGGCCAGGACACATCGCTGCATGGCATGACCGAGATCAACCGCGACGCCGTCAATCCGGGCCTCGAGCTCCCCCAACAGGCAGAACTTGACTGTCACACCAAAAGCCTTCCCAGAAACGACACCACATTCGTCATTCTAGCCTCACCAGCAGTTCAACACCCCTACAACGGATCTCCAACAGCGAACCGTCAGACTGAAGATCCAGTCTCGCGCTGGATCTCCGCCACCTTCCGCAAATGAGGGGAATGACAGGATGAGTTCGAGATGTCGTTCGTTCGGCGGCGCAGCGGGTGGTGCAGGCACGCCGCCTGCGGGTGCCGCCGACCGGTGCTCCCGTCGGGTCCGGGACTCCACCGACTGGATGAGCGAAGCCCTCGAACAGCTCAGGGGGAGGGTGCCGGCCGGGTCGTTCGCGCAACGTCACTGCGGCGAACGGCCCGGCCGGAGCGGCCGCCTTCGTGCGGCACGGAGGCCAGCGAAAGCAACGTAGACCTAAAGAACATCCGGATCGGCGCTGGGGATTTCTTCAACAGTCGGGGAACTGTTCGCCACGCCGCTGTTGTCGATCGTCAGGCCTCTTCGTCGTGCTGAACGCGGGGCGGCTGCCAGGTCACCGCCACGCTGTCGCGGTGACCGAACCGTTGAAGGTCCGCCGCGATGATGTCCTGGATTCCGCGCAGGTGATCCTCGGTGTCGGCGTCGACGCGGATGGTGAGGCCGTCCGGGTCCACGTCGAGGACGCATCGTCCCCAGCTCAGGTCGAGTGTCCCGTGGGTGTCGGAGTACTCGACGCCGCGCACCTCCGGGCGCGCGTGCGCGCCGCGCAGGTGGCCGTGCTGGAGGTGGTCACCGACCTTGGCGGCGTGCGTGCAGAGCTGGACGAGGTAGCGACTCGCGTTCGCGGTCTCGATGCGGGCCTCACTGGACCGCGTCGTTGTCTCTCCCCCATGGCGGCGCGGATGGCTGGCCCTCTGCCGGACGACTCTCGCGACCAGCAACACCACCGCGGCCAGGGCGACGAGTGCCAACGCGACGCCGTGTGCGGCGCCCAACGAGATCGCGAACCAGGAGGGGAGCGCGAGAACCGCGACGACGATCACCACCTTGACCACGACTATCAGCGCTATGGACCGATGTCCGGGTGCGTGCGGAGGCCCGTGCCTCGAAGCTGCCATAGCCCAGTTTTGCAAGACAGCGTGTCTTTATCAAGACAGACTGTCTCGACGCCGTGTCGAGCTGCGCCCGGCATGGCCTCGGTGCCGAGCTCGTCGCGCGAGTCCATCGCGATGACCAGGTGACCGAACCGCGGCGGCAACCGCACACCCTCGTCCGCGACGTGATCGCCGACGTCGTCGAGCTCGCCACCTGCCGCCCCCACTCGCCGCGGCAGGCGAGCTGCCCTCCCCCACCGCCGTCGACCTACGTGAACCAGCGGGGGTGTCTCGGAAGGCGCTGCGATTGGTGCACTGTCGGCACGTGGCGAGTGCAGTTCGCGCCGAACGACCTTGCCAAGTTATCGGCTGCCGCGGTCCAGCCCCGCCCTCGACCTCGGCATGGACCTCCGCTGACGGAGGACCTGAGGCCTGATCGTCACCACCCCTGCGCGCTGCTCGCGCGCTCGTCGGGCCATCGTGAGGTGCTCGGTCGTTCGACGGACGTGCCGGACGTGTCGTGCTCGCTCGGTCCTGGCTGGCGCGCAGGCGCCGCAGGCCACAACGCGACGGCGGCGATCACGACGAGCAATACCGTCGTGATCGCCGCCGCAACGGCGATCACGACGGTGCGCTTGCGGTCAGTCCCCTGCGGCATCATCGTAAATCGACTGTACCTTGTCGTCGAAGTAAGGGCTGTCGATCCATTCGGGTCCGTCATCGGGGCCTGGCCACGTGCTGCCTACACCGTTGACATATCCGAGCAGGGTGTCGTTGGAGTATTCCCGGAACCACGGTCCGCCACTGAACCCGCCGGTCCAGGCGCAGTACAAGGTCGGTCGGTAGTCTGGAAATCCGTAGTTCGTCGTGCCTTCGCAAGTCCACGGAATCTCGCCGCCGTCACGGTTCCCCGGATAGCCGAAGGTGACGGAGTCGAACGATCCCGGGTAATTGTATGAGAGTCCGTTTCCACCGACCGTCTCGACCAGTAGTTGGTTGTTCTCGTTGGTGTAGGTGGTGACGATCGCGATGTCGTAGTCCCAGTCACAGTCCGCTATCCAGGTATCGAAGGTGCGGAGCGTGCGTACCTGGAATGTCCCGTATGGGCGGTCCCCGCTCCAGTACAGGGGCACGAACTCGGCCTCGGTCATCCACGCCGCGGAGCCGGGGTTGCCGTTGCAGCCGTTCGGCCCCGTGTGCACGCAGTGAGCCGCTGTGATGACCTGGCTCAGATTGCCCGAGTTGATCGCGCTCGCCGTGCAGTAGCCGTCGCTTCCGGTATTGGGATTGTGCAGGAACAGCTTGCCGGTCGTGGGCGTGGCATTCGCCAGCGGAGCGATGCCTTGGGGCGCCTTGGTTGGCAGCCGGGGCTCAATTTTTCCGGGGTTCGCGGGCGCCTCCGGTTCCGTGCCGCGGCCGGACCCGGTGCCCGGTTTGATGCTGTCGAAAGATGTCGCTGCTGCCATCCGCGCCGCGCTCCATGTGCTCGCACGCTTGGTGATCGTTGCGGACGACGTTTGATCCGGCCGTGTCGGCGGCTCGGCTAACGCGAGTGGTTGAAAAATGAAAGAAACGACGATGATGACTGCACACGTGATGGCGACTCTGCGCATGATTGACCCCCCAATAACGCGTAGCGTGAAAATGACCCTATGCCAGTTCTCCCGCGGTGTCAACAGTTGGATATCAATGCGCGAATCGGGTTATCGATCATTTCGGGAGCCTGATCTTCTGCGCGACGGCCTTGTTGGTCGTTGTGGACAAATACCCGTCAGTGCTATCGCCGCAGTTTCGGATCTTCGGCGCGTTGTCGCTGGTAGGGCTGTGGAGGGAATCGTCGGGATCGTCCCGCGATGGTGGCCCGCGTCGAATCCACGTCCTGGCCGGCGCGGTCGGCGAGGAACGTCGGGTCGTGCCTGGGTGGGGCCGACATTGGTCCAGTGACCGGGCACTGGCGGTTGCGCCGTGTGGTGCCGCGCGTAGATCGGAACTTCTCCGGTAGGTTGGATCAAGGGGAACTCCGTAGGTAGGTGTGACCGTGGGGAGGTAGGGATGAGCACTCGACCTGAGAGCACGCCCGACGACGACGTGATCGCGTTGCTGCTGCACCAGCACGAGGAGGTTCGCCGGCTGTTCGTCGAGGTGAGAACCGCTGGGTCGGCTGATCGCGCCGAAGCGTTCGACCGGTTACGCCGCCTGCTCGCGGTGCACGAGACCGCCGAGGAGCTGATCGTGCACCCGGACGCGCGCGCGTTGATCCCCAATGGCGACCTCGTGGTGGATGCCTGCCTCGCCGAGGAGCTCGCCGCGAAGCAACTCCTCGTGGAGCTGGAAAACCTGGGCACAGAGTCGGACGACTTCCTGCCCAAGCTGGAAGAGCTGCGGATCATGGTGGAGGACCACGCCAAGCACGAGGAGCAGGAGGAGTTCCCGCACCTCCGTTCGGCCCACAGCGACTCCCGGCTGAAGGCGATGGCGAAGGCGGTCAAAGCCGCCGAAGCGCTGGCCCCGACCCACCCCCACCCCGGTATGGAGTCGGCCACCGCCAACCTCCTCATCGGCCCCTACACCAGCATGGTGGATCGGGCTTACGACCTGATCAGCCAGGCCATGGGACGCACCGCTGGTGAGAACTGACCTTTGACGGCCTCCGCTCCAGGAATGTCATCGTTCTGCGGCGTTGTCGTGTCGACAAGCTGAGCCGGCCCGGCCCCGATTGCACACGAACAGGCGGTAGAAGGCTCCGCTCTTTCGATCACGCTCAGTCGCCCCATCCACCCGTTCAACGGCTCCAACAGGTGATCCTCGCGCAGCGCCCCCCGTGATCCGCTACGACTCACACCAGTGCCGTTGCAGTTCTAACCCTGGCCTCAGGTTGACCGGGGACAATGAGCGGCAAAGCGTCGACTGGAGGGGACGGGCCTGCGTGCGGATCATGATCGCGGATGACGAGGCGGCCATCCGTGAGTCGCTGGAGCGGGTGCTCCAGGTCGAGGGTTACGACACCAGCACCGTCGCCAACGGGCTCGCCGTGCTCGACGGAGTCGGCGGCGACCCGCCGGATCTGCTGATCCTCGACGTGATGATGCCCCGCCTCGGCGGGTTGGAGACCTGCCGGCGGTTGCGGGCAGCGGGTCGGGATCTGCCGGTGCTGATGCTGACCGCCCGGGATCAGGTCTCCGACCGGGTCGCGGGGCTGGACGCGGGCGCCGACGACTATCTGCCCAAGCCGTTCGCCACCGAGGAGTTGCTGGCCCGGGTCCGGGCCCTGCTGCGCCGCCGCGCGCCGGGCGGCGACGAGTCGCAGATCCTGACGTTCGCCGACCTCCGGCTCGATCCTGACAGGTTCGAGGCGTGGCGGGGCGGGCGGCCGCTGCACCTGACCCGGACCGAGTTCTCCCTGCTCCAGGTCCTCATGCGCAACGCGACCCGGGTCCTGAGCCGCGCCGTGCTGTTCGAGGCGATCTGGGGCTTCGACATGAGCACCACCGCCAACAACCTCCAGGTATACGTGAGCTACCTGCGCCGCAAGATGGAGGCCGAGGGCGAGCCGCGACTGATCTACACCCGGCGCGGCCTGGGGTACACGTTGCGGGAGACTCCTCCGTGAGCACGTCCACCGGCCGGGAACCGCGCCGGTTGACCCGATGGTGGCGCCGGCGGTCCCTGCGGACCAGGCTGACGGTGATCGCGGCGACGGCCATCGCGGTCAGCGTGTTCCTGGCCTTCCAGGTGGCCAGCGAGCTACTGGACTGGGAGCTGAAGAACACCGCCGAGAATCAGCTACGCGCCGACTCCCACGTCCTGGCGGCGAACGCGGAGCGCGCCGGTCTGGCGCAGGTCCAGCTACCGCCGTATCCCGGATCCGGCCAGCTGGTGCGGGTCATCCTGCCCGACGGCTCGACCCGGACGCCGGCCGGTCAACCCGCGCTGCCCCCCGTCAGCGAGAGCGCCGGGCGCGTGGCGCAGGGCGCGTCGGCCGACCTGATGGAGTCGAACGACAGCGACGAGGACGGCTTCCTCATCTACACGCTCCGGGCGGGCGACGGCGCGGTCCAGGTGGCCCGCGTCGCCGACGACAGCCCGATCAACCGGTTCGGGTTGGGCATGCTGCTGATCGGGCTGCTCTGCGTGGTCTGCGGCACCCTTGTCGGGCGGACCGTGGCGCGGACCGGGCTGGCACCGATCGACCGGCTGACGGCCGCCGCGGTACGTGTCGCGCACACCCGGGATCTCGACGCCGACATCCCGGATGAGGGCGGTGGGGAGATCCGGCGGCTGATCCAGTCGATCAACCACATGCTCGCCGCGCTCCGGGACTCCCGGCAGGCCCAGCGGCTGCTCGCCGAGGACGCCGCCCACGAGCTCAAGACCCCGCTCACCAGCCTGCGCCTCAACGTCGAGCTGCTGATCCGGCTCGATCGGCGCGGCACCCTGGACAGTGCACTGCCGGCGGAGAGCCGGACCCGGCTGCTCAACGACCTCGGCGCCCAGGTGGCCGAGTTGAGCACCCTTGCCGCCGAGCTGACCGACCTGGCGCGCGGTGACGTCAGCGACGAGTGCACCGAACTGCTCGACCTCGCCGACGTGGTGGTGGCCGCCGCGGCCCGGGCGCGTTCCCGGGGGCCCGACATCGAGATCGCGCTCGACGTGACCTCCGTGTGGGTGAGCGGGCGTCCCGCCGCGCTCCAACGGGCGGTGCTCAACCTCATCGACAACGCCAGCAAATGGTCCCCCACGGACCAGCCAGTCCAGGTCCGGCTCCATGCCGAGGGCGCGTTGGCGGTCCTCGAGGTCGACGACGCCGGGCCGGGCATCGACGCCGCCGACGTACCGCGGGTGTTCGACCGGTTCTACCGTGCCGACAGCGCCCGGGCGTTGCCGGGATCCGGTCTGGGGCTGTCGATCGTGCAGCGGGTCGTCGACGCCCACGGCGGCCGGGCCACCATCGCCCGCTCCGCGCGCGGTGGCGCGCTGCTTCAGGTCGACCTTCCGGCCGCCCCGATCGCGCGGCTCGCCGCCGGGGAGGACACGGCGGTGCGTTGACCCCAGCCCCGGAAGGGGTGATCCATGGAAAGATCCGGGACGGGCCTGGGCCTCTGTCCCGGATCTCGTTCGAGCCGGCGCGCTCACCGTTGCAGCGCGGGCTCCTCATCGTCCACGAGCGGCCGTTGACCGTCCGGCAGCTCCGCCGGTCGGGACAGCCGGCTCGGCCACCACATCCGCCGGCCGATCAGCAGGGTGAGGGCGGGCACCAGGACCGACCGCACCAGCAGGGCGTCGAGCAGCACGCCGAAGGCCACCAGGAACCCGACCTCGATCAGCATCACCAGCGGAAGCGTGGTGAGGACCGCGAACGTGGCCGCCAGGACCAGGCCTGCCGAGGTGATGACGCCACCGGTGGCGGAGAGGGCTTTGAGCATGCCCTCTCTGGTGCCGAGACGCACGGTCTCCTCGCGGGCCCGGCTGGCCAGGAAGATGTTGTAGTCGACGCCGAGCGCCACCAGGAACAGGAACGCCAGCAGCGGCACTGAATAGTCGATGCCCGTGAACCCGAGGATCGCGTCGAAGACGAACACGCTGCCGCCGAAGGCCGCGGCGAATGAGACGATCACGGTCGCCATCAGGACCAGCGGGGCCACGATCGCGCGCAGCAGCAGCCCGAGGACGATCAGGACGACGGCGAGCACCAATGGGATCACCAGCTTCTCGTCGCGGCTGGTGGTCACCTCGGTGTCGAGGTTCTCCGCACTCGGCCCGCCGACGATCGCCTCCGCCCCGCTCACCGCGTGCACGGCGGTGCGCACCCGCTTGATCGTGTCGTACTCCGCGGCGGTGTCCGGCGCGTCCGTCGGGAACACGGAGATGTCGGCCCAGCCACCGCTGGTCTGCCCCGGGATGGCCAGGGCCACTCCGGGAGTGTCCTTGACGACGTCGAGCACCCGCTCCTGGTAGGCCGGTCGCGTGAAGATCGCCATCGGCTGCCCGCCGAGCTCCGGGAAGTGCTGGCGGAGAACGGTGAAGCCGGTGACCGACTCCGGCGCGTCCAGGAACTGGTCCTGCTCACGTAGGGCGCCGGTGTTGCCCGCCAGCCCGATGGCGAGCACGCCGAGGACTCCGAGCGAGGCGAGCGTCGCCACCCACCGGCGGCGGCTGATGGCGGCGCCGAGCCGTCCCCACAGCCCCGGCTTCTCCTTTACGGCCGTGCGCAACCGCGGGATGGCCGGCCAGAAGATCCGCCTGCCGAGCACCACGAGCATCGCCGGGAACAGCGTCAGCATTGCCACCAGCGCGCACAGGATGCCGGCCGCACCGATCGGTCCCAACCCGCTGGTGCTGTTCAGGTCCGCGACGAGCAGGCAGAGCAGGCCGGCGACCACGGTGGCCGCGGACGCGGCGATGGCCGGTGCCGCGCTGCGTAGCGCGTGCACCATCGCGACCCGGACGTTCTCGTGGTGGTGCAGTGTCTCCCGATATCGAGCGATGAGCAACAGCGCGTAGTCCGTGCCGACGCCGAACACCAGGATCGTCAGCAGCGCCGAGTTCTGGTCGTTGACCACGATGCCGAAGCCCTTGACGAGCAGGTAGACGGTCGCCATAGCGGTCAGCGCGGCCGCACCCACGGCCACGAGCGGGATGAACCACAGCACCGGGCTGCGGTAGGTGAAGATGAGCAGGAGCGTGACGACGATGACGGTGATGAGGAAGACCTGCAGGTCGATGCCCTCGAAGACGGCGTCCATGTCGCCGTCGATCGCGGCGGGGCCGGTCACGTCGAGTTCCAGGCCGGCGGGGCGGTCCTTGGTGGCGTCACGCAACGGGCCGACGATGGCCTCCGGTGCGCCGTGGGTCGTGCTCACATCGAGGGTGAACATCATCGCCTTGCCGTCGGTGGAGGGGCTCGTCGGTGGGCCCTCGTCGTCCTCACCGGCCGGAGCCGCCACCTTCGGCGGGTACCGCTTGGCAAGGGTGTTGTAGTGGCGTTCGACTGTCGCGCGGTCGGCGTCGGTCATGCCGCCGTAGCGGTGGTACACGAAGACGAACGTGTTGTCGTCCCCGCCGGGGAGACTGTCCTCTAGCACCGCGACCTTTGTGGACTCGGCGCTGGCCGGCAGGGTGTCCGCGGCGCTGTCCGTGGTGACCGAACTCAACTTTCCGCTCAGCGGCACCATGACCACCGCCAGCACCACCCACAAGCCAATCACCAACCACGGCACCCACCGGTTTGCCAACCGACCGGGCGGCGCTTCCCCGGGCGGCGCTGCGTTACCTGCCATCACTGGCCTCCTACCTACGTGTTGGATCGCTTGTCTGACGCCTACTTCGTACTGAGCGAATCTGAGACGATGGTTAAGAAGTCGTTTCAGAATGATCTTGCGAGGTGGCGGTGGCAGAT
>NZ_MSIE01000149.1:0-2500 GCF_001921205.1 Actinophytocola xanthii | reverse complement strand
CTGGGGGATGAGCTGTGGGTAGGGGTGAAAGGCCAATCAAACTCCGTGATAGCTGGTTCTCCCCGAAATGCATTTAGGTGCAGCGTCACATGTTTCACGCCGGGGGTAGAGCACTGGATGGTCTAGGGGGCCTACAAGCTTACCGAAATCAACCAAACTCCGAATACCGGTGTGTGAGAGTGTGGCAGTGAGACTGCGGGCGATAAGGTTCGTGGTCGAGAGGGAAACAGCCCAGAACACCAGCTAAGGCCCCTAAGTGTGCGCTAAGTGGTAAAGGATGTGGGGTCGCCGAGACAACCAGGAGGTTGGCTTAGAAGCAGCCATCCTTGAAAGAGTGCGTAATAGCTCACTGGTCAAGTGGTCCTGCGCCGACAATGTAGCGGGGCTTAAGCGTACCGCCGAAGCTGTGTCACTCACACATGACATCCGCATTGTTCTTCGGAGCAGTGTGCAGTGGTGTGGGTGGGTAGGGGAGCGTCCTGCATCCAGGGAAGCGGCCGCGTGAGCGAGTCGTGGAGGGTGTGGGAGTGAGAATGCAGGCATGAGTAGCGAAAGCAGAGTGAGAAACTCTGCCGCCGGATGACCAAGGGTTCCTGGGCCAGGCTAATCCGCCCAGGGTAAGTCGGGACCTAAGGCGAGGCCGACAGGCGTAGTCGATGGACAACGGGTTGATATTCCCGTACCCGTGTGGATGCGTCCCTGGCGAGGTCGGTGATACTAACCACCCGAACCCGCTTGCTGTCTTCGGATGGTGGGTGGGGGAGCGTGGGGCCTGAGCCGGTAGTAGCCAAACGATGGGGTGACGCAGGAGGGTAGCTCCGCCAGCTGATGGTGACTGGTGTAAGCGTGTAGGGAGCAGCATAGGCAAATCCGTGCTGCATGTATTCTGAGACGTGATGCATAGCCGAATGAGGCGAAGTAGAGTGATCCCATGCTGCCGAGAAAAGCCTCTAGTGAGTGTCCATGCGGCCCGTACCCCAAACCGACACAGGTGGTCAGGTAGAGAATACCAAGGCGATCGGGTGAACTGTGGTTAAGGAACTCGGCAAAATGCCCCCGTAACTTCGGGAGAAGGGGGGCCACAGGGCTTGAAGCCCCGTTGCGGGCTAGGGCCAGGTGGCCGCAGAGACCAGCGAGAAGCGACTGTTTACTAAAAACACAGGTCCGTGCGAAGTCGCAAGACGATGTATACGGACTGACGCCTGCCCGGTGCTGGAACGTTAAGAGGACCGCTTAGTCCCTTTGGGGGCGAAGGTGAGAATTTAAGCGCCAGTAAACGGCGGTGGTAACTATAACCATCCTAAGGTAGCGAAATTCCTTGTCGGGTAAGTTCCGACCTGCACGAATGGCGTAACGACTTCTCGACTGTCTCAACCACAGGCCCGGCGAAATTGCACTACGAGTAAAGATGCTCGTTACGCGCGGCAGGACGGAAAGACCCCGGGACCTTTACTATAGCTTGGTATTGGTGCTTGGTTCGGCTTGTGTAGGATAGGTGGGAGACTGTGAAGCGGCCACGCCAGTGGTTGTGGAGTCATCGTTGAAATACCACTCTGGTCGTACTGGGTGTCTAACTTCGGACCGTGATCCGGTCCAGGGACAGTGCCTGGTGGGTAGTTTAACTGGGGCGGTTGCCTCCCAAAGAGTAACGGAGGCGCCCAAAGGTTCCCTCAGCCTGGTTGGCAATCAGGTGTTGAGTGCAAGTGCACAAGGGAGCTTGACTGTGAGACCGACGGGTCGAGCAGGGACGAAAGTCGGGACTAGTGATCCGGCACCTCCTGGTGGAAGGGGTGTCGCTCAACGGACAAAAGGTACCCCGGGGATAACAGGCTGATCTTGCCCAAGAGTCCATATCGACGGCATGGTTTGGCACCTCGATGTCGGCTCGTCGCATCCTGGGGCTGGAGTAGGTCCCAAGGGTTGGGCTGTTCGCCCATTAAAGCGGCACGCGAGCTGGGTTTAGAACGTCGTGAGACAGTTCGGTCCCTATCCGCCGCGCGCGCAGGAGACTTGAGGAAGGCTGTCCCTAGTACGAGAGGACCGGGACGGACGAACCTCTGGTGTGCCAGTTGTCCCGCCAGGGGCACGGCTGGTTGGCTACGTTCGGGAGGGATAACCGCTGAAGGCATCTAAGCGGGAAGCCTGTTCCAAGATGAGGTCTCCCACCCCTTTTGTGGGTTAAGGCCCCCACCGAGACCAGTGGGTTGATAGGCCAGAGATGGAAGCACGGTAACGTGTTCGAGTTGACTGGTACTAATAGGCCGAGGACTTACCCACAAACGATCAAACTTGTTGATTTGTTTGTGTTCGCATCCACTATGCAGCTCTGAAACACCAACCAGTGTTGTGGTTGAAGTATGTGTTTCATAGGGTTTCGGCGGTTATAGCGGTGGGGAAACGCCCGGTCCCATTCCGAACCCGGAAGCTAAGCCCTCCAGCGCCGATGGTACTGCACTCGACAGGGTGTGGGAGAGTAGGACACCGCCGAGCATTCATTCCC
>NZ_MSIE01000148.1 GCF_001921205.1 Actinophytocola xanthii | reverse complement strand
GCCTTCCGGGTCGGGTGCGCCGAGGCCGCCGGGGCCGAGCCCGCCGCCCGGCAGCCCGCCGCGCAGCGGCTGGGCGCCGCGGGCGACGTCGCCGGCGTTGCCGGGAACGTGCGGCTGGACGAGCGGGTTGCCCGTCGGGTTGTACGGCGACAACAGGTTGAGGTTCTGGTTGAACGGCGGGTTGCCCGGCCCGTTGTAGGGCGGGTTCCCCGGGCCGTTGAACGGCGGGTTGCCGGGGCCGTTGTACGGGGGGTTGCCCGGGTTCGGGTTGCCGATCGTCGGCGGCTTGCCCGGCGGGAACGAGTTGGACGGCGTCGTGTTCTGCGAGGGCCCGACCGTGCCACCGCCACCGACCGTGGGCACGACCGTGCCACCGCCGCCGCCTCCACCGCCACCACCGCCACCGCCACCGGCGCCACCGACGCTGCCGGTGGGGACCTGCGGGGCGTGCGCGGGCGGCGGTGAGGTGCTGACCTTGCCACCGTTCGACGGGGCGAAGCCGTTCGCGGTGGTCCCCTGCTGGCTGCCCGAGGCGGCCGTGTCCGCCTCGGCGCCACCGCTGGGCACGTAGGACAGGGTGCCGCCCTGGGGCGGCGGCGCGGAGACCACGACGTCGGGCGGTGCCACGAACGTGCCGAGCGTGTCCCGATTCCAGGTGCTGCTCGACTCGTAGGTCTGCATGGTCTGCACGGCGCGCTGCTCGGCCTCGTTCTGCGCGGCCTCCTGCGCCTCGTGGTCCGCGGCCTGTGCGGCGACGGCGACGGCCGGACCCGCGTTGCCGGTCAGTGCCGCGGCGCCGGCGGTGGCGACCGCCCAGGCCGAGGGAGCGGGCGTGGTCACCGGCACTGGTTCGGGCATCCTGGCCCGCGCGTCGGAGACGTAGTCGGCCTGCAGCTCGCTGGAGGTGCGCATGACGCTGCTCGCCGACTCGGCGTCGGCCGCCCACTCGGCGAGCGGGGTCAGGCCGGTACGCGCCCGGTCGGCGGCCTCGCCCTCCCAGGTGGCGCCGGTCTCGGAGAGGCGCTTGTTGAGGTCGGCGTCGATCTGGGTGAGCTCCGCGGTGAGGCTCTGCCAGTACGCCGTCTGCGGTTCGGAGGCGGCCGCACCAGGGCCGCTGTTGATCATCTTGTAGAGCTCAGGGTGCTCGAAGCCCCGCCATCGGTAACCCATGGAGATCAATCCCTCTAGTTGTACTTACCCCAGCGGGCGGTGTTGGTCCCCTCCGTCGCCAGATACTGCTGCTGGGAGAGCTCGAGCGACTCGATCGCGTTGGCCAACTGCTCCTGGTACCCCACCAGGCACTGGTACGCCGAATCGGCGCCGCCGCCGTTGGTGCGCTCGCCGAACGTGGTCGCGGTCTCACCGCTGACCGGATCGCCCGCCCACTCCTCGACGGGGAGGCCGGCCAGCTCCCGCACCTTCGCGTTGACCCGGTCGTGAGCGTCCCGGAACGCGGCCAGAGCCTGCGGTATGGCGGACGGCTCGATGCGCAACCGCTGCGTCCCGGTATAGGTCGGTCCGGCTGGGACGGCAGGGGCGGCACCCCCGCCACCGTCTGTAACGAACACGGCTCGTCTCCTCCGTTGGTGTAACGCGGACGACTGTATCTCCGATGCGCGCTGCCGGGGAGTGGTTCCCAGAAGCAACCGTTTCTACGCCTGAGACGTCCCACACTCCCGGTCCGGTTCCTTCCGGGTCGGTCCTACCCGGTCAGCGCATCAGGCCGACGGCCGCTGTCGCGATCTCGGCGACCGTGCCGCACAACTGTGGCTGCGGCTGGACGGGGCGGGTCCCGCTCTTCGGCGTGCCGTAGGAGACATACAGCATCTGGCCGTCGTGGACGTCCACCACGGCGATGCACGTGTCCGGGTTGCGCGGGGTGAGCACGGTCATCGGGTAGCCGGCGGCCACCCCGTCGGTCTTCGCCGTGACGTTGGCGGAGTCGACATAGGACGGCGCGTCCCGGTTGGTGACCGCGACGGCCAGCATCGAGGCGTTGGTGTCGATCCCGCTGGCCGAGCAGTCGAGCGAGCCGGGGAACAACAGGGACCGTCCGCCCAACGGCGGCCGGTCGTCGTCGAGCCCGAACTTCCGGCGGGGTAGCGCGGCGACCACCTGGCAGATGTCCACCTGGGAGAGGTTGATCGGGGCGGGCCGCTGGACCGACGGTCGCGTTGTGGACGGTGCGCCGGTCGAGGGGGCCGGGGACGAGGTGCTCACCTCGGATGTGACGGACGTCTCAGCCGCGACCGGAAAGCCAGGAGCGGGACTCGAGCACCCCACGAGCACGAGCAGACAGGCGCCGGCCAGCGCCCGCCGCAGCTTGTGGATCCCCATGCCCGCCCACCCTAGCCGCCGGGGCACGTTGCCGGGCAGCGCTCAGACCAGCCACCGCACGATCTCCTCCGGCGGGCCCGGCTTGGCGTAGAGCCAGCCCTGCGCGCTGTCGCAGCCGATGTCGCTCAGGCGCTCCGCCTGGTCGCGGGTCTCCACTCCCTCGGCGATGACACCGAGCCCGAGCGTGTGGGCCAGCGAGACGAGGGCACGCACGATCTGGGCGTCGACCGAGTCCGGCTCGTCGGCCCGCAGCCCCACCACGAAGGACCCCGCGATCTTCAGGGCGTGCACGGGCAGGTGTCGGAGGTAGGCGAGGTTCGAGTAGCCCGTGCCGAAGTCGTCGATCGCCACGCACACGCCGAGGTCGACGAGCTCGCGTAGCGCGTCGAGCGGTTCACCGGTCGTGCCCATGATCGCACTCTCGGTGAGTTCCAGCTGCAGGCTCGTCGGCGGCAGGCCCGCCTCGCGCAGGATCCGGGCGATGTCCTCGACCAGGCCCGGCTCCTCGACCTGGCGCGCGGCCAGGTTCACGCTGACCACCGGCGCGACCCCACCGAGCGCGGCCCACTCCGCGGCCTGGGCACACGCCTTGGCCAGGACGGACCGTCCGAGCTGGACGATCAGGCCGGTCTCCTCGGCGAGCCCGATGAACCGGTCCGGGCCGAGGCGGCCGAACTCCGGGTGGGCCCACCGCACCAGAGCCTCGACCCCGGTCAGCGTGCCCTCGGGTAGTCGCACGATGGGCTGGTACTCCACATAGAACTCGTCGCGCTCGAGCGCGGCCGGCATCGCCGCGGAGAGCGCGATCCTGGCGACCTCCCGAGCGTTGCGCTCCGCGTCGTAACAGGCCCAGCGGTTCTTCCCGTCGGCCTTCGCCCAGTGCAGGGTCACGTCCGCGTCGCGCATGGTGTCCGCCGGGGTGGACGTCGACACGGCGCGCTCGACGATGCCGACACTGGCCGAGACGGCGAGCCGGTGCCCGCCGACCCGGACCGGCTCCGCCACCGCCGCGAGCACCCGCTCGGCGAGCGCGACCAGCTCCGACACCCCGTCGGTCTGCTCGACGAGCAGGGCGAACTCGTCGCCGCCGACCCGGGCCAGCAGCCGGTTGGGCGCGGTGACCAGACCGTAGAGCCGGTCGGCGATCTCGATCAGCAGCTGGTCGCCGATCACGTGGCCGAGCGTGTCGTTGATGGCCTTGAAGCCGTCGAGGTCGACGTAGCACAGCCCGATCCGCTGGGCCGTCCGCCCGAACGCCGCCTCCAGTCGTTCGGTGAACAGTGCCCGGTTGCCCAACCGGGTCAGCGGGTCGTGGTTGGCCTGGTGGCGCAGGCGCTCGGACAGCACGTGCCGCTCGGTGTTGTCCTCGACCATGCCGACCAGCAGCTGCGGTTCGCCGCCCTCGTCGCGCACGAGCGAGACGGTGACGCTCGCCCACAACGCCGAGCCGTCCCGCCGGCGGAACCGCCGCTCGATCCGGTAGTGGTCGCGCCGGCCGGCCACCATCTCGTTGAAGTAGCGGCGCAGCTCCGGCGGGTCGTCCTCGTGCAGGAACTCGGCCACGTTGCGGCCGCGCACCCGGTCCGGTGCGAGGCCGAGCATGGCCGCGAAGGCGGCGTTGACCTCGACCAGGCGGCCGGAGGTGTCGGTGATGCCGATGCCGATCGCGGCTGCCGAGAACACGGCGTTGAACCGCGCCTCGCTCCGCCGGTCCGACTCGACCGCGTCGCCGCCCTGCTCATCCCCCTGGACGGCCCGGACGAACCCGCGGGCGAGCGCGGCCTGCACGTCGGCCAGCCGGGGCGACCCGGGCAGCGCGTCGGCGAGGAACCGGATCGTGGCGGCGAGCACGTCGGGCGTGCCGAGACCGGCGTCGACGAGCTCCGCGGCGCCCCGCTCGACGGGAATGATCGAAAACGGCTCCGCGGTCGCGGCGGTCAGCACGACGTCAAGGAATTCACCGGCACGCTCGCGGAATGCCGCCACCTCCGTCGGTGCGACTCCGCTTCCGAGCGCGTGGGCCCACGACACCGCGAGCACATCGCGGCGAGACCCTGTCGCGCCTGCCACGGGCACACCTTTCGGCTTCGAGTTCTCCGAGGATAAGCCCACCTTCACGGTCCGTCCATGTCCACATTCTGGCCGTTATCCCAGCAGGCAGGCGAGGGGTTGTCCAACTTGTTGTTACTAATTAACCGGGAAGGGTGACAAAACGGTAGAACGCGCCCACAATCGGTACCTTGGCAACTCCGGGCTCCCCGAAGCTGTCACCGCGAGGGCAATGGAAAGGCGATCACATGAACCGCATTCTCCGCGGCAAACGCCGCGGACCAATCGCCGCGGCGACCGCGATGATCGTGGTGGTAACCGCGATGACCACCGCCGTAGCACTCGCCAGCCCGGCGCTGGCCGACCAGGACGCCACCCCTGCCGGCGACCAGGCGGCCATCGACGCGCTGGTGGCGAAGTACGACCACCCCATGGGCTCGCAGATCCGCAAGCACGAGGGAACCGCCCAGATGCCGCGCAGCGTCGACCCCCGCGACCACGGCGTGCTGGCCTCGGTCGAGGGCATCGACGTCAGCGGCTGGCAGGGCAACGTCGACTGGCCGGCGCAGTGGAACGCGGGCAAGCGCTTCGTCTGGGCCAAGGCGACCGAGGGCACCGGGTACGAGAACCCGTACTTCGCCCAGCAGTACAACGGCTCCTACAACCAGGGCTTCATCCGGGGCGCGTACCACTTCGCGCTGCCCGACCGCTCGAGCGGCGCCGCGCAGGCGAACTACTTCTCCAACAACGGCGGTGGCTGGTCGGGTGACGGCAGGACGCTGCCCGGGGCGCTGGACATGGAGTACAACCCCTACGGCGCGACCTGCTACGGGCTGTCCAAGGCGGCCATGACCAACTGGATCAGGGACTTCAGCGACACCTACTTTTTT
>NZ_MSIE01000147.1 GCF_001921205.1 Actinophytocola xanthii | reverse complement strand
CCGCCGCCGGCGCCGGGCGGCAGGCTGCGGCGCATCTGCTCGAGCTGCACACGGGCCGCCATCTGCTGGGCGAACAGCGCGGTCTGGATGCCGTGGAACAGGCCCTCCAGCCAGCCGACGAGCTGGGCCTGGGCGATCCGCAGCTCCGCGTCGGAGGGCGTGTTCTCCTCGGTGAACGGGAGCGACAGCCGCTCGAGCTCGTCCCGCAGCTCGGGGGCGAGACCGTCCTCGAGCTCGGCGATCGAGCGCTTGTGGATCTCCCGCAGCCGGCTGCGCGACGCGTCGTCCAACGGCGCCGCGCGGACCTCCTCCAGCAGCTGCTTGATCATGGTGCCGATGCGCATGACCTTCGCGGGCTGCTCGACCATGTCGCCGACGGCCTCGGCGTTGGTCGCGCCGGCCTGGGCGTCGGGGAGCTTCGCGGTGCCCAGCGGGGAGCCGTCCGGGCCCATCACCACCAGTTGTGGCTGCTCCGGCCGGCCGGCTTCCGGGTTCTCGCCTGTGGACGTCACGAGAGCGAGGGTACCGCCCGGGTCGGGGCGCAAACCCGGGGATGCCCCCCGCAACAGGCCGCTGACCAGGCTCCGTACGGTGTGGCTCATGGCGTTCGACGTCGCTGCGATTCGGGGACAGTTTCCCGCGTTGGGTGATGGCTGGATTCACCTGGACGCCCCGGCCGGCATGCAGGTGCCCGAGCAGGTGGCCACCGCGGTGTCGACGGCGCTGCGGGCGCCCGTCTCCGGCCCCGGCGGCGTGTTCCCCGCCTCCCAGCGCGCGGAGGCGATCGTGGACGCCGCCCGCCGCGCGGTCGCCGACCTCGTCGGCTGCGACCCGGCCGGCGTGGTGCTCGGCCCCAACCCGGCGGTGCTGCTGCAACGGCTGGCCGAGGCGATGGGCAGCGGCTGGGTCATCGGCGACGAGGTCGTCGTCTCCCGGCTGGACCACCAGCAGAACATCGCGCCCTGGCTCGGGGTGGCCCAGCGCGCCGGCGCCACCGTGCGCTGGGCGGAGATCGACATCGAGACGTGCGAGCTGCCGGCCTGGCAGTACGAGAGCCTGATCTCCCGCCGCACCAAGCTGGTCGCGGTCACCGCGGCCTCGGGGGTGGTGGGCACCCGGCCGGACCTCGCGAAGATCACCGCGCTGGCCCGTGCCGCGAAGGCCCTGGTCGTGGTCGACGCGTCGTCCTCGGCTCCGTTCGTCCCGATGGACATCAAGGCGATGGGCGCCGACGTGGTCGCGGTGTCGGCGACCGCCTGGGGCGGGCCGGCGGTCGGCGCGCTCGCCTTCGCCGACCCGTCGCTGATCGACCGCCTGCCCTCGTGCGCGCTCGGCCCGGACCAGAACGGCCCCGGTCGCCTCGAGCTCGGCCAGCACGCCCACCCGCTGCTCGCCGGCCTGGTCGCCTCGATCGACTACCTCGCGAACCTGGACGACGCGGCGACCGGCAGCCGCCGGGAGCGGCTGCAGACCTCGATCGGCTCGGCCAAGTCCTACCAGGCCGGCATGCTGGGCAAGCTGATCTCCGAGCTGCGCGGCCTGCTGCACGTGACCGTGATCGGCGACGCCATGCGCCGGATCCCCGCGCTGTCGTTCACGGTGACCGACGTCAAGGCCTCCCAGGCCGTCGTGCAGCTGGCCGAGCACGGCATCTGCGCCTTCGCCGACGACGTGCCGAGCGGCGTGTTCGCCGCGCTCGGCGTGGCCGAGGTCGGCGGCGCGGTACGCGTCGGCCTCGCCCACTACACGACGGCCGCCGAGGTCGACGCCCTCGTGGCGGCCGTCGCCGGCCTGTCCTCGCTGACCTAGGGCGTCAGGGCATCCGCAGGACCAGCTTGCCGAACACACCTCCGTCGGCCATGGCGCGGTGGGCGTCGGCCACGCGCTCCACCGGGAGCACCTCGTGCACGACTGGCTGCACGGTGCCGGCCTCGACGAGCGGCCACAGCTGGGTGACGACCTCGCCGACGATCGCGGCCTTCTCGTCCAGCGGCCGGTTCCGCAGGGTCGTCGCGGTGACCGAGCCGCACTTGCCCAGCAGCGCACCGACGTTCAGCTCGCCCTTGACCCCGCCCTGCATACCGATGATCACCAGCCGGCCGTTGCGGGCCAGCACCGAAACGTTGCCCGGCAGGTACTTCGCGCCCATGTTGTCCAGGACGACGTCCGCGCCGCGTCCGTCGGTGGCCGAGCGGACCTCCTCGACGAAGTCCTGTTCCTTGTAGTTCACTAGCACCTCGGCGCCGAGGGCGGCACAGCGCTCGAGCCGTTCGGCGGAGCCGGCGGTCACCGCGACCCTGGCGCCGAGTGCCTTGCCGACCTGGATGGCGTGGGTGCCGATCCCACCGGCGCCGCCGTGCACCAGCAACAGCTCGTCGGTGACCAGGCCGGCGGTCAGCACCACGTTGGACCAGACGGTGCAGGCGACCTCCGGCAAGGAGGCCGCGGTCACCAGGTCCACGCCGGCGGGCACCGGGAGCACCTGTCCGGCCGGCACCACGACCCGCTCGGCATAGCCGCCGCCGGCGAGCAGCGCGCACACCTCGTCCCCGACGGCCAGACCGGTGACGCCCTCGCCGAGCTCGGCCACCACGCCGGAGCACTCCAGCCCGGGGACCTCGGTCACCCCTGGCGGAGGCGGGTAGACCCCTTGGCGTTGCAGCAGGTCCGCCCGGTTCACCGCGGTCGCTGCGACGTCCAGAAGAACCTCTCCTGGGCCGGGGCGCGGATCGGGTTGCTCCGTCCAGGTCAGCACGTCCGGTCCACCGGGCTCGGAGATCACAATGGCTCGCATGTGACGACCGTAATCGGTGGCCGAACCGTACACTTCCAGGGCTTGACCAGCAGCGGCCATCCGACGATGGTTTCTCCTCGCCGGATGCGGCGATCGCGATCAGGGTCGATCAGCGCCGGTGTTGATCCGTGATGAGAGGAAGCTTTATGCCGTCCCGCACCACGACCCTACGACTCGGGGCCGCGGTCCTCGCGGCCGCGACGGGTCTCAGCATGACCGCGATCCCCGCGTCAGCCGCCCAGCAAACCGTGCCCGACGGCCCAGCGCTGGCTCGCCAACTGGTCAAGAAGGTCAGCATCACCGGCCTGAACCGGCACCTCGTGGCCTTCCAGCGCATTGCCGACCGCTCCGGCGGCAACCGCGCGGCCGGCGCCGAGGGGCACGAGGCGTCCGCCGAGTACGTCGCGACCAAGCTCGAGGCGGCGGGCTACACGGTGACCCGCCAGGAGTTCCCGTTCGTCTACGACGAGACCGAGGTCCAGACCGCGACGGTGGACGGGGTCGACCTGCCGGTGGCGCGGATGGCCTACAGCCAGGACACGCCCGCGGGCGGCGTCACCGGTCCGCTGGTGGTCGTGCCACCGGACGCCACGCCCGGCTGCGAGGCGTCGGACTACGAAGGCCTGGCGCCGGAGGGCGCGATCGTGCTGGTCAGGAGGGGCTCCTGTCCGTTCGCGGACAAGGCCCTGGTGGCGGCCGAGGTCGGTGCCGCTGCGGTGATCATCTACAACAACGTGCCCGGTGCGTTGAACGGCACCCTCGGCGGCCCCAACCCCGACGCCGTTCCGGCGGCGGGGGTGACCCAGGAGCAGGGCGCGGCGCTGGCCGAGCAGGCCGGGGCGACGGTCACGCTCGACCTGCAGGGCGTGATGGAGGACCGGTCCACGTACAACGTGATCGCCGAGACCCAGACCGGTCGGGCCAACAACGTGGTGATGGCGGGTGCGCACCTCGACAGCGTCGGGGACGGTGCCGGCATCAACGACAACGGGACCGGCAGCGCGGCGCTGCTGGAGACCGCGCTGCAGCTCGGCGGGTCGCCCAGGGTCAACAACAAGGTGCGTTTCGCCTGGTGGGGCGCCGAGGAGCACGGCCTGGTCGGGTCGGAGTACTACGTGCAGAACCTCGACTTCGAGGCCCAGCTGGACATCGCGCTGTACCTGAACTTCGACATGATCGGCTCGCCGAACGCGGGCTACTTCATCTTCGACGGTGACAACTCGGATGGTGTCGGCGCGGGCGAGGGCCCGTACGGCTCGGGCCAGATCGAGGCCGCGTTCGCGAACTACTTCGAGGCGACCGGGGTGCCGACCGAGGGTACGGACTTCAACGGCCGGTCGGACTACAACGAGTTCATCGTGAACGGAATTCCGGCGGGTGGCCTGTTCACCGGCGGCGACATGGTGAAGACCGAGGCGCAGGTGGACAAGTGGGGCGGCACGGCCGGCATCACGTTCGACCCGTGCTACCACAGCCGGTGCGACAACCTGGGCAACGTGGACCGGGTGGCGTTCGACCGGATGGCCGACGGAGCGGCCTGGGTGATCGCGTCGTACGGGATCTCGACCGAGGACGTCAACGGCGTCCCGCCGCGCCAGGCGAGGGCGAAGGCCCGGGTCGCGGAGAAGCGGGCCATGGCGACCGAGGTGGTTGCCGACCCCGAGCACGCGGCGGTGTAGACGAAAGCGGCCGTGAGCGGCGCTTTCCGGACCTACCGGGTCGGAAAGCGCCGTTCACGGCATTATCTGGGTCTGCTGTCGTCCAGTCCGGCGTGGATCTCCGTCAGGCGTGTCTGGGAGCCCTGATACGGCGATCAACATCGTCGTGGTGCGAGTGCACCCGAATTCCTGGTGCTGCTCCACAATGCGCGATCAAGACGAGCTGTCCCGGCTCAACCGCGGGGTCGCAGCGGACAGCGGCCCGCTGAGATCGTTTCCTGCTCCGGCACGGCACCACCTGTCCCTCTCCCGGCTGGCTCGCGACCTGTTCGCTCTCAAGCCGCCGTGCCTCCAGCATGCACGCGTGACCCCGTCGTAACAACCCTTACCACCGCCCCCGACCTGGTGAAACTCGGCCGCAATGTCTGAAACGGACAGTGTTCGAGTCCGACTGGGACACTTGGCTCGGTGTGCCCGCCACCTGCGCCGGTGTCCTCTGACTGCCCCCGTGCCCCGTCCCCCTCGCGCGGGCGCGCAGGTACTCCATTTGGGGGTAGGGCCGAGAGGGCGCCCACGTAACGGGCATGAACCAGGGGGCCGCATCTACCCTTATCGGGTGACCGAAGCGCAGGAACAGACGCGATGGCTGAGCCGCGGCGAGATGCGGGCCTGGCGAGCCTACGTGATCGGCAGCGAGCTGCTGCGAAAGCAGCTGAACCGCGAGCTGCAGGACGGCCACGGCATGGCGCTGGCGGACTACGAGGTCCTGGTCCGCCTGTCCGAACACGACGGTCGTCGGATGCGCATGGCCCAACTGGCGAGCGAGGTAGCGTCTTCGAAGAGCAGGCTGTCCCACCAGATCTCCCGCATGGAGGCAGCCGGCCTAGTCCAACGAGTAGAATGCGGCGACGATGCTCGAGGCGTGTACGCCGAACTGACCGAGGCCGGCATGACGCGGCTACGCAGCATCGCCCCCACCCACGTGGACGGCGTGCGGAGCCACCTGATCGACCTCCTCACCGAGGAGGACCACGCCGCCCTGGCATCGATCTTCGAGCGCGTCCTGGCCCACCTTGATGAGCAGGAAGGCTGAGCCCGCTACCCTGCACCCCAAGGGAGGCGTGGCAGAGCGGCCGAATGCACCTGTCTTGAAAACAGGAGACCTTCACGGGTCCGGGGGTTCAAATCCCT
>NZ_MSIE01000146.1 GCF_001921205.1 Actinophytocola xanthii | reverse complement strand
CCCGAACAACGCACCGTCCTGGAACAACACCCCGAACAGCTTCCGAATGTCGTAGAGTTTGTGCTCCGAACAGCGGACGAGGTCGGTATCGTTGATAATGATGCGGCCGGTGTTGGGTTTGAGGAGCCCGATGAGGCATTTCAGGAACACCGACTTCCCGGTGCCCGATGGGCCGAGCAGCACGCTCACCTCACCGGCCGGCAACGTCAACGTCACGTCCTGCCAGATACGCTGGCGCCCGAAGGACTTGCTCAGCCCTTCGACGGCAACCTCGACGCCCAATCCGCACCTCCGCCGGTGGCAACGCAGGCGCCATCGCGACGCGTCGGAGAAAGTCCGCCACATCGACACAACGTCGGCGTTTATTACCGCCGAGTAGGTTAGCTACGTCTCATTCTCGCTGGCAAGGAACGAGCGACAACGGTCCGTTTCTTGATTGCCGGTGATAATTCAGGACCCGGCTTTTGTACCCGGGTGCGCAAGTTCGGGCCGGATCCGGCCGGTGCCGATGAGGGCTGTCGCGGCGGTCGAGCAGGCCGAGAAACCTGCCGCGCACCCGCTCGACGGCGTCGGCGTCCAGGCTGGTCAGCAGGCCGCGCAGGCTGACCCCACGACCCATGGGCGGCGTCGAACTGAGAGCGGATCGTCGTCGCGACGCAACCGGACCAGGCGGGAGCTACGTCCGATCGACATGCGCCTGCTGCCGATCGTCGTCCTCGTCCTCGCGCTGAGCGCGGCGTGTTCCAGCCCGCGCGACTGCACCGGGATCGGCAGCATGCCCGGCTTCGGCGTGGACGTCGACCCCGCCCTGGCACCCCGGATCAGCGGGGGCACGCTCGCGGTCTGCTGGGCGGAGACCTGCGGAACCCATCAGGTCGACCTCTACCCGGCGACCGCGGCCGAGACCAGCACGTGCACCGGGGAGCTCTGCTCGGCCCGCATGCGCCGCACCGGCGCCCTCCACGGCTTCGTGACCGTTCCCGACCTGCCGGAGGCCGAGGTACGGGCCACCCTGCGGCTGACCGATCGGTCCGGCAAGGCCGTCGTGGACCAGGCCCTCGACGTCACTCCGACGATGACCGAACCCAACGGCCCCGGCTGCGGCGGCGGAAGCCCTCAGTCCCAACTCCGCGTCACCCCCACCGGCACCATCAAAACCAACTAACCAACCCCAACTCATTCCCTGCCCAAAACCCACCCCCCACCCAACAGCAACCTCAGGGGAACGTGACGCAAACCAGCCACCCCCCACGTCCCCAACCCCCACCCACGCCGGAACGCAACCAACACTTAAAAACCCGGGGAGGCGGACTAGTGCGAGAAGTGGCGGGTTCCGGTCAGGTACAGCGACGCGCCGGCCGCCTCCGCGGCGGCGATCACCTCGGCGTCGCGAACCGAGCCGCCGGGTTGGACGATCGCGCGCACACCCGCGTCCAGCAGCAGCTGCGGGCCGTCCGGGAAGGGGAAGAACGCGTCGGACGCCGCGACCGAGCCGGAGGCGCGGTCGTCGGCGCGGGTGATCGCCAGGCGGGCCGCGTCGACCCGGTTGACCTGGCCCATCCCGACACCGACCGTGGCGCCGCCGGCGGCCAGCACGATCGCGTTGGACTTCACCGCGCGGCAGGCGCGCCAGGCAAAGGCCAGGTCGGCGAGGGTCTGGTCGTCGGCCGGCTTGCCGGTGGCCAGTGTCCAGTTGGCGGGGTCGTCGCCCTCGGCGTCGAGCACGTCGAGGGACTGCATCAGCAGCCCGCCGGACACCGCGCGGGTCTCCGCACCGCCACGGCTCGGCGACGGCGCGACGAGGATGCGGATGTTCTTCTTGCGCGACAGCACGTCCAGCGCACCGTCCGCATAGGACGGTGCGATGATCACCTCGGTGAAGACCTCGGCCACCTGCTCGGCCATGTCCACGGTCACCTCGCGGTTGGCCGCGATCACGCCGCCGAAGGCGCTCAACGGGTCGCAGGCGTGGGCCTTGCGGTGCGCGTCGGCGATCGCGCCCACACCGTCCACTGTAGAGATCGCGATACCGCAGGGGTTGGCGTGCTTGATGATCGCGACGCAGGGCTGCTCGTGGTCATGGGCGGCACGCCAGGCGGCGTCGGAGTCGGTGTAGTTGTTGTAGGACATCTCCTTGCCGTGCAGCTGCTCGGCGGTCGCGAGCCCGGTGCCGCCGTGGCTGGACACGTAGAGCGCGCCCTGCTGATGGGGGTTCTCGCCGTAGCGAAGCACGGTTCGCCGCTCCCAGCTGGCACCGACCCAGCGGGGGAAGCCGTCGGGCTCCGGGGCGAGCACGTTGCCCATCCAGGAGGCCACGGCGATGTCGTAGGAGGCGGTGTGCCGGAAGGCCGCGACCGCGAGCGCCTGCCGGTCGGCGAGCGTGAAACCACCGTCGCGCACCTGGTCGAGCACCCAGCCGTAGCGCTCCGGGTCGACGACGACAGCCACGTTGGCGTGGTTCTTCGCCGCGGCGCGCACCATCGCCGGCCCGCCGATGTCGATCTGCTCGACGCACTCCTCGGCGGCGGCGCCGGAGGCGACCGTCTGCTCGAACGGGTAGAGGTTCACCACGAGCAGGTCGAACGGCGTGATCCCGAGCGAGGTGAGCTGGGTGGTGTGTTCGGGCTTGCGCAGGTCGGCGAGCAGGCCTGCGTGCACGCCGGGGTGGAGGGTCTTCACCCGGCCATCCAGCGACTCCGGGAAACCGGTGACCTGCTCGACCGGCGTGACCGGAACACCGGCGTCGGCGATCGCCCTCGCGGTGCCGCCGGTCGACACGATCTCCACGCCGCTCGCGTGCAGGCCGGTCGCGAGCTCCAGCAGGCCCGCCTTGTCCGAAACCCCGATCAGGGCCCGGCGAACCGGGCGCCGCTCGTCACTCACTCCGATGCTCACCTTTCGTCCGTGCACCGTGTAGCCCTCCCGGGCCAACAGCGCGATCACGTCGACCAGCAGGCGACGTTCCACGACCTTGATCCGCTCGTGCAGTGTCTCGACGTCGTCGTCCGGGGTGACGTGCACGGCCTGCTGGGCCACGATCGGCCCGGTGTCCACGCCGGCGTCGACGAGGTGCACGGTGCACCCGGCGACGCGGACGCCGTGGGCCACCGCGTCGGCGACCGCGTGCGCGCCAGGGAAGGCGGGCAGCAGCGCGGGGTGGGTGTTGACCACCCGGCCGCCGAACCGGTCGAGGAACGCGGGCCCCAGGATCTTCATGAACCCGGCCGAGACCACCAGGTCGGGCCGGTACCGCTCGACGGCGTCGGCGAGGGCGGTGTCCCAGGCCGCACGGTCGGGGTGGTCCCCCAACCGCACGACGAAGCTCGGCACACCCGCCCGCTCGGCACGGGCGAGCCCCTCCACCCCGTCTCGATCTGCCCCGACGGCGACGACGCGCACGGGGTAGGCGGGATCCGCACTCGCGTCGAGCACGGCCTGCAACAGGGTGCCCGAACCGGAAACCAGCACGACGACCCGGGCGGGAACGTCCGGCCTCACCGAGGCCGACGCGCTCAGCGGGAGCTCCAGGGACGCATAGCCGCAGCCTATGCGCCATCAAGTTGGTCGGGACGTGGGGGCCGCAGCTAGGGCACGTCCCCCGGCTCGCCATGCCCGGGCGGGCCGCTTGCGGGGGCACCGTCCGCCTCGTCGGGTGGGGCGTCGTCGGCATCCCCATCCTCACCCGAACTCTCCGTGTCCTGGCCCGGGTCTTCGTCGGCGTCCGGGTTTTCGTCGGCGTCCGGGGGTTCGTCGGCGTCCGGGGGTTCGTCCTCGGCGGGGATGAGGCCGGGGAGTGCGCCTACCGGGTGCGGGCCGCCGAGCAGGGTGACGATCGCGGCGGGGACGGCCACCCACAGCACCAACGCCAGTGACACCGCCGCCGGGCGCAGGGTGACCGGGTCGAAGGCTCCTGTCCCCAACCGGCCGCCCGCGCTTCCCGCCAGCACCACGAACGCGACGGCGACCACCCCCGCCGCGACCGCGACGGCACGCAGCCGACCCATGGGCTCCACGTCCAGAGCCCGCACGCGACGGCCCACCAGCATCCCGACGCCCGCCGGCAGCACGCACAGCACCGGCCACCACACCGCCTCGCGTTCCGGCAGTGCGGCCAGGAGCGGCAGCACGGGTACCCGCCCACCGCTGAACACCAGCGGGGACACCACGACCTCACCGAGCGAGAAGCCCGGCCCGGCGACGAACGACGTCCCCGCCACGACCGCGTTCGGCAGGTAGCCGAGGGACAGCAGCAGCATGCCGATCCCGGTCCCGGCGTCCGACCCGAACGCCGTGACCATGTCGCCGACCGTCCCCAGCGAGGTGAGCAGGCCGAACGTCACCACTGCCGCACCCGCCGCCAGCAGCAGCACGACCGCGAACGCCCCGGCGCGCAGCCCCGCCAGCGCCACCTCGTCCATCCGGGCGAGCAACGGCTCGGCGACCTCGCGCCGACGCAGCACCCCCGCCGTCGCGGCGAGCGCGGACAGCAGCGCGGGGTAGGCGCCGGCGAGCAGCGGGTCGACCTCCACATACCCGGCGGGGTACAGGGCCGCGGTCACGACGCCGGTCAGGGCGTGGGTCCCGGCGATGGCCGCCACCGCCTGGGCGGCCTCGCGGGAGGTCGACAGCGCGAGCCGGTCGGCGGCGCCGGCGGCGGCGTGGGCGACGAGGATCACCACGGCCAACGTCGGCAGCAGCGGGAGGACGCCGAGCTCGGGGCCGCCGAGCGCGATCGGCACCTGGTGTGCGGCGAGCCAGCCGGGCAGTGCCGCGGCGAGGACACCGGAGGTCGAGAAGTGGGCGAGCGGGGCGACCGCCGTGGTCAGCGCGAACAGCGCGGCGACCGCGGCATGCCCGGTGACCACCGGGACGACGGCGGCGATGGCGAGGACGCGGAACCGGGTGAGCCCGGAGACCGCGTCCTCGCCGATGGCGTCGGCGTTATCCAGGTCGGGAGGTGACGACGCCATGTGGTCAACCGTCGCATGTGGACCACATCGGTCCGGGTCACGGCGCGCCCGGGCTCACCTGATCAGGTGAGGAACGGCGATGGGGTGGCACCAGAACACCGGTACCACCCCATCGAAGTACGAACCGCTACTGCTGCGGGTAGCCGCCGGGCGGGGTGCCCGGAGGCTGCTGCTGGCCGAACTGGCCCTGCTGCGGCGCGAACGTGGTCTGCTGCCCCGGAGGAGCCGCCGGCGGCTGGCCGAACTGGCCCGGCTGCGGGGGCTGCTGCTGCTGGAACGCACCGGACGGCGGGTACATGCCGCCGGGCTGCCCCTGCCCCCCGTACGGGTTGGGCGCCGGGGGCTTGATGATGCCCGAGTCGAACAGGTACGCCGCGACGGCCGCGATCATCTGGAGGATGCCGAAGATCATCACCATGATGCCGCCCGCGCCCAGGTCGCCGTCCGAGGTGAAGACGGTGAACAGGAACGCGAGGCCGGTCGGGACGATCAGCGCGACCGGCAGCAGCCCCGGCTTCTTGTCCTCCCCGGGAAGGATGACCTTGGCGCTGATCAGACCGCCGGCCAGCATCAGCGCCGGCACCCAGCCGAGCAGGTTCTCGTAGAACGAGACGCCGGCGCCGTCGGAGACGCTGGCGAAGGCCAGGAAGAGGATCAGCACACCGAGGCCTGCGGTGACCAGGTGCGCGATCTGCGGAAGCCCGAGCTTGGGACCACTCCCGGGCGGGCGGCCGTAGCCGCCAGGGCCTTGTAGCGGCTGCTGCGGGCCTTGACCCGGGTATCCACCCGGCGCACCGCCTGGGAACGTCATCGCGTTGCTCTCCTCAGCTCATTCGACGCGACTGCTATGCGAACGATCGTGGACGAGCCGGCTGGCAGCCGGCCTCCCCGCCCTCGGACGACCGTGGCCCACCGGAGGTTCCCGTGCCACGAGACCATTGTGGGGCCGGACGCTACACCAGCGCCCGGCCCCACCTGTGGTTGACTCGCTGGCCGGGTCAGCCGGTCTTACCGACGAGCTGGCGGGCGAGCTCGGCGGTCTCGGACGGGGTCTTGCCGACCTTC
>NZ_MSIE01000145.1 GCF_001921205.1 Actinophytocola xanthii | reverse complement strand
GCCCGGGCCCGCCGGCGGCCGCCGGGCCCCCCGCGGCGGCCGGACGGCCGGCGCCGGGGTGACCGTGCGGCGGGATCGCCCCACCGGTCACCGGGGCCCACGGGTTCACCGAGCCGTTCGCGCTCCCAGCGACGGCCGCCGTGGTGGGAGCGGGGGCCTGTCGGGGGGCGGCGGGATGTCCCGGCGGTCGGGACGGTGGCGCCTGCGGAGCTCGGGACGGCGCCGCGGTTCGGCCGAGTGGGTGAATCTGGCGCGTGGGCGCGACCGGTGGTGCCGGGGCCGCGAGCGGCGGAGAGGCCGGCTGACCAGGGCCGGAGCTTGCACCATCCTCGGCGAACTCGAGGTCCAACAGAGCTGGAGGGGCAACGCCGGTGGGGGTTACCGCGTCTGGGCGCACGGCGGACACGCTTTCATAACGCCCGCCTACCGTGTGAACCACTCCCCCGCATGTCGCCTGCGGCGCAGAAATTCACTACTCTTCGTAGCACTGGTTCGCACCAATGTGCCAGGAGCGCGACAACGGGTGAGATTCCGTCTAGTGTCCAGCCTGTCGGGGAACCGGTGGCGAGTAAAACAGCCGACGGCGTCGCACCCCGGACGTCGAGAGGTGGAGTCTGTGTCCCGGCCATGACATCCAACGCAGTGGTGAGCCCGCTTTCCCAGTACCCGCACGGGAACGGCGCCGAGGCCTCGCCAGAACCCATCGTCACCATGGTGCGGCTGGTGCGGGAGAGCTTCGCCAGAGTCGCGCCGCAGGCCGACCGCGTCGCCGAGTACTTCTACGCCACCCTGTTCGCCATCGCGCCGGCGACCCGGGAGATGTTCCCGGTCAACATGCAGGTCCAGCGTTCCCGGCTGTTGCGCGCGCTGGTGCACTTCGTACAGATGGTGGACCGGCCCGACGAGCTGGTCCCGTTCCTGCGCCAGCTCGGGCGCGACCACCGCAAGTTCGGCGTGGTCGCCAGCCACTACGAGGCCGTGGGGATGGCCCTGCTGGCCGCGGTCAAGCAGTTCGCCAAGGAGGCGTGGACCGACGAGGTCGAGCGGGCCTGGGCCGAGGCGTACACGATCATGGCTCGGGCGATGCTCGAGGCGGCCTCGGCCGACGACGACCCCGCCTGGTGGCCGGCCACCGTCCTCGACCGCCACCGCATCACCCGCGACCTGGCCGTCATCCGGGTCCGGACGGAGTTCCCGCTGGCCTACCACCCCGGCCAGTACGTCAGCGTCGAGACGCCCCAGCGGCCACGCATGTGGCGGTACCTGAGCCCGGCCACCGCTCCGCGCGAGGACGGGATGCTGGAGTTCCACGTCCGGTCCGTGGAGGGCGGCTGGGTGAGCCGCGCGATGGTCGGCTACTCCGAGCCGGGCGACCGGTGGCGGATCGGCCCGCCCATGGGGCGTCTGCGGGTGGACCGCCACTCGGGTCGCGACGTGCTGATGGTCGCCGGCGGTACCGGTATCGCGCCGATGCGCGCGATCATCGACCACCTGGCGAAGTGGGGGGAGAACCCCAGGGTCCAGCTGTTCTTCGGCGGCCGGGTTCGCTCGGACCTGTACGACCTGGAGAACCTGCACGCGCTCGCGGCGTCGAACCCGTGGTTGACCTTGGTCCCGGTCCTCGAGTCGGACCACGCGTACGGCGCGGAGCAGGGGACGCTGGCCGACGTGGTCACCCGGTACGGCGCGTGGGAGGACCACGACGTGCTGGTGTCCGGTTCGCCGGCGATGGTGCGCTCGACGGTCTCCCGGATGCTGGTCGCGGGCACGCCGCTGGACCGGATCACCTACGACCCGTTCACGTTGGACTGACCGGCCGCCTCAGCGCTTGCGCGGCTTCCAGACGACCAGCGCGGTCTGCTGCCGGACCGGCACCAGCTCATTGCGGTAGGAGCGGTGGATCGCGGCCGCGGCCTGTTCGGCGGCGGCGTGCACGGCGGCGAGTTCCTCGGTCAGCTCGGCCAGGCGCGAGCGCAGGGCGCTCACCTCGTTCTCGAGCTCGATGATCCGCTTGACCCCGGCCAGGTTCACCCCCTGCTCCTGGGAGAGCCGCTGGATCTCCCGGAGCAGTGCGATGTCACGCATCGAGTACCGGCGGCCGCCGCCCGAGGTCCGGCCCGGCGAGACCAGACCCATGCGGTCGTAGCCGCGCAGGGTCTGGGCGTGCAGGCCGGACAACTCGGCGGCCACGGAGATCACGAAGACGGGGGTGTCCTCGTTGGCGCCGGGTGGGAACGGGATACCGGTCATGACCCACTCCGTTTCTCCAGCATCGAAGTCAGCTCCGGCCGGGGGTCGTGCCCCGCGGTCGCGGCCAGGTAGTCGCGCAGCGCCGCCTTGGCCTTCTCGTCCATGTTCGACGGCACGGTGACCTGCAGGGTCACCAGCAGGTCGCCGACCTGGCCATCCCGGCGGTGGATGCCCTTGCCGCGCACGCGCAGCACCCGCCCGCTCGCCGTGCCCGGTGCCACCCGCAGCGACACCTTGTCCTCGAGCGTCGGCACGGTCAGCGTCGTGCCGAGCGCCAGCTCGGGGAACGTCACCGGGACCTTGACCGTCAGGTCGTTCCCGGACCGGCCGAAGACCGGGTGCGGGCTGACGTGCACGAGCACGTACAGGTCGCCGGCGTGGGCCCCGTTCAAGCCGGGCTCGCCCTGCTCGGCCAGGCGGATCCGCTGCCCGTCGTCGACGCCGGCCGGGATGCGGACGGTGAGCGTGCGGGTCTTGGTGCTTGTCCCGTCGCCGCCGCACTCCGGACACGGGTCGTCGACGATGCGCCCGGTGCCGCGGCAGTCCCGGCACGGCTCGCTGAACGCGAACGCGCCCTGACTGCGGCTCACCAGCCCCGCGCCCGAACAGGTCGGACAGGTACGGGGGGTGGTGCCGGGCCGCGCGCCGGAGCCCTGGCAGGTCGAGCAGGTCGAGGGGCTGGACAGGCGCAACGGGACCGTCGCGCCCTTGACCGCCTCGACGAAGTCGATGCGGACCTCGGTCTCGACGTCCGCGCCGCGGCGTGGCCGGCTGGTGGTACCGGTGGCCCCGGCCCGCCGACCGAACAGGTTGCCGAGCAGGTCGCTGATGCCACCGCTGCCGGCCGCACCGGCCTGCTGGCCACTGAAGATGTCGCCGAAGTCGAAGTTGGTCCCGCCGGTGCCGAACCCGCCGAACCCGCCGCCGCCCGGGCGGAACGCGCCGGATCCGAAGAGCCGGCGGGCCTCGTCGTACTGCTTGCGCTTCTCCGCGTCCCCGAGCACGCCGTAGGCCTCGGACACCGCCTTGAAGCGGGCCTCGGCCTGGGCGTTGCCCGGGTTCGCGTCGGGGTGCAGCTCACGCGCCAGCTTGCGGTACGCCTTCTTGATCTCGTTCTCGCTGGCGCCGGACGAGACGCCCAACTCGTGGTAGAAGTCCTTGTCGATCCAGTCCCTCGCACTCACCGGACGTCCCCTCCCTCCTCGTCAGTTCTGTTCGTCGGCCCGGCCGGCCGGAGGCGTGTCCGCCCCGGTCGGCTCGAACCAGTCGCCCGTGCCGCCGCCCTCGGCGGACGGCCCGGGCGCCGCCGGCGCCGCCGCCGGCTCGTGGTCGGTGACGCCGACCAGCGCCGCACGCACCACCCGGTCGCCGAAGCGGTAGCCGCGGCGCAGCACCGCGGTCACCGTCGGGCCGGGGACGTCGGGCGAGGTGTCGTGCTGGACCGCCTCGTGCACCGACGGGTCGAACGGCTCGCCGTCGTGCCCGAAGCCCTCGAGCCCGACGCGCTCCAGCGTGGCCGCGAGCTTGTCGGCCACCGCCTTGAACGCGCCGGTGAGGTCGCCGTGCTGGGCAGCCCGCTCGATGTCGTCGAGCACCGGCAGCAGCTCGCTCGCCACCGACGCCTTGGCCTGGGTGACCACGGCCTCCCGGTCGCGGTCGATCCGCTTGCGGTAGTTGGCGTACTCGGCCTGGAGGCGTTGCAGGTCGGCGGTGCGCTCGTCGAGCTGCGCCTTCAGCTCCGCCTCCTGGCTGGGCGCCTCGTCGGACACCTGGCCACCCTGGTCCGTGACCTGCTCGTGCCCCGGCTCGCCCGGCGCCGGTTCCTCCGACGCCGGGCGGACCTGCCCGGTCTGCGGGTCGATTCGACGGCGGTCGCGCACGACGACTCGCGGCTCCTCTCCGGAGTTCTCGTCGGTTCGGTGGTCGGAGGTCACTTCTTGCCGTCCTCGTCGACGATCTCGGCGTCCACCACGTCGTCGGCGCCCGGCGCGGCCTGCTCACCACCCGGCGCACCAGCACCGGCACCGCCGCCGGCACCCTCGCCCGCCTGCGCGCCGGTCTGCGCGTAGATGGCCGAGCCCATGGCCTGCGACTCGGTGGCGAGCTTCTCCATCGCGGCCTTGATGGTCGCGGTGTCGTTGCCCTTGAGCGCGTCCTGGGCGTCCTGGATCGCGCTGTTGACCTTGTCCTTGACCTCGGTCGGGATCTTCTCGTCGTTGTCCTTGACGAACTTCTCCGTCTGGTAGACGAGCGTCTCGGCCTGGTTGCGGACCTCGGCCTCCTCGCGGCGGCGCTTGTCCTCCTCGGCGTGCGCCTCCGCGTCCTTGATCATCCGGTCGATGTCGTCCTTCGGCAGCGCGGAGCCGCCGGTGATCGTCATCGACTGCTGCTTGCCCGTGCCCAGGTCCTTCGCGCTGACCTGCACGATGCCGTTGGCGTCGATGTCGAAGGTGACCTCGATCTGCGGGACGCCCCGGGGTGCCGGCGGGATGCCGGTGAGGTCGAAGGTGCCCAGCTTCTTGTTGTGCACCGCGATCTCGCGCTCACCCTGGAAGACCTGGATGCCGACCGTGGTCTGGCCGTCGTCCGCGGTGGAGAAGATCTCCGACTTCTTGGTCGGGATCGTCGTGTTCCGCTCGATGAGCTTGGTGAACACGCCACCCTTGGTCTCGATGCCCAGCGACAGCGGGGTGACGTCCAGCAGCAGCACGTCCTTGACGTCGCCGCGCAGCACGCCGGCCTGCAGGGTCGCGCCGATCGCGACGACCTCGTCCGGGTTCACGCCCTTGTTCGGCTCCTGGCCGCCGGTCAGCTCCTTGACCAGGTCGGACACGGCCGGCATGCGGGTGGAACCACCGACCAGCACGACGTGGTCGATGTCGCCGACCTTGATGCCAGCGTCCTTGATCACGGTGTTGAACGGTGCACGGGTGCGGTCGAGCAGGTCGCTGGTGATCCGCTGGAACTCGGCGCGGGACAGCGTCTCGTCCAGGAACAGCGGGTTCTTGTCGGCGTCGACCGTGATGTAGGGCAGGTTGATGCCGGCGCTGTTCGAGCTGGACAGCTCGATCTTGGCCTTCTCCGCCGCCTCACGGATGCGCTGCAGGGCCATCTTGTCCTTGGTCAGGTCGATGCCCGAGGACTGCTTGAACTTGTCGACCAGCCAGTCGACGATGCGCTGGTCCCAGTCGTCGCCGCCGAGGTGGTTGTCACCGGAGGTCGCGCGGACCTCCACGACGCCCTCGCCGATCTCCAGCAGCGACACGTCGAACGTGCCACCGCCGAGGTCGAAGACGAGGATGGTCTGCTCCTTCTCGCCCTTGTCCAGCCCGTAGGCCAGCGCGGCCGCGGTCGGCTCGTTCACGATCCGCAGCACGTTCAGGCCGGCGATCTGCCCGGCCTCCTTGGTGGCCTGCCGCTGGGCGTCGGAGAAGTAGGCCGGGACGGTGATCACCGCGTCGGTGATCGGCTCGCCGAGGTAGGACTCCGCGTCCCGCTTGAGCTTCATCAGCACGCGGGCGCTGATCTCCTGCGGCGAGTACTTCTTGTCGTCGATCTCGGTGGTCCAGTCCGTGCCCATGTGCCGCTTGACCGACCGGACCGTGCGGTCCACGTTGGTGACAGCCTGGTTCTTCGCCGGCTGGCCGACCAGTACCTCGCCGTTCTTGGCGAAGGCCACAACGGACGGGGTGGTCCGCGAACCCTCGGAGTTGGCGATCACCGTCGGCTCACCGCCCTCGAGGACGGCGACGACGGAGTTGGTCGTCCCCAGGTCGATACCGACCGCTCGCGCCATTGGATTTCCTCCTGCTGCTCTTACCTGTGTGGGTTGAGTCCCTGCCGCTCAAGTTTGCCGACGAGGGAGCCGGCTCGTCAAACCAGAGTTGAGCCGGTCACACTCAACCTTCCTGACTCCTTCAACGCGGGACGGCGCCGGATCGTTCCCGGAGGCGGTCAGGAGCGCCTGACCTCGATGTTTCCGCTGTCGAAAAAACCTGGATGTCGCTGTCGAGGTGGCCGCCGCCGGCGTCGGCGTCGA
>NZ_MSIE01000144.1 GCF_001921205.1 Actinophytocola xanthii | reverse complement strand
GAAGGTCGGCAAGACCCCGTCCGAGACCGCCGAGCTCGCCCGCCACAGCCTGGTCCAGCCGGTCGCCTGAGTACCGAGGAGCGTGCGGCATGGCCGCGGAGAACCTTCGTTTCGACGTGAACCTGTCCATCCTGTTCACCGAGCTGCCCATGCTCGAACGGCCGGCGGCCGCGGCCCGGGCCGGCTTCGACGCGGTCGAGCTGTGGTGGCCGTTCGGCGGCCCGGTACCCGGCGACCGGGAGCTGGACGCGCTGGCGGCGGCCATCGACGACGCCGGGGTCGGCCTGGTGGGGCTCAACTTCGACGCCGGCGACATGCCGTCCGGCGATCGGGGCCTGCTCTCGTCGAGGTCCACCAGCCAGCGCTTCCGCGACAACATCGACGTCGCCGTCGGGTTCGCCGGGCGGCTCGGGTGCACGGTGCTGAACGCGCTCTACGGCAACACCGCCGAGGACACCGACCCGGACCTGGCGCTGGAGAACCTGGCCCTGGCGGTGACAGCGGCCAGGGGGATCGGCGCCACGGTGGTGGTCGAGGCGATCAACTCCCACGAGAACCCGCGGTACCCGCTCACCTCGGCCAAGGCCGTACTCGACGTCGTGGACCTGGTGCCGGGAACCGCGTTCCTCGCCGACCTCTACCACCTGCACCGGATGGGCGAGGACATCGAGGAGCTGATCCGGACCAGCGCCGACCGCTTCGGCCACGTGCAGATCGCCGACTCCCCGGGCCGGGGCCAGCCCGGAACGGGCGAGATCGACTGGTCGACGGTGTTCGCGCTGTTGGCCGCGAGCCCCTACGACGGGTTCGTCGGCCTCGAGTACAAGCCGGTCGGCCCGAGCGAGGACAGCTTCGGATGGTTGGAGGAGCAGGCATGACCACCGTCGGATTCATCGGGCTGGGCATCATGGGCAGCCCGATGGCGTCGAACCTGCTGCGTGCCGGGTTCGACGTCATCGGGTACGACCTCGTGGAGTCCTCTTTGGAGCGGCTGACCGGGGAGGGCGGGCAGGTGGCGGAGAGCGTCGCCCGGGCGACTTCGGACGCCGACGTGGTGATCACCATGTTGCCGAACTTCCCGCAGGTCGAGGCGGTCGCCTTCGGCGAGGGCGGGGTGCTCGACTCGGCGAAGCCGGGACTGCTCTACATCGACATGTCCTCGATCCGGCCGCAGACCTCCCGCCGCATCGCCGAGGAGGGCGCCGAGCGCGGGGTGCGGGTGCTCGACGCCCCGGTGTCCGGCGGCGAGCGGGGAGCGATCGACGGCGTCCTGTCCATCATGGTCGGTGGCGCGCCCGAGGACTTCGCCGCCGCGGCGGCGGTGTTCGAGCCGCTCGGCAGGACGATCGTCCATGTCGGACCCGCCGGAGCCGGGCAGACGGTGAAGGCGGCAAACCAGCTCGTCGTCGGCGGGACCTACGCCCTGGTCGCCGAGGCGATCGTGCTGCTGGAGGCCTCCGGCCTGGACGCCGGCCTCGGCCTGGACGTGCTGGCCGGCGGGCTCGCCGGCAGCCGGATTCTGGAGCTCAAGCGCAGGACGATGGTGGAGCGGCGGTTCGAGCCGGGGTTCCGGATCGACCTGCACCACAAGGACATGGGCATCGTGCTCGATGCCGCCCGGGAGGCCGAGGTGGCGCTGCCGGTCGGTGGGCTCGTCGCGCAGCTGATCGCGTCCGCCCGGGCGCAGGGACACGGCCAACTCGACCACTCCGCGCTGCTCAAGGTCGCGGAGAACCTTTCCGGCAGAGGGGACTGAGGCGTGAAGAGCGTTCCGTGCATGGAGGCCGCGGTCGCGGTGATGGAGTCCGAGGGTGTCGACACGGTGTTCGGGATCCCGGGTGCGGCGATCCTCCCGCTGTACGCGGCGATGCGCACCTCGGGCATCAAGCACATCACCGTGCGGCACGAGGAGGGCGGCACCCACGCCGCGGACGGCTGGTCCAGGGCCACCGGGAAGGTCGGGGTGTCCATCGGCACGTCCGGTCCGGCCGGCACGAACATGATCACCGGCCTGTACACGGCCCTGGCCGACTCGATCCCGATGGTGTGCATCACCGGCCAGGCACCGAAGGCCAAGCTGCACCAGGAGGCGTTCCAGGCGGTCGACATCGTCGAGATCGCCAAGCCGGTGACCAAGTGGGCGGTTCAGCTCAAGGAGCCCGGCCAGGCGCCGTGGGTGTTCCGCGAGGCCTTCCGGATCGCCAGGTCGGGGCGACCCGGACCGGTGCTGATCGACCTGCCGCTGGACGTGCAGCGCGGCACCTGCCGCTATGACCCGTCGCTCGACGAGCCGCTGCCGATCGACGTGCCGGCGCCCTCGCCGACGCGGGTACGCGCCGCGGTCGACATGCTGCTCTCGGCGCAGCGGCCGCTGATCCTGGCCGGCGGCGGGGTGATCATCGCCGACGCCACCGAGGAGCTGATGGAGCTCGCCACCTCGCTGAACATCCCGGTCCAGGTCACGCTGATGGGCAAGGGCGCGTTCCCCGAGGACCACGAGCTGTTCGCCGGCATGGCCGGGTTGCAGACCCAGACCCGCTGGGGCAACCAGGCCTTCCTCGACAGCGACCTGGTGCTCGCGGTCGGCGCGCGCTTCGGCGACCGGCACACCGGTGACCTGTCCGTGTACACCAGGGGCCGCCGGTTCATCCACGTCGACATCGAGCCGACCCAGATCGGCAAGGTGTTCGAGCCGGACCTGGGCGTGGTCGGCCACGCCCGGCCGACGCTCGCGGCCATCAGCGAGTGCGCGAAGGCGATCTCGGCGCCGCCGCGGTCGCCGGAGTGGCCGGCCCGGGTGGCCGAGCTGCGCGCGTCCCTGCCCCGCCGGGACGACTTCGACGACGTGCCGATCAAGCCGCCCCGGGTCTACCGCGAGCTCAACGAGTTCTTCGGGCCGGACACCACGTTCGTCACCGCGATCGGGCTCTACCAGATCTGGTCCGGCCAGTTCCAGCACACCTACCTCCCGCGGCGTTACCTAGTCTGCGGGCAGGCCGGGCCGCTGGGCTGGGAGGTGCCTGCCGCCATGGGCGTCAAGTGCGCCTTCCCGGAGCGGGAGGTGGTCGCGGTGGCCGGGGACTACTCGTTCCAGTTCCTCATGGAGGAGATCGCGGTCGCGGCCCAGTACCGGATCCCGTTCGTGATCGTCATGGTGAACAACGAGTACCTCGGCCTGATCCGGCAGGCGGAGATTCCCTACGACATGAACTACGCCGTCGACCTGCACTACGGCGAGGGCGGGATCGACCACGTCAAGCTGATGGAGGCGTTCGGCTGCCCGGCCCGCCGGGTGGAGCGCCCAGAGCACATTCGGGAGGCCCTGGCCTGGGCCTCGGCCGAGTCCGCCGCCCAGTCCCTGCCGGTCCTCGTCGAGGTCATGGTCGAGCGCGAGGCCAACGCCGCCATGGGCCCGGTCTCGATCGACGCGATCAAGGAGTTCGAGCCGACACCCGAGCTCGCCGCCACCCCCGACTGATCGCCCAGTCCCCGTCCCCGGCTCCGTGCGCCGGCGTCCACCCTGGATGCCGGCGCACGGTCGCACGATCGTCCAACCGGACGGCTCGCGCCGCGGCCGACCTCCAGTAGCATGTCCGCTCTGGTTCGCCGCAGTACGGGACGAAGCGAGAACATAAGGTGATCCCACGACTCGGGCAGCACCACGGCATGCTCAGCGCGCATGTCGAGTGGCCGCGGAACCCCGACCCGCACGACTCCGACGAGTCCCCGTTCGCGCCGAGGCCGCCGCTGCGGAAGCTGCGGGTGGTGATCGACGGCGAGCTCTACCAGGTACCGGCCGAGCTGCTCGAGGTCACGCCCGAGGAGGTGCTCACCGGCCTGCTCATGCACGACCACGTGATCTGCTTCCGCTACGCCGACAACGGGCCGCCGCCCGGCACGACGATGTACGAGCTGACCGACGGTGGCCGCGCCTACGAGGGCTGGGTGACCGTCGATCCACCGAACGGTCAGCCGGACAGTCGCGGGATCGTCTTCTGCACCAACCGGAGGCCGGTTCGGGGCACCGCCTACATGGACCGCCACCGGCGGGCCAGGGACGAGGCCGTGGCCTACACCGATCTGCCGGCAGCGCAGGCAGCGGACAAGCGCGAGGCGGACGCGCTCGCGCTGCAGGTGGCCCTGGGCCTGGATGCCGACATCTTCGTGACCGAACGGCCCTACCTGTACCTGTCGCGCGGCCGCTCGTCCAGGACGAAGGTGCTGCGCCCGGCGGAGGCGCTGCCGGTGGTCGGGCTCTACCTGCGCTCGCAGGGCGTGTACTCGGTGGTTCGCAACCACGACAAGCACTTCCCGATGCGCCGCGGCGGCTACTTCGCCGTCGGCGCGATGGAGCTGCTGCCGGCCGTCTGGCGCTGGTCGGCGGCCTGCGACCAGGAGTCGGTCGCGACGGGCGAGGACACCCTGAGCGAGCTGGCCGGGGCGTTGGTACAGCGCGTCGCGAAGGCGCTGGAGTGCCGCGACGAGCTGCACCGGATCGTGAACCGAGCCAAGAACAACGACAGCCGCTCAGCTGTGCTGTCCACGTTGGACAACGTGTTGCTGCTCCTGAGCGCGGCCGTGGACGTCTCGGCTCGGGTCGCGCACCGCGTGCTGGACCTGGGGGAGCGCCCGCCCGCGGACTGGAACCGGCCGGACTGGGTGAAGAAGGTGCGGGAGCGGGACAAGAACCTCGCCGCGCTGGTCGGTGAGCGCACACCCGGCCGCCAGTTGGTGACCGGGCTCGCCGCCCTGCGCGACTCGCTGCACGCCGAGACCCTGCGCGGCCTGCTCTCGCCGGACACCCCGGCGCCGGCGAGCATCCTGTTCACCCTCCCGCCCTCGCCGGGCGGCGAGCTGGCGGCGCTGTTCGACTGGTTCGGCGGCGCCGCGGCGTGGGGCGTGCGCGAGATCCACCCCGGCGAGCTCTACGCCGACCCCGGGATGTTCGTCGACCAGCTGTTCACCCGCACGCTCGGCTTCCTCAACGTGGTCATGGCCCGCACCCCGGTCGAACGGCTGCCGCACGTGCGCGGACCGCTGCCCGACTCACCGGAGTCGGCGGGCCGGGTGCTCAACCGGTACTCGGAAACCAGCCGCAGGAGCATCCGGTGGCAGCTGGGGCTGTGACCGCGGCCGCGCCCTAGTCAGTCGGCCTGGATCATGTGCATCCGGCGGTTGGCCCGCAGCTCGAACCGCCGCTCGACGTCCTCCCAGGTCAGCCAGCTCTCGCCGACACCGGGGTCGGGGTTGAGGATGTAGATGTGGGCGCCGTTCTGCCCGTCGTCGTACACGGCCGAGGCGACCACGATGTGCCCGGTCCAGCCGACCAGGGTCGGTGCCTGGGCGACCAGGTCGCCCCACCCCTCCGGGGTCATACAGGAACCCGGGACGTGGTGCAGCCGCCAGTGGGACATCAGGGTGGGGTAGTCGTTGTCGGTGGCGCCCGCCTCGGGATCGATGCCGGCCTCCTTGCAGATCTCGAGGTCGGTGTGGCTGGTGCCGTCGCGGAAGTTCACCAGCATCGCGATGCTGGCGGCCCAGCAGCTCATGTCGGCCTGCTGGGGGACGTAGCTCACGCCCCAGGAAACGTTGATCTCGGACATGGTTGCCTCCGGTGGGGACTCGTTGCCCCGAGCCTCCCGCCGGCGCGGCACGTGGAGCAGGATCCCCTGGGGCGTCCCTTCGGGCAGGGCGCCGGGGTCGTCCGGACAGGACAGGACGGGACCGCGGGACCGGTGGCGCGGCCGAGCCACCGGTCCGGCGCGCGCTGCCCGGGACACGGCGAACCCGCCCTCGCCGAGGAAGTGGAACACCGGGTTGTCGAAGCCCTGAACCTCGCGGGAAACTTCTTCAGCGCGGTGAAGCCGTCGGGTCAGGTGGCGGCGGGTGCGACCTCCGCGGCCAGCAGCAGGAACGCGGCGAGCGAGCGGGAGCGGCTCTCCTCCGGCCAGGCCAGGGCCAGGGTCGAGGTGGCGCCGTCGGTCAGCGGGACGGCGGTGAGCTCCGGCGGCAGGTGGTCGGCGAACGAGGCGGGCAGGACCGCGATCAGCTGACCGAGCGCGACGAGCTGGCCCACCTGGGCGGTGTCGCGGATCGGACCGCCGGTGCTGGGGCAGCCGTCGGTCCAGGTGAACACGTCCTCGCCGGCGAGGTCGGCGCGGCGCAGGGCCGGTCGGTCGGCGAGGGGGTGCGTGCTGGGCAGCAGCACGATCTTCCGGTCGACCAGCAGGGTCTGCGTGGCGAGACCCGCTGTGTCCTCTCCCGGCAGGTGCAGCAGGGCGACGTCCGCCTCGCCGCGCAGCAGCATGCTCCGCTGCTCGCCGACTCCGCAGAACCGGACCCTGACGTCGGGTGTCGCCTCGCCCGAGCAGCGGGCGAGGATCTTGGCCAGCAGCCCGGCGTCGCCGCCGGGCTTGAGCGCCAGCACCAGTGTCGGCTCGGCCGCCCGCCGCGTCCGGTTGGCCGCCGCGTCCAGCGCGGTCAGTATCCGGCGTCCCTCGGCCAGCAGCACCTGGCCCGGCCCGGTCAGCTCGACGCTGCGGCTGGTGCGGGTGAGCAGGGTGACGCCGAGCCGTCG
>NZ_MSIE01000143.1 GCF_001921205.1 Actinophytocola xanthii | reverse complement strand
TGGCGGGGGCACGGCGGCGGGCAGCGGTGCTGGTGGGTCGGCCGGTGCGGGGGTGGGGGCGGCTGCCGGCACGGCAGGCGGCGCGGGTAGCGCGGCCACCGGCGCCGGAGGAGGAGCGGCCTCCGCGGCCAGCGGCACGGGTAGCGCGGCCACCGGCGCCGGAGGAGGAGCGGCTTCCGCGGCCAGCGGCGCGGGTAGCGCGGCCACCGGTGCTGGTGGGTCGGCCGGCGCGTCGATGCCTCGGCAGCTCGTGGGGGCCGCGGCCTCGACGGTGGCGCTCGCCGTGGCCATCGCTCTCGCGTTGGGGCTGGGGGGCGGCGGGGAGCAGGAGATCCCGGCGGCGGACCCCGCTGTCGTGCAGCCGTCGGTCGTCGAACCGGGGCAGTCGACCCCCTCGTCGGAGCCGCCGGTGAGTAGTGCGCCGCGGCCGTCGAGCACGGACTCGGCGCCGGCCTCGCCACCTGTTTCCGTGGTGCCGGCGCCGACCACGGGCGAGGAGCCGCCGACGCCCCTGTCGGGGACGGCGACGCCGCAGGAACAGCCGCAGGCGCCCTTGCCGGTGACGTTGAGTGCCAGCGGGCCGCAGCAGCCGGTATCGCTCGTCGCGGACGGGGTGGCCGAGGAGCTGCCGATCACCGTGCGCAACTCCGGGGGGTCGGCGTCGGAGCCGGTCGTGACGACGTTGACCTTGCCGGCGGGGGTCACCGCGCTCCCGGCGGGCCTGAACGGGTTCGCCGCCGCGCCGCGGCTGCGGCTCGACGGGCTGGGGCGGCAGGGCGCGTCCCGGTCGGTGGGGTGCCCGGGCGGCGTGGGGAGCGTGAGCTGCTCGGCGGCGGGGGTGGCGCCGGGTGAGACGGTCACGCTGCGCTTTCGGGTTGTCGCCGCGCGGAGTGCGGTGAGTGGGGACATCGGCGCGCGGATCACCGCCGGGCCGTCGATCACGCTCGGGTTGCGGGTGCCGGTGACCGTCGCGCCGCCGCCGGTGGTGGACGGGGTCGAGCTGACGGCGCAGGCGCAGTGGCACGGGCTGCTGACGACCCTCCTCGGCCAGCCGGCGCTGCTGGTGCATGTCGAGAACACGGGTACCAGCTCCCGGCCGGTGAAGGTGAGGGTCAACCAGCCGGGGCAGCTGCGCGACCAGGAGAAGCCGGTGACCTGCCTGGCCGGCGTGGCCACCGAGTGCACGACGCGGGCCGAGCTCACGCCCGGGGAGAGCGTCGAACTGGAGATCGAGTTCGAGACGGGTCAGCGAGGACTCGGCTGTCACCGGGACGAGCCGGGGCGGGAGGTGCAGGTGCAGGCGACGCTGGGCACCGCCCATGACGCCGTGACGGTGGTCTTCGACAGCTGGTTCTGCCCGGACCCGCCGAGCGAGACCCCGGTGCCGCCGAAGCCGCCGGTGGAGACCGAACCGGGCCTGCCGGTTCCGCCCTCGGCGGAGCCGGGGAGCGAGCCCCGGCCGACGCCCGAACCCGACTCGCCGCCGACCGCGGTGGTACCCACCCCGACGACTCCCGCTCCGCCGACACAGCATCCGCCACACCGGTCCGAACACGGTGCGGACCCGCGGCACGAAGAAGAAGGGCAGCGCGGACCCAGGCAGGGCGAACCGCCGTCGGGCGGGCCCGGTTCCGGAGAGCCCCGGCAGGAAGAACCCGGCCAGGGCGGGCTCGGCGGGCTGCTCGGGTGGTTGCTCGGCGGCTGACACGCCGGTCCCGCTCACCGACGTGCGCCCGGCCGGGCGGCTGACCCCTGCTGACGGTCGCTGAACGTCACGTCTCCGTAGACTGCGGCGGTGACCGTTGTCGACTCCGTGCTGGCGATGATCCCCGAGCCGTTGCGCGCCGTGCTCATCAAGCACCGGGAGCTGCTGAAGTTCGCCGTGGTCGGCGGTACGACGTTCGTCATCGACAACAGCATCTGGTACCTGCTGAAGCTCACCGTCCTGGAGGACAAGCCGGTCACGGCCAAGATCATCGCGATCATCATCGCCACGATCGTGTCGTACATCCTCAACCGGGAGTGGTCCTTCCGCACCCGGGGCGGCCGCGAACGCCACCACGAGGCGGCGCTGTTCTTCCTGTTCAGCGGGATCGGCGTGGCGCTCAACACGCTGCCCCTCTGGTTGTCGCGCTACTGGCTGCTGCTGGAGGAGCCGCACGTCTCGCGGCTGGTGCAGGAGGTCGCGGACTTCACCAGCGGGTCGATCATCGGCATGCTGCTCGCGATGTTCTTCCGCTTCTGGGCCTTCAAGCGCTGGGTCTTCCCCGACGAGCTCGGCGGGCGCCGCCGCCACCTCACGCCGGACGACCCGGCCGCCGAGGAGCTGGGGCACCCCTAGCGGGGGGAGCGCTCGGCGGGCCACCGGACGCCCTGCACGTCGCCGGCCCGCGGCACCGGCAGGAACACGGTGAACGTCGGCGGCCGCTTGGCGGACAGCTCGAGCCGGCCGCCGTCCGAGTCGATCAGTGCCCGGGCGAGCGCGAGGCCCAGGCCGGTCGAGCCGCCACCGGACACGCCGCGCTCGAAGATGTGCTCGGCCAGCTCGTCCGGTACCCCGGAACCCGTGTCCGTGACCTCGATCAGGACCGTGTCGCCGCTGGTGACTCCGCCGTCCCTGGCAGCGAGGGTGACCGTTCCGCCACCGTGGCGCAGGGCGTTGTCCAGCAGCACCCCGATCACCTCCCGCAGCCGAGCCGGCGACACCTTCGCCAGGAGCCCCTCCTGGATGCGCAGCTTCAGCGAACGCCCCTCCGCGCGCAGCGGCGCCCGCCACTCGTCCGCGATGCCGACCAGCTCCGCGCCGAGGTCGACGGGCTCGGCTCCGACGGCCCGGGCCTCGCGGGCGGCGGTCATCAGCTCCTCCAGCACGTCCGCGAGCCGTTCGGCCTGTTCCAGCGCCGCACCGGCCTCCCGGGCGACGTCCTCGTCCTTGACCGAGGTCAGCTCCTCGATCCGCAGCTGCAACGAGGTCAGGCGGCTGCGCAGCTGGTGGGAGACGTCGCCGACCAGCTCCCGCTCCCGCTGAACGAGCTGGGCCAGCGCCGTCGCCGACGCGTCCAAAGCCTCGGCGACCCGGTCCAGCTCGTGCACCCGGTACCGGGTCCGGTCCAGTCGGAAGTCACCCGCGCCCAGCCGGGACGCGCGCTCGGCGACGTGGCGCAGCGGCCGGGCGAGCCGTCTGGCCGTGACGCTGGCGACCAGGAACCCGATCCCGATCGTCGCCACCACGACCAGCGCGACCAACAGCGAGACCTGCGTCTGGGTGGTGCGCATCGGACCCGCGTCGATCGAGAGCCGGACCCGGCCGTGCTGGACCATCGGCACCTCCTCGCTGACGGTGTCCCCGCCCAGCTCCTCGCCCAGGCTCAGCCGCTGGTCCGAGTCCGGCAGCGTGACCAGCAGGTGCCCGCCAGGCGGGACGGCGAGGCGCACCTCGTCGAGGTCCAGCCTGCGCCCGCTGGCGACCCTGTCGTCGAGCGTGGCGGCGATCAGCCGAACCCGCGTTCCGAGGTCGTCCCTGGTCAGCGACTCGACGACGGCCGTGGCCGTGTACCCGAGCGGGATACCCAGCAGGCAGGCGGTCACTGTCACGGCCAGCAGGATCGCCAGCAGCAGGCGGCGGCGCACGGGCTACTCGGCGTTGAACCGGAAGCCGACACCCCGCACGGTGGCGATCCGGGCGGCGCGGTGACCGAGCTTGCGGCGCAGCCACGACATGTGCATGTCCAGCGTCTTGCTCGTGCGCAGCTCCGGGTCCCCCCAGACCTCGTCCAGGATCTCCTCGCGCGTGACGACCTGCCCCGCCCGCTGGATCAGCACCCGGAGCAGCTCGAACTCCTTGTTGGCCAGCGTGACCTCGTCCCCGTCGACGATCACCTGCCGGCCCGCGAGGTCCAGCTTGACGCCGTTGACCTCGACCGTGCCCGGTGCCTGGCGGCGGAGGAGGGCCCGGATCCGGGCGAGCAGCTCGGCCAGCCGGAACGGCTTCGCCACGTAGTCGTCGGCCCCTGCGTCCAGCCCGACCACGAAGTCGACCTCGTCGGCACGGGCGGTCAGCATCAGCACCGGGATGCCGCGCCCGGCCGCACGCAGCCGACGGCACACGTCCAGCCCGTCGATTCCCGGCAGCCCGAGGTCGAGCACCAGCAGGTCGACACCGCCGCTGTTGGCCGACTCGAAGGCGGTGTGGCCGTCGACGGCGACCCGCACCTCGTACCCCTCCCGGTGCAGGGCACGCGACAGCGGGTCGGCGATCGCCGCGTCGTCCTCGGCCAGCAGTACCACGCTCACGGCCTCAGCCTAAGCGCGTCGGCCCGGCCGGCGCGTGACACGATGCCCGCATGCCGAGCCACGCTGATGACCTGGCCGTCGCTCTGCGACTCGCCGACGCCGCCGACGAGATCACGACAGCCCGGTTCCTGGCCGAGGACCTGGTGGTCGACCGCAAGCCCGACCGCTCTCCGGTGACCGACGCGGACACCGCCGTCGAGGACGTCATGCGCGGAATCCTCGCCGAGGTGCGCCCTGGCGACGAGATCCTCGGCGAGGAGCGTGGCGGCGTGCTCGGCGAGGGCAGGACCTGGGTGGTCGACCCGATCGACGGGACGAAGAGCTTCCTGCGCGGCGGTCCCGCATGGGCGACGCTGATCGCGCTGGTCGAGGGCGGGGAGCCGGTCGTCGGCGTGGTCAGCGCGCCCGAGTTCGCCCGGCGCTGGTGGGCCGAGGCAGGCGGGGGTGCCTGGCTGGCCAGGTCTGGGGCCGAGCCGAGGCGGATCCGCGTCTCGGCCGTCCCGTCGCTCGAGGACGCGTACGTCTCGACGACCGACCTCAACTCGTGGGTCACCTACCACTCACGGGAGCGGTACCTGGCGCTGGTCGAGGCGTGCTGGGAGAGCCGCGCGTACGGCGACTACTGGCAGCACTGCCTGGTCGCCGAGGGCGTGCTCGACATCGCGGCCGAGCCCATCGCCAACCCCTGGGACCTGGCGGCGCTCCAGGTGCTCGTGACCGAGGCGGGCGGACGGTTCAGCGACCTGGACGGCAAGCCCGGCTTCGACCACGGCACCGCGCTCTCGTCCAACGGCCTGCTGCACGACCCGGCGCTGGCGCTGCTCAAGCAGGGGTAGGCAGCGTCCCCACGACACCGCGCACGACCTGGGCCCAGGTCAGCCGGCCGAACAGGTAGTGGCAGGCGACCTGCTCGTTGGTGAACCTGGCCCAGTCGTAGCGGTTGCCCTGCTCGCGCCAGAACACCTCCCAGCCGTACCGACCCTCGTCGTCGGGGGCGTCGTCACGCACCAGGCACCAGCGGTTGTCGGCCTCGGCGCCGATCGAGACGATCTCGGCGGGCACCCCGACCGCGCCGAGCCACTCGCCGACCGACTCGGCGTTCATGGTTCCTCCCGGGTGATGTCGGTCAGGTAGCCGAGCGCGACGAGCTCGACAGCGGAATGGGTTGTGCGGTACCGGACGCCACCGCCGGGCTGGGCGAACCAGGCGGCGGACAGCGCTCGCCAGACCGGCAGCGGGCGGAGCACCCGGTAGCGGCGGTAACCCTGGTCGAGGTGGGCGGGGGGCAGCGAACGCCGCGCGAACGCCGTGCCGGCCTCGGCGAACACCCGCCCCTCCGGCGGGCCGAACCGGTCGATCTCGGCGCCCTCGTCCAGGACCTCGGCCTCCGCCTCGGCGCAGCCGCCCTCCGGGTACTGCTCGCAGGGCGGCCAGGCGAACTCGAGCCCGTCCGGGCGGATGCCTTCCGGCGTGACGCTGCCGAACCGGACCTGGTAGCGGCGGTCCCAGTCCCGCTCGTGTTCGCCGCCGAGCGGGTCGTGCCCCTCGACGAGCTCGGCCAGGTCGGCCCTGCCGAGCGGCTCGGTCGCCTCGACCGGTGGCGCTCCCTCGCGCAGGGCGGCCAGCCGGTGAGTGGTCTCGACGAGACCCGCCTGGGGGTGGTCGCCCGGCTCGAACCGCAGCCCGGCCGCGTAGTCCAGCTCCGGGGGCGGCGGCGGCACCTGCCGACCCGGCCGGTCCGCGGCGACCGGCATGTGGCCGATGGGGAACATGTGGACCCAGAACAGGGCGAGCGCCTCGTCGCGTTCCCGGACGACGGGTTGGCCGGGGTAGTCGGCGGAGGCCTGGTGCCCGGCGGCCTGCTGGTCCGCGGCCGGGTGGACCGGGACCGGCTTGGCCGGGACGGGCTGGCCGCCCACCGCCTGGTTGACCTGCTTGCCCGGCTGGTTCTGCCCGGGTGCGGCGGCCCCGTCGGCGACGCCGGCGACGACCTTCCCGGGGCCCGGCCCCAGCGGCTGGTTCGCCGGCTGACCGGGCGGCACGGAGCCGACCACGCCACCCACCTTGCCGGCCGCGCCGTCGGAGACACCGGACCCGGACCTGCCCCCCGGCTGTCCACCCACGGCCTGGTTGGCCGGGTGACCGGGCACGCCGGTACCCGTCCTGCCCGCGCCGGGCTGCTCCCCGACACCCGCCTGGGCACCGACGCCCGACCCCGTCCTGCCCGGACCGGGCTGGCCGACACCGGCGCCCGCGGCCAGCCCGGCGCCGCTGGCAACCTGCCCACCGCCGGGCTTGCCGACCGCGGGCGCACCCGGAGCGGCGGCAGCCGCCCCCTTGCCGCGCGACTCGACCGGCGCGGCGTCGACCGGGCGGGCG
>NZ_MSIE01000142.1 GCF_001921205.1 Actinophytocola xanthii | reverse complement strand
GACACCATGCCCGAACTTGATCAACCACTGCCAGCCGACACACCGCTCATTCTGAAACGACTTCTAAGAGAGTGTCTCATTTGGTGAGTTTCTTGTAGCAGGTCAACGTGGCGGCGAGGGTGAGGAACGCGGTGAAGTGGTTGGCCTGGCGTTCGTAGCGGATGCTCAGGCGGCGGTAGTTGAAGAGCCAGGCGATGGTTCGCTCGATCACCCAGCGGTGTCGACCGAGGCGTTTGCTGGTCTCAATGCCTTTGCGGGCGATCCGAACCACGATGCCGCGGGCACGTACCCACTTGCGCAGGGCGACGTGGTCGTAGGCCTTGTCCGCGTGCAGCTTCGCCGGCCTGCGGCGTCGTCGCCCACGGCGAGACTTGATCGCGGGGGGGGTGCCGCCACGCACAGCCACTGGTCAAGACGAACACGATTGCGGTGAGCACTGCCCGGTCATCAACTGGTGTTGTTCCTCCACCTTGCGAACGCGGATCAAACTCCGGGATCAATGGCTGTGCCAACGCCCATAACTCGTCCGGCACCAACCGCCGTGACAGATCATCAACCACAACAAGGGATCATTGTCAGACCATGAGCAACCCACGTGAGACACCCTCTTAGTCGCTTGCCTGCCACACCGTCGGGCGTGCTCAGCGCCCTACCAGCATGATCTGTCAGATTCATGGCAGCGCGAGTGGATCGATCATTATGTGCTTTGATGGTTCACAAATGCGTAGCGTCTTGTTATGATGGCCTACGCGGCAGCTATCGAGTTTTCGGGGAGGTCTACCGCACATTCCTTGCATTGTTTTTACTCGTAGGTTTGATAGCCGGGGCCGTCATCAGAATTGCGTATGTAGTGACCTCTGGAACGGGAGAGATTATGGCCGCCGACAGGCCGATGTCACCTGACGAGATTTCCCAACTTCCCAACATTCCCAGGCGAGGTGACCCCCCGGCGGAACTTACCACCGGCCGGGTAATTATCAGTGAAATACCTGCAGCCAGCGAGGCAGCTGACGCTACGGCGACCGGTGACCGGATCACGGTCGAGTTGCGCCGGGTGGAGGGTGCGCGGGGCACGCCCGCGGTGGGCTGGGAGCTCCCGCAACGCCGGTTCACGTCCGGTCTGAGCGCTACGTTCGCGCAGGCCGTTGATACGCCACGCAAGGACGACCGGGCGGCCGAGCACGAGCCCTTTGTGCCCGATTGGTGCGAGGTCAACTACCTGTCGCCGTCGGCCGACCCGCCCGCCGGGCAGGTCCTGCGCCGGCGCAGCGGTAAGCGGGTCCAGCCCGAGTACATATTCGGCGCGGATGACCGCAAGACCTACAAGCCGACCGGTTTTCCCTGGCACAGCATCGGTCGACTCTTCGTTTGGACAAAATCGACGAACGCCAACTGGAGTTGGAGTGGCAGTGCCGCGCTCATCTCCAAGAACGCAATTCTCACCTGTAGTCACATGGCTCCCTGGCAGTCAGTCGTTAACGATGTCCCGTGGAAAGCGCTGTTCGTCGCGGGATACTTCAATGGCCCATCGATTGTTGGGTCGGGTGGATCCGCGTGGGTGACCGGCCTATGGGGATACCGGAACCACAACCAAGGTGACGACATGGCGGTCATGGCCCTGAGCTCTCCGCTGGGCGATCTGCTGGGATACTTCGGCTACAAGACGTATACCGACGCGTGGGAGGACCTCCCGTGGTGGACGTTGGCCGGGTACCCCGGCATGGTGGCGAACGCTCAGCAGCCCTCCCGGCAGTCCTCCTTCCCCATTCAGGACGACGACTATGACGGAGCGGGACTCGAACTGGAGTACGAGGCGGACGCCAGCGACGGCAACTCCGGTGGACCTGTCTTCGGTTGGTTCGACAAGGGGCCACGCATCATCGGCACGCATTCTGGCGGCGAAGAGGAAGCCTTCGACACCAACAACGTCGCGGCCGGCGGGTCGGCCCTCTCCGCGTTGATAGCCTGGGCCAGGAACAACTGGTAGTGGCGCATTCCCCTTCCTACGGCCGGCCCACTGCAGGGTGCCGCCGGCCGAGCAGGTGGCGAGCACCATCGCCTGGCTCTTCGGCTACCACCGCCTGAGCATCCGCTACGAACGCTATGCCAACCACTTCTGCGCCTTCCTCCCCCTCGGCGCAACCCTCACCTGCTTCAAGAGACTCACAAGATCAACCACATGAACCAAGCCCTGAGGACCGCCTTGACCAGATTCAACCGCTGTTCCATGGCCGGGTGATCCTGGTTCTCGACGACCCGTCGAGCCGCTACCTGAGAGTCCTCCCAGGTGGCGGCAGCCATGATCTGCGCGACGAGATCGTAGGAACGGGGGCGACGACCGTGTGGGGGAGTTCCGGGCCATCTGGGGACGGGAGCCGGATGGTGTGGGCCAGGCGGTGGCCCGACTGGGTGCCATTCGCCGCGGCGGGTTGGGGTGGGCTGTACGCCGCCGTGCAGGTCACGTGGGTCGTGGGAGAGGTCGACGTGCGGTGGTCACCTCGCGTGTCGTACCCGCCGGCCTTGCAGTTGCTCTTGGCCGCCCTGGCCGTGCTCGTCGCGCTGGGCTGCCTGGCCACCAGGCGAGAGTTCGGACGACGGATGCGGGGCGCGCTGCTGACATCGCTGGTGGCCACGATCCCCGTGTTCACCCTGGGAATGGCCAGCCTGCCCGCGTACTTCGTGACACTGGTGTCGTTCGCCGGGGTGGAAAGCGCCACCGGTTTGGCCCAGGTCCTGGTGAACGCGGTGGGCACGGTACTCCTCGTGTTCGTCGCCATCTCCTACCGCAGGCGGCTGCGCGGCCGGTGTCCGAGGTGCGGGCAGGCGCACCCGGGCACCGGCGACGGCCCACGGGTCCCACGCCTGCTGCCCCTGCTCCCCGCGTGGCTGGCAGCCGTCGGCCTGTCGGTCTACGGTGTCCTCCTCCTGATCTTCGCCTCACTCGCCGCCGCGGGCGTGCTGCCGGGTCCGGCGATCGAGCCGCCGTTCACCAGCAGTTCCGGAATCACCTGGATGGTCGCGTTCGGCGGTCTGGCCTTCGGCGGTCTCGGCTTCGCGCTGATCACAGCCGCCCGCTCCTACGCCACCCGCAGCCGGCCCGTCTGCGCGGCACACCTGCCCGAGCACGGCCCAGCCGACACCTCGGCACGGCCCGCCCCCGCACTCAGAGCGACGCCCAGAACTCCAACTGATGCGCCTCCACCCGGTCGAAGGCCCTGATCCGCCTCACGTCCAACCCCTGCACGTACGGCGTCTCGTCGCCGGCCGTCACCCGCGGCCACCGCGGCAGCCCGAAGCCGTTGGGGTTGCCGGTCGCCGCGAACCGCGTCCAGTACGACATCATCCGGTCCCCCAACCGGCGCTGCGACGGGGTCAACGTCACCTCGTCACCCCGCAGGTCGAACAGGTACCGCAGCTCCGAGCCGTGCGCGGCGAGCGGCTCGACCCCCGCCGGGAAGTCCGGGATGGGCGGTGCCGTGCGGTCGAGGAACTCGTACGCGTACACCGGCACCTCCTCGGCGAAGGTACGGTCCGCGACCCACTGCGGCAGCGCCCAGTCCAGGTCGCTCATGATCGCCGACGCCGCCTGCACCGCCGATCCCCCGTACTCGCCGAGGGGGTAGCGCGCCTCGATCGCCGGAGCGTGCGCGCCGAACTGCGTGGCCAACGCCGCCGGGTACTGCTCCGGGGTGAGCCCCGGCACCAACAACGGCCCGAACAGCGTGCCCTCGTCCCGTGTAATCCCCGTCAGCAGGGGCACGTGGTGGTAGTCGCCGGCGGGCAGCGCCACCGCGGGATCGGACGGCAGCACCGCGGTCCCCCACGCCGGCAGGGGGAACGTCGGCGCGGCGAGCAGGTCCGCGGCCGGCTTGTCGCGCAGGCACTCGAGCGTCGTGCAGCCCAGCTCCGCGGCCACGGTCTGGCCGTGTCCCACGTGCCACTCGTACGGCACGAACAGCGGCACGTCCAACAGCGGCCGGACATCGCCGTGCGCGCTCACCGTGCACGCCGAGCTCTGCGCGATCGCCCGGTGGAACAGCCCCGCGGCGCCCGGCGACATCAGCTGCGCGCACACCGAGTGCGCGCCGCCGGACTCGCCGGCGACGGTGACGTTGCGCGGGTCACCTCCGAACGCCCTGATGTTGCGCTGCACCCACCGCAGCGCCGCCTGCTGGTCCTCGATACCGAAGGCACCGCCGTCCGCCAGGCCCGGGAAGCCGAAGAACCCCAAGTTGCCGAGCCGGTAGTTGACGGTCACCACGACCAGCCCCCGCGTGGCCAGCCGGGACGCGAGGTAGTCGCTCCCCGCGCCGCTCATCAGCCCGCCGCCGTGCACCCACACCAGGACCGGCGCGCGAAACGCCGTCCTCGGCGCGGTCACGTTGAGGTACAGGCAGTCTTCGGTGTCGCTGGCCGGCTGCCCCAGCCCTGCGGCCTGGGGACAGCGGTTGCCGGGCCGGGTGGCGTCACGCACCCCCGACCACGGCCGCGGCGCGACCGGTGAGTGCCAGCGCAGGTCGCCGACGGGGGGTGCTGCGTACGGGATGCCTTCGTACACACGGGCCTCGCCGGACGTGGTGCCGCGCACCCAGCCGGCGTCCGTGCGGACCACGCCACCAGCGGATGTCCCGGCCGCCGCCGGAACCCCCAGCGCCAAGCCGCACACGACGAGCATGAACCCCAACAGTCGCCTCATGTCGCCCACGCTGTCAGGCCCGACCGGGCAACGGCATCAACCGTTCGGTGGATCCGGTCCTGAGATTGCCCCCCGACAAGCCGGCCGGCATCGCTGCTGTCAGAGGGTCTGACGCAGGATGCAGCGGGGTCGGGTACGGCGTTGGTAGGACACGGCGGCGATGGCGAGGGCCCAACCGTATCCAGCGAATGCTGTAGCGGCGGAGCAGCCGAGAAGGTAGTCCGCGAACGTACCGTCGATCTCGAGGACACCGGTGAACTGGAGGATCACGTAGACCCAGGCTCCCGTGCCGTACGCCGCGAGTGTCGGTGCGATCAGCCAGACCGGGATCAGCGGCAGGAAGCGGGGCACCCTCCTACCGGACAACCACAGCGTCCACCGGGGGAAAATCATGCCCCACGAGTGCACCAGCCCCAGTAGCAGAAATTCGGCGGGCAGCACGGTACCGATGATGGCGGCCGGAATGAACGGGTCACCGGGGGCGGCAAGGTCCCCTCCACGGAAGGGTGGCGCATCGGCGAAGCGCATGAAATGGCAGACGTAGTAGGGAATGAACGCAAGGCCGCCGAGATGGGCGATCCGACGCACGCGCTGTGACGCGGGCGTTCCCGTACGCTCGACAGCCGCGACTGCTCCCGGCTGGTGAGCCTGGCCGCCGCAGTCAGGGCAGGTGTTCCTGGTGCGATGCCGCCACGACAGCGCGGTCATCAGGAACAGGACGGCGACAACAACAAAAGACAACCGCGCGGTGAAAGCCCCCCAGTCAGCGTGCCCGTCCCGGCCTCGCAACGAGCCGGTGACGACCAGCGCGATCAGGTTGAGCAGCACAAACACACTTCCGGCCACTGCCAGCGCCAGCACGGTCCACAATCCGGCCGACACCACCCAGGGTGGGAGGCGCCGCCCGCACGGGCGCACGGTCGCGGCGGCCATGCCGGCCCCGGCGAACAGGACAGCGACAGCCACCCAGATCAGGTACGGCAGGTCGTAGAGCGTCCCGCCGGTCACCGCGACCGCCAGCAGCACGCTGCCGTACAGCAGAGCCCATGCGCTCGCGGCGTAGCCAGCCCACGACGGCCATCGCCGACGCGCCGACGCGATGGGGGTAACCGTGCGCGCCAAGGACAACGTGGCCTCCAGACCGACGGGGGTTGTGTCACCCATCAGCCTCGCTGACCACCCAGCCCTCGAACTTCCCCCACGGGTACTGCACTCATCCCGCGCAGGAGGGAAACGTAGGAAGCGCCCCGTGGTTCCGGCCAGTTACAGTGCGCGACGGCGAGTCACACCGGCTGCCGGCACCAGTACGCCGGTTACAAGGTCGCACCGACGGGCACGAGCCGCCATCGGTTGTCCGCGCTGCCGTTGTCGGAGTCCTGCACCGCCTGAGCGCCCGCGGTGGTGGCGCCGTTGAGAATGCCCAGCAGCTTCCCGCTGTTGGCGTTGCGGAGCTTCACGGTGCCGTCGCCGTTGTCGACGACCGTCCAGCGGTGGTCGGCGGTGCCGTTGTCGGCCCACTGGAGCACGCGGGCGTTGTCGGCGGTGGACATGTTCTCCACGCCCAGGACCTTGCCGCTGTGGAGGTTGCGCAGCCGGACTGCGTTCCCGTCCTGGATCATCGCCCAGTTGTGGTCGGCGGTCCCGGAGTCGTGCCACTGCACGGCGAGCCCGCCGTCGGCCGTGGACATGTCCTGCACGCCGAGCACCATCCCGCTGGCGGCGTTGACCAGCCGGTACGCGGAATCCGTGGCACCGCCGCCGATGTTCCAGTAGACGTTGTAGTTGTAGCCGTGCGCGTCGTGGAACGGGCCGAGGTTGACCGTCGCGCCGTTGGCGCGCGCGGTGAACGCGAGTGACGAGGTGCTGGTCCTGGTGATGGATGCGACGTCGAGTGCGGGTGGTGTGGACAGCGAGGAGTTGCCGTAGTTGCCCGCCAGTACGGCAGGACCGTAGGTGACGGCGGCGATACCGGCGTTGTCGTTGGCCGCCTGGGTGAGCACCCGCATCGGCAGACGCACGGTGACGAGGTCGCCGGAGGTCCACGACCTGGTCAGCGTCGCGTAGGTGCCCGGCGTGGTGGCGATGCCCTGGGCCACGCCGTTGACACTCACGGTGGCGCCGGTCGTCCAGGCGGGCATGCGGATCCGCATCGTCCACGAGCTGGCCACGTCGCCGGTGACGGTCAGCGTGGTGGTGTCGGAGACCGGATACGTGGTGGTCTGGGTAACCGTGATTCCACGCTGCGACCAGTTCAGCACCGACGGGGTGAACAGGTTCACGGTGAGCGTGGTGCCGTTGTGGAAGTAGATGGAGTCGGCGAGCTTGGTATTGGTCTCGATTCCCGTGCCCTGACAACACCAGAAGGTCGTGTAGTCGGTGCTCCACGTGCCACCACCCCAGGCCGGGCCCTGGGTGCCGCGGCGGTGGCCGGGGTTGAGGCCGGTGAAGTAGCAGATGTGCCCGTGGCCGTCGGCCGGGTTCTGCTGGCCGATCAGGTGGTTGAGCAGTGCCTTCTCGTAGTAGTCGAAGTAGGCCACTCGGTTCGGATCGAGCAGCCACAGTTCTCGGGTCAGCTTGAGCATGTTGTAGGTGTTGCACGCCTCCGCGGTGTCGCGGTTCAGGTAGGCGGCGATCGCGTTCGGGGCGCGGAAGTGCTCGGCCTGGCTGTTGCCGCCGATGGCGTAGGTGTGCGCGTCGACCGTGATGTTCCAGGCGTTGACCGCGATGTCGCGGTACCGGGTGGTGCCCGTCGCCTTGTACTCACGAGCGGCGCCGATCCACTTGGGGACCTGTGTGTTGGCGTGTAGACCGTTCAGCCGGTCCTGGTTGGCGGCCAGCGGGTCGAACACGGCTGCGTGGTCGAAGCGCTGCGCCGTGGTGAGCCACCGGCTGTCGCCGGTCTGCTGGTACAGGTCGGTGAGCACGGCGTTCATCCCGCCGAACTCGGTGCCGAGGACGCGCTGCATCGTGGCGTACGACAGGCGCGCGGTGCGCCAGTCGACCCAGCCCGCGAACCGCAGCAGCACATCGCGGGCCTGTGTGCTCTCGGTGTAGCGCCACACGTCCAGTAGGCCGGCCAGGGTCTTGTGCAGCGCGTACCAGGACACCGAGCGAGGTGAACCCGCCTCCATCGCGTCGAAGTCGGACTCGGGGAAACCGGACAGGTAGCCGGTGTTGAACCCGGCGGCGCCGTTGTTGGCCTGGCACTTGGCGAGTTCGGCGACCATGGTGGCGGCGCGGTCGCGGCAGGTGGTGTCGCCGAGCACCGCGTACGCCTGGGCCCACGCGGTGAGGAAGTGCCCCTGGCTGTGTGTGCGGAACGGGAAGTCCGGCGCCTCCCACCCACCGAGCGGCGAAGCACCGTTCGTGGACAGTCGGTGGTTGGCGCGGAAGTTGTACAGCAGGCGGTTCACGTCGACGAACCGGAGGTAGGCCAGGGTCCTGGCCTGGTTCTCCATCCAGCGCCCCGCGGTGAGGCGCACCTGGCCGAGGTCGAACGGATAGGCGGAGACACCGATGTCGGTACGGACCGGTGCGACGACCGCGGCGGCGGTGGCGCCGTTGAACAACGTGGGCATGGCGGTCGCGGCCGCCGCGGCGCCCGTCGCCTGCAGCATCCGGCGACGGCTGAAGAAAGCAGACATGTGTGGCTCTCCAGATCAGGGCGTGGGGAGGTCGAAGCGGTAACTCATGAAGAACTGCCAGGTGTTGTTGAGGATCAGGGTGTTGCCGAGCGGGAGGGGCGGGCGTCCACCCCGCCGAGGGATCTTGTGACCGCTGTCGGTGACCGTCGCTCGTGACCCCGTCGAACAGGGGTGATCGGGACTTGCCACCGGGTCCCGGAGATGTCTCAGCATGGCACCGGCGCATCTGGTGAACGAACCCCTCGTCCGGATACGGGCGGAGCAGCGCATGGCTTCGGTCCCTCCGACATCGTCGTCAGCAGGTGGGGTCGAACGCGTCGAGCAGGCCTGTGTGCCAGGGCGGAACGTGATGACCGGTCGTATTTCCGTGCCAATGTCAACTGCGGGACGCACGGCGCCGACACCACCTGGTGCCGATCATGTCGGCGAATTTTCGGTCGGGTGAACTCGCCGCAGCAATCAATGTAGCCAGGCCGTCGCCGATACGTCAACAACCGGATCGATCAGTTGTGAGCGCTCACTTTGATCATGACTCGTCTCACGTTCTCTCCCCGCCGATGCGCTAGATCACGCGCCACCCCGCTGGCGACACCGGGCTTACCTGGGCAGACTCCGGCTAGAGCTACGTTTGCGGATCGAATGTGAGCGCACACAGCGTCCGCTTACCAAGTAGTGTGCTGGCGTCCGATACTGATCACGTTTCTCGACCGGATAACTCCCGTCCGGAATTCCCGCTGCGCCCTGAACGGCCGAAACGATTTCGCCGATGGCAGGCGCGCGGCAGTCCCGCGAGCACGCGCGACGTCGACCCCGATACTCGCGGCCGCTCACCGGCTGGCTGAGGCGCTGAACCAGGTCGACGAGCCGGCCCACGTCGTCGCGTTTGGCCGACAGGTGCATTCAAAAAGGCATCTTGGGCAGCTCGGACGAGGCCGGCCGGCACATCGCCGGCAACGGGCACACCACGACCGGCTCCACGACGAGCTCCGCGTCACGCCCTGCTCGCCGAGGTGTGGTGTGGCTGCTCTACGGCATCCAACGCTCGGCTCGAATGCCCGTACCCACCCGAGCCGGCGCAAAGGACGGGCACACCGGCGGACCACCCTCGGCCTGCCCGGTCGGCGCGTGCTCGTCTCGCGCATGTGGTCGGGGTGATGAAGCAAGCCGTCCGGGACGGCCTGATCGACGGGAACCTGGTGATTCCGTCATGCAGCCGTCGTGTCGGGTTGCAGGGCGGGGCCGAGCAGGAGGCCGCCGTCGGCGACGAACTCCGAGCCGGTGACGAACGAGGCGTCGGTCGAGGTGAGGTAGAGGAGCAGGGCGGTGACGTCGGCCGGGGTGCCCAGCCGCGGGATGGCGTAGGGCTCGGGCGAGAAGAAGTCCGCGATGGGCGGCTGGCCCGCGATCGGCTCGTTGATCAACGGGGTGGAGATGACGCCGGGATGGATGGAGTTGACCCGGATGCCGTCCCGGCCCAGCTCCAGCGCGGCGGTCCTGGTGAGCCCGCGCAGCGCCCACTTGCTGGCGACGTAGGGCGCGTAGAGCGACGTGCCGGCGTGGGCCATCGTGGAGGCGATGTTGACGATCACTCCCCCACCGTTGCGGCGCAGTGACGGGGTCACGGCCCTGATGCCGAGGAACGTCCCGGTGAGGTTGACCTCGAGAACGCGGTCCCAGACCCGCCGTTCGATCGCCTCGATCGGCACCGCTGGGTTCTGCACACCGGCGTTGTTGACGAGCACCGCGATCGGCCCGAAACGGCGTTCGGTCTCGGTGACCGCCGCGGCCCAGGCGCCCTCGTCGGTGACGTCCAGGCGGACGAACAGCGCACGCTCCCCGAGTTCGGCGGCGAGTTCTCTGCCCGGCCCGTCGGCGAGCGCGGCGATGACGACGTTCGCCCCCTCCTCGTGGTAGGCCCGGACGTGGCTGGCGCCCTGCCCGCCGGTGCCGCCCGTGACGAGAACGGTCTGCCTCTCGAAACGTGCCATGACGGGGTCCTCCCTAACAGGGATGGTGAGTCGAGTGACTCACCTCGCCGGAACGCTACGGTGCCGGCGATAGTGAGTCAAGCGACTCATCTCGCGTACGATGACGCCCATGACGACGCGGCCTTCGACCTACCACCGGCGCGTCGCCGAGCAGAAGCGGGCAGCCATCATCGAGGCGGCCACCCGCCTGTTCCTCGACGCCGGGTACGCCGGCACGTCGCTGGCCAAGGTCGCCGAGGCAGCCGAGGTGTCGAAAGCCACCCTGTTCAAGCAGTTCCCGACCAAGGCGGCGCTGTTCGACGCGATCGTGACGGAGTCCTGGAAGGTCGAGGACGACTTCCGCCCGCCGACGGGTGACCTGCGGGCGGGCCTTACCGCGATCGGCCGCCGGTACGTCGCCCTCCTCACCCGGCCCGGCATGGCGGCTCTCTTCCGGATCGTCATCGCCGAGCTGCCGCGCTTCCCCGAGTTGGGCGAGGCCCACTTCGAGCGCGGCAAGATGCCCTACTTCGACTCGGTACGCCGCTATCTCGACATCCAGAACGACCGAGGAGTGGCCACACTGGACGACACGGAGCTGGCGGCGACCCAGTTTCTCGGGATGATCTCCAACTACGTCTTCTGGCCCCGGATGCTGCTCATGGACTGGTCCCCCGACGACGCGTCGATGGCACACGTCGTGGACGAGGCCGTACTGATGATGGAAGCCAGGTACGGCGTCGCGAACACCGCCGCCTGAATCGGCAGCGCGTTCCACTCGGCCGCATCCACGGACACTGCTTTGCCCTGCCGAAGCAGACTCACGATGCGCCGGCACCCGGCCCGATGTTCCTGAACGGCTAACACGTTCATGAGCACG
>NZ_MSIE01000141.1 GCF_001921205.1 Actinophytocola xanthii | reverse complement strand
TCAACCACTGCCAGCCGACACACCGATCATTCTGAAACGACTTCTTACTACCGATGCGCCGCGCGGACGCTCGCGCCGGGTTCGTCGGTTCTCGCTGCTCACCCGCGAACGGTCAATCTTCGCCAGGAGTGGGTGGTCGAGCCGCTCAACGCCTGGATCGGAGGGCTGTTTGGCCGGGACAACATCGACCGGCTCGTGGACAAGCTGGTGGTCTCCCAAGAGAGTGGTCAAGTCGACGCCGCTCGGGAGGTGGCGAAGAAGCGCCTGGCGGATGCTGAGGCTCGGCTTCGCCGGCATCAGAGCGCAATCGAGGCGGGAGTCGACCCGGCGGCGCTGGTGGAAGTGATCAACACGGCTCAGGCCGAGCGCGCCGCAGCCCGCGCCGAACTGGACAACGCACCCGCGCAGAGGACCCTGGATCGAGCAGACGTGTTCGCCATGGTCGACTCACTCGGCGACGTAGGCGCAAGGTTGGGCGATGCGAAGCCACAAAGCCTGATCAAGCTGTATTCCGAGCTTCGGCTGGACCTTCGCTACGAACCGGAGGAGCAGGCCGTGTACGTCGCCGCTTCACCCCGTGTAGTTAACGTGCGTGTCCGAGGACGAAGTTGCACACTATTCACCCGCCGGGTCTTCGGCGAGTGAGCTTCACAGGTGGTACTCGCCGAGGCATGCCGGCGCGGGCTTTCCAGGGTCACGGGCGATGGCCACCGAAACTCTGGCTTCGGCCATCGCCGGCTACGAAATGTTCGCGGGAATCCTGTTCGCGGCGGTCCTGACACCGGTGACGCTGGCGCTGTGGCTGCTGTACCGATCGATGCGACGACGCGGCGATTGACAAGCCAACGGTGGAAAGGCTGCTGGCGATGTACTGCACCACAGCCTGGGCATCCTGATGCCGGGCGAGGAGGAGCCGCTGCCGAGCCGCTACCTGCGTGCAGCTGTACGTCATTGCGTGGCGGAACGACCGCTGGGAGGTTGTGGCGCTGCAGAACTCGCGGATCGTCTCGCTGGAGGCCGCACTCGCGCTGGACGCCTCGGCCACCTCGCGTAACGAGGTCCAGGGACGTTTCGTGTACGTTCGCTCACCACGCCGCGCGGCCAGGCGGTCCGGGCGTGTCGAAGGTTGGCGTGTTCAGCGTGGCAGCCACGATGTTCCCCCGGGGAGGGCGATGCCGGAGCGGCTCGCTTCGGTGATGGCTGTGTGGAAGGCGACGACCGCGGGTGCGACCGGTCGGTGGGGACGCGGACCATGGCGATGTCGCGTTCCGTTCGTGGGTCGCCGAGGGGGCCGGCGTCTCCCGGACACTGCTTGCGCGGCTACCAGCCTTCGCGGGTGTCGAGGGTGACCGGGTCGAGCGGTACCGCCGGTGGCTGGCCGGAATGTACCCGGGGGAGTCCGCGCTCAACCCGGTGCGGCCGGACCGGCTCGGTGAGGACCTTGTCGCGATGACGTTGGTCGACCCAGCCGGACATGGCGGCGGCGGTCAGTCCGTCATTGAACGAGGCCAGTTGGTCCGTGGCCTGACCGTGCTGGGACGGTCGGCGTCTCGGCACGCGCACCTGCGGCCTGTGATGCACGACCTGCTGTCCGCGTCGGCGGCCGATCGGCTGCCGGTCGGCATGGCGGTGGCGACGCAGCTGGAGGACGAGACGCTGATCTCGGTGCTGACCGAGCTCAGCGAGAACGACCCCGACCTGGCCGAGTTGGTTGTCGACCACCTGCCCGACCAGAGCCTGGCGTTGGCCGTCTTCGCCGTGGTCCGCACCCGCGCGGCACTCGAACACGAACGGCGCAAGCCGGAGCCGGACGAGGAGACGCTGGGCTGGCTGGCGGTGCGCATGGCGATCCGGCTCGGGGCACTCGAGGAGACCGGGGAGGCGCTGTCCTACGCCGTCGACGCGGTTCAGCGCTACCAGGACCTCACCACCCGCGATCCGGCGTTCGGGCCGGACCTCGCCAACGCCCTGAACACGCTCGCAGGCGCGTTCGACGCCGCGGACCTGCCCGAGGACGCCCTCGACACGGCCGACGACTCGGTGCGGCGGCTGCGCCGGCTGAGCGGGAACGACCAGGAACTGCGCCTGATCCTGTCCACCGCGCTAATGACTAAGCAATGTGCTGAGTGGGCTCGCCAGGCACGAGGACGCAGAGTTGGCCATCGCGCTCGACGTACCGGGCAGCAGGATCACGATCGCCGGAGTAAGGCGCTCGACGCCGGCGGCCACCACCGGGGGAGGCCGTGGCGGTCTACGAGGAAGCTCTGGCACAGTTCCGGCGCCTTCAGCCGATGAGGTAAGTGGTGAGGCCGTACTTCGCGGTTATTTCCCAACGAATTGGCCGATCGGCCGATTGCCCCCTACCCGGCACGTCGATACGTTGCGTCCGCAGGCAGGACTGGGGGCACTGAGTCTCACGTGAGGCACACGCGGCGATCTATCGCGGCGCGTACAGATCACCGGAACCGGCCCCCTCCTCGATTGGGAGGTGCCAGGTGCGAATCGGCAGAAGAGCTGGGGTGTGCGCCGTGGTCCTGGGAACGGTGCTGGTCACCGCCCCCATTGCGACCGCCGCGCCGCCGGGATCCACACCACCGGCCACCGGCGACATCCGCACGGTCACGCTGGTGACCGGCGACGAGGTCATGGTCCAGGACGGCAGGACGAGATCGGTGCGACCCGGTGCGGGCCGGGAGGGGATGACCTTCTCCGCCCGGACCCACGACGGCCACGACTACGTCATCCCGGCCGACGCCGTCCGACTGGTGGCGCAGGGCCGGCTGGACCGGCGGCTGTTCGACGTGACGACGCTCCTCGAGTTCGGCTACGACGACGCCCGCCGGGACAGCGTGCCCCTGATCGTCACCCATCCAGAGGGACGCTCGGCGCCGCAGCTGGCCGCGGACACCGTCACCCGGGAGCTGCCCAGCATCGATGCCGTGGCCGTGGCCGCGGACAAGGGGGGCGAGGTCTGGGAGGCGCTCACCGACGGCACGACGACGCGCCGAACGGCCGGCGGCGTCGAGAAAATCTGGCTCGACGGCAAGCGCAAGTCCACTCTGGAGCACAGCGTGCCGCAGATCGGCGCGCCCGCCGCCTGGGAGGCGGGGCTGACCGGCACGGGCACGACGGTGGCCGTGCTGGACACCGGCGTCGACCAGACCCACCCCGACCTCGCCGACCGCGAAGCGGCCGAGCAGAACTTCACCGACGCGCCGGACAACGTCGACCGCTTCGGGCACGGCACGCACGTGGCGTCGATCGTGGCGGGCACGGGGGCGAAGTCCGACGGTCGGTTCCGGGGCGTGGCCTGGGGCGCACGGATCCTGGACGGCAAGGTGCTCGACGACTACGGCTCGGGCTACGAGTCCTGGATCGTGGCCGGCATGGAGTGGGCGGCCGAGCAGGGCGCGGACGTGGTCAACATGAGCCTGGGCGGCGGCGACACCGAAGAGCTCGACCCGCTGGAGGAAGCGGTCAACACGCTCTCGGTCGAACACGGCACGCTGTTCGTCGTCGCGGCCGGCAACTCCGGCCCCGGCGCGGAGTCGGTCGGCTCGCCGGGTAGCGCCGCCGCCGCACTCACCGTCGGCGCCGTGGACCGCGATGACGAGTTGGCCGGCTTCTCCAGCCGCGGCCCGCGCGTCGGCGACGGCGGCATCAAGCCCGACATCACCGCACCCGGCGTCGAGATCGTCGCCGCGCTGCACTCCGAAGGCACGATCGGCGAGCCCGTCGTGGACGGCTACACCGCCCTGTCCGGCACCTCGATGGCAGCCCCGCACGTGGCCGGTGCCGCCGCACTCCTCGCCCAGCACCACCCGGACTGGACCGGCGCACAGCTCAAGGCCGCCCTCTCCGCCTCGGCCCGGCCGCACGCCTCGCTCACCGCCTTCGAGCAGGGCGCCGGGCGCGTCGACGTCCCGGCGGCACTGGCCCAGAGCGTGGTCACCGAGCCCACCAGCGTCAGTCTCGGCACCGTCGCCTGGCCGCACGGCGACGACCAACCGGTCAGCCAGGAACTCACCTACCAGAACCTGGGCGAGACCGACCTGACACTGACCCTGTCGACCGAGGCCACCGGCCCGGACGGCACACCGGCAAGCCTGTTCTCGCTCAGTGCCACCGAACTCACCGTGCCGCCCGGCGGCACCGCGTCGGTCACCGTCACCGGCGACACCCGCCTCGGCGAGGCCGACGGCGTGTACTCCGGGACGGTCGTGGCGACCGGAGCCGGGACCACGACGAGGACGCCGGTGGCGATCAACCGGGAGGTGGAGAGCTATGACCTCACGGTGAACGTCCTGGACAAGAACGGTGCACCCGCCGTCGACTTCTTCGCGACCCTGATCGGCCTGGACAACACAACCATGAAGTTCCCCTACGACGACGACGGCTCCGTGCGGCTCCGCATGCCCAAGGGCCAGTACCTGTTGGACGTCGGGGTGATCGACGAGCAGACCGGACATATCGACCTGCTCGTGCACCCGGGACTGGTGGTGGATCGGGACCTCACGGTGACCGCGGACGCTCGGGACGCGAGACCGATCCGCGTCACGCCGCCCAGCCCCATGGAAATGGCGCTCGGCGACGTCGGGTACATGGTCGTGACCGAGCTCACGATGAGCGGCCTGGCCATTCTCACCGACGACCTGAGCAGGGTCTCCACCGCCCAACTCGGCGAGGTGCTCCCGGGCACCACGCTCGCCGGCAAGGTCAACACCCAGTGGTTCGCCGAGGACGGCTCGTTCTACGGACTGTCCTGGTTCCCCGCAGGCGAGGTACCCACCGGGTTCGAGAAGGCGGTGCAACAGCGCGACCTCGCGACCGTGCGAGCCGACCTCGGCGCCGCGGCCGAAGGGCTCGGCGGTATCCGGGTCGCGTTCCCGCTGCCGCGCGAGGGTGTCGCGTTCGTGGTCGGGGTGGGGACCGACGTGCCCCTGCCGAGTACCCGGACCGAGTACTACACCACCGAGGGCGGCGTTCGCTGGACCACGGACCTGCTGCTCGAGGATCGGCAGGCGGAGACGCTGGTCGGGCGGCTGACCTCACCGCCCACAGCCTACCGGGCGAGCCGCACGTACCCGGCGCGGTTCAACTACGCGGTGTTCGGCCCGGCCCTGCCGCCCGAGGACGTCCCGTGGGTCTACCGGTACGGCGACTACCTCGGCGTGAACATCCCGCTGTTCAGCGACTCGTCCGGAAACGCCGGATTCTCCGCCGTCGAGACCGCCAGCACCCAGCTGTACCGCGGCGAGGAGCTGCTGGGCGAGACGTCGGACGCGGGCTACGGCTTCTTCGAGGGGCTGCCGGCCGAACCCGGTCGGTACCGGCTGGTGACCACCGCCACCCGGCTGAAGACGTTCGATCTGACCACCTCGATCAGTGCCGAGTGGACGTTCACATCGTCGCATGCGGACGGTGAGGATCAGGTCGCGGTGAACCTGAACGCGGTCCGGTTCCTGCCGGAGCTGGACAGGGCCAACTCCGCACCCGCCGGCGATCCGTTCCTGGTGCCGCTGCTGCTCCAGGACCAGGCCGGCGAGGTAAGCAGGCCGAGATCGATCCGGGTCGACGTCTCCTACGACCGCGGCGCGAGCTGGCAGCGGGTGCCGGTGCTGGCGAACCTGGTGGCGGTGCTGCACCACCCGGCCGCCGCGGAGACGGTCTCGCTGCGTGCGGCGGCGACCGACCGCGAGGGCGACACCGTCCGTCAGACGCTCATCGACGCCTACAAGCTGCGGAAGTGAGTGACCAGCCCGCGGTCCTCGCCCACTGCGCGGAAGGCGAACCCGGGCGGTAGCCGGTAGTCGATGATCGTGCCGGTCTCCCGGGGCGGCACGATCATCGACACCACACCGGGAGCCACCCGCAGCGGCAGCCCGGCGAACGTGGCGGCGGCGGCCGTGTGAACATATCCACACAGGACCGCGAGGACGTGCTGGTGCCGCTGGAGAAGCTCGGCCAGGCGTTGCTCCCCGAACTGGCGGATGGCGTCCACGAACGGCACACCCAGGCGTACCGGCGGGTGGTGGAAGCAGACGAACGCCGGCTCGTCCCGCGGCGCGGCCGTCAGCACCTCGTCCAGCCAGTCGATCGTGCTGTCGTCGAGCAGGTCGCCGGCTCGGCCGGGGATGCTCGAGTCGCACATCGCGAACGTCGCTCCCGCCAACCGGTGCACCTGGTTGACCGGGCTCTCCGCCCGTCCGTCGGGAAAGACCGCTCGGTAGGCGGAGCGCTCGTCGTGGTTGCCTGGGCAGGTGAGCACCGGGAACCGGCAGGTGCCGAGGAGTCGGGCCGCCTCCTGGTACTCGGCCGGCGTCCCGTGGTCGGTGATGTCGCCGGTGACCAGCACCGCGTTCACCTCGCCCGGGATGTCGTCGAGATAGTCGAGCACCTGACGGGCGCGGCGGGTCGCCCGCGCACCGCCGTCGTGGTCATGGCCATGGCCGAGTGCAGGTCGCTGACGTGCGCGAGGATCATGCGCTGTCTCAGGGGAGGTTCGCGACCAGGTCGGCCGGCGGCAGTGGAAGACAGATCGTGCGGAGCCGTCGCCACCAGCCGTGAGCGTGGCTGCCGATCGGGAATCGGCGTCGGCTGCGGCGGTTCAGCAGGCGGTGCCGGCCGACGCCACGTTCGCGAAGACGGTGAACGGTACGTTCGTGACCAGGGCCACTGCGGCCCCGGTCGAGGTCTCCGAGGGGTGGCTCCGCGCCACTTTCTCCGGGCCTCGCACGGCGAGCGGGGATGACCCTGAGCTGGCCGTTCTCGGTTGCCGGAGCAGCGCGTCGACGGGTCAGTTGCGACGTACGTGGACGCGCGACCAGGCGTGGACTCCGTATCTGCGCCTCCGATCGGGGCTTCGGACACGACCTCGTGGTGAAGACCCGAGCTGCGGTCGCCGTGGTGACTCGGATCCGGCGCGGACTGTCCAAGCGTGGTGGTTTCGATCGAGCGGCCGGTCGTGTAGAGCTTGACGCCACTGCCCGACCAGGCGATGTTGCGAGACCCACCGACGCGGTTCCCCGTGTTCATCGATCCCACCTTCAGCTATAACCAGGCGCCACGCACTGGAACCTGGAGTCACCAATCCGGCCGCCACCGCGCCGATTCCCGCACGGTTCTCAATCCCAGGTTCGCCATGACCTCGACCTGTGAACATCCCCGAAAGCACGGGACAGGGCGACGACCGCGCTGGCGCTGACGGCGGCAGTCGGTGACCGCTGCCGAGCCTCCGATTGCCACCCGGTCGTGGCCCTGGCACGGTGCAGGCATGCGACCACTTCGGACAGCCGTAATCGGCTTCGGCACCTCGGGTCGGGTGTTCCACACGCCGTTCATCGCCGCGAACCCGGACTTCGCGCTGACCGCGGTCGTGACAGGCGACGAGCGGCGGCGTGCGGAGGTGCGTGCCCGCTATCCCCGCACGGAGGTCGTGCCGCGGGTCGACGCGCTGCCGGAGGTGGACGTCGTGGTCATCGGCACCCCGCCGGTGACGCACGCGGGGCTGGCGCACCGGTTCCTCGACGCGCGGGTGGCGGTGGTGGTCGACAAGCCGTTCACGGTGACATCCTCCGACGGGTGGGCGCTCGTAGAGAAGGCCGCGCGCCTGGCGGTGCCGCTGACGGTGTTCCAGAACCGTCGCTTCGACGGCGACTTCCGCACCGTCGAGCGGCTGCTGGCCGACGGCGAGCTGGGTGAGGTGTGGCGGTTCGAGTCCCGGTTCGAGTGGTGGAAACCGGACCGCGGCGGGTCGTGGAAGACGTCGACACCGGTGTCGGAGGGCGGCGGGATCCTGTACGACCTGGGGACGCACACCATCGATCAGGCGGTGCGGCTGTTCGGCGGGGCGGAGCCGGTGTACCACGAGCTGTTCACCCGAGGCGGTGGCGCCGCCCCCGACGACGCGTTCGTCGTGCTGCGTCACGTGTCCGGCGTGGTGTCGCACCTGTGGATGAACGGGCTCGCGGCGCAGGTCGGGCCGCGGTTCCGGGTGCTCGGCTCGCGGGGCGGGTTCACGAAGTACGGCCTGGACCCGCAGGAGTCCGCTCTGCGCGCCGGTGCGTCGCCGTCCGACCAGTCGTTCGGGCGGGAGCCGGAGGCGAACTGGGGCACAGCAGGCCTGGACGGCGAGCTCCGCGCGGTCCCGACGAAACCGGGTCGGTACGCGGAGTTCTACACGCTGCTGGCCTCAGCACTGCGCTCCGGCGACCCGCTGCCCGTTGACCCCTTGGACTCGGTGCGGGTCCTCGAGCTGGTCGAGCGCCTGCGGTAGGACGACGGTCCGTCAACGCCGTCCAGGATCGCCCGCACCCCTTCCGGCCCGAGAGGAGCGACCTCGATGCGCCCGAGGTACGCGTCCCACCAGAGCCGGCGCACCTCCTCCGGCACGGTTCGCCGGGCCGCGTCGTCGCGAGCAACTGGGCGCGACGCGGCCGGCGGGAACTGATCGCACTACCCGGATTCACCACCGGGGACGCGCTCGCCTCCGCCGTTCTGGTGACCGCGGCACCGGACCGTCTGGCCGTCTACGACCGATGGGCACACGCCGGGCTGACCATGCTCGGTGAGACCCTGACGTCCACGCCGGGCCGGTACGGCCGCTACATGGCCCTGATCGGGAAACTCCTCGACAACGCACACCGGCACGATCCGACATGGGCCGCCCGGGATGTCGACCTGGCCCTCTTCCAACTCGGCAGGTCACGCTGAGCCGGTAACTTCCGGGCAGGTCGAGCGAGTCGCCGAAGTTGAACATGGTGATGCCTCCGGAGGTGCACCGCTCGTTCCTGACCTTCTTGACCTCGACACCGTCCCGGGTGAGAACCCACGAGGGGTAACACCCTCGGCTGAGTTGCCCGACATCGTCGTACACGTCGACGTTCGCGCCGGGAGTGATGCCCGCGCGGTACTCGGACGGCCCGATCTTGCCGCTACCTCCCATCCGGACGGTGATCACGAGCGCGTCGCCTCGAGTGGGTGGAGCAGGTGCGGGAACGTTCTGCTCTGGAGTGGTCGTCTCCTCTTCCGTTGTGGAGACGTCTTCGGGCGTGACGCGCTGGGCGGAGGTCGTGGTTGTCGTACTCGCGGCAGGGGGTTGCGTCGTCGTGGGGGGCACGTCCGCGGGTGGTGCCGCTTCTTCGGTGGGGTTCCGTGCGTCGCCCGTGCCGAACATCCTCTCCGCCAGTGACAGGGCGCTGTCGATGTTCGCGGCGCCCACCACGACCGCGACGACGAAGGCGATGACCGCACCGAATTTCCCGTACCGCGCCCAACGGGATTTCCCCACGCCAGTCAATGATGTCCTCTCAGGCTCGATGCCACGTCGTCGGCTGTATCGACGGAGTGCCGCCGAAGGTTTCACCTTGGGACCAGGGACATCGGAACCCGGCGCGTCGAGGCTGGTCGACTGGTCAGGGTCCGCTACCTGAGGCATATAGCTCTGGTCCAGGTTGGATGCGGGTGTCACTGGAGGATGTGCCGTCATGGCGGTGTTCGTTTCCCACAGCAGCCAGGATCAGGATTTCGTTCGTCGGCTCGTGACGGATTTGGGTCGGGCCGGCCCTCGCTGTTGCGAGCTTTCTTGGCGAGGATGAGTGCGTGCGCGCCACGACCCGCATGCCGGCCTTATCTTCCAGGGTGCGCGCCTGCCGCGGCTCAGCCCGCCGTTGGCGATGAGCAGGTGTGCGAACGGTCGTTGGCGGCGGTGGACATCTTGTCGGTCGGGTGCACGCGACTGCCGGGAGTGATTGCGTAGGTACTTCGCGTCACAGATGTGCCTGCTTGACGTCTCAAATGTCGGAGCGCATATGGCGACGATCGTCGGAGTGAGATATGGGTGTTGTGGACGAGAGCATGCTTGAGGGTTGGGTGGTACAGAGACAGCCCCAACGCGGTCGTGCGCAATCCGAGAAACGTAACGTCGGGTTGCGTTTCGCGTTCTACGGCCGTACGTCAACGGAGGACTATCAGGATAGGACGTCGTCCGAGTATTGGCAGCGCGATGTCGCAGAAAATGTCATCTCGGGCCGAGGTGTGGTCGTGGTCGAGTTCTTCGACAGCGGCTATTCGCGGCGTTTGTCGTGGATGAACCGTCCGGAGGCCGCTGCGCTGCTCGACGCCGCGGCGGACCCGGACCGGGGATTCGATGCGATTGTGGTGGGGGAGTTCGAGCGGGCGTTCTACGGTGATCAGCTTCAGCAGTTGATGCCGGTGTTGAACCGGTATGGGGTGCAGTTGTGGTTGCCGGAGACTGGCGGTCCGCTTGACCTGAATGATGTGACGCATCAGGCGTTGATGCTGCTGCTGGGCGCGCAGTCGCGGCGCGAGGTGTTGCGGTCCCGCCATCGGGTGACCGCGGCGATGCGTGCGCAGGTGTGTGAGCAGGGTAGGTATTTGGGTGGTCGGCCGCCGTATGGGTATCGGCTGGTTGATGCTGGTCCGCATCCGAACCGTGCCCACGCGCAGTGGGGGCGACGGTTGCGAAGGCTCGACCCTGACCCGGCGACAGCACAGCATGTGCGGTGGATGTTCGCGCAACGTCTCGCCGGAAGGAGCGTGGCGAGTATCGCTCGGGAGTTGAACGAGAGGGGAGTGCCGTCTCCGTCGCATGTGGATCCGGCCCGGAACGGTCATCGCAGTGGTGAGGTGTGGACGTTGCGTACGGTGGCCGCGATCCTGGCGAACCCGCGGTACACGGGTCGTCAGGTGTGGAACCGGCAAGGCCGTGACCACGACGCGGCACGCGGCAAGCAACGGCGTGGGCCGGTACATCGGTGGAACCCGGGGCAGGACTGGGTGATCTCCAAACAGATCGTGCACCCACCGTTGGTCGCCGAGCGGGACTTCGTCGCCGCCCAGGCTATCCGGGCCGCCCGACCGACCGACGATGGGACCACCCGTGTGTATCTACTGGCCGGGTTGGTGCGCTGCCGACCCTGCGGTCGGCGGATGGACGCCCACTGGGTCAACAACCGGGCCGGTTACCGCTGCCGCCACGGTCACACCAGTGCCCAAGAAGCGACCCCAGACCGGCCGAAGAACCTCTACGTTCGCGAGGACCACATCCTCGCCAGCCTCCCCGCCCATCTCGCCGTCCTGGAGCTCGACGATAAACTAGGCCCCGAAGAGCGGGGGAGTGGCGACAGCAGGGAACGTGATGACCTTGCCGAACTGATGCGCCAGTTCGATCTGACGATCGTATGCGACACCGCAGGGTGGATCGTGGAGACGGCAACCGCGACAGACGATTTCGATCGATGAGCGCCTGAACCCCGACGGGAACGACGAAGATCGTTCATGGGGTAATGATGTGTCCGAGACGGACTTGCGCACTATCCCTTCGCCTTGATTTGTCTTGAGTCCGCGGATGCGCGGCGCAGCACAGAGCGCCCTGAGCTGCCTGTCATCGGTTCATTCGAAGGCTTCTGGCCGAGCCGTCAATCTCCTCGGACTGAGCTTCCCCCAAGATCGTGGAGGCATGGACTATGAGGATCATG
>NZ_MSIE01000140.1 GCF_001921205.1 Actinophytocola xanthii | reverse complement strand
CCACGCCAGTTCACCACACCATGAAGATCTCAAACACGCTCTCAGACCCTGTACGTCCGCGCCGTCGACCGGGCCGGCAACCCGAGCCCGGTCACCGCGTACCGGATCTACGTCCGCGCAGGCAACGGGGCATACGCGCAGTGGTCCTTCGAGGGCAATACGCAGGACACCGCGTTCCTCGGTGACCGGCACGGCACCCTCACGGGCGCTGGCTCCTATGCCCAAGGACCCGTTGGAAACGCGATCGTCCTCAGCGGAGGTACCGTCACGGCCGCGAACGCGGTCGCCACCAATGCCAGCTTTACCGTGGCGGCCTGGGTGCGTCTCAACCAGGCCGACGCCAGTCGCACCGCGGTGAGCCAGTCGGGGAGCCAGACGAGCGGCTTCCAGCTGGGCTACCGACCCGCCGACGGCGGACGGTGGTTCTTCTCGATGCCCCAGGCGGACTCGGCATCCGCGACCGTTGATCTTGCGTCGTCGGCACTGGCCGCGACGCCCGGTACGCCGACCCATCTCGCTGGTGTCTACGACTCCAGGAAGAAGGAGATCCGACTCTACGTCAACGGTGAGCATTCCCGGACGGTCCCGCACATCACGTCCTGGGCTGCTACCGGCCAGGTCCGCGTCGGTGGCGAGATGTCGTCGGGTGTCGCGACCAACGCGTGGTTCGGGATGCTCGACGAGGTCCAGCTCTACGACCGGCCTCTGCCCGAGGAGGAGCTCCGGGCGAGCGTCAGCCGGAACAACGTCCAGGTCGCGCACTGGAAGTTCGACGAGGCAATCGAGCTGCCGGAGCCCGGGACCACGGCGCGCAACGCGGTGGAGGGCGGCGACATGGCCGTGCTCGCCGACGACGCGGCGTTCGTCGAGGGCGGCGTGGCCGAAAGCGGGGCGGTCGAGTTCGGGGCGGGAGGCGGTCCTGGCTCGGCCACGACGCACGGACCGGTCGTTCGCACGGACCAGAGCTTCTCGGTCGCGGCGTGGGTCAAGTTGTCGGACACCCAGGCGGTGAACAGGGCGGCGATCTGTCAGGACGGCGCCCGGAACTCCGGATTCTGCCTCGGCCACGAGTCGACGAGAACCTGGTCGTTCGGTATGCCGACCTCCGACGCCAACGCCGCTCCGGTGGTTGCCGCTCGATCCGACAATGCGGTCAGCACGGAGTGGACCCACCTGGTCGGGGTGCACAACGCCGCGTCCAAGCAGCTCCAGTTGTATGTGGACGGAGAGCTGGAGAGTACCGTCGCCTACACCACCCCATGGCACGCCGCCGGACGGTTCCGCACCGGACAGGCCCTCGTCGCCGGGCAGCTCGAACGGCCGTGGGACGGCTTACTCGACGAGGTACGGGTCTACAGCCGCGTGATCTCGCCGGACGAGGTGCAGGGAATCGTCGCCCAGGACGATGTCACCGCCGGAACGTGGAAGCTGGACGGAGACGGGACCGACTCCACCGCGGCTCGAAACGGCAAGGTCGAGGGCGATCCCGCGTGGACAGCGGGCCAGTCGGCCAACCCATCGCCCGGCGACCTCGCACTGTTGCTCGCCGGTGCCTCCGACGAGTACGTCCACGCGCCAAAGTCCGTGGACACCGATCGCAGCTTCTCGGTGACCGCCTGGGTCAGAGTCGATCAGCCTGGACGGCAGGCGACTGTGGTGTCCCAGGATGGCCGCCAGGCCAGTGGTTTCGTCCTCCGCTCCACGGCGGCAAACCAATGGTCGTTCGGTATGCCGCGAACCGACGCCAACAACCCCGTGTTGGACCAGGCGGTCGGGGGTGCCGTGCAGGTGGGCGTCTGGGCACATCTCACCGGCGTCTACAGCACGTTCCCAGTGGGATCCGCGATGCAGGGGCGACTCGAGCTGTACGTGAACGGCGTGCTGGTCGGGGCCGCGACGCACACCCCCTCCACCCCGGCCTCCGGCGAGCTCCACATCGGACGAAGTCGGCACAACGGCGCGTACGCCGAATACTTCGCGGGGGCGATCGACGACGTGTCCGTGTACACCCGGCCGTTGCTCGGCGACGAGATCAGAACCAAGGCCGGGCGAGACCTGAGCTTGGTGCACCACTGGCGGCTGGACGAGATCAGCGGTGCCAGTGCGGCGGACTCCGTCGGAGCACGCGGTGGGACCTTGTCGGCCGGAGCGTCGTTCGGACAGGGCCGCGTCGGTAACGGGGTGGGTTTGACCGGTACGGGTGTCGTGAGCACTACCGGCGTGGACCTCCGCACCGACCAGAGCTTCACGGTCGCGGCATACCTGTACCTGGGTGACGCCAGCGTGCCGGCGACCGCGGTCAGCCTCGACGGCACGCACGCCAGCAAGTTCCAGCTCAGGCACCGACCACCGCGTGACACCCACGCGTTCGGGCAATGGACCTTCGAAATGGCGAGCGGGGACACGGCGGGAACGCCGGAGGTGCTCGCCGCGGTGTCGACGACCCCGTCCGAGGTCGGGCAATGGGTCCACCTGGTCGGCGTGTACGACCAACCCAGCGGTTTGATCAGGCTCTACGTCAACGGGGAGCGACAGAACGACAATCACCTCCCCTCGGCCTGGAACAGCAGCGGCGGACTGGTGGTCGGGCGCGGCCTGAGCGATGACCAACCGGTCGAGTACTGGCCGGGCCGCGTGGACGACGTCCGCCTGTACACCGGAGCGCTGGACCGCACCCGGGTGGGCACCCTGTACCAGTCGTTCCCAGCCGAGCAGGCGCCGCCCACGCTGCCTGAGACGGATCTGGGTGAGTGGACCTTCAACGAAGGTAGTGGCAACGTCGCCAACGACGCGAGCGAGTACCAGAGGCACGCGTTGATCCACGGGGGGACCGGCACCTCGAGTGACTGGCCAGCCGGACGTCGAGATCGGGCCGCCTGGTTCGACGGCGACGGCTACGCCCAGACCACCGAGCCGGTGGTGCGGGACGGGCAGAGCTTCTCAGCCACCGCATGGGTGTACCTCACGACGCAGGGCGGCGCCGACAAGGTCGTGCTCGCTCAGGACGGCAACCACGCCAGCTCCTTCCAGCTGAAGTACGACACCACGGCGAAGCGGTGGGCAGTGGTGATGCCCGAGAGCGACACCGCGAATCCCGCGACGAAGGTGCTCACCTCCACCGAGTCCGGCTGGCTCGGCGAATGGACCCACCTCGGCGTGGTCTACGACAGCAGCGGTACCGGCCAGCTGCGGCTCTACGTCAACGGCATGCTGGTCGGCCACCGAAGTGGAGTGAAAGCGACTGTCGCTAGCGGTCCGTTCACGATCGGCCGGGGGAGGTGGAACGGTGCGACCATGGGCTTCTTCGCTGGCGGCGTCGACGACGTGCGGGTGTTCTCCGGCGCCCTGACCGACGGAGAGATCCGGTTGGTACACGACAGCGCCTCGTGGGTCACGGTGGGATCGTGGCGGTTCGACGACGGGAATCGGGACTACACCGGACGGACCGATCTCTTCCTCTCCTCGCAGGGAGTGACGTTCACACCGGGAATCAGCGGAGTAGCGCTGCAGTTCGATGGGGTGACGGGCGGCGCCGCGACCAGCCTGCAAGGATTGTCCATGAGGGACAGTTTCACAGTGTCGGCCTGGGCGCGGCTCTCCCGAGGTGATCAGGTCGCGACCGTCCTGGCGCAGGATGGCAGCCGGATGAGCGGCTTCGTTCTGCAGTACCGACCAGAGAACGGGCGGTGGGTGTTCGGATCCCGGGCTAGCGACACCGACGGTGCCGCGCTGACGTTCACGTCGTCAGCGCAGCCGGCGGTGCTGAACCAGTGGGTGCACCTCGCCGGCGTCTATGACCGAGCTGCCCAACAACTACGGCTTTACGTCGATGGCAGGCTTGCCGGCACCCGGAACTATCAGCCGCTGTGGGCGGCGGCCGGCGGGCTGACGGTCGGTCGGGGCAAGGTCAACGGTGCCAGAGCGGAGTTCTTCCCCGGGACCGTCGACGAGGCACGAGCGGATCTTGGGATGCTTCCCGACGCGCAGATCGCGCGCCTCGCGAGCTGGTCGCCCCCGATCTCCGGATCTCTGGGTGCTTTCGTCAACGAAGCCGGCGACCGGTACTCGGCGCCCACGAGCGAACCCATACGCGCGGGCTACCGGTTCGAGCGAACGCTGGGCATGCCAGCTACCGACATGCAGGACGGTACCCACGTGCTGTACTCCTGTCGATCGGGGACCGACCTGTTCACCTCGACCGACAGCGCGTGCGGCGGTGACGTCCTGCTCGGCGAGGTGGGACGGGTCTACACCACACCTCCAGCCGGCATGCCGACCGTGCCGTTGCGCCGGTGCGCACGCGCCGGTGACCGATTCGACGCCCTGACGTGTGGTACCGGTACCGAAGAGCAGGTAGTCCTCGGTCACACGGTGGCCTACGCACGATTGGCTCGCTACCAGGGACCCTACGGGGATGACCACTGGACCACCTTCGACGGGACCACGCCCGGTTACCTCCTGGAGGGACCGCAGGGTTGGGTGCCGCTGGTCTCGCTACCCGGGACCCAACCGTTGTTCAGTTGTCGCGATGACACGGATCGGTTCACCTCGATCGATCCGGGGTGCGAAGGGAAGCAGCTGTTGTCTGCCAGCGGGTACGTGTACACCACACCACCACCGGAGTTGCTGACCTTGCCGCTCTACCGGTGTCTGTCCGCTGTCGGCTACGACGGCGCGGTCCAACGGTTCAATTCTCTCAGCGAGAACTGTGAGGGGCAGACTGCGGACCGTCTTCTGGGACACGTACTGGCGGCCGCGCCGACGCCGGATTCGCCGTGAACCGACGAAGCCAGATGTCGAGACTGTTCTCGTTGGGCGGAAGGAATGTCATGCGGGTTATGCGCGGCGCCGCGTTTTTCCTGATCGCGGTGCTGACCGCGACGCTCCTGCAGGTGACCCAGCCGGCCGTCGCCCTGGCACAGGATGGTCCGTCGGTTCCGCTGCCGACGACCCCCTCGGTCGGTGGCAGCCAGGCGGGACGCCACACGCCGGCGACGGGAGACCAGACGGCGCCCGGCGCCCTGTCCGGCGAACAGGCTGGGCGCACCACCCTGCCAGGAGCGGGAACGTACACCGCGACGTCGTTGAACAGGTCCGCATCCTGGGAGGTGTCTGGCCAAACAGGAGACTTCACCTGGGCGTACCCGCTGCCGGTGCCGCCGTCCCCCGGTGGGCTGGAGCCCACGTTGGGCCTGTCATACTCCTCCGGCGCTGTCGACGGGCTGACCAGCTCGACGAACAATCAGGCTTCCTGGATCGGGGACGGGTGGAGCCTGTGGCCCGGGTTCATCGAACGGCGCTACCGGAGCTGCGCCGACGACCTCCAAGGCGTGGCGGACCCGAAGCCCGCGGACCTGTGCTGGCACACGGACAACGCCGTGCTGTCCCTCAACGGCTCCGGCTCCGAACTGGTTCGGGTGGGCGAGAGCTCGACCTGGAAGGCCAAGAACGACGACGGCTCACGGATTCAGCACCTCACCACTGGTGACAATGAGGACAACGACCACGAGACGTGGAAGGTCACGACGGTCGACGGAACGCAGTACTTCTACGGGTCGAGTTCCGCGTCGAAGTCCACCTGGACCGTTCCGGTGTACGGCGACGACGCGGGCGAGCCCTGCAACAAGCCAGCGGAGGGGTTCGCCGGGTCGTGGTGCAACCAGGCGTACCGCTGGAACCTCGACAAGGTCGTCGACCGGCACGGCAACATGGTGCGGTACCACTACCAGACCGAGACGAACTTCTACGGCCGAAACAAGAACAGCGCCGCGACCGAGTACGTCCGCAGTGGCTGGCTGGACCACGTCGACTACGGCCTGCGGGTGGACGACGCGGCCATCCCCGCCTCCGGCCAGGTCAGCTTCACCGTCGCCGACCGATGCGTACCGGGCACGGACTGCACAACAAACCCGTTCAGCAAGCCGGCCAACCTGCCCGACGTTCCCCTCGACCTCCGCTGTACTGGCGGTACCTGTGTGGACAAGTGGGCACCGTCGTTCTGGACGACGAAGCGCCTCACGACAGTCACCACGAAAGCACGACACAACGGACAGCTCGTCGCAGTGGACAGCTGGACATTGCGGCACATCTTCCCGGACCCCGGCGACGGTGAGAAGCCGGCCATGTGGCTCAAGGGAATCAAACACACCGGGCACACCGGCACTACCGCGATCGAACTACCGGAGGTGACGTTCGACGGGGTCCGCAAGCCGAACAGGGTCCACGGCACCGACGGCTACTCCAAGCTCATCCGGCTCCGGATGAACGCCATCATCTCCGAGTCCGGAGGAGTGACGTCGATCGGGTACGAGGAACCGGACTGCGTACACGGCTCCTCGATGCCCGCCAACGCGCACACCAACACCAAGCGATGCTTCCCGGTCCGGTGGACACCGCCGATGTCCCCCGAACGCACCGACTACTTCCACAAGTACGTCGTCAGGTCCATCGACGAGTACGACGGGATCGCCGGAACGCTCGCGGTCAACACCACCTACGAGTATCTCGACGGAGCGGCCTGGCACTGGGACACCTCGGAGTTCGTCAACGAGGACAAGAAGAACTGGAACGAGTTCCGCGGCTTCAGCCGAGTCCGGATACGCAAGGGTTCCGGTGCCGACGGTCCAAAAACGATGACGGAGCAGCGGTTCCACCGGGGCATGCACGGCGACAAACTGCCCACCGGCACCCGCGAGGTGACGTTGCTCGACAGCGAGAACGTGGGCCGCACGGACTCCGAGTGGCTGCAAGGTTTCCAGTACGAGACGGCTACCTTCGAGAAGGAGGCTCCTTCCACCCAAACCGATCCTGTACGACTGACCAAGACCGTCACCACGCCCTGGGTTGAAGGGCCGACGGCAACCCGCGGGCCGTTCAAGGCGTACATCGTGCAGGCCGGCACCACGAAGACTTACACCACGCTCGCGGCGGGCGGCCGCCGTGTCACCAGAACGGTGACCGACTACGACCAGACCTATGGCTTGCCGACCTCGGTCAGCGACCTGGGCGATGAGGCCACCGCGGCGGACGACCTGTGCACCAGGACCAGCTATCGACCTAACACGACAGCCTGGTTGATCGACTTTCCGTCCCGGGTCGAGACGGTGTCGCGTCAGTGTGGCGAGACGCCGGCGTTCCCCGAGGATGCGATCGGTGACACCGTCACCTACTACGACGGCCGGAGCGACGACACGCCACCGACCACGGGAAACGCGACAACCACCCGAGTCGCCACAACACGTCCCGCGGCGGGCCCCGCCTACGTCACCACCGCGACGACCGAGTACGACGACCACGGCCGGGTCACCAAGGCCGTCGACGCGCTCGGCAACGCCACCCGGACTGCGTACACCCCCGAGCTGGGTGGCCCGACCACCCAGCTCGTGGTCACCACGCCACCTGTGACGAACGTTCCAGAAGGCCTGTCAACCACGACAACCTTCGACCCGCGACGCGGGCTGCCGACTGCGATCGTTGACACGAACACAAAGCGGACCGACCTCACCTATGACGCCCTCGGCCGTACAACGCAGGTGTGGTTGCCGAACCGACCGAAGGCCGAGTACGGAATCGGCAACTACCGGTTCGCCTACGAGGTCCGCACCAACGGGCCCAACTCGGTGACCACGACCGCGATCAACCCCAACAGCGGGTTCACCACTACCACGGACCTGTACGACGGCCTGCTCCGCAAGCGCCAGACGCAGGCTCCTGCCGTCGGGGGTGGGCGCCTGCTGTCCGACATCCGCTATGACTCCCACGGTCGGCCGGCACGCGTCACTCAGCCGTACTTCAACAGCGGCGCTGTCAACACCCAGGTGTGGCTGCCCTTGGACAACTCCGTCCCGGGCGCCAACGTCACCTCGTTCGACGGTGCCGGACGGGTCGTGTCCACAGCCTTCCACGGATTCGGCCAGAAACGCTGGGAGACCACCACCACCTACGGCGGAGACCGAACCACCGTCACTCCACCCACCGGTGGCGTGCGCACCACCACGATCAGCGACGCTCGCGGCCGAGCCACCGAACTGCGCCAGCACAACCCGACCGGCTTCGACGCGACCAAATACGGCTACACGTCCGAGGGGCAGCTGGCCACGATCACCGATCCAGGTGGCAACGTGTGGACCTACCGATACGACCTGCGCGGGCGGAAGGTCTACGAGGACGATCCGGATCGGGGCGAGTCCACCTATGTCTACGACGATGCCGGCCAGCTCAAGTCGTCAACCGATGCCCGCGGTGCCACACTGGCGTACTCCTACGATGCGCTCGGCCGACAGACCGCACTCCACCGTGACTCGGCCACCGGGGTTCGAGTTGCCGACTGGACGTATGACACCGTCCGCTGGGCGAAAGGGCAGCTAGCCACCGCGACCCGGTACATCGGCTCCTCGGCGTACACGACGAGGGTGGACGGCTACGACGGCCTCTACCAGCCCCAGATCCTCGCCGTGGAAATACCGGAGGCGGAAGGCGAACTCGCCGGCAGCTACACGTCATACCTGACCTACCGGGCGGATGGATCGCTGGGTTCGGAGTCCCACGCCGCCACCGCCGACCTGGACGACGAAGGCGTGGTGCACGCCTACAACAACCTCGGCCTGCCCACCCAGACCTGGGGCGGGATCGACAACACGACGGTGGAGTACGTGCTGAGCACGAACTACACCCGCTACGGCGAGGCCCAACGTATCGAACTGGGGGAGGGCACCAAGCGTGCCTGGCTGTCCCACTACTTCGAGGACGACACCCGCCGGGTCAAGCAGACCGTCGTGGACGCCGAGGTCCCGACCCCAATGCTCGCCGACTACCACTACACCTACGACGACGCCGGCAAGGTGCTTTCGGTAGCGGACAAGCCGGTCAACAAGCCGACCGACACTCAGTGCTTTCGCTACGACCACCTCCGCCGCCTGACCGAGGCCTGGACCCCGACCACGGGCTGCGGCACGAACCCCACCGTCACTGGGTTGGGCGGACCAGCGCCGTACTGGCACAGCCACACCTACGACAAGGTCGGCAACCGCGCTACCGAGACCCAGCACGCCCTCGGCGGTGACACCACTCGCACCTACGCCAGCACCGGACACCGCCTGAACTCGGTGACTACCACCTCGCCGGGAGGCACCCGGCTCGAGGAGTTCTCCTACGACGAGACCGGCAACACTGCCACCCGCCCCGACCAAACCCTGGAATGGGACGCCGAAGGCCACCTGGCCAGCGTGACCGACGAAAGCGGTGCCGAGACATCCTTTGTCTACACCGCCGACGGGACGCGGCTGCTCCGCAAAACCCCGGACGCGGTCACCCTCTACCTGGGCGGCCAGGAGATCCGTCTGGACCGCCACACCCGGGACGTGAGGACGACTCGCTACTACACCCACGGCGGGCAGACCGTCGCGGTGCGCACCTCGGCGGGGCTGTCATGGCTGTCGTCGGACCGCAACGGCACCGCCGAGATCGCCATCAACCAGACCACCCAGCAGGTCACCCAACGACGTCACCTGCCGTTCGGCTCGGCACGCGGATCGGTGCCCGCGTCCTGGCCGGGCGAACGCGGATTCGTCGGCGGTAGCACGGACTCCACCGTCGGCCTCACCCACCTCGGCGCCCGCGAGTACGACCCGGCCCTGGGCAGGTTCATCTCCGTCGACCCGCTGATGAGCGTGACCGACTCGCAACAGATGAACGGCTACACCTACAGCAACAACAGCCCGATCACGTTCACCGACCCCAACGGTCTCCGCGTGATCTGCGGTGGTACCACGAACTGCCCGTACGAGGGTGAGGCCTGGACCTCCAACCCGAAGAAGGCCCAGCAGTACAACAATGCGCGAAAGAAGAAGTACGGCGCCGACCCGGGCAAGGCCAGCCACGCCCTCTACATGGGCTCGCCGATCCTGGGCCAGTCCCTGAACAAGAAAGCCCTGCAGTCGCTGCGGCAGTTCGGTTACCGCGGCTCGATGAAGTTCTCGCGCCTGGAAGCTCTCGAGTTCTCCCTCCAGAGCGGCGAGGCCTGGCGCATCGTCTGCCAGGCCACCAAGGGCAACGCCGAAGAATGCCACCCCGACGTCTGGGGCGATGGCCTGGTCAAACTCGCCCAGTTCATTTACGCCCTCACTCCCGTTCCCGACGCGGTCGACTGTATGGGCGGTAGCGTCGAAGGCTGCGCCTGGCTCGCCTCCAACGCCATCCCCGGCGCCAAACTCCTCAAAGGCGTCGACGAGGCCGCCGAAATCGCACACACGGGCCAACAGTCATGCAAACTCGGACACAGTTTTGCTCCGGGCACCAGGGTCTTGATGGCCGACGGAACCAGCAAACCAATCGAAGAGCTCGAACTCGGCGATAAAGTCCTTGCCACCGATCCCGAGACTGGCGAAACCAGCCGGCAACCCGTGCTGGCGACCATCGCGGGACAAGGCCAGAAGAGCCTGGTGGAGATCACCGTTGGTGACGGAGAGCACCGCGGCACAGTCGTCGCCACAGCGAGCCATCTGTTCTGGTCGCCCAACCAAGCTCGATGGGTCGCCGCAGGCGGACTCCGAGAACAAGATATCGTGTTCTCACGAGGCGCAAGCAGCGGCTTGGTTTCCAAAGTGCGACACCACAGTCAGTATCAAAAGGTATACAACTTAACTGTCAGTGATATCCACGCGTACTACGTACTAGCGGGCGATACCGCACTGCTTGTGCACAACTGTCCTGGTGTTCCCCGCTCGGCTGACGGCAAGTACGCCAAGCGCAGCGGGGAACCTGGACGTGATGGTGCTGCCGACGAAATGACCGCTTGGGAGCATCTGGAGCTCGATGGTGCGATTGTGAGGCGGGGGGAAACTGGAGTCAGGGTCCCGGGTGTCGGTGCGAGAAAGTATGATGGAACAGTGCAAATCGACGGTCAGTGGTATGGAATCGAAACAAAAGGCGGGTCTGCGAAGAAGAAGGATGGGCAGCGAGCATTCGATCAGTGGCTGAACTCGCCAGGGAACAGTGTGCAGACCAAGGATGGACGTACCCTGGTCGGTGTGTTCGACGTGTGGATCGACCGGTAGTCTGGGACAGGAACCCTACCAGGAACACACTATGCTGCGTTGACGAGGAGATGCGATGAGTTTTGACCTGGCATTCTGGTACGAGGATGTGCCATCAACCGCCGAGCAGGCGTTGGAGATATACGAACGTCTGGGAGAAGAGGGCGAGAATGGGGTCGTAACTAGTGCACCCGAGGTTGAGAGATTCTTCGCGGAGGTCGTGAAGACTTATGGTGATATGACTGAGGAAAACTTGGATGAGTCGCCTTGGTCCGCGTCGCCCTACGGAACAGCCGAGTATGTCATTGTCAACATCTCATTTTCTCGCGTGCAGGAAGTTGTGCCTGTGTTAGAACAACTGGCGGCAAAGCATCGAGTCTCGATGTTTGACCCACAGAACCGAGAGATAATTCATTCCCATGCCTGATATTTTCTGGTCATTACACTGAATAACTTTATGGGGAATCAGCGCAGTGCGGGAGGGTGAGAAGCATCTATCCAACACGAACCACGCGGCGTGCGCGAAGTGGTTGTGGATGTGGATGATGACGAAGTAGGAGCGGCGGCTGCGCGTTTGAGGTCGACAACGTGCTTGACCAGCGCAAACGAGCTGGCGCAGGCACCCGCCACACCTGAGATCAGCCGAGCCCCGTGGGCGACGCGCGATGAGATCCTCGGGGTCGAGCCGGTGGTCGAGGTTGAGGAGAGGATCGGGCCGGTGGCGCTCTATGGACGGTGCTCGATCGAGGACAAAGTTCGTCCGGCCGCTCGGCGGGCATGTCGTGGTTGAGTTCTTCGATATCGGGCAGTCCCGGTCGGTGCCGTGGAAGCGGCGCGATGAGGCGTCGCGGTTGCTGGCGGAGTTGAAGCGGCCGGACCGGGGCTGGAGTGCGGTGGTGGTAAGGAGGGGACGCGGTGTTGGTTCGGTAGCCAGTTCTCGTTGATCGCTCCTCGGTTCGCCGCGTACGGGGTGGATCTGTGGGTGCCGGAACTCGGCGGGAAGCTCGATCCGCGGAACCCGTCGCACAAGATGTTGATGACCAGGAGTTCCGTTGTCATCGTGCCGTATCACGGCTGCTGGCGT
>NZ_MSIE01000014.1 GCF_001921205.1 Actinophytocola xanthii | reverse complement strand
CCTGATCCGCACCAGATAGCTGTCCTTGACCGCACCAGGCCGGCCGACGCCAAGCACCGTTCCGACCTCGGGCGCCGCCGGGGCAGCGACCGCCGGCGCGGCTAACCCCACGACGGCCGCCGCCGCCACGAGCCCTAAACCCACTACGCGAGAGATCAGTTTGCTACTCATCCGGCGCACTCCTCCACTCGGCCGAACCGTTCCGGGCGAAGCATCGTCCGATCGGGGGAAGAGTTGAGAAAATCGTCAGCTCGGCGGCAACGAGCTTGAGTCGTCGTGCTTGGCCGCCGCGTAGGCGGCGCGGGCGCTGTTCAGCTCGCCGCGGTGGTCCTCGGCCCACTTGGCCAGCGGCAGCAGCGCTCGCAGCAGCGACCGACCCATGGGCGTGAGCTGGTACCAGGTGGACCCGAAGGTGCTCGGCCGGTCGATCTTGACCACCAGGCCGTCGCGCTGCATCCGGTGCAGGGTGTCGGTGAGCACCTTCTGCCGGAGCGGGCGCTCGTGGGTGACCCAGCCGAGACGCTCCTCGGTCCGGTTGATGTGCTCGAGCAGTCTGGAGTAGGTCATCGGCCGGGCGGTCAGCGACGCCAGCACGGCGGTCACCCACTGGCCGGACAGCGCGCCCATGGCCTCGTGGATGCCGTGGCGGTACGGCAGGCTCTCGTCGCTCATCTCATCCCACCCTCGGGCCGACACCAGTGTGCCCGATCGACTTCGCTCCGTGGTCGGTTACTACCGCCAAGTACGTTACTCCGGAGGAGTGAATGCCTCGGAAGAAGACCAGGTGGCGGGGTAGGTACTCCGGGGTTGTCCGGCAACGCACCTTGCAGTGCGCCGAGGCCCGCGGTGTACGAATCACCCTGCCGCGGCGGTTCGGTCGCGGCTCGGGGAGCCGGGGCGACGGTGACACCGACGAATCCGAGCCGCGGGCAACCATCCTTGCCCGCGTTGTCGGTGTCACCGTCACCCTGCCCTCCGGCAGGACTGGACCGCCGCAGCCCAGCCGCCGCCGGTGATCGCGATGTTGAGGGGATCACCGGCGGCCGGCATCCGCCCGGCTCAGCGAAGCGTTCCGACGACCTTCTCGGCGACCAGCTCGAAGGACCGGATCCGGTCGTCGACGTCGTAGACCATGGTCGTGAGCATCAGCTCGTCGACCCCCGTGCGCGCGACCAGCTCACCGAGCCGGCGGCGCACCGTCTCCACCGACCCGACCGCCTGGTCGGCGAACCGGTCCTCGGTGAACGCGCGCTCCTGCTCGCTGAACGGGTAGGCCGCCGCCTCCTCCGGGGTGACCAGGGCCTCGGGCATCCCCGTACGCAGCTTGAGAAAGGCCAGGGCGCCCGGACCGGACAGGTAGCGGGCCTGCTCGTCGGTGTCCGCGCAGATCACGTTGACCGCGATCGAGGCATAGGGGCGCTCCAGCCAGCGGGAGGGGCGGAAGTTCGCGCGGTACAGCTCGAGGGCCGGCACCGTGTTGGCCGAGCTGAAGTGGTGGGCGAAGGAGAACGGCAGCCCGAGCAGGCCGGCGAGCTGCGCGCTGAAGCCGGACGAGCCGAGCAGCCAGATCGCGGGCTCGTTCCCCCGGCCCGGCACGGCGACGATCCGGTCGTCCCGTCCCTCGAAGTAGGCGATCAGGTCGGCGAGCTCCTGGGGGAACCCCTCGGCGGACAGGCCCGCCATCGTGCGCCGCAGGGCGAGCGCCGTGCGCTGGTCGGTGCCGGGAGCGCGCCCGATCCCGAGGTCGATCCGCCCCGGGTGCAGCGCCTCCAGCGTGCCGAACTGCTCGGCGACCACGAGCGGGGCGTGGTTGGGCAGCATCACCCCGCCCGACCCGACCCGGATGGTCGAGGTCGCCGCGGCCAGGTGGGCGATGAGCACCGCGGGGGCGGAGCTGGCGATCGAGGGCATGTTGTGGTGCTCGGCGACCCAGATCCGCCGGTACCCCAGCTCCTCGACACGCCTGGCGAGCGCGGTCGTGGCGGCAAGCGCCTCGGTCGCGGTGGCCCCCTTGGCCATCGGGGCGAGCTCCAGGACGGACAGCGGCACATCTATCGCAGACACACCTGCGCCAACCCGGCGCGGCCGCGGTTTCTTCCCCATGTGGCAGGTCACACCCGTGCGCGGGGCGCGGTGGGGAAACTACGGTTGTCGGCGTGTACGACCCCAAGGCCTTGCTCACCCTCGTGCTCATCGGCGCGGCGATCCTCGTCGGCGCCTCGCTCGCCCGGCGCAGCGGCCAACCCGTCGTGCTGCTCACCGCCGGCGTGCTGCTCAGCCTCACCCCGGCCCTGCACGACTTCGCGGTCGCGCCGGAAGTGGTGATCCTGCTGTTCCTGCCGGCGATCCTGTACTGGGAGTCGCTGACCACCTCGCTGCGGGAGATCCGGGCGAACCTGCGGGTGGTCCTGCTCACCGCGATCGTGCTCGTGCTGATCACCGTGCTCACGGTGGCAGTGGTGGCGCACGCCCTCGGGCTGCCGTGGCCGATGGCCTTCGTGCTCGGCGCGGTCGTCGCGCCGACCGACGCCACCGCCGTCGCCTCGGTGGGTGGCCGGCTCAGCCACCGCCAGCTGACCACGCTCCGGGCGGAGAGCCTGATCAACGACGGCACGGCACTGGTGGTGTTCGCGATCGCGGTCTCGGTGGCCACCGGTGAGCGCGAGCTCACCTGGTACGGCCCGCTCGGCGAGTCCGCGCTGAGCTACCTGGGCGGCGGCGCGGTGGGGCTGGCGGTTGCCTGGCTGTCGATGCTGGTGCGCCGGGTCGTGAACGGCACTCTGTTGGAGAGCGGGATCAGCGTGCTCACCCCGTTCGTCGCGTTCCTGCTGGCCGAGGAGATCCACGCCTCGGGTGTGTTGGCGGTCGTGGTCGCCGGGCTCGCGCTCAGCCAGCTCGGCCCGCGCTCGATCTCGGCCCGTACCCGGTTGCAGACCTACGCGTTCTGGCAGGTCACCACGTTCCTGCTGAACGCGGCGTTGTTCGTGCTGGTCGGCCTCCAGCTGCTGCCCGCGCTGCGCGAGCTGGACGGCGACCTGGACCAGGCGCTCTGGCTCGCCCTCGCCGTCGCCGGCACCGTGATCGGCACCCGGCTGCTGTGGGCCTACACCGTCCCCTACCTGATCCGGGCGATCGACCGCCGCCCGCAGCAACGCCTGCGCCGGGTCGGAGCCAGACACCGCCTGCCCAACGCCTGGGCCGGCTTCCGGGGCGCGGTGTCGCTGGCCGCCGCGCTCGCCGTGCCCGGCACGCTCCCCCACCGGGACGAGGTCATCGTCGTGACCTTCGGGGTCATCCTGGTCACCCTGGTCGTGCAGGGGCTGACCCTGCCCGCCGTGCTGCGCTGGGCCAACCTGCCCGCCGACCGCAAGCTCGAGGAGGAGTACCGGCTGGCCCTGCGCCTGGCCACCGAGGCAGGCCTCGCCGCGCTGCCCGAGGCCGCCGACCGCCTCGGGGTCTCCGAGGGCGCCCGCGGCCGCCTCACCTCGGACTACGAGGCGAAACTGCACCGCCTCTCGCTTGGCGAGGACGACCAGGAGGAACCCGACGAGCGGATGGAGGCCGAGCTGCTGCGCAACGAGCTGCTGCCAATCAAGCGCGCCACGGTCGTCGCACTGCGCGACCAGCACGTGATCAGCGACACCGTGCTGCTGCGGGTGCAGGCCCTGCTCGACGCGGAGGAGAACCGGATCAACCCGCCGTCCACTGTCGACTGAGCACGAACACCGAATGCCCTGGTTGGCCGTCGCCGGCCGCCCGCGGAGCGGCTAGGGTCCGCTCCAGCCGCACCAATGGAGGGCAGCATGTCAGTCCGTCGCGCCGCGGTGGCGCTGCTGGTTCCGCTCGTCGCAGCCGGGCTGGCCGCGCCACCGGCGACCGCGAGCGCCGGGCAGGGGCCGCGGGCCCTGCACTCGCTCCGCGCACCGGTCACCGACGAGAACTTCTATTTCGTCATGGCCGACCGGTTCGCCAACGGCGACCCCGGCAACGACCGCGGCGGGCTGGCGGACGACCCGCTCGTGTCGGGCTTCGACCCGACCCGGAAGGGCTTCTACAACGGCGGCGATCTCCAGGGGCTGCGGGAGCGGCTGGACTACATCCAGGGCCTGGGCACCACCTCGATCTGGCTGACGCCCAGCTTCAAGAACAAGCCTGTGCAGCCGGAGGACGGTCCCTCGGCCGGCTACCACGGCTACTGGATCACCGACTTCACCCAGATCGACCCGCACCTGGGCACCAACGAGGACCTCGCGGAGCTCGTCGAGGACGCGCACGAGCGCGGCATGAAGGTCTACTTCGACATCATCACCAACCACACGGCCGACGTGATCGGGTACGCCGAGGGCGCCCGCATGCCCTACCGGTCCAAGGACGTGGCGCCCTACCGGACCGCCTCGGGTGAGGTGTTCGACGACCGCGACCACGCCGGGACCGGTGAGTTCCCCGAGCTGGACGCGGAGACCTCGTTCCCGTACACGCCGGTGCTCGACCCGGCCGAGCGGGACCTGAAGGTGCCGGCCTGGCTCAACGACGTGACGCTCTACCACAACCGGGGCGACACGACTTTCGTCGGCGAGAACTCCCAGTACGGCGACTTCTTCGGCCTCGACGACCTGTTCACCGAGAACCCGCGGGTCGTCGACGGGATGGCCGAGGTCTACGAGCGGTGGATCGCGGACTTCGGCATCGACGGCTTCCGGATCGACACGATGAAGCACGTCGACGACGCCTTCTGGCAGTCCTTCGGTCCCCGCGTGCTGGCGTGCGCCAAGCAGCAGGGCAAGCGCGAGTTCTTCATGTTCGGCGAGGTCTTCGACACCTCGAAGGACTACACGTCGCACTTCACCACGGCCGGCCGGATGCAGGCGGTGCTGGACTTCCCGTTCCAGGCGGCCGCCCGCGGGTTCGCCTCGGGCGGCGCGGCGACCGACGAGCTGGCCCGGTTCTTCGCCGACGACGACTGGTACACCGACGCCGACTCGAACGTCTACCAGCTGCCAACGTTCCTCGGAAACCACGACATGGGGCGGTTCGGCGGCTTCGTGGTCGCGGACAACCCCGGCGCCGGGGACCGCGAGTGGGTCGCTCGGGACCGGCTCGGCCACGAGCTGATGTACTTCTCCCGGGGCAACCCGGTGATCTACTACGGCGACGAGCAGGGCTTCACCGGGCCCGGCGGTGACCAGGACGCGCGGCAGACGCTGTTCGCCTCCCGGGTCCCCGACTACCTCGACGACGACCTGCTCGGCACCGCGGCGACGCACGCGGGCGACAACTACGACACCGGCCACCAGCTGTACCGGGCGATCAGCCGGCTGGCGTCGGTCACCGACCGGCACCCGGCGCTGCGCGACGGGACCCAGCAGCACCGGCTGTCCTCCCCGCAGGCCGGGGTCTACGCGTTCTCCCGGATCGAGCGCTCGCGGCAGCGTGAGTACGTCGTGGCGCTGAACAACAGCGAGACGGCCACGACCGTCCGAATTCCGACCTACGCGAAGAACGGCTCCTACCAGCTGGTGTACGGCTCCGGCCCGGTGCGTGCGCGGTCGGACCGGGCCGGCGCGCTCGGCCTGACCGTGCCCGCGCTGTCCACCGTGGTGTACGCGCTGGACGGCCGGATCCCGCGGTCGACAGCGGCACCGCGCATCTCGCTGTTCAACCCGCAGCCGGCGGCCGACTCCCGGGGCCGGATGCAGGTTGTCGCCGACGTCCAGGGCTCCTCGCTGTACGAGGTGACCTTCGAGGCGCGGGTCGCCGGGGGCCGGTGGACGCCGATCGGCACCGACGACAACGCGCCCTACCGGGTGTTCCACGACGTGTCCTCGGTCCAGCCGGCCACCCCGGTGGAGTACCGCGCGGTCGTGCTGGACAACGCAGGGCACACGCGGTCCAGCGGCACCGTCCGCTCCCGGGTCCCGGCGCCGACCCTGACCATCGAGGCGCCGGCCGAGGGCGGCGGGGTACGCGGCACGGTCGAGGTGCGCGCGGTGGCCGACCCCGAGCGGGCCTCGCACGTGGTGCGGTTCGAGCGCAGCGTCGACGGCGGACCGTGGACCACGGTCGGCACCGACGAGACCTCCCCCGCCTACACCGTGTTCGACGACCTGACCCCGCTGGGGCTGGCGGCTGGAACGCCGGTCGCCTACCGCGCCTGGCTCGCCGGCGGGGTGGTCTCGGCGACCCGCACGGTCCGCTACGCCGGCCCGCCGCTCGAGGTGGCGACGCTGCGCTACCACCGGCCGGCCGGGGACTACGGGCAGTGGGGCCTGCACCTGTGGGGGGACGCGGTCGACCCGGCGGTCCTGGCCCAGGTCGCCTGGGACCGGCCGTGGCAGCCCACCCGGATCGAGGACGGCTGGGCGGTCTACGAGATCCCGCTGGTCGAGGACACCAAGCCGGTCAACTTCATCATGCACCTGCCGAACGGCGACACGGTCCCGGACTCGCGGGAGCCGGGCGGGGACCGCTCGTTCCTGCCGATCGACACGCCCGAGGTGTGGATCGAGCAGGGCGACCCGGTCGTCCACCCCGGACGGCCCGGCGGCTGACCTTATCCTGCTTCCCGTGGCAGGGAAGGGAACGCCGGCGACAGCGCTGCTGACCAGGCAGCGCGTCGCCCACCAGGTACACGAGTACGCCCACGACCCGAGGTCGGCGTCCTACGGCACGGAGGCGAGCGAGCTGCTCGGGCTGCCGGCCGAGCGGGTGTTCAAGACGCTGGTCGCCGAGGTCGACGGGACGCTCACGGTCGGCGTCGTCCCGGTGTCCGGCCAGCTGGACCTCAAGGCGCTGGCCTCGGCCGCGGGCGGGAAGAAGGCGAGGATGGCGGAGTTGGCCGCGGCCGAGCGCGCCACCGGCTACGTGGCCGGGGGGATCTCGCCGCTCGGTCACCGCAAGCGCCTGCCGGTGGTGGTCGACAGCTCGGCGACGGGGTTCGAGACGATCTTCTGCAGTGCCGGCCGCCGGGGCCTGGAGATCGAGCTGGCGCCGGGCGATCTCGTCCGGCTCGCGGCGGCGACCGTCGCGCCGATCGCGGCGCCCTGAGCGGCGTTCTGCGGGATCCTCCCTGGTCGGCGAGGATCCACGCATGCGCTGTGTGGTGTTCGGAGCGACCGGCTACATCGGCGGGCGGCTGGTGCCCGCGCTGCTCGAGGCCGGGCACGAGGTGCGGGCCGTGGCGCGCACCCCGGGCAAACTCGACGAGACCCCTTGGCGGGACCGGGTGGAGGTCGTCCAGGGCGACGTGACCGACGAGGACTCGGTCACCCGCGCGCTGGCCGGCCAGCAGGTCGCGTACTACCTGGTGCACTCGCTGCACCAGCGCGACTTCGTCGACATCGACCGGGCCTCGGCCCGCACCGTCGCCGACGCCGCCGCCCACGCCGGGCTGGACCGGGTCGTCTACCTCGGCGGGATCACCCCGGACGGGGAGCTTTCGCCACACCTGGCCTCCCGCAAGGAGGTCGGGGAGATCCTGCTCGGCTCCGGGGTGCCCACGGCCGTGCTCAACGCGGCCGTGATCATCGGCTCCGGGTCGGCCAGCTTCGAGATGCTGCGGTACCTGACCGAACGGCTGCCGGCGATGGTCACCCCGCGCTGGGTGCACAACCGGATCCAGCCGATCGCCGTCCGCGACGTGCTGCACTACCTGGTGCAGGCGGCCGAGCTGCCGCCCGAGGTCAGCCGGGCCTTCGACATCGGCGGGCCGGACGTGCTGACCTACCTCGAGATGATGCGCCGGTACGCGGTGGTCGCCGGACTGCCGAGGCGGGTCGTCGTGCCGGTCCCGGTGCTCACCCCGTGGCTGTCCGCGCAGTGGGTGAACCTGGTCACGCCGGTCCCGCGGAGTATCGCCGTCCCGCTCATCGAGTCGCTCGTGCACGAGGTGGTGTGCCGCGACCACGACATCGCCGAGCACATCCCGGACCCGCCGGAGATCCACCTCGAGCGGGCCATCGAGCTCGCACTGGCCCGCGTCCGCGACGACGACGTGCCCACCCGCTGGTCGGACGCGAGCGCGCCGTCGGACCCGCTGCCAACCGACCCCGACTGGTCCGGCGGCAGCATCTACACCGACGTCCGCGAGCTGCACACCAGTGCCGACCCGGACGCGCTGTGGCGGGTGATCGAGTCCATCGGGGGCGAGCACGGCTGGTACTCGTTCCCGCTGGCCTGGTCGGTACGCGGCTGGCTGGACCGGCTCGCCGGCGGTGCCGGCCTGCGCCGCGGCCGGCGCGACCGGCGGCGGCTGCACACCGGCGAGGCCCTGGACTGGTGGCGGGTGGAGCGGATCGACCGGCCACACCTGCTACGGCTGCGCGCGGAGATGCGCGTCCCCGGACGCGCCTGGCTCGAGCTGTCCGCGAGCCCGGGCGCCGACGGCGGCGCCACCTACCGCCAGCGGGCCGTCTTCGAGCCGCACGGCCTGGCCGGGCACCTGTACTGGAAGTCGATAGCGCCCTTTCACAACGTCATCTTCGGCGGCATGGCCCGCAACATCACCGGAACCGCAGAACACCAGGAGGTCTCGGCATGACCTGGCTCCCCCGCGCCCTCGGCGCGGTGACCACCACCTACGGCGCGGCGATCCTCGTCCGGCCGGAGCTGCTGCTCGGCCCGTCCGGCCTGCTGCGCGGCGACCGCGCCGACGCCGAGCAGGCGATGTTCGTCCGCACGCTGGGGGTCCGGGACCTCGCCTCCGGGCTCGCGATGGTCTTCGCCCGCGGCCGCAAGGCCACGCGGGTCGCGATCGCCGTGCGAGTCGCCTCCGACGTCGGCGACGCGGTCGTGCTCGGCCGGGCACTGCGGGGCAAGCCAGAGCGCGGCGCCGTGCTCGCGGTCGCCGGCGGGTGGGCCGGCCTGTGCGCACTCGCCGCGCTGACGACCCGGAAGTGACCCCGGCACGTGACGACGACAGTCGCGCTGTTCACCCGTGACCTGCGGGTGCACGACAACCCGGCACTGAGCGCCGCGGCGCGCGGGGCCGACCATGTCGTGCCGATGTTCGTGCGCGACCGCCGGATCGGCGCCGGCTTCGCCGACGGCCGGGCGCGGTTCCTCGACGAGTGCCTGGCCGACCTGGACCGCAACCTGCGCGGGCTCGGGGCGCGCCTCGTCGTGCGGGAGGGCGACCCGGCCGAGGAGGTCGCCCGGCTCGCCGAGGAGGTGGACGCCGAGCGGGTGCACGTGGCCGCCGATGCCTCGGCCTTCGCCAGGACCAGGGAGGCGGCGCTGGCCGCCGCCCTGGGCCGGCGGGCCCTCGAGGTGCACCCGGACGTGCACGCGGTCGTCCCGCCCGGCGGCGTGCGCCCGCAGGGCGGCGGTCACTTCTCGGTGTTCGGGCCCTACCACCGCCGCTGGCAGGAGGTGCCGTGGCGGCCGGTCCTGCCGCCGCCCGAGCGGCTGTCGCTGCCCCGGCTGCGGGTGGGGAGCGTGCCGCGGGTCAGCGGTCCCGGCGGGGAGACGAAGGGCCGAGAACGGGCGGCGAGCTGGCTCGACGACGGCGTGCACGACTACGCCGACCAGCACGACGCGCTGGCAGAGGACGGCACGTCCAGGCTGTCCCCGTACCTGCACCTCGGCTGCGTCTCGGCATTGGAGCTGGCGCGGCGCGCCGGCGATGGCCCCGGGGCCGAGGCGTTCGTCCGCCAGCTGGCCTGGCGGGACTTCCACCTCCAGGTGCTCGCGGCGCGCCCGGAGGTGGCCCACCGCGACTTCCGCCCGCGCGGCGACCACTGGCGCGAGGACCCCGAGAGCCTGCTCGCCTGGCAGCAGGGGCGGACCGGCATCCCGATCGTCGACGCGGGCATGCGTCAGCTGCTCGCCGAGGGGTGGATGCACAACCGGGCGCGGCTGATCACCGGGAGCTTCCTGACCAAGACCCTCTACCTCGACTGGCGGGCCGGCGCCGCGCACTTCTTCGCCCACCTGCTCGACGGGGACATCGCCAACAACTGCCTGAACTGGCAGTGGGTCGCCGGCACCGGAACCGACACCCGGCCCAACCGCGTGCTCAACCCGCTACGGCAGGCGGAACGCTACGACCCGGACGGGGACTACGTCCGGCGGTACGTGCCCGAGCTCGCCCACCTGCCGGGCGCGTTGGTCCACCAGCCCTGGCGGCTGCCCGAACGCGAGCGCGGCGGCTACCCCCCACCGCTGCTGGACCTGGGCGAGGGCAGGGCCCGCTTCCTGAACGCCCGCCAGGGGTCGGGAGGCCGTCGGACCTCGAAGGCAGAATCCCCGTCGTCGGAGAACGCGTTGTTCGACGTGGAGGATCGATGAGGTTCATGTTGATGCTGTGCGGTGACTCCACAGCCGGCGCCGCGCGCCTGGTGGGCTGCGAGGAGTGGCAGCAGGAGTTGGCCGGGCGGGGTGCCCTGGTCGACGCGCTGGGGCTGCACCCACCGGACGGGGCGGGAACGGTCCGGGTGCGCGAGGACGAGGTGCTGCTCACCGACGGCCCGTTCGCCGAGACCAAGGAGCAGATGGGCGGCGTCGTGCTGATCGAGTGCGCCGGCCGGGACGAGGCCCTGCGCATCGCGGCGAGCCATCCCTGGGCGCGGATCGGCTCGATCGAGGTGCGGCAGGTCGTCGGCTGAGCCGGCTGTCGATCCGGGCGAGGTCCGTTCGTCGGTGGGGTGAGAGTGTCCTACAGGAGGAACGACATGCACCTGACGACATCCGCCGACGGCACCGCACTGGCCTACGAGGTGGTCGGCACCGGGCCGGCGGTGGTCTGCGTCGGCGGCGCACTGAACGACCGCCGCTCGACCGCGTCGGTCGCCGCCGCGCTCGCCGACCGGTTCACCGTGTACTGCTACGACCGGCGGGGCCGGGGCGACAGCGGCGACACCGCGCCGTACTCGGTGGAGCGCGAGATCGAGGACCTGGCGGCGATGGCGGCCGTCGCGGGTGAGCCACCACGGGTCTACGGCATGTCCTCGGGCGCCGTGCTCGCGCTGCGGGCCGTGGCGGCGGGCTTGTCGATGGCCCGCCTCGCGCTGTACGAGCCGCCGCTGACCGCGGGGCTGCCGGGGGCGCCGCCGGCGCCGGTGCGGTACGCCGAGCGCCTCGCGGATGCGCTGGCGGCGGGACGGCGGGACGAGGCGCTGCGGCTGTTCATGGTCGAGCGGGTCGGCATGCCGGCCGAGGTGGCGGCCGGGGCCATCCGGTTCCCCGGGCTGCAGGCCATCGCACACACCCTGCCCTACGACGACGCGGTGGTCGACGTCGACGACGTGCCTCACGCACCGGCGGTGCCCACGCTCGTGCTGGCCGGCGGGGACAGCCCGCCGTGGATGCGGGACGCGGCGGGCTCGGTCGGTGTCGAGGTCCGGGTGCTGCCGGGACAGACCCACGCCGTCGATCCCGCGGTGCTGGCGGCCGCGCTGGGCGAGTTCTTCTCCTGACCTGCTGAGCCCGGTCAGAGCAGCCGGGCGAGCCGGTCGAGGAAGGCGCGCTGGGCACCGACGACCTTCGTGGCCGCCTCGTCGAGCGGGAACCAGGCGACCCGGTCCAGCTCGGGGAACTCGCGCTTGGTGCCCGAGCGCGGAGGCCACTCCAGCTCGAAGGTGCCTGGCACGACGTCGGCCGGGTCGAGGTCGCCGGCCAGCGCCCAGGCGGTGACGGTCTTGCCGCCCGACTGGCGCACCTCGCCGAGCTCGACCGGCTCGCCCTCGGGCACCGGGAGGCCGAGCTCCTCGGTGAACTCCCGGCGCGCCGCGGCCAGTGGCTCCTCGTCCGGCTCGTACTCGCCCTTGGGCATGGTCCAGGCACCGGTGTCCTTGCGTGCCCAGAACGGCCCGCCCATGTGCCCCAACAGCACCTCGACACCCGTCTCGACCCGGCGGAACAGCAGGAGACCCGCACTGCGCTTGGCTGGCACGCGCCCAGTCTGGCACCGACAAGAATATTTGTCTTGACAAGATAAATTGTCGGTGTGAAGCTGTGCTCATGATGGACGTGGCAGTGATCGAGGACCCGGCCACCGCCGAGGTCACCCTCGACCCGACCCGGGCTCGGCTGCTGGCCGAGCTGGCCGAGCCGGGATCGGCGACCACGCTCGCCGCCCGGGTCGGCCTCCCCCGGCAGAAGGTGAACTACCACCTGCGCACGCTGGAGCAGCACGGGCTGGTCGAGCTGGTCGAGGAGCGCCGCAAGGGCAACGTCACCGAACGGGTGCTGCGGGCGACCGCGGTGGCGTACGTGATCTCGCCGGCGGTCCTCGCGGCCGTGCAGCCCGATCCCGACCGCGCGCCCGACCGGCTGTCCGCGCGCTGGCTGCTCGCCCTGGGTTCGCGGCTGGTGCGCGACGTCGGCACGTTGATCACCGGCGCGGCCAAGGCCCAGAAGCGGGTCGCGACGTTCGCCATCGACGGCGAGATCCGGTTCGCCTCGGCCGCGGACCGCTCGGCCTTCGCCGAGGAACTGACCCAGACGGTCACCGCCCTGGTGGCCAAGTACCACGACGAGAACGCCGAGGGCGGCCGGGACCACCGGCTGCTCGTGGCGATCCACCCGACGACGAACCCGAACGGGAGCAGCTGAGATGGGACACGAGTTCACGCAGGAGGACCGCCTCGAGGTCGAGGCGACCCCGGAGCAGGTGTGGCAGGGCATCGCCACCGGCCCGGGCATCGACTCCTGGTTCATGGGCCGCAACGAGGTCGACCAGGCCAACGGCGTGGTCCGCCAGTCCTTCGGCGGCTACGAGCCAGAGCACCGCATCACGGCCTGGGAGCCGGAGCGCCGGCTCGCCTACCGCAGCGACGCGCCGGACGGCCGGTTCATCGCCTACGAGTTCCTCATCGAGGGCAGGGAGCAGGCGAGCACCGTACTGCGGATGGTCACCAGCGGCTTCCTGCCCGGCGACGACTGGGCCGACGAGTACGAGGCCATGCGCGCCGGCGGGCAGATCTTCTTCGCCACGCTGTCCACCTACCTGGCCCACTTCGCCGGCCGCACCGCGCTGCCGCTGACCGCGGCCGGCCCGGCCGTGCAGGACTGGCCGGCGACGTGGCGCAGGCTGGGCCAGGCCTTCGGTCTGGCGGGCGCGCCCGCCGCGGGAGACCGGGTCTCGTTCGAGCCGGACGGGCTGCCTCCGGTTGACGGCGAGGTGTTCTTCGTCAACGGTCAGACAGTCGGCGTGCGCACCGACGACGCGCTCTACCGCTTCCTCGCGGGCTTCCACGGTCCCCTGATCGCCTGCCACTGCCTGTTCACCCCCGGCCTCACCGAGGCCGACCGCGACGCCACCGAGCAGGCCTGGCAGTCCTGGCTCACCAAGACCCTGTCCTGAGAGGAACACCATGACCAGCTACGTCACCTCGGCGGACGGCACGAGGATCGCCTACGACCGCATCGGCTCCGGACCGGACCTCATCCTGGTCGACGGGGCGATGTGCTACCGCGGCAACGGACCAAGCGGCCCGCTGGCCGAGGCGCTGGCCGACCGGTTCACCGTCTACACCTACGACCGCCGTGGGCGCGGGGACAGCGGGCCCGGTACCGACGTCTCGCCCGACCGGGAGCTCGAGGACCTCGAGGCGCTGGCCAAGCAGACCGGCGGGGCGCCGCTGCTCTACGGCATCTCCTCGGGCGCGGTGCTCGCGGCCGACGCCGCGGCGCGCGGCATCGGCGTGCCGAAGCTCGCGCTGTACGAGGCGCCGCTGATCGTCGACCGGGCCGACCGCGAGCCGGTCCCGGCGGACATCCTGGAGCAGGTCACCGCGAACATCGAGGCCGGCCGCAACGGCCGGGCGGTGGCCGACTTCATGCGCCTGGTGGGGGTACCGGCCCTCGCCGTCGCGGTGATGCGGCTGCTGCCGGCCTGGTCGAAGCTCAAGGCCGTCGCGCCGACCCTGCGCTACGACTTCGCGTTCATGCGAGGGCTGCAACAGGGGCAGCCGTTGCCGACCACCCGCTGGTCCACGGTCACCATGCCCACGCTGGTGATCGACGGCGGCAAGAGCGCGGGGTGGATGCGCACGGGCAACCGCTCCCTGGCCGAGGTACTGCCCAACGCGGAGTACCGAACGCTCGACGGTCAGAACCACATGGTGAAGCCGGCCGTGTTGGCCCCGGTTCTCAAGGAGTTCTTCGCCGGTCCGCCTTCGCGGGGCTGACTCCGCGGGAGCGCACGTTCGGCCGGCCTACCCACCAGGGCGCCCTAGGGCGCGTCCTCAAAGCCCTCGATCGCGGTCTTCGCGCCCAGCCCGCCGCTGGCGGCGTTGTCGGACAGACCGAGTACAACCCGGTACGAGGCCTGCCCTCCGCCTTGCCAGCGACGACCTGGATCACGAAGCCCATCGACCGAGACTTTGAGGACGCGCCCTAGTGGCCGGCCTGCGGGGCCTCCCCCGCCGGAAAAGGGGGCCGGCGGGGGAGGCCGGGGGCCGTCAGGCGGTGTGGGCGACCACCTCGCGCAGGACCACCGGCCACTCGGCCCGGGTGAGCTCGTGGCCGACACCGGGCAGGGGGACCAGGCGTGCGTTCGGGATCTCCCTCGCCAGGGCCGCACCATGGCCCAGCGGGAACAGCGGGTCCTCGGTGCCGTGCAGGACCAGCGTGGGCGCCGTGATCTCACCCAGCCTGGCCCGCCACGGCTCGCCACCCTCGGCCCGGTGGTGGTTCTTGGCCGCGGACTCCGGCGATGTGGTCCTGTCCAGCGCCACGGCGAGCATTGCCCGGGCGCCGGACTCGTCGAAGGGCCTGGTGGGCGACGCGTACCGGCGCAGGTTCTCCACCTGGTAGGCCAGCACGGCCGACCGGTCCGACCAGTCGGGCTCCGGCGGGGAGCCGAGGTCGCCCAGCGGGGGCAGGTCCTCATCCCCCGGACCGCCGGTGGTGGAGATCAGCGTCAGGGTTCGCACCCGGGCCGGATGGGCCAGAGCCAGGTACTGGGCGATCACCCCGCCCATGGAGATTCCGACCACATGCGCGGTGTCGACGCCGAGCGCGGTCAGCAGGGCCGGCAGGTCCTCGACCAGGTCGGCGAAGGCGTAGCCGGGCTCACCCGGCGGGTAGCTCTCCGACTCGCCGGTGTCACGGTGGTCGTAGCGGACCACGTACCGGCCGGCGCCGGCCAGCGCGGTGCAGAACTCCGGTTCCCACCCGTCCATCGACCCGCCGACGCCGGCGATCAGCAACACCGCCGGGTCCGTCCCAGACCCGAACGTCGACACGGCCAACCGGACTCCGCGCACGAGCAACGTCGCCACGAGCACTCCTCTCGACAAGTAACCTCTCGCCACACCGACGAACGGGACCGGCGCGGATCGACCGTCCCGCCTCCCCGCGGTTGAACCTGTTGGTTCCGTTGGCCAGTGGACGTCGGCCCGAGCACGTACTGGTGGCTGGCCTGCGTCTCGTTCCCCCGAGGTGACGGTTCCGGAGATCGACAGCCGGTCACACCCCAAGCCGCCCGATTGACGCCTAGGCGCATACCTCCGCAAGGCGGCCAGCGAGGTAGCGGCGTTCGCTGTCGGTGGCGGCGAGGCCGATGGCGGCGCGGTAGGCGTCGGCGGCCTCGGGGTAGCGCGCCAGCCGGCGCAGCAGGTCCGCGCGGGTCGCCGGGAGCAGGTGGTACCCGGCCAGCTCACCGGTCGAGGTCAGTCGGTCGACCAGCTCCAGCCCGGCGGCCGGGCCGCTGGACATGGCGACCGCCACGGCGCGGTTGAGCTCGACCACCGGCGACGGCACGTACCGCGCCAGCTCCCCGTACAGCGCGGCGATCTGGCGCCAGTCGGTCTCCCCCGCCGTCGGCGCCGTCGCGTGACAGGCGGCGATCGCGGCCTGGACCTGGTATGGGCCCGGCGTCCCCATGCGTAGCGCGGTCTCCAGCACCGCGACGCCCTCGGCGACCAGCGGCGTCGACCACAGCGACCGGTCCTGCTCGGCGAGCGGCACCAGCTCGCCCGCCGCGCTGACCCGGGACGCCCGGCGCGCGTCGTGCAGCAGCAGCAACGCCAGCAGGCCGCGTGCCTCCGCGGAGGACGGGAGCAGGGCGACCACCGTCCGCGCCAGCCGCAGTGCCTCCTCGCACAGGGCGGTACGCACCAGATCCTTCCCCGCGCTGGCCGCGTAGCCCTCGTTGAACAGCAGGTAGAGGACCCCGAGAACGGCACTGGTGCGTTCGGGGAGCAGGTGCCCCGCCGGCACCTCGTAGGGGATGCCGGCCTCGCGGATCCGGCGCTTGGCCCGGACCAGCCGCTGCGCCATCGTCGCCTCGGGCACCAGGAACGCCCGGGCGATCTCGGCCGTGGTCAACCCGGCGAGGGTGCGCAGCGTGAGTGCGACCCGGGCCTCGAACGGCAGCAGCGGGTGGCAGCACGTGAAGATCAACCGCAGTCGGTCGTCCGCGATCTCGGGCACGTCGGCGCTTCCGGGAACGTCTCCCGGGGGCACCAGCGCGGCGGCGTCCCGCAGCTTGGTCGCACCCACCGCGTCCCGGCGCAGGCGGTCGATCGCCCGGTTGCGCGCGGTCGTGGTCAGCCAGGCACCGGGGCGGCGCGGCACCCCGTCCCGGGCCCAACGCTCGACGGCGACCGCGAAGGCCTCCGCGGCACACTCCTCGGCGAGGTCCCAGTCGCCGGTCAGCCCGATGAGGGTGGCCACGACCTGGCCCCACTCGTCCCGGAAGGCCGCTTCGACCTCAGCGTTCAGGTACGGCACGCCGCATCTTCCCACGCGGCCCTCGATATCCGCGGAGATCTCGTAGTACGGTTCGTAGTGAACCGATGGCGTTGGGTAGCACCGGAACGGGGAGGAACGGTGACCGCGAGCCCGCCGACCGGATATCGAGGCATTTTCCGCTCGACCGAGTACCGGGGGCTGTTCGCGGCGCAGACGGTCTCGATGATCGGAGACCAGTTCGCCCGGGTGGCCCTCGCGGTCCTCGTGTTCGACCGTACCGGGTCACCGGCCTGGACCGCACTCACCTACGGCCTGACGTTTCTGCCCGACCTCGTCGGCGGACCGCTGCTGTCCGGGCTCGCCGACCGGTACCCCCGCCGCGGGCTGATCATCTCCTGCGACGTGCTGCGCGCGCTGCTGGTGGCGTTGATGGCGGTGCCGGGAACGCACCTCGCCGCGCTGTGCGTGCTGCTGGTCGCGGTGCAGCTGATCAGCGCGCCGGCCAACGCCGCCCGCGGGGCGCTGCTGCCCTCCGTGCTCGGCGAGGCCGACTACCCGGCAGGACAGGCAGCCCTCCAGTCGGTCACCCAGGCCGCCCAGGTGATCGGCTTCGCCGCCGGCGGGGCGCTGGTCGCCACCATCGGCACCAGCGGCGTGCTGCTGGCCGACGCCGCCACCTTTCTCACCTCCGCGCTGCTGGTCGCGCGGCTGGTCCGGCACCGCCCGGCCGCGACCGAGGACGGCGACGACGCCAGCAAGGCCACCCGGGCGTGGCTACCCGACCTGATGGACGGCTCGCGGCTGGTGCTGACCGACGCGCGGTTGCGCGCGCTCGTGCTGTTCGCCTGCGTGTCCGGGTTCTACATCGTCGGCGAGGCGCTGGCGGTGCCGTACGCGGCGGCGCTGGGAAACGGCGCCATCGCGGTCGGGTTCATGTTCGCCGGGTACGCGGCCGGGGCGGCGGTCGGTGCGCTGGTGGTGGCGCGGCTGCCCGCGCCGACCCGGCTGCGGCTGATGCCCCCGCTCTCGGTGGCCGCCTGCGCGCCGTTGGTGCTCTGCTTCGCCGACCCGGCGCTCGGCGTGGTCGTGGCGCTGTTCGTCGCCTCCGGCCTCGGCAGCGCCTACAACGTGGTCGCGTCCACGACGTTCGTGCTCACCGTGCCGGACTCCCGGCGCGGACAGGCGTTCGGCCTGGCGGTGACCGCGCTCAAGGTCTCACAGGGACTCGGCGTCATGCTTGCCGGCCTTGCCGCGGAACACATCGCCCCGCACCAGGTGGTCGGGCTCGCCGGCGTGCTCGGCGTGCTGGCCGCGGCGGCGGTGGCACACACCTGGCGGGCGGCCGACGGGCCCCGGTTCGCCCTGGCGGCCCAGCCCGCGTGACCAGGCCCGGTGAGCGCACGGAGCGCTCAGCCGGCGAGTACCTGTTCGCGGAGGATGTCGGCATGCCCGCAGTGGTGCGCCAGCTCGCGCAGGACCTGCAGGTACACCCATCGCAGCGTGCGCGGCCCGGACCGGTGGCCGGTCACGACGGCGTCCAGCGGTAGGTCGGCCACCGCCGCACGGGCCCTCGCGCAGGCATCCCGGTGCGCCGCCGTGACGGAGGCGACGGTGTCGTCGTCGGAGAGCCGGAAGGACTCGTCCGGGCCCGGCACCAGGCCGAGCTCCCGACGGGACGTACCGCCGACGCACTCCTCGAACCACACCCGCTGCATCCACGTGACGTGCTTGAGCAGCCCGAGCACGGTCGTCGCCGACGAGACGAGACGGCGCCGGGCCTGCTCCTCGGTGAGGCCGTCGAGGGTGGCCTCGATCGCGCTGCGGTACTCCTCGACGAACGCGTCGAGCTGGGTACGTTCGTCCTCCAGCGGTACATCGAACGCGCCCATCAGTGCTGGGGTGCGATCCGGACCGCGGAGAGCCGCGGTCCGGAGGCGGCGAGACGAACGCGGTCGCGGCCCAAGTCCTTGGCCTCGTAGAGCGCGGCGTCGGCGGCGAGCAGCAAGCCCGTGCGGTCGGTGCCGTGCTCGGGGAAGATTGCCGCACCGACCGAGGCGGTGAGCCCGCCGATGACCCGCTCGGTGCCGTCGAGGTCGGGGGTGGTCACCTCGACCGCGGCGATGGCGCGCCGGATCCGCTCCGCGGCCGGGAGCGCGTCGTCGACGCCGAGGCCGGGCAGCATCACCGCGAACTCCTCACCGCCGTACCGGCCGACCATGTCGTGCCCGCGCACCGAGTGCCGGATGGCCTCGGAGACCGCGCGCAGCACGGCGTCGCCGGCGAGATGCCCGTGCTTGTCGTTGACCCGCTTGAAGTGGTCGAGGTCGATGACGAGCACGGCCGCGGTGTCACCGAGCCGGCGAGCCCGGTCGAGCTCGTCGGTGACGAGCTTCGCCCAGAACACCGCGTCGAACAGCCCGGTCTTGGAGTCGTTGCGACTCGCGTCGCGGAACTGCGGCAGCAGCAGGCCCATGTGCAGCCCGAGCACCGTCAGCACGAGCAGCGGGGTGAGCCATGGCTGCACGGTCATCACGACCGAGACCCCACCGCCGAGGCCCACCGCGCCGGCCATCATCAGCTGGTCGGTCGCACTGCCCAGGGCGTTGCGGGCCGGTCGGTCGAGGTTGGTGGCGAGGATGGCCGCGACCACGAGCACGTAGTTGACGAGCCGGTAGACCACTGCCGCGGTGACCACCGCGAGCAGGCCGACCGGACCGTCCAGCACCAGCGCGAACGGGTGGTCATGCCCCGGGTAGATCGCGGACAGCACCAGGTAGGCGCCAATGCACGCGATCACCACCGTGGCCGCCGAGAACACCTTGCGGTACACCAGGGCCCGGCGGCGGTAGACCCGAACGTAGGCATGCACGTAGCCGACGCCGATCAGCAGCGCGGTCAGCGACGGCGGCAGCAGGAGCACCCCGGCGAACAGCCAGACCGAGAGCAGGTGGTTGTACGGCGCTCCCTCGTCGGCGACCTCCCGGACGCGCTCGATCCCCCGGGCCGCCTCCTGGTAGGCGAGGGCCGCCCCCAACAGGAGGGCGAACCAGATCCAGTCCTGGCGGGCGAGGGAGTCCAGGCTCCCGCTGACCGGGATGGAGACCAGCGCGATGGCCTCGACCGCCAGGACATATGCCAACATAGGTCGCGACAACGACCAGACACGCCAACGACGGGGCGAGATCCTCTCCCACCCTCGGCCAGGGTCGGGACGATCCTCTCCGCGCACCACCGAAGCCCCCTTCGCGACGGAAGATCCAACGGTAACCGCTCGGACGCGTACTGTCAGGGCTCCAAAAGAGTGACCGCAGCGCACCTACCCCCCAGGAGATGCCATGTTCGCAACAGTGACCACTAAGACCGGCCGCCCGCGCGACCACCGCACCGGCCGTCCCACCGAGTGGCGCTGAGCTGAGTCGACGACAGGGCGCGCGCCGCCATCCGGGGAGCGGCCGTACGCCCCGTCAGGCAAGGCCGAGCGGGAGGCGGGCCAACGGCTCGACCAACTCCCGCTCCTCGTAGGACAGGTGGGACAGCAGGGTGTCGGTGAGCAGATCGACCGCGTCGCTCAGCTCGCCGATCCCCTCGGGGCTGCTGACCGTGGCCACAAGCGCCGCGTCCACCCGGTCCAGCACGTCATGGATCACCCGGTGCTCCTCGGACAACCGGTCGAGCACCGGGCCCAGGCGCGGGTCACCGCGCCTGATCTGGGGGAAGAACGACTGGTCCTCGAGGGTGTGGTGCATGGTCACCACCCGGCAGTAGCTCTCGCAGAACGCACCGAGCGTCCAGTTGTTCTGCCGCATCGTCATCTGGTTGATCTCCGAGCGCGCGGCGCCGACGTCCAGCGTGCCCTCCGCGACCTGCGCGACCAGTGCCCGGACCCGGGTCAGCTCCTGGCGCAGGTGGTCGTGCACGTCTATCAGGTGCTGCGCCCCGGCCCGACCGCTGTCGGTGTAGGTGGCGTCGGCCTCGGCCGCGGGGCCGGTCGGTCGCCGCGACTCGTCCCACACCCGGGTACCGGAGCGCCGGACGCCGTCGTCGGGGGTCGGGGTCACGCCGAGGTGCTCCGGCAGTCGGGAGGTCACCGGCTCCGCCTGCGCCTGCGGCTCGGCGGCGGGCGGCGGCTCGTCGTCCTGTGCGCGTTCCCGCGCCACCAGCTCCCGCACGCCCGGCGCGACCTCCTCGGCGAAGCGACGCAGGTCCTCGTCGCCGTCGGGCTCGACCATCAGCACGAACCCGGAGATCCCGTCGGTCAGCGCGAGCTCGGCGAGCTGCTCCACCCAGACCTTGGCCGGCCCGCGCAGGAACTCCGTGCCGCTCCCCTCGAAGGTGCCGGCGATGTTGTAGAGCCGGCGGATCGCCGACGGGGACCGACCGGCCTCGGCGGCCGCCTCGTCGATCACCTCGTTCATGCCGGCGAGCTGCTCGGGCGGCGCGTAGGGCGCGCTGGGCAGCCAGCCGTCGGCCAGCCGGCCGGTGAGCGTGAGCATCCGCTTCCGGTACGCCCCGAGCCAGATCCCGATGTCGTGCGCGGGGAACGGGCCGGGATGCGCGCCGGCCAACCGGTGGTGGCGTCCCTCGATCCGCACCCCGCGTCCCGGCGTCCACAGCGCGCGGATGACCGCGATGGCCTCCTCGAGGGCGGTGACCGCCTCGCCGGGGGTGCGCCGCGGACCGCCCATCGCCGCGATGGCGTCCCAGAACGCGCCGGTGCCCAGGCCCAGCTCGACCCGGCCGCCGGAGAGGATGTCGAGGCTGGCGGCCGACCGGGCGAGCACCGCGGGGTCCCGTAGCGGGAGGTTGGCGACGTTGGGAAACACGTGTACCGACGTGGTGCTCGCCGCAATCACCGACAGCAACGTCCACGCGTCGAGGAAGGCCGCCTGGTAGGGGTGGTCCTGCACGCTGACCAGCTCGAGGCCGAGCCGGTCGGCGATGCGGGCGAGCGTGAGCGTGTCGCCGGCGTTCTCCGCCGCGGGCGGCAGGAAGACACCGAACTCCAGGGGGTGGCCATAGTCGGGCATGGCATCAGTATGCCACGAGATATTCTGTCTGACAGACGTTCTAAGAAGCCGCGTATTCTGGGCTCATGCCCGCACTGGACGGCGACCTCGGTTGGACGCTCGGCGTCGTGTTCCGCGCCTACCTCAAGGCCAGCGACCGGGTCATCGCCGACGTGCCGGGCGGGCACCGTGGCTACCAGGTGCTCACCGCGGCCGCGCGGGACGAGGCCCCTAGCCAGTCCGCGCTCGGGGAGCGACTGGGGATCGACCGGACCGTGCTCACCTACCTGCTCGACGACATGGAGCGGGCGGACCTGGTCGCCCGTCGTCCCGACCCGGCCGACCGGCGGACCAGACGCATCGAGGCGACAGAGGCGGGCCGCGCCCTGCTCTGTCGACTCGAGGAGCGGCTGCACCACGCCGAGGCACACGTCCTCGCCGGCCTACCGCTCGAGGACCAGGCGACGCTGAAGGCACTGCTCACCACGCTGGCAGCCCATGTCAACGCCCTCGACCCGGTCCGCGACACGTGCGCCGTGGTCGAGGACGTCACAACCAGGTGAGGCGGCCAGCCCCGGGAGCGGCGGCGCTCAGCGCCTGTAGCGGCGGCGCGACCCCGTCGCCGGAACCTCGACTGCGGTGTGCTCGGTCACACAACCATCCTGCCACAGGACCAGTTCCTCCGGCCATGTGCAATTGGTCTAGACCCTTGACAAGGAACAGCCGGACTGTCTAACTGGCATGACGGACAACGATCCCCAACGGGGAGGAGATCGCCGTGTCTCGCCGAACGCTCGGCCTGCTCGCGCTGCTGGCCATGCTCGCGCCCTTCGCGCTCATCGCCCCGGCCACCGCCGCACCACCGACGGCGGCCGCCACCCACGGCCAGCTCCACGTCTGCGGGGTGAGACTCTGCGACGACCAGCGTCGGGCAGTACAGCTGCGCGGGATGAGCACGCACGGCCTGCAGTGGTACTCCCAGTGCGTGAACGACCGGTCGATGGACGCACTCGCCGGCGACTGGGGCGCCGACGTCATGCGAATCTCCATGTACGTCCAGGAGGACGGCTACGAGACCGACCCGGAGGGCTTCACCAACCGGGTCAGCACGCTGATCGACGAGGTCACCGAACGCGGCATGTACGCCATCGTCGACTGGCACATGCTCGACCCGGGCGACCCCTACCACAACCTCGCCCGCGCCAAGACGTTCTTCACCGAGATCGCCCGGCGGCACAACGCGAAGACCAACCTGCTGTACGAGATCGCGAACGAGCCGAACGGCGTCCCGTGGTCGCGGATCAAGAGCTATGCCGAGGAGCTGATCCCCGTTATCCGCGCGGTGGACCCGGAGACGCCGATCCTCGTCGGCACCCGTGCCTGGTCCTCACTCGGCGTCTCGGACGGCGCGAACGAGTCCGAAGTGGTCGCTGATCCGGTGAACGCCTCGAACATCATGTACACGTTCCACTTCTACGCGGCCTCGCACCGGGACGAGTACCTCGCCGCACTTTCCCGTGCGGCTGACCGGATCCCGGTGTTCGTCACGGAGTTCGGCACGCAGGAGTACACAGGCGACGGACCGAACGACTTCACGATGGCCCAGCGCTACCTCGATCTGATGGCCGCCAAGCAGATCAGCTGGACCAACTGGAACTACTCCGACGACTTCCGCTCCGGTGCGGTGTTCGAGACCGGCACCTGCCCGAACGGTCCGTTCACCACGCCCGAGCGGCTCAAGCCGTCCGGGGAGTGGATCCGAGCCCGAATCAGGTGAGCGCAGTGCTGCCCGCGCTGCTCCTGCTGACCGGCCTCGTCACCCCGCCCGCGCCCAACGCGGCGGAGGTGGTCGAGGTGCACGACGCCGCCTCGCTGCGCATCGCCCTGCGCGAAGCTGGTCCAGGCGACCAGATCCGGATGGCCTCGGGTGTCTACAACGGACGTTTCATCATCGAGGTGGACGGCACGTCCGGGGCACCGATCACGTTGACCGGCCCTCGGAACGCGGTGATCGACGGCGGTGGCACGGCGTCCGGCCGCGTGGTCACCCTGCAGGCCGACCACTGGCGGCTGAGCGGTTTCACCGTGACCAACGGCCAGAAGGGCATCATGGCCCTGGGTGCCAACCACACCGTGCTGGAGCGGTTGCGCGTGCACCACATCGGCGACGAGGCCGTCCACTTCCGGGACAACAGCTCGGACAACGTCGTCCGCGACTCGGAGATCAGCGACACCGGCCTACGCGAGCCCGGGTTCGGCGAAGGTGTCTACTTCGGACAGGCCGTGAGCAACTGGGTCGACGGCCGGGCCGACCGCAGCGACCGCAACGCCGCGGTCGGCAACCACTTCGGACCGAACGTGCGGGCCGAGGCGGTCGACGTCAAGGAGGGCACCACCGGCGGTCAGGTGCGCGGCAACACCTTCGACGGCACCGGGATGACCGGGGCGAACTACGCGGACAGCTGGGTGGACCTGAAGGGCAACGGCTACCTCGTCGCGGACAACCGCGGGACGAGGGCGCTGCGGGACGGCTTCCAGACCGGCGTGATGCTGGACGGCTGGGGTCGGGGCAACACCTTCCGCGGCAACACCGCCGACGTGCGAGGACCCGGCTACGGGTTCAACATCAAGCTCGTCGGCGGGGACCCGCTGGGCAACGTGGTGTGCTCGAACAACGTGGTGACCGGCGCCGCGTCGGGCGTCGCCAACATCGCTCGCACGTCCTGCTGAGAACGCCCGGGTGGTGTTGACTGGGACCATGCCGTTGCAAGGTGAGTACGAACCCAGCCCCTCCGACTGGGCGCGTGAGCAGGTCGAGCTGTACGAGAGCTCCGGTGGCACCGAGGGCACGACCCTGCGCGGGATGCCGGTCGTCGTCATGACCACGGTCGGCGCCAAGAGCGGGAAGCTGCGCAAGACCCCGGTCATGCGGGTCGAGCACGAGGGACGCTACGCCGCTGTCGCCTCGCTCGGCGGCGCGCCGAAGAACCCGGTCTGGTACTACAACCTGGTCGCCAACCCGCACCTCGAGCTCCAGGACGGCCCGGTCAAGAAGGACATGGTCGCCCGCGAGGTCACCGGCGAGGAGAAGGCCGCCTGGTGGGCCCGAGCCGTGGAGGCCTACCCGGACTACGCCGACTACCAGAAGAAGACCGACCGCGAGATCCCGGTCTTCGTGCTCGAACCGGTGTCCTGAGGCCGGAGCCGGTGGTCGCGGGCCCGACGCTCATCGCGCCGCGCCCGCAGCCGCCGGCATCCCGGTGCGGATCAGTGTCAGGCCGGCTCCCGCCACCAAGGCCAGCGCGACCGCGGCCACCTGGCGCACGGCCTGCTCGTCGGCCAGTGCCCACAGCGCCGCACCGGTCGCCACACCGAACGCGGCACCGAGCTGACGGACCAGGTTCGACGTCGCCGCGGTCAGCCCGAGCCGAGCACGCGGGGCGTTGCCCATCAGCAACACCTGAAGCTGTCCGTTGAACAACCCGAACCCGGCGCCGACGACGGCAAGCCGCCAGAACAGGTCACCCGGCCCACCGCCGGCCAGGAGCAGCAGCACCAGTCCCGCCGCGACCACCACGACCCCGGCCGCCGCCACCGGCCGCGTGCCGACCCGGTCGGCGACCAGACCCGCACCGTAGCTGGTGAGCAGGGCGGCCACCGGGAATGCCAGCAGCACCAGGCCGGCGGCACCCGGCGTCGCGCCGAGCCCGCGTTGCAGGAAGAACGGCAGGACGAAGGTCACCGCGAACAGCCCCGCGTAGACCAGGACGAGCGCCACGTGCGGACCGAGCACGCCGCGCGTGCCAAGCAGCTCGCGCACCGGCCCCGAGTCCGGGCCGGCGACCCAGGCTCGCAGGAGCGGGACGGCCACCAGAGCCACCACGAGCCAGACCCAGCCCTGACTTACGGAGAGTGACAGCGCGAGGAGTACCGCGACCGCGCCTCCACCGAACGTGGCCGTCTCGACCAGCCAACGACGCGCGGGCCAGGTCAAGTGATCGCCGAGCGGCAGGTTACGAGCGGTGAGCAGTGCGACAGCGGCGACAGCCGGAACAGTCAGGGAGAAGACCCACGGCCAGCCCCATGTCTCCACTATCCAGCCCCCCATCACGGGTCCGGTCATGCCGCCGGCGGTGCCGAAGAGCATGACGGTGGCGAAGGCTCGCCCCCGGATCTCGGGCCGCACCGAGACAGTGGCGAGCACCGGCGAGAGCGCCAGCAGCACGGCGGCGAACGTCCCCTGCACCACCCGGGCGGCGATCAGCCAGCCGATCCCCGGCGCGAGTGCGGCGGCGAGGGTGGCCGCACCGAAGCCCAGGCAGCCCAGCCGCATCGCACGTCGCCGGTCGACGGCGTCCACCCACCGCCCCGCACACAGGCCGAGCGCGATGACCGGAGCGAGGTAGCCCAGCACCACCCACTGCGCGAGCGCGGTGGAGGTGTCCAGCGAGTCCTCGATCGACGGCAGCGCCACGTTGACGATCGTGGCGTCCAGCTGCGCGACGAACACCGCGAGCCCGGCAGCCACCACCAACCCCCACCGGTTCCGTTCCACCCCGACTACCCTCCAGCTGCCCGGACAACTTTGCTTTGCAAGCAAAACTATTAGGAAGACAGAGCTATTGTCAACGGACGGACTAGAGCTGAAGGACGCCGTACGAACCCTGCTGCTCCTGCTCCCCCGGGTGGTTGGGCGCCTCAAGCGCGCCACCCCACCGCCGGAGCTGGCCGGCTTCACCCTGGCGCCGCGACACCTGTCCCTGTTCTCGTACCTGTTGTTCGACGGCCCGATGCCGGTGAACGAGCTGGCCAAACGGCTCCAGGTGGCGCCCGCGACGGTGAGCCTCATGGTCGGCGAGCTGAGCCGCCAGGGGATCCTCGAACGCCGAGAGGACGAGGCCGACCGCCGCCGCACGATCGTGAGCATCCCCGCGAACCGTCGTGGGGCGGTGGAGAACTGGGTCGCCTCAGCGGCCCGGGCCTGGCACGCGGCGCTGGAGCCCCTCTCCCCCGAGCAGCGGAGGCTGTTCGTGGAGACCCTGGGGGTGTTCGAACGCGAACTGAACCGGGACGGGTAGGAATAGACCATGAATCAGGAGCAGTGGACCGCGGTCGACGAGTACATCGCCGATCTGCTGGTCGCCCCGGACCCCGCACTGGACCATGCCCTGGCGGCGAGCGACGCCGCCGGCCTCCCCGACATCGCGGTGGCGCCCAACCAGGGCAAGATGCTGTACCTCCTGGCCAAGATCCACGGCGCCTGCCGAATCCTGGAGATCGGAACCCTTGGCGGCTACAGCACCATCTGGCTGGCCAGAGCGCTCCCCGAGGATGGTGCCCTGGTAACCCTGGAGTACGAGGAGAAGCACGCCCAGGTAGCGCGAGAGAACATCGCGAGGGCCGGCCTGTCCGACCGGGTTGAGGTGCGTGTCGGACCCGCCCTGGACACCCTGGCGGTTCTCGGCCACCAGGAGGTCGCCCCCTTCGACCTGGCGTTCATCGACGCCGACAAGCCCAACAACCCCGGCTACCTCACCTGGGCTCTCAAGCTGGTCCGCCCCGGCGGCGTCATCATCGTCGACAACGTGATCCGCAACGGAAAGGTGGCGGACGCGACCTCGACCGACCCGGCGGTCCAGGGCACGAGAGAACTGGCCAGGATGCTGTCCGAGGAGAAGCGCGCCACCGCCACGATGGTCCAAACCGTTGGCAGCAAGGGTTACGACGGCTTCGCCCTGATCCGCGTGGAGGAGTAGGGCACCCAGTCGCATGGTGCGGCCCAGGTCGGCGGCGTTCGGATCAACGGCCGAGAGAGCACCACGAATTCCCGAAACTTCCGAAATCGCACCCCCCGAACGAGTGATCACCCGACGGAGCGGACCGGCTCGGCAGCGGAACCCCCTTCGCCCCGCCCGCCGGGGCCCGCCCAGGTCGGTTGGGCGGGCCGGCTCAGCGGTCGGTGCCGCCGCCGCCGAGCCGGCCGCGGAAGTGCCGCAGCATCGAGAACGCCGGCACGGGCGAGCTCGCCAAGCACGGCTCGCACGGCATACCGGTGGGTGATGCCAGCACTTCCCCGGACCCGGGCGCGATGCGCAGTCCGCAGTATGCGGTGAGGAACCGCGGCATCGCGTCAGCTTCCGGCAGCGGCACCAGATGGCACGTCCGCCGGGCCTCGCCGATCATCGACCCGTCCGGCTGCCGGGGTTTCAGTCGAACCAGGATCAATGCCCGGGTCATGTGAGAAGATTAGGCCTTCAACAACCCGGGGCGAAAGGAAATTTCTCCAAATTTCTTCTGCCCTGGAAATCTCTCGCCGCGCCGCGAGACTATTCACTGCCGGACCCCATCTCTGCCGAAAGATCTTCGATGATGCGCTTGATGATCTCTCGTGCTTGCCGTCCGTAGGACGCCGCGGTCGCCATCGACTCGAAGATCGCCCGGTACAACTCGATCTCCTGGGGCTGGGCCAGGTTGAGCTCGGCGGAGAATATTTCGACCATCACCCGCTCGTCGTCCAGCAACCAGAACCCGTGCGTGGGGGCCACAGCGTAGGGTGTCTCGAAGCCGATGATGCCGAACTTCACGTTCGGCAGCGCGGACAGCGCGATGAGCCGGTCGAGCTGGCCGAGCATCACCTCGGGCGGGCAGAGCCGGTATCGGAGCGCGGCCTCGGTGAGGACAAAATGAAATCTTTTGTCCGTCCGATACAAAATTTCCTGGCGCCGAATTCTCGCCTGCACGGCCTCGTCAACATCGGTTCCGACCTTCAACACCTTCACGCTCTGCGAGAAACGGGCGCGGGCGTATTCGGCCGTTTGCAGCAGTCCGGGAATGAACGTGCATTCCAGGGCGCGGAACAAGCGCGTCTTGGCGTCGAGCGCGGCGAGCTCGGTCTGGTGTGACCGGAGCCCGCCACGCAGCTGCCGCTGCCACTCGATGTGTTGGACGGTGAGCATGTGCAGCGAGGCGAGCAGACCCTCCATCTCGTCGTGGCTGTCGGTCGCCCGGATCCACGCCTTGATGTCGTCGTCGGTCGGGGCCTGCCGCCCGTTCTCGAGCTTGGAGACCTTCGACGGGGGCCACGCAAGCGACTCCGCGAGCTGCCGCCCGCTCAGTTCGGCATGACGGCGCAGCTCGCGGAGTCGCTTGCCAAGTGCGAGCCGAGCCTCGTGCAGGCTCGACACCCCGCTCGTTCTGTTAGGTGGCACGGAGCATGTCCTGTCGCCCGGCGCGGTGCCCGCGACAGCGCGCCACGGATGATACCTACACAGCGTAGCGGCCGAAGGGTGCCATCAAGAGAAATTTCTCGGAATATCTTACCGATACTCCCCAACCAGAGCACGGCCGTACATGCGGAGCACGTCCTCGGGTATCTCGATGATCGCCTCCCCGGCCGGCACGGGACCCACGTCCGCGAGGGCCTGGGGATCGGTCACGACCCATCCCTGGGCGATGTAGGTGCGACGATCCGTCCGGTCGGTCGCGAACAGCGTTGGCGACTGACCCTCCTGCGACAGCGGGTCCTTGCCAAGAAAGCGCGCGCGCACGGTGATCTCCGTTTCTCGAAAAGCTGGGAAATTGCCTAGATCGTGAGCGTCGTGGCGGCGGACGTCAAACCGGACCGGCCCCCCTGCGCTGAGCGGTACCGATCGTGGAGGTCGACCGCACGTATTCGGCGGGTTGAAGACCGCTCAACGAAAGAACCCATGTGTGTCACACGGGCATAGTTTGAAACGGTGCCGGCTCCTGCGTCGGCATCGACGTGAGCGAGGCGAGCATGGAGCACTGGACAGGCGGCGAAACCTGGCGAGGACGCGCCGGCCACCCGACCCTGCGCGCGGTCGCGGGCCACGCGGTGCGCGTCCTCCCCCGGCGTGACGACGGGTCGATCCACCACGACCTACCCGGCGACGACCGGCCCCGGCATCCGTCGGTCACCCCGGTACCGGCCGAGGACGACGCGCCCACGGGCATCCGCGTGCTGGTCGTCGGGGACGACGTCCTCGCTCGGCGAGGGGTGCTCGCGGCGCTCGACGCCGAGCCCGGCATGGTGGTCGTCGGTGAGCACGGCCCGGGCCCGGCAGTCCTCACCACGCTCGCCGAGCGGGAGCCCGACGTCCTGTTGCTGCACAGCCTCCGGGCCGACGCCGCGGCACCAGTACTCACCGCGGTACAAAACCTGGTGCGCCATTCGACCCGGGTAGTCCGGGTGCTGCACATCGGCGTGCGCGCCGGTGACACGCTCCCCGGACCGGAGGACGCCGTGTGCGGGAGCCTGCCTGCCTCGGCGACCCCCGAGGAGGTCGTGGCCGCGGTCCGCGTCGCCGCCGCGGGCTTCGAGCTGACCCGTCCCGGTCCGCCCCGGACACCGACCGGGGGCACCGACCGAGGACGCGAGCCGGCCGGCCACGACGGGTTGAGCGACCGCGAGTGCGACGTGCTCACGCTGGTCGCCAAGGGGATGTCCAACGCGGAGATAGCCGGGGCGCTCACGGTCTCCGAGCACACAGTCAAGTCGCACGTGCGCAACCTGCTCGGCAAGCTCGGCCTGCGCAACCGAACCCACGCTGTCATCTACGCGTTCGAGTCCGGGCTCGTCGCCGCCGAGCAGAGGGCACCGCGCTGAGATGCGGCTGGAGATCCTCGGACCTCTCGATCTCTACGACTCGTGGGGCGAGCTCGTCGAGGTCACGGGAGTCAAGCAGCGTGCCCTGCTCGCGACCCTCGCGGTACGGGCCGGGCAGGTCGTGTCGGCCGAGCGGCTGATCGCCGAGGTGTGGGGCGAGCACCCGCCGGCCAACTCGGCGAACGCGCTACAGGCTCACATCCGCCGGCTGCGCAAGGTCGTCGAGGTCGCCTCCGGCGAACCGGACCGGATCGTGACCCGGCCGTCCGGCTACCTGCTGCACCTGCGCCCCGGTGAGACCGATGCCGCGGAGTTCCTCGCCCAGGCTGGGCGGGCCAAGGAGATCGCGGTCGCCGCTCCCGGAGCGGCGATCCCGTTGCTGCGGGGGGCTCTGCGCCTGTGGCGAGGTCCGGCGCTGGAAGGCTCGGTGACCGGCGACGTGTGCGCGCGGGAGGCCGTCGCACTCGAGGAGCACCGGCTGACCACGCTGGAGTCGCTGTACGACGCGAGCCTGCGCGAGGGCCGGCACGCCGAGGTGGTCGGCGAGCTGACCGAGACGACCGCCGGCAACCCGATGCGCGAGCGGTTCTACGAGCAGTTGATGGTGGCCCTGGCCCGCAGCGGGCGGCAGTCCGACGCGCTGGCCGTGTACGACCGGGCGCGGCACCGGCTGCTGCACGAGCTGGGGGTCGAGCCGGGACCGGCGCTGCGGGCCAGGGCGCGCTCGCTCCGGTCCGACCGGGCACCCGAAGCCGCGGAGGTCCACGCCCGGGACGTCGCCGACACCGTCGACCTGAGCCGTGAGCTCGCCGAGTTGCAGCAGCGGCTCGAGACGCTGGCCGAGCGCCAGGAGGTACTGCTGCGGTCGCTGCACGAGCGCGGGCACCAGCAAGCCGACCAGCGCGGGAAGTAACAGTGCACGCCGCAGGACACGGGTTCGCCCACCCGCCGGTGAGGGGAGATCGTCCCCTCACGGACGGGTGGGCGAGTTCCTCCAGGAGTACGAGGCCAGGGACGCCCGCCGGTGTGACGGGGGCGGTGCGCCTGCGACGCAGGTCGTGCGTCCTCGCGAGTGCCCGAGCCTCGGCCGGAACGGCGGTCTCAGGGGGTGTACAGGTTCAACGTCCCGTCGACCATGCGGACACCGCCCTGGTCGAAGGCGAGCCGGACGGTCGACGTGCCGCTCATCGGCACCGCGGTGACCGTGCACGGCTGGTCGAACTCGATGTAGTGGTGGAAGTCGAGCTCACCACCCACCGGGATCGCGTTGGGCTGGTTGCTCACCAGCAGGGCCGCCTGGCGCCCCGCCTCGATGATCGCGTTGCCCGGGACGTGGTCCATCGGGTGGTCGTAGATGACGTCGTGCTCCGGGTCCACCCGCAGCAGCCAGGTGCTCCGGGCTGCCGTCTCGGCCAGCATGACGTCGATCGGGGCGCACCGGCCCACCAGGTCGTGCGGCACGGGGGAGCTGTCGGCAGGAGCCGCGGGCACGGCGTCGCGATACTGCCCGCGCAGCCGCGCGTAGCCCGGAGCCGACACGCAGCTCCAGCGGTAGGCGGCGGAGCCGATCAGTACCCCGTCGCGGTAGCACTCGGCGTCGAACAGCATCCCCGCGAAGCTCCTGGCGCGCCGCTGGATGTCGCGGGCGGTCACCACGAGCGTCACGTCGACCGGGTCGGAACCGTTGGTGCGCAGGCCCTCCGGGTCCGCCACGTGGAACCGCTTGTCCCGGGTGAGGAACTTGCACGCCCTGGGGATCTCGTAGCCGGCGTGGGCGATCAGCACCCCCGCCTCCCGCACGCTCTCCAGGAACAGCAGCGGGTCGTGCAGATCAGCTGCCACTGGGCGGTAGAAGCTGTGCGAGCCCGGCCAGCGGACTCCAACCTCGAACTTGTCCTCGGCGAGCACGCCGAGATACGTCACGAAGACGTCGCTACTGTTGATCCGGCGAATCAGGCCGGGCGGAACGGACTGCGTGATGAGCAGCGGTCCCGCGCTCCATAAGTCCGCCTTCGACGACTCAGCCTGGCCTTTGGTCATCGTGGTCATGCCGAACCTCTCATGAGTCTGTGGCTTCACTGCCCGGTGGCTGGATGGCAAGCCGAGCGGCGCGGCTGTCGGGGTGCGCCGGCTCTGCGGTGAGTCGGGGCCAGTCGGATCTGCCGCTCGAAGTTCGGTTAGTTTCGAACGTGGCGTTGGCCACAACAGAACCATACCTACCACCCGGTTTTTTTTCGAGGGGTCATTGTGCCGCTCTTGAGCTACTCTGGAGCGGAGGTCGACCGGCACTCGGGACTTCTGGGTGACGCGATCGGCCCAGCGTCCAGAGGTGGCATGCTGGGGGCCGGCGCACGACGCGACGCCACCAGAGGGAGGTGCGGCTTGGCGCGGCAAGACCGGGCAGAACGCACTAGAAACGCGATTCTCGACGCGGCAGCGGAGGTGTTCGACGAACGCGGCTTCGACGGGGCCAGCCTGTCGGACATCCTGGCCAGGGCCGGCGTGACCAAGGGTGCCCTGTACTTCCACTTCTCCTCGAAGGAGGACCTGGCCCGGGCGCTGGTCTCCGAACAGTGGGGCGCGATCGACACGCCGCTCTCCGAGGAGGCCGGCCTCCAGGACGTGATCGACATGAGCCACGCCCTGGCGCACAGCATGTGGACGAACGTCCGCGTCCGCGCGGGGAACCGCCTGGTCATCGAGGCGAACTTCGCCTCGCCGGAGGCCGCGGTGTACGAGCGCTGGATCGACATCGTCGACGAGCTGCTGGTGAAGGCCAAACGACGCGGTGACCTGCGCCAGGAGTGGGACACCCGCGACGTGGCGAACTGGGTCTCGGCGACGTTCATGGGTGTGCAGACCCAGTCCGCCGTGCTGACCGGCCGGGACGACGTGCACGAGCGCCTCACCATCATGTGGCGGATCGCCCTCCCCGGCCTGGTCCCACCCCGCCGGGTAGCCCGCTTCGTCCCCGCGGGAACCATCACCTGGGACAGCGAACCCAGCTCCACTGCCGCCGCCACGGCCTGACCGGCGCGACCTCGCACCGGCAGCCGAGGTCGCCCGTCCTCATCCGGTAGCGGCGGTCTCGTTCGCGCTCCCACCGTGTCTGTCACCCGAAGCGCACGGACCGTGGCTCCCCTACCGCGGCTCACCCTCCGGCGTTGTGGAGACAGCTGTACCCACCTCATCCCGACAAGGGTCCATCTGAGACCGCACGCGTACACCGTTCAGCCGTCGGCGGCCCGCCGTTCGGCTCCCCCAAAGAAAATCCTATACCGTGCCGACGCGGAACGATCTTGGCTCAGCTCCCCCCGTTCACCACACGACGATGCGCCGTTCAGCTCACCGCGTCCCCGCTGTTCGCCGAGCGAGCCGTGCACCGAACGTCGGACGGTCTCACGCCGGGCCGTAGCGCTCCCGGTGCACAAACCTCGCCAAAGGCTTACGTCCCACCGGTAACCGCTCCAGCGGCAGCCGGTTGTCGACCGTCCGCTCCACGCTCACCAGGCGCGCGCCGGCATCCGCCGGGTACCCGGCGACCACCACCCTGGGCATCACCCGGTCCGCCGGAACACCCAGTACCGCCTTGGCCGCTGCCTCGGCGCCGTCCTTGAAACCCACCAGGCTCGCGCCGAGCCCGTGGGCCGAGGCGGCCAACAGCACGCGCTCACACAGCCGCCCGCCGTCGAAGCCGGCCGCCGGCGAGTCCAGGACCACGGCGATCACCAGTGGCGCGTCGACCAACGGGGCGTGCCCGGGGCTTCCACCGGCCTCCGCGAGGGCACGTCGCGTCGCCGGGGACTCGACCACGACCAGCTCCCAGGGCTGCCGGTTGGCCGAACTTCCCGTCCAGCGAGCGACATTCAGCAGATCGTCTACCACTTCCGCCGGCACCGGTCGGTCCGTGTAGCGGCGCACGGAGCGCAGGTCACGCAGAAAGCGAATACGATCTTGAGAAGTGCCCATCGTTTCCTCCCAGAACTGCCCTGTGGGCGCCAAAACCGGACTACCATGCCGACCGGTACGTAGGTACGTCAAGGAGTTGACCCCGGTGGACTACCCTCCACTCGGCCGATCCGGCCTCCAGGTCTCCCGGGTCTGCCTCGGCACCGCCAACTTCGGCACCGCCTGGGGACTGGGGGTACCGGAGGAGGAGGCGCGTCCGATCATCGACGCGTACCTCGACGCCGGCCACAACTTCCTGGACACGGCGGACAACTACAACGCCGGCGAGTCCGAGCGTATCGTCGGGGCCGCCGTCAGGGATCGGCGCGACGCGGTGGTGATCGCCACCAAGGGGTACCAGCCCCACGGTCCCGGCCCGAACCGCGGCGGGCTGTCCCGCGTCCACCTGACGCGCGCGCTGGAGGCGAGCCTGCGCCGGCTGGGCACCGACTACGTCGACCTTTACCAGTGCCACAAGTGGGACCCCGGCACCCCCATCGAGGAAACCATGGCCACCCTCGACGGCTTCGTCCGCGCGGGCAAGGTCCGCTACCTCGGCGTTTCCAACCTGACCGCCGCCCAGCTCGTCGAGGCGCAGTGGGCCGCGGAACGGGTCGGCGGCACGCCCGCGGTCAGCCTGCAGGCCCAGTTCTCCCTGGTGTGCCGGGACATCGAGGCGGAGATTCTCCCGGTGTGCGCGGCCCACGGGGTGGGCGTCCTGGCCTACGGCGTTCTCGGCGGCGGCGTTCTCGGCGGGCGTTACCAGCGGGACGCCGCGCCGGCGCCCTCCACCCGGCTGGGAAAGGTGCTCGCCCTCGCCACCGACACCGCGCGCCGGTGGGTGGACGACCAGCTCAACGAGCGCCGGCTGGCGGTGGCCGAGGAGGTTCACCGCGTGGCCGACGAGCTCGGCACCACGCCGGCGGCGGTCGCCGTCGCCTGGGTGCTCGACCGGCCCGAGGTGACTTCGGTCGTGCTCGGCCCCCGCACGCCCGAACAGTACGAGACGTCGTTGCCCGGCTTCGAGCTCGACCTGCCTGTCGAGGTGCGCGCCCGCCTCGACGGGGTGTCCGGCCCCGCGCCCGTACCCGTCGACGGTCGACTCCCCCTGCCCTGGTGACACGACAACGGTCACCGAACCGGTCAGTTGAGGGCGACGCGGCCTCTCGGATCGATCTTCTGCACATCACCCTCGGCCGCGAGACCAGGCAGGATCAGCGTCCACATCTCGCGCAGGCTCTCGCGGACGCTGCCCTGCCTGATCCCCGACCACCACAACATCTCCACGCCAGCGCACATCGTGAGCACCAGCGTGCTCGCCTGCTCGATCGCCACCGACTCGTGGAGGTCCCCCGCCTGCTCAGCACTGATCAGCATCGTCTCCACCGCCGAGAGCAGATCGACGTAGAAGTCCAGAAAGGGAGCACCGCGGTGTCCGCACTCCCGCGCCGTGCGCAGACTCGCCCGCACGACCGGCTCGTGTTCGAGCCAGTGCCCGATCTCGTGGGTCAGGTCGACCAGCGACTGCAGCACGTCGGCCCCGTCACCGAGGGCGCGGTAGACCGCACCCCGCAACATCGTGCACGCCTCCGCCTGGATCGCACCCGCCAACTCGTCCTTGGAGGAAAAGTGGAAGTAGAAGGCCCCCTTGGTAACCCCCGCGGCCCGGCTGACATCCTCCAGCGTGGCACCTGAGAACCCGTTGCGGTCGAACAGCTCCGCCGCCGATCGCACGAGGTGCAACCGGGTGTTCTCAGATCTTGACTGTTTGGTCACGACACGTCCCGGGCCACTATCCGCTCAACGGATGAACGGAATCTCCATGCGAGGGATCACTCCCTGGCTCATATGCCGAAGCAGGACGCGTCGCCGCGACCTTACCCCCGGTCCGTCCGGCGGCGCCAACGGGTCATCCCGCCCGGTCCAATGCCGCAGGCTCGGTGCCCACCTCGGCCAACCGCCGGTCCGACATCAGGATCGCGTGCTGCAACCGGCGCAGGCTGGGCGACGGCTCCAGCCCCAGCTCGTTCACCAACCCGGTACGCATCCTGCGGTAGACGTCGATGGCCTCGCCACGCCGACCCGACCGGTACAGCGCGAGCATGAGGTGCGCGTGCAGTCCCTCATGGGTGCGGTAGCGCCCCACCAGCCCGGCCAGCTCGCCGAGCAGCTCGTGGTGGCGGCCCAGCCGCAGGTCCGCATCGATGCGGCGGTCGAGGACGTTGAGCCTGGCCTCCTCGAGGCGGTGCGACTCCACCTCGAGCAGGGGACCGGTCTGCACGTCCACCAGGGCGCGGCCCCGCCAGATCGCGAGTGCGTCACAGAAGTGGCGCGAGGCGGTCTCGTAGTCGCCCATCTCCCGCGCCCGGTGCCCCAGCGCGGCGAGCCGGTCGAACTCGCGCACGTCGACCCGTCCCCCCATGGTGTCCAGCAGGTAGCCCCCGGGGTAGGTGACGAGGACTCGCTTGGCGTCGGTCGGTCCATCGGCGTCCGACTGGTCGAGCGCGGTGCCGATGAGGTTACGCAGGTGCAAAATGTAGGTCTGCACCGTGGTGTTGGCGCTGCGCGGGATGTCCTCGCCCCACAGCTCCTCGAACAGAGACGCCATCGGCACGACCTGGTCGGCATGCACGGTGAGCATCGCCAACACCTTACGGGGCTTCGCGGCGGTCGGAACCACCGACGTGCCACTTTGACGCGCGACTAAGGGCCCTAATACGTCAATGTCCACTTCGGTCTCCTGTGGCCTGTGGCGACCGCCTGCCAACCGGTTTGATCGACATCGGCTCGGCCGCGCCTCAAGACTACAAAACCGACCGACCGGTTTGTCAATAGAAACCGACCGATTGGTCTTTTTACCTCTGGGTTAAGGATTCCGCAGGTCAGCGCAGTAGTCACCCTGCGCGGTTACCTCTCGGTAGAGCCGCGCAGGGTGTCACTATGGGTTGCTCAGGTTGCTACGACAACCACTTATCCGAACGCCTGCCGCCGCCCTCCGTCCGGGCGGAGGTCCAGGGACGGGTCGTGGTTGAGGATCGCCTGCATCCGGTCCTGGAGCATCGAGGAGGGCTCCATCCCCAGCTCGTCGACCAGCCGACGCCTGACCAGGTTGTACTCCCGCAGGGCGTCGGCCTGGCGGCCGGACCGGTACAGCGCGACCATCAGCATCTCGGCCAGCCGCTCCCGCCACGGGTAGAGCATGGCCATCTTCTTCAGCTCGCTGATCACCCCACCCTGGATGCCGGCGACGATGCTGGCCTGGAACCGGTCCTCGACGGCGGCCAACCTGCTCTCCTCGTAGTGGAGTACCGAGCTGTGGCACATGGGACCGCCGGAGACGCCCTCCAGAACCGGGCCGTCCCACAGCTCCAGCGCCTCGCCGAGCAGGTCACGGGCACGGACCGGGTCCGCGGCCAGCTCGGCGTGAGCCAGGGCGACCAGCCGTTCGAACAGCTTGGCGTCGACCTCCTCCGGTTCGGCATGCAGTACGTAACCGGTGGGCAGGGTGACCAGGCGCTCCCGGGCGAAATCGTCACCGAAGGTACTCCTGAGGAGTTTTCGCAATCTGGTGATCAACGCCTGGAGCGCGTTGTTGGCCTTCGCCAGCCCTCGCCCCTCCCACAACTCCTCGAAGAACTGCTCCTTGGTGACGACCTTTCCGGAATTGATCAACAATGTCGCAAGCAACGTGCGCTGACGGCCGCCCTGAATCGCGAGCAGCCGCCCATCCCGCACCAATCCAACCGAACCAAACAACTTGAAGATCACCGTGCGCTCCGGCACCGGTGACAGGTGCCTGTCCTCCATCACGCCCCGCCTCCCTGTTCAACTCGCCTCCGATGCTTGGTGAGAGACCTGACACACCGGTGACACTCGCCTGACCGCGCGAGCCATCCACGAGCCGGCCGTCCGCTTCGCGCCCCACCAGCACGCTCGGAACGAATCGATAGGGCTACAGCGCGTTCGACACTCGAAAGATTCGGGCAAACGCGGCAAGGCTCGCCCCTTCGGAGAAGGCCACGTACTCCGGCAGCACCACCTGAGGTGCCCACTTGAGCTTGTAGGCGAGCTGGGTGGCGGCGGGGTACACCGCCGAGCCCCGGGTCGCGAGCTGTCCGGCCAGCCAGCGGAACCACCGGCTCGCCGATGCGTGCTCGTGCGCGGGGTCGAGGCCGGTGAACGGGGTGAAGCCGAAGTGCAGCCAGGAAGCACGCTCCCCGCGGAACACCTCGAGCGCCGCGGCGTTGACCGCCTCCATGACACCCGGCGGTCCGTCGGGATCGCGGCGGGACAGGTCGTGCAGCCAACCGGGCCGACTGCCGTAGGCCGGGGAGTAGGAGATGTACCCGACCAGCTCGCCACCCACCGTCGCCACGAACAGGCGCCGGTAGCGCTGGACCGCGCCGCCGTGCTGGCCCACGAGGAACTCCAGCGGCCGGGCGTGCCGCCCCTTGGCCCGCAGCCAGACCCGGTCCAGCTCCGCCACACGCTCCCGCCACGGGTCGAACGGCACCTCGGCCACCTCGACACCGGCGCGGAGCGCCCGGGAGATCTTGTTGCGCAGCCGGACGAACCGGGAGCCGCGGAGCGTGAACGCCGCGAGGTCGACCGCGTAGGAGGCACCGATCTGGTTCACCGTGTAGCCCGCGGCCGCGTACAGGTCCACGTCCGACCGCTGGAGCTGGACGGCGACCACCCGACGACCCCGCGCCCGCGCATGCTCGGTGAACCGCCGCAGCAGCATGGCCCGGTCGGGCCCGAACGGAGCAGCGAACTGCACCAGGTGCCGCCCCGACTCGCGGTGGGCGACGACCCCGTCCTGGCCGGGCGACGCGAAATACCGGTTGCCGCCGTTCAGGGCGAGAAAAGCGCTCGGATTGTCCGAATATCGGACCAGCAAAGAGTGCACCGAATCTGCCGGCATCGTTTCCAGCATGCCCTTAACCATCCCTGACCCACCGCTCCCGTCCGGCTGATACCTTGCCTCATCTGCCCCGCCACCTGCGGCGATGGGATCGATTATCAAGCTCGATCGACCGTGTGAACAACGGCGCGCGACCCGCGGGTCAGGCCGTCGTCAGCCGGGAAAACGCTTCCCGAGCACGCTGTCAGCGGCATATCAGAACCCTTTGTCAGACTCAAATTCGAGTCCGCCTGCACAACGGCAAAGGAACGTTCTACAGTGACGCTGAGCCTGCCTGACGCCGACGTGCCGGCGTACGACGTACCGGTTCCGACGTTCCGGTCCTACGTCGGTGGCCGCGACGTGGACTCCGCACACCACCTCTACACCGTGCACAGCGGCTCGGTCCTCACCGACGTCTTCGCGAGCCTCACCCGCAAGCGCCGGCTCGAACGGGGCGAGGACGTCCCGGCGACCGACGTGGTCGGGCGGTGCGCGGTCGCCGACGCCGAGACCGTCGCCGCCGCGACTGAGGCGGCGGCCGCGGCGGCACCGGAGTGGGCGGCAACACCCCTGTCGACCCGGATGGCGCTGGGCGAGCTGGTCCGGGAACGCCTGCTGGCACGCCACGAGGAGCTGGTGGAGCTGCTGGTGGCCGAGGGCTCGCCGGTCGCGCTCGCCCGCTGGCAGGTCGCCGGGCTCGTCGAGCTGTTCAGTCCGGAGACCCTCGCGTACTGCGCGGGGCAGCTGCACAGCTCCGTACGCATCGGCCGACGGGAGCTCACGGTCCGCCGGGTCGCCGACGGCGTCGTATGCGTGAACCCGCCGTCGAACGCGCCGGCGGCCAGTGCCCTGTTCGGGATCACCGCCCTGCTGGCTGGCAACGCGGTTGTCCTGCGCGCCCCGCGCAGCGCCCCGCTCGGCGTGCTGTTCGCCCTGCGCGAGCTGGTGGTGCCGGCGCTGACCGAGCTCGACGCGCCGGCCGGGACGCTCAACTTCTTCTGCGCCCGCCCCGGTCCGGTCCTGCGTGCCTGGCTGGAGGACCCGCGAGTGGACGACATCTTCTTCACCGGGGACGTGGAGCGCGGGCTCGAGCTGGAGCGGGAGTGCGTCGCGCGGGGGAAGAAGCCCATCCTCGAGCTGGCCGGCAACGACTGCGTCGTGGTGTGGCGCGATGCCGACCTCGACCTCGCCGTGGAGGCGCTCACCGAGTGCTTCTTCGGCTCGGGCCAGATCTGCATGGCCCCCAACCAGGTCGTCGTCCACCCCGAGGTCGCCGACGAGCTGCTGGCGCGGCTGACCGAGGCCGCCGGCCGGATCCGGCCCGGCTACCCCTGGCAGGAGGGCGTGCTGCTCTCCCCGGTGCTGCGCAGCGAACGGTTCTTCGCCTATCTCCGCGACGCGCTCGAGCGGGGGGCGAGCCTGGTGCACGGCGGCCGGCGGCTCGAGGTGGACGGCGAACCGTCCGACACCGGCCCGTTCCTGGAGCCGACCGTGCTCCGGGTGGACGGCCTGGCCGGCTGCCGGGAGATCGACGCCGTGGCGACCGAGACGTTCTTCCCCCTGCTGCCCGTGATCGTGGCGGAGCCGGGCCCCGACCTGCTCGACCGGGTGCTCGACCACGTCGGGACGAACCCCTACGGGCTGCGGAACTCGCTGTGGGCCGACGACGAGGCAGTCGTCGACCGGTTCCTGGCGCGGACCCGCAACGGGGGCCTGCTCAAGATCAATGACTCGCACCTCGGCTGGCTGCCCTACCTGCCCACCCACGGCGGGACCGGGCTGACCGGCGGCGTGTTCGGGGAGGCGAACTACCCGATGCTGCGTAGCTCGCACCTCCAGGGCGTCTCTCGGGCTACCGGGATCAGGCCGCGCGACGCGGTCTTCGACGCCTACCACAGGCTCGACCGACAGGGGAGATGACATGCAGTTCATGGAGGCCGACCGGCAGGTCTGCGACAAGCTGCTGCCCGGCCTGCGCCAGCAGCTGACCGAGATCCCGCTACCCGAGCTGGAGTCCGAGGACAGCGCCGCGATCGAGATCTTCCGGGCGCACGGCGGGACGAACCTGTTGGTGCCGCGGAACTACGGCGGTCTGGACGCCTCGCCGCTGGAGGCGGCGAGGGTCGTCCGCGCGTTGGCGGCGACGGCACCGTCGATGACCGTGGCGACGATGATGCACCACTTCTCGCTCGGCACGCTGTTCGCGCTGGCCGAGCTGGTCCGCACCGAGTCGGACGGGGAGGACCTGCTGCTGCGGCGGGTGGTCGGCGAGCGGCTGCTGGTCGCCTCGGGCTTCGCCGAGGGCCGCTCGGCGCAGGGCATCCTGGCGCCGACGATGACCGCCGTGCCGGTCGACGGCGGATACCTGGTGAACGGCGCGAAGAAGCCGTGCAGCCTCTCGATCTCGATGGACCTACTCACCGCGAGCGTGGGTGTCGAGCAGCCGGACGGGACGACCGCGATGGGTCTGCTGCTGCTCCCCGCGGACTCGCCCGGCATCTCGGTGCACCCGTTCTGGTCCACGTTCGCCCTGGCCGGCGCGGAGAGCAACGAGGTGCGGCTCACCGACGTGCTGGTCTCCCCCGAGCAGATCATCGCCCCGGAGCCGGCCCTCGCCGACGCCATGGACCGGCTCACGACCGTCGGCCTGATCTGGTTCCAGCTCAACGTCTGCGCCGCCTACACCGGCATCGCGAGCCTGCTGGTGGAGAAGGTGCTGCACGGTGCGCGCGGCAGCGTGTCGGACCGGGCGGCGCTGGCGGTGCGGATCGAGTCGGCGGCGGCGCTCACCGAGGGCCTCGCCCGGCGGATGATGGCCGGGGAGACCGACAACGACGCCCTCGCCACCTCGCTCGTCACCCGCTTCGCGGTTCAGGACGCGGTGACCGCGGTCGCGAGCCAGGCCGTCGAGCTCCTGGGCGGAATGGCCTTCGTCGCCACCACCGACATCGCCTACCTGGTCGCGGCCGTCCAGGCCATCGCGTTCCACCCGCCCTCGCGCACCAGCGTGGCCGGCGGGCTGCTGGACTACTACGCGGGCTACCCGATGGTCGTGGCCTGATGCCCACCGCTCTCGAGGCTCCGGCGGAGGCGGTGCTGGCCGGCTACCGGCGGCACCTCTCCTCGGCGCGGGCCGCCCTCGGCGAGATGTTCGGCGGCGACGTCGAGGTCTCCGCGTCGGGCGCCTGGGTCCGCACGGCCAGCGGCCGCGAGCTGCTCAACTGCGGTGGCTATGGCGTCTTCCTGATGGGCGCCCGGCACCCTCGGGTACTGGCGGCGGTCCGCGCGCAGCTCGAGGAGAACCCGGTCGCCACCCGCCTGCTCCTCGAGCCGCAGGCCGCGCTCGCCGCCGAGGCGCTCGCCGGCACCACCCCGGCGGGACTGGACCGGGTGCACTTCGCCTGCGGCGGCGCGGAGGCCGTGGAGGCGGCGCTCAAGCTGGCGAGGGCCGGCGGGAGACGACACATCGTGTCCATGGTGGACGGTTACCACGGGAAGACGCTCGGCGCTCTGTCGGCCACCGCTCGGCCGGTGTTCCAGCACCCGTTCCGCCCGCTGCTGCCCGACGTCAGCCACGTCCCGTTCGGTGACGCCGACGCGCTCACGACCACCCTCGCCTCGCTCGGGGGCGAGGCGTGCGTGATCGTCGAACCGGTCCAGGGCGAGGCCGGGGTCGTCGTTCCACCGGCCGGCTACCTGCGCGAGGTGGCGCGGGTCTGCCGGCGGTACGGCGCCTTCCTGGTGCTGGACGAGATCCAGACCGGGCTCGGCCGGCTCGGCACCTGGTGGGGCGCGGACCGCGAGGGTGTCGTCCCGGACGCCCTGCTCGTGGGCAAGGCGCTGGGCGGCGGAGTGCTGCCGGTGTCGGCCGTGGTGGCGACCGAGGCGGCCTTCGCGCCGTTCGACCGCGACCCGTTCATCCACACCTCGACGTTCTCCGCGGCGCCGCTCGGCATGGCCGCCGCACGGGCCGCGATCACGGCCATCCGCGAGGACGACCTGGTGGCGCGGGCGGCGCGGTTGGGTGAGCGGCTGCTGGCCGAGCTGCGCCGCCTGCTGACCGACGTGCTCGGGGATGCCGTCGCCGAGGTCCGCGGCGTGGGGTTGCTGATCGGGGTCGAGTGCGCGGTGGAGGGCCTCGCCGGCGAGCTGCTGCTCGAGCTGATGGCGGCCGGCGTGATCGCCAACCACTCGCTGAACTCCGAACGGGTGCTGCGGCTCACGCCGCCCGCCCTGCTGGACGACCGCGACCTGCAGTTCCTGCTGGACGCGTTCGAGCGCGCCGCGCGCGCGGTGCTGGACTGAGGAGGACGGATGCGGAACGTGGCACTGACCGTGCACATCGCGGAGCGGGACCCGCGCACCGCGCTGGCGCGAATTGCCGAGTTCGAGCGGTTCCCGAGCCTGGCCGCCGACGTGCGGCAGGTCGAGGCGCACGAGCACGGCACCTCCTGGGTGGTGAACTTCCGCCGGGGCCTGCTGCGGTGGACCGAGCGGGACGCGGTCGACACCGGCCGGCTGCGGATCGAGTTCGAGCAGTCGGACGGCGACTTCGCGTCGTTCTCCGGGTCCTGGCAGCTGGTACCCGGCGTCGGCGGCTGCGTCGTCCGGTTCACCGCGTCCTGGGACTTCGGCATCGAGAGCCTCGCCGGGCTGATGGACCCAATCGCCGAGCGGGTGATCAAACGGGTGGTCCGCGACGTGCTGGCCGGGCTGTTCGGCGTTGCCTCGGTGCTCGGCGGCGGCGAGGCGCTGACGGATCTGGACCGGGCAGCCTGATGGACGCGGTCAACCGGTTCGACACCCGGGTCACCCACGGGCTGATGCGCCTGGAGCAGGCGATCGCGCTCGGCGTGTGCGTGACGCTGTTCGTGCTGCACCTCGGCGAGGTGCGGTGGCTGCCGGCGGTGCTGCTGTTCGCCTACATCGACCTCGTGGGGTACCTCCCCGGCGCACTCGCCTACCGGCGCAGCGAGACGGGGCGGATCCCGAAGGCCTACTACGTGCTCTACAACCTGACCCACAGCTTCGCCACCCAGGCGGCGCTGGTCGCGGTGTGGGTGCTGGTGGCCGGGTGGGAATGGGCGCTGCTGGCGATCCCGATCCACCTCTGCGGGGACCGGGCCCTGTTCGGCAACACGCTCAAGCCGTTCGCCGTCCGGTTCGAGCCCGAACCGCACCCCGCGTTCGTCCGCCTGGCCGCCGAGGTCGAGGGCCGGGCACTGCGCCCCGTGACAACACGAGGGCTGGCAACGTCATGAGCACCCCGACCGGGCCCGTGGCCCTGGAAACCAGTTGGGATACCGCTCCCAGTCTGCTCGAGGGCGCGGTCAGCACGGAGCTGACCGCGCGCCGGGCGAACCTGCGGTACTGGCTGGAGAACGTGGCGCAGGGGACGCTCGCCGGTCGGCCGGACGGGTACGACCCGGCCCTGGCGGTGCCGGCTCTCATGCGCTCCCCCGGACCGCTGCGGGAGGCGATCGCCCAGGAGTACGCGTTCCGTTCGGTGGCCGAGGACAAGGCGGCCCGCGCGCTGTCGTACCTGGTCGCCTCGGCGCCGGACACCGCGACGATGGAGTTCTACGCCACCCAGCTGCTCGATGAGGCACGGCACGCGATGGTGTTCCGCAACCACCTGCTCGCCCTGGGCGTGACCGACTTCGAGGCGGTGGCCGGCGCGGACGTCCGCGCGGTACTCGACCCGCTCGAGGAGTTCGGCCTCGCGGTCATGCGCGAGGACTTCGTCGGCGGAGTGGTGATGATGGCGATCATCATCGAGGGGGCACTCGCGCCGGCCGCGGAGCTGTCCGAGCGCAAGTGGCGTCCGCTGGACCCGGTCGCGGCCGAGATCGACCGCGGTGCCGGAATCGACGAGATCCGGCACCTCACCGTCGGAGCGTCGATCGCGCGGGAGCACCTGCTGGCCAACCCCGGTGACCGGCCGAGGGTGGTCTCGCTGATCCGTGCGGGCATGCACATGTGGACGGTGCTGCCGGTGCACGAGATCGTGCTGCGCCGCGAGGTCCTGTTCCAGCAGGGGCTGACCGAGCACGCGGACGTCGTCGGCGACTACGAGATCTGGCCGGGCCGCCGCCTGGTCGACACCACGCCGGAGGAACGGCTGGCCACCGCCGATCGGTGGTCGGCCGAGATGAAGGAGTCCCGGCTCCGCTTCATCGGTCTCGAGGAGGCCCTGCGGTGAACGCGACAGCGCGAGTACTTCCGTTCCCCGGCCCCGGCGGCACGGCGGCCGTCCTGACCGGGCTGGGCGCGTGGGTGCCGCCACGGGTGCTCTCCAACGCCGAGATAGCCAGCCGGTTGGACACCTCCGACGAGTGGATCCGGGCACGGACCGGAATCCACCAGCGCCACATCGTGGATCCGGGCATGTCCACCTCCGACCTGGCGGTGGAGGCCGGTCAGCGCGCGCTGAAGTCCGCGGACACCGACCGGGTCGACGCGCTGGTGCTGGCCACCACGACCCCGGACCGGCCCTGCCCGGCGACGGCCCCCGACGTGGCGTACCGGATGGGGCTCGAACGCTGTGCCGCCTACGACGTGAACGCGGTGTGCACGGGCTTCCTGTACGGCCTCGCGTCCGGCGCGGGCCTGATCGCGGCCGGGGTCGCCGAGCAGGTGCTGGTCATCGGCGCGGACACGTTCTCGACCATTCTCGACCCGGACTGCCGTAACACCGCGGCGATCTTCGGCGACGGTGCCGGCGCTGTCGTGCTGCGGGCGGGATCGGCGCACGAGCCGGGCGCACTCGGCCCGTTCGACCTGGGCAGCGACGGCCGCGACGCGGATCTGATCATGGTGCCGAGCGGGGGCTCCCGGCAGCGATCCACCGTGACGCCGGCGCCGGCCGGCTCGGAGTACTTCACGATGGCGGGCAAGGCCGTGTTCCGCAAGGCGATCTTCCAGATGGCGGGCTCGGCGCAGGCCGTGCTGCGCAAGGCCGGCATCGGACTGCACGACGTGGACCGGTTCGTGATCCACCAGGCGAACGTGCGGATCATCAACGGCGTGGCGGACATGCTCGGCGTGCCCGTCGGGAGGTTCGTGCGCAACATCGACCGGTTCGGCAACACCGCGGCGGCATCGGTGCCGCTGGCGCTCACCTCCGCGACCGAGAGCGGGGAGCTGCGGGCGGGGCAGCGCGTGCTGCTCGGCGCGTTCGGCGGCGGCCTCACCTGGGGCTCGACCGTGTTGCGCTGGCCGGACATCGAAGCCATGTAGTGGAGGAAAACGCCATGTCGCCAACGGTTCTTCAGCGCCTGTCCGGGATCCTGGTGTCCTACTTCGGGGTCGAGGAGCACGAGGTGACCCCGGACGCCACGTTCGCCTCGCTCGACCTGGACTCCCTCGCGATCGTCGAGTTCGCCATGGTGGCGGAGAAGGAGTTCGGGGTCGTGCTCGGCGAGGACGAGGTCTCACCACGGGCCAGGATCGGGGACGCGGTGGCGGTGCTCACCGCGAAGGGCGCCGCCGGCAATGACTGACACCGCCGAGGAGTTCCACGCCGCGGTGACCGGTGTCGGTCTGGTCACCCCGGGCGGGGTTGGTGTCCGTCCCAGCTGGCAGGCGATCCTGGCCGGTCGCCCCACCGCCTCGCGGGACACCTCGCTCGACGGCATGTCCGTCGACATCACCTGCCGGATCCCCGGCTTCGACGCCGACGCCCTGCTCGGCCGGCGGAGAGCCTGGCGGCTGGATCGGTACGTGCACCTCGCGCTGGTCGCCGCGCGGGAGGCGCTCACCGACGCCGGTCTGGACCCGGCGGCCTGGGACGGCACGAGGGTCGGCGTGGTGATGGGGAACGCGCTCGGCGGCGTCGGCACGTTCACCGCACAGCACCGCACGATGCTCGCCGAGGGCGCTGACAAGGTGTCCTCGCTGCTCATCCCGATGATGGGGGTGAACATGGTGGCCGGCTACCTGGCCATGGACTGCGGCGCGCACGGGCCGAACCTGGTCACGACGACCGCCTGCGCCTCCGCCACGACGGCGATCGGCACCGCGCGGGACCTGCTGCGGGCCGGGCGGTGCGACATCGTGCTGGCCGGCGGGGCCGAGGCAGGTCTGTCCCGGCCGATCGTGGCCGGGTTCACCAGGATGGGTGCGCTGTCGGGTCGGGTCGACGACCCGGCCCGCGCCTCCCGCCCGTTCGACCGCGACCGGGACGGGTTCGTCGCCGCCGAGGGCGCCGGCGTCCTCGTGCTCGAGCGGCCCGAGCACGCGCGGGCGCGCGGCGCCCGCGTCCTGGCCAGGGTCAGCGGCTACGGGGCGTCGGCCGACGCCCACCACGCCACAGCGCCGGACCCGGCCGGCACCGCCGCGGAGGCCGCGATCCGCGCGGCGCTGGCGGACGCGGGCCTGAGCGCGTCCGATGTGGACCATGTGAACGCGCACGGCACGTCGACGGCCGCGGGTGACGCCGTGGAGGCCCGGGTGCTTCGGCGAGTGTTCCCCCGACGACCGGCGGTCACGTCGGTCAAGGGGGTCACCGGTCACCCGCTGGGTGCGGCGGGAGCCATCGAGGCCGCCTGTACCGCACTGTCTATTTCGGAATCAGTGGTGCCGCCGACGGCCAACCTCGAGTCCCAGGACCCGGAGCTCGACCTCGACGTCGTGCGCGGCGGGCCGCGGACCGTCCCGGTCGCCGCCGCGACGAGCAACTCGTTCGGCTTCGGCGGTCAGAACGCGGTACTCGTGCTGACGGCGAACTGAGGGCGCCATGGTCACGCTCTCCCCCACCGGCGACGAAGGAGGCCCGGTCGTGATCCGTTTCTCCCAGCCGAAGGCGCTGGCGGCCGCCGCCGGCACCAGGCTCGGGGTCTCCGCCTACCGCGAGGTCCCGCAGTGCGACATCGACACGTTCGGCGAGCTGACCGGCGACCGCCAGTGGATCCACCACGACCCGGAGCGGGCGGCGGACGGCCCGTTCGGAGCCACCGTGGCGCACGGCATGCTGAGCCTGTCGCTCGTCGTGCCGCTGCTGTTCTCACTGTTCGTTGTGGACGGTGCGGCGCTCGTGCTGCACAAGGGGTTGGACCGGGTGCGGTTCTGGGTACCGGTGCCGGCCGGCGCCCGGCTGCGGTTGGTGGCCGACCTGGTCTCGGTCTCGATCCGCCCACGCGGTTACGTCGAGGCGACGATCGCCGTGGCGCTGGAGTTGGCCGACGGACCTGTCGCGTGCTCGGCGCGGATTCGCCTGCTCTACCGGGAGGAGGAAAGGTGCACGCTCGCGACAGCATCCTGATCATCGCCAACCCGGCCGCCGGCGGTGTCGGCGCGGACCTCGTGTGGCAGATCGTGCGCCGGTGCGGCCGGCCGGTGTCCGTTCGGTGGACGGCCTTTCCGGGAGAGGGAACCGACATCGCGGCGGCGGCGGCGAACACGGCCGACCTGGTGGTGGCCGTCGGCGGTGACGGCACCGCCCGCGAGGTCGCGGCCGGCCTCGCGACCGCGTGGCGCGCGGTGCCGATGCTGATCATCCCAGCGGGTACGGCGAACTCGCTGTACCGCTCGCTGTGGGGGGCCACCCCGTGGGCGGTGGCGTTGTCCCGCGCCCTGGCCGGCGCCCCCGCCCGCCGACTCGACCTGGCCCGCCTGGACGGGCGCCTGGTGCTGTCCGGGGCGAGCGCGGGGTTCTCGCCGCGGGTGACCCACGCCGCGAAGGCGCGCGGGACGTCCTACCGGGCGGCGATCGAGGAGGTGGCGGCACGCTACCGTCCCTATCCCGGCCGCGTGCTGGTCGACGGCATTACAGTCCATAATGGATCGACGCTACTCGCGAACGTCGGCGGAAGTCGCTACCGGGGTGGGGAGTTCCAGCTGCTGCCGCACTCCGAGCCGGACGACGGCCTGCTGGACGTGTGCGTGATAGGCGGGGAGCACGAGGTTGCCTCGATCCTCCCGCTGACCACCGCAGGCACCCATCTCAACCGTCCGGGAGTGGTCTACGCCAGGGGACGGGTGGTGCGGATCGAACGCACGGACGGCGGGCCGCTCTGGTTCGAGCACGACGGCGAGGTACTGGCGACAGACCGCGCGAGCCGAACGCTCACCGTCTTCCCCGCGGCATTGCTGATGATCACGGCCGCCGAGAGCGCGGCCTCGGCGGCCTGAGGGCCGCGTTACTCGCCCGCGCGGGGCTTGCGCTGATAGACGCAGTGGACCCGGCGGAGCTTGCCGTCGGTGTCGAACAGGGCGTAGTCCACGCCAGCGATCGTGGCCGAGCCGGCGGGGTCGAGCATCGCCCAGGTGTAGCGGGCGCGCTGCCGGTGCGAGAACACCTCACTGGTCCGGCAGAACACGCGGTTGGGGTACTTGTTGCGGATACGGGAGATGTTGTCACTGATGGCGCCGAACCCCAGGGCCTCGACGGCGGGGGCGTGGTAGGTCCCCCCATTCGCCCAGGCCGCCTCGATCAGCACCCGCCGCTGATCGACGTCCGGCTCGTTCCACGAAGCGACGTAGACGTCGACCTGCTGCTGCTGGCTCACGTACCAGGTATATCGTCGAAACCCCTGCCAGGACGAGAGAACGTGAGTGTGCCTCGACCTGAGCGCGAGCATTTCGTCAACCCTGTCAACGATTGTTCCGTCCCCGCCTCGATGATCAGTCGAGTGATGGTCCAGAGTGGACGGGAGCAGCTCTAGCAGCCGAAGGTGCGCCGGTAGTCCTTGGGGGCGACGCCGACGACCCGGTTGAAGTGGTGGCGCAGCAACGCGGCGGAGGAGAACCCGCACTGGTCGGCGATCTCCTCGACCGAGAGCCGGGTCTCCTCGAGGAGTTGGCGAGCGTGCAACACCCGCTGCATGGTGAGCCACCGGTGTGGCGTGGTGCCCGTCTCGGCCACGAACCGGCGCGCGAACGTGCGCTCGGACATCCGCGCCCGCTGGGCCAGGGCGGCCACCGGGTGGTCGGTCGCCAGGTTGGCGACCATCCAGGTGAGCACCGGGGAAAGGCTGTCGGCAGTGCACTCCGGCATCGGCAGCTCGATGTACTGGCGCTGTCCCCCGTCGCGCTGGGGCGGCACCACCATCCGCCGCGCGATCGCGGTCGCCGCGGCCGACCCCTGCTCTCGACGCACGAGGTGCAGGCAGGCGTCGATGCCAGCAGCCGTGCCCGCACTGGTGACGATGTCGCCGTCGTCGACGAACAACACGTCCGGATCGAGCAGCGCCTTGGGGTACCGCTCGGCGAGTTGGTCGGCATGACGCCAGTGCGTGGTACAGCGGCGTCCGTCCAACAGCCCTGCCGCTCCGAGCACGAAGGCACCGCTACACACCGAGAGCAGGGTGGCCCCCCGAGCGGAGGCGGTCCGCAGGCACTCGAGAACCGCGATCGGGTAGTCGTCCTCGTCGCGCATGGTGACCGCCGGCACCGCCACGAGATCCGCGTCCGCGACGGCGTCCAGCCCGTGCTCCGGCGTGATCCGCGCCCCGACACTCGTCCGCAGGGGCCGCCCAGCCTCCTCCCCACACACGAGAAAGTCGACGAAGGGCACCCCCTCATCCCTCCGATCGAGGCCGAAGACCTCGCACAACACCCCGAACTCGAAGGGCGCGACGTCCTCGAGCAACACCGCGGCGACCGTCTTCAGCATGCCCAGAGCCTACTTGGCAGGATTTATACGCACAAGGACAGACCTGCCACTGGTGGCAGGATCAAGCCGAACGCAAACTTAGTGCCATGGAACTTCTCATCACCGCCATCGTCATCGCCCTCGTCATCCACGGCCTGGAGCGCAACCGCATCCGCCAGTCCGCCCTCCACCCCCACCTGGCCGGCAGCACCGACGTCCAGGACCGCGACACCGAACGCACCTCCTGCGAACTCCTCTCCCGTGCGTGACCCCCGGGAGAAGCGAGGGGCGCGTGTTGAACGATCAACGGGCGTGCGGGGCCGGCCTCGATGAGGTCGGCCCCTCTGCTCAGCCCCCGGCCTGAGGCTGGCACGCGGGCGGCTGGCACAGCAGCTTCGCCAGCGCCGCGTAGAAGATGTCGCCGATCTTCGTGGGATCCGGTGTGGTGAACTCCTGCCCACCCGTCGCCGCCGAGATCGCGCGCAGCTCCTCCCGGTCTATGTCGGGGCCGATGCCGATGCCGAAGATCTGTACCGGCCGACGCGGGTCCTGCAGGGCGCCCAGCTCCTTCAGCAGCTGCTGCCGGCTGATCCCGTTCGCGTCCTCGTTCCGACCGTCGGTCAGCACCACGACGACGTTGATCCGCCCGGGCTCGTAGTTCTGCCTCGCCGACCGGTAGGCGGCCAACGTGCTGTCGTACAGCCCTGTCGCCCCGTTCGGCAGCGCGGTCACCTGCGACAGCCGGTCGATCGCCCCGTTGGCCGCGTGCTCGGACACCAGCCGCACGGGAAGCAGCTCGCGGTAGTCGCGGTCCTTCCCGTCCAGGTCCGTCGAGAACAGCCAGATCCCCAACTTCGTCGTCGGCTTCATCAGCCCGATGCCGAGCTGCGCGGCCTGCAGGGTCACCGCCATCCGGTTGCGGCCGGTGCCCGGCACGGGTTCGTTCATCGACCCCGAGACGTCCATCAGAACCTGGATCCGGGCGCTCAGGTTCACCCCGGCCCACTCGTTCAGCACCGTGTCGAGCTCACCCGGGCCCGGCGGTGGCGCGGGCGTCATCTTGGCCGCGTTGGTGCGCTGGTTGGTGTCCCGGTCGCGCAGCATCTCGCCGTCCGGGGTGCGGAAGCCGGCGTCGGTCATCGTGTCGGCGGACTCCTGGGCGATCAGCTCGGCCAGGAAGCGCTCGGCCGCGTCCCGCTTCTCCCGGCCGGTGTCGGGCAGCACGACGTACGGGTAGTCCAGCGACGGCACCGTGTCCGAGGCGTACGCCGCGACCAGCGGGTTGTCCGAGGACCGGACGTTGTGCCGGAGCACGGCCAGCTCGGAGGTCGGGAACCCGTCCAACGGCTGGGCCGCGCTGGTCGTTCCGGGCAGCCGCTCGAACAGCTCCCTCTCCTCGGTGACGGTGTTCGTCGACAGCGCACGCAGCCGGGAGGTGATCGCCTTGGCGGCGTCGGGCACGCCCTGGTACAGGCTCCGCACGCCGAACAGCGCGGACGCGCCGGTCGGTGCGCGGGCCGGGTCGGGCAGGCCGATCCTGAGGTTGGTCGGGGCCTCCGGGCCGAGCACCCGTGACCAGGCCAGCTCCTGGTTCGGCCAACCGAGCCGGGTCGCGGCGTCCTCGGTGAGCGCGAGCACGACGGGCGAGCTGGCGATCGAGGTGCCGTTGATCGGCACGTTCCAGGCGCCCTTCTCCTGGGCACGCTGCAACCAGATCTTCGACTCCGGGATCCAGACGTCCGGCCGCTCGCTCCCGTCGGACACGACGAGCGAGTCGGCGACGGTCGAGGAGTCGCCGCCGGTCACGGCCACGTCGTAGCACGCACCGTCGTCCTTTTCGGACACACGGTCGGCGACCTGGGTGACCACCGGCGCGATGTCCTCGGCGGCGGTCACCTTCACCACCGTCGTCGACTCGCAGCTCGAGGTCCTGAGGCGGTCGCTGAGCAGGTCGTAGCTGAACCAGCCGAGCAGGGCCAGCACGAGCAACACGCTGAGCACGACGACCGGCGACTTGGAGCGCAGGCCACGCGGCTTGGTCGACGAGTGTCGCCCCATCGCGGTCGCCCTCCGGAGTCGGGACAGAGACGTGGTCGAGTCGGAGAAACCCTACCCGGTGTTTCCCCGTTATCGAACAGTGATGAGATCAGGAGTACAGGGATTCGACGTCGGCGGCGAAATCCTTCATGATCACATTTCGCTTGAGCTTGAGCGACGGGGTCAGGTACCCGTTCTCCGGGTTGAACTCGGTGTCCAGGATCCGGAACTTCCGCACCGACTCCGCCGTGGAGACCGCGAGGTTTCCCTCGTCGATCGCGCGCTGGATCTCGGCAACAAGGTCGGCGTCCTCGGCCAGATCGGAGACCGTGGCGTGCTCCGGCTTGCCGGCCGTGGTCTTCCAGTAACCGAAGTAGTCGGCGTCGATGGTGACCAGCGCGGCGATGTACTTCTGCCCGTCGCCGACCACGAGGGCCTGTCCCACCAGCGGATGCGCCGAGATGCGGTCCTCGATCACGGACGGCGCGACGTTCTTGCCGCCGCTGGTCACCAGGATCTCCTTCTTGCGGCCGGTGATCTTCAGGAAGCCCCCGCTGTCGAGCTCGCCGAGGTCGCCGGTCGCGAACCAGCCGTCGCCGTCGATGGCCTCCCAGGTCGCCTGCTCGTTCTGCCAGTAGCGGGGGAACAGCCCCTCGCCGCGCAGGTAGATCTCCCCGTCCTCACCCACCCTGATCGCGGTGCCGGGCAGCGGCCTGCCGACGGTTCCCGGCTTGTAGAACCCGGGGGCGTTGACGAACGAGGCTGCCGTCGACTCGGTCAGCCCGTAGCCCTCGAGCACGATGATGCCGACGCCGCGGAAGAAGTGGGTGAGCCTGGTGCCGAGCGCCGCTCCGCCCGAGATCGCGTACCGCACCTGGCCGCCGAGAGCGGCACGCAGCTTGCTGTAGACGAGTTTGTCGAACAGGGCGTGCTTGAGCCGGAGCCCGAGGCCGGCCTTCCCGCCGGCCTCGCTGTAGGCGATGGCGGTCGCCGCGGCGGCGTCGAAGATCTTGCCCTTGCCGCCGACGTGAGCCTTCTGCCGGGCGCCGTTGTAGACCTTCTCCAGGACATAGGGGACGGAGAGGATGAACGTCGGCCGGAACTCGGCCAGGTTGTCGGTGAGGGTCTTCACGTCCGCCCAGTGCCCGAGCGTCGCCCTGGCCAGCACCGCGCCGACCTCGACCATCCGGCCGAACACGTGGGCCAGCGGGAGGAACAGCAGCGTTGAGGGCGTCGCCGCGGTCGCTTCGTCACCCTTGAACATCGCGGCCAGGTACTCCACGGCGTTGCCGACCGAGGCGAACAGGTTGCGGTGGGTGAGAACGACGCCCTTGGGCCGGCCGGTGGTGCCGGAGGTGTAGATGATCGTGGCGAGATCGTCCGGGACGACCGAGCGCCTGCGCTCCTCGACCGCCTCGGTCGAGGTCTCCCGGCCGGCGGCGACCAGCGTGTCCACCGCGCCGCCGTCGATCCGCCAGACCTGCTTGAGGTCGGACAGCGCACCGCGTACCGCGTCCACCTTCTTCTCCAGGGCCGCGTTCTCGACCACGACGGCCACGGCGCCGGAGTCGGACATGATCCACTCGATCTGCTCCTCGGAGGAGGTCACGTAGATCGGCACCGACACAGCACCCGCGGCCCAGACGGCGAAGTCGAACAGCGTCCACTCGTAGCAGTTCGCGGACAGGATCCCGACCCGGTCGCCGGCGCCGACGCCCTGTGCGATGAGTCCCTTCGCGACGTCGATCACCTCAGCGAGGAACTGCGCCGCCGTGACGTCCCGCCACGCGCCGCCGACCTTGCGCCGGAACGAGACAGCGTTGGGCGCCTCGTCGGCGTTGGTGTAGACGATGTCGGCCAGGCCGCCACGGTCCGGCACGGTGGCCAGCGGAGGGACGGCGAGTTCGCGCATGATCAGCTCCTCGAGCACGGGCGAGGGTGCGACGCTGGTCCCAGCCGTCCTCAGCGACGCATTACCTCGGAGTAACCCTCGCTATCTTGCCCGCGATACGCGCCGAGAGCCACCCCCGACTACCAGGGGTGTCGCGCCGGTTTCGGGAGCCGCGACGACGAGGGCGCGCCCGGGACGGGGTCCCGGACGCGCCCTGGTGTCGAGATCAGACGCTGAGCTTCCAGCCGTCCAGGGTCCCCGTGTCGGCGGCGAAGACGTCCCGCACCCGCAGCTGCCAGGTGCCGTTGGCCGTCTCGCTGGCGAGGTTGACCGCGTACGTCTCGTTGACGTTGTCGGCCGAGTCGCTGCCGCTGGTGTTCTTCAGCCGGTACGTGCTGCCATCCGGGGCGACCAGGTCGATCTGCAGGTCACCGCGGTAGGTGTGGGTGATGTTGACCTCCACCCGGCTGCCCGAGGATGCCGCGCCGGTGCAGCCCGCGATGTCGATCGGGCTGTTCACCGCGGCACCGGCGTCCGGGATCGCGACCCGGGTCGTGCTGGCGACCGTGGCGCAGGTCGGCGGCGGCGTCCCGCCGCCCAGGGTCGCCGCCGCGGCGGCGATGGCCGAGGCGAAGTGGCTGGTCTGGGCGTACACACCCGGGTTCTCCGGCCGCGCGCAGCCGATGCCCCAGCTGGTGATGCCGACCTGGACCCACGCGCCGGCGTTGTCACGACGGAACATCGGACCGCCCGAGTCGCCCTGGCAGGTGTCCACGCCGCCGTCGTCCCAGTTGCCGGCGCAGATCTCCTCGGCCGGCACCAGGTCGGAGTAGGCCGACTGGCACTGGGCGTCGCTGATGAACGGGACGTCGGCCTTGAGCAGGTACCGCTGCTGGCCTCCGCCCTCGGTCGCCGCACCCCAACCGGCGACGGTGAACGTGCCGTTGTCGTAGGCGGGCGTGTCGGCGACGGCCAGCGTCGGCACGTCGACCGCGCGCTCCAGGCGGATCAACGCCCAGTCGTCACCGTCGGGGTTGTTGTAGCCCGGCGAGCGGTAGACGTAGTTCGACCGGACGGTGATCCGGTTCGGGTCCTGCAGGTCCACCGCACCCAGCGTGGCGGTGATGCCGGTGTTGTTGCCGGTCGCACCGACGCAGTGCGCCGCGGTCAGCACCAGCTGCTGGGTGTACATGGCGCCACCGCAGCCCATGGACAGCCGGACCATCCAGGGGAACTCGCCCTGGGCGGCCCGCACGCCACCGACGACCTGGGGCTGAACGTCGTCGCCCGTCGCGGGCGGCGGTGCGGCGACGCTCTGCCCCGCGGCGGCGCCGAGCACCGCCGCGGCCCCGACCGCGACGAGGGTCGCCCGGCCGGCCAGCCGTCTCAGCGTGGATTTCCAGGAGTGGATCATTGATCACTGTCCTTTCCGGTCGTGCCTGGGAAATCAGAAGGTGATGGCCCAGCGGTCGAGGTAGCCCGTGTCGGCCTGGTAGAGGTCGCGCAGCCGCAGCCGCCAGGTACCGTTGGCGACCTCGCTGGACGCGTTGACCGAGTAGGTGGCGACGAGGTTGTCGGCCGAGTCGCTGCCGCTGGTGTTCTTCAGCCGGTACGTCGTGCCGTCCGGGGCGACGAGGTCGACCTGGAGGTCACCCCGATAGGTGTGCTTGATGTCGACCGCCACCTGCAGGTCACCGGGGGCGTTGCCGGCCACCCCGGTCACGTCGATCGTGCTGTCCACGGCGGCACCGGCGTCCGGGATGGTCAGGTCCGTGGCGTTCTCGAAGGTCGGTCCGGGAGGTGGCGGCTCGCTGCCGTCGCAGGTCTCGCCGATCACCCGGTACACGCAGTCGGAGTACTCGAGCAGCCGCAGCACGGCCTCCCGGTTGCGCGAGGTCTCCCGGGCGATCACCTCATCGGGCGGGTAGAAGCCGTTGAGGCCGCCGGAGGACGGGTACATCTCGAAGGTGTAGGCGAAGATCCGCTGGTCGCCCCACAGCCAGTCGTCGATCGAGCCGTCGGTGATGTACAGGTCCGAGGCCTGCTCGGGCGTGTAGCCGTTGGTGCTGGCCATCTGCTGGCCGAGGGTGGCGAACGCGTTGCGGTCCCGCGCGGTCAGGCCGGGCGCGGTGTCCGCGGTGGTGTAGCCGTAGGGCCAGAGCACCAGCTCGGAGAACGTGTGGAAGTCGATGTTCGTCTTGATCTGCTGCTCGCCGCCGACGACCCGGGTGCGCACGAAGTCGGCGACCACCTTGACCTCCGGCGCGGACTCCGGCGCGGTGCCCCGGTAGGTGTCGCTGGAGGGCGAGCCGGACGAGCCGCCGCAGCACCCCCACTGGTATGCCCAGTTGCGGTTCATGTCGGTGCCGATCGCCGAGCTGCCGGAGTTCGGCTGCCGGTTCTTGCGCCAGCCGGCGTAGGACCCGGTGCTGATGTCGTACTCGCCGCCGTCGGGGTTCATGTCCGGCACGATCCAGATCTCACGGCTGTTGACCATGTTCGTGATCCGGCTGTCGGTGCCGTACTTGTCGGTGAGCTCGGCGACCAGGTACAGCGCCATCTCCACCGTGAGGTGCTCGCGGGCGTGCTGGTGGTGGGTGAACAGCACCTCCGGCTCGTCCTCGTCGGTCGCCACGTTGTCGGAGATCTTCATCGCGACGATCTCGCGGTTCTGGTACGAGCGGCCGATCACCCGCTTGCTGATCAACGTCGGGTGGTCGGCGACCGCGGCGTTGAGCACCGCCGTCATCTCGGCGAAGTTGTGGTAGTTCGAGTCGGCCGGCGGGAAGTCGAACGCCGTGACGTCCTCCGCCTCGTGGTCGTGGCCGTGGCCGCCGGGGGCGGGCTGTGCGTCGACGTGCAGGCCGAGCGCCTCGATGGCCCGGACCTCCTCGGCGGTGGCGGTGACGTTCAGCGCGCCGTGCTCGACGGAGTTGATCGCGGCACCGGTCTTGGCGACCGCGTTGCGCGTGTGGCCGTCGATCTCGCCGGTGACGTAGTACTCCGAGGTGGTCCGGTCCGCGGGCTCCTCCGAGGCCGCGTTGCCGGTAGAGGACAGGACAAGGGACAGGGCGAGCAGCGCCCCGGCCATGATGGACGGGCGTGTGTGTCTCACGCGTTCCTCCCGCAGGGGACGCCGACGGTGTCGGCGCTGGGGTGGGATTCGGTTGTGCGGGAGTGGTCCATACCCTCGCGGGTGCCCTCGCGGCCACGTCCCGTAGCTGATGTTCACGAAAGTCGCAGCGCGCCACAAGAGGCAAACGGGGCGTTACGGGTCTCGGCTTGTTACCAGTTCACAGACAACTAACGCAGTCCGATCATGCGCATGACCCGCAGGGACCTGGCCATGACCGCGGCGTAGAACCGGTAGGGCAACCACCGCGGGGGATTGAGTACGGAGCGTCGCTGGGTCGCGACCGTCTGTGCCTCAGTGTACTTCAACAGCCCCTCGGCGCCGTGCCGGCGGCCGAGCCCTGAGGCACCCATCCCGCCCATCGGCGCGTCGGTGCTGCCGTACGCGGCGGTGAACCCGTCGTTGACGTTGACCGTGCCGACCCGCAGCCGCGCGCCGACCGCGGCGGCACGTGCCCGGTCCCGGCCGAAGACGCTCGCGTTGAGACCGTAGCTCGACTCGTTGGCGAGCGCGACCGCCTCGTCGTCGGAGCCGAACGGGTACAGCGACACGACCGGTCCGAACGTCTCCTCCGCATGGCAGACCATGTCCGGCGTGACGTCGGTGAGCAGCGTCGGTTCGTAGAAGTACGGACCGAGGTCGGGCCGAGGACGCCCGCCGGCGAGCACCGTCGCCCCCTTCGCCCTGGCGTCGTCGACGTGCTCGGAGACGGTCTTGAGCACGCGGGCCGAGGTCAGCGAGCCCATGTCGGGGCCGTAGTCGTAGCTGGCGCCGAGCCGCATCCGGTCGATCTCGGCGGTGAACGCCGCGACGAACCGGTCGAGGATCGAGTCGTGCACGTAGATCCGCTCGAGCGACAGGCACAGCTGGCCGGCGTTGGCGAAGCAGCCGCGGACGGCGGTGCGTGCGGTCTCGTCGAGGTCCGCGTCGTCGAGGACGATCATCGGGTTCTTTCCGCCGAGCTCGAGCGAACAGCCGACCAGCCGGCGTCCGGCACGCTCGGCGATCTGCGCTCCGGTGCGGGTGGAGCCGGTGAAGCCGATGAAGTCGCAGGTGTCGACGACCGCGCCGCCGACCGTGGGGCCGTCGCCGAGCACGACCTGGAGCAGGTCCGCCGGCAGGCCGGCACGGTAGAGCAGGTCGGCGCCGAACAGCGGGGTGAGCGAGGTCTGGCTGTCCGGTTTGAGCACGACCGCGTTGCCCGCGACCAGCGCCGGGACGAGGTCGCCGATCGCCAGCGCCCAGGGGTAGTTCCAGGGCGCGATGATGCCGACCACGCCCTTGGGCTGACGCAGCTCGGTCGCGCCGACCAGCCCGGGGAGCAGGCCGGCCCGGCGTCGCGGCCTGAGCAGCCGGGGGGCCGTGCGCAGGTAGTAGCTGGTGACCAACGCGGGCTCGCAGAGCTCCTCGAAGGCGTCGCGCCGCGCCTTGCCGGTCTCGGCCTGGAGGAGGTCGACGACCGTGTCCCGCTCGCGGAGCAGGAGGGTGTGGAACCGCTCGAACACGGCGAGCCGCTGGTGGAGGGGGGTGGCTGCCCATTCCGGCTGGACGGCGGCGGCGCGGTCGTAGGCGGCGCGGACGTCGGCCGGGCTCGACTCGGGGAGGGTGGCGAGCGTGCCGCCGGTGAACACGGCGGTCGTGGTGAACGTGGCGTCGCCCTGGGCGGCGACCCGGTCGCGGAGGCGGGTGAGGAGTTCGTCGGTGAGCGCGGGCGGGCGGATCACAGGGTGTCCCGGTCGGTGGTCGGGGCGCTGGCGGCGGCGCGGGCCTCGTAGGCCTGGCGGGCGTCGTGGCTGGCGTCGGCGAGGATGCGGTCGCCCTTGAGCGAGCGGACCAGCCACTCGGCGGCGGCGCGGGGCAGGAGGCGGGTGACGCGGTTCATCGCGTTGAGCGAGGCGGGGACGAAGACCTCGAACCTCGGACGGCGCAGGGCGCCGACGATGGCCTCGGCCACGTCCGAGGGGTCGGCGGCCTTGAAGAACCGGGCGTCCTGGAGGCCGGCGGCAAGCTCGGTGCGGACGACGGCGGGCATGACGACGGTGATGTCGATGCCGGAGCCGCGCAGCTCCATGCGGACCGCCTCGGAGAGTCCGACCACGCCGTGCTTGGTGGCGCAGTAGGTGGCGGCGCCGGCGAAGCCGGCCTTGCCGGCGGCGGAGGCGATGTTGACGATGTGGCCGGAGCGGCGGGGGCGCATCCGCCTGACGGCCTCGCGAGTGCCGTGGATGACGCCGTGCAGGTTGATCTCGAGCTGGTGCAGGGTGGTGCGGTCGGACTCGTCCTCGAAGGGGCCAAGCGGCATGATGCCGGCGTTGTTGATCAGGACGTCCATGGGGCCCAGGCGGCCTTCCGCTTCTTCCACGAACTTGGTGAAGCCCGGGCGGTCGGTGACGTCGAGCGGGAACGCCGTTGCTCCGATTCTGGCCGCTGTGGCCTCGGCTTCGGCCAGGTCGAGGTCGCCTACGGCGACCTTGGCGCCGGCTCTGACCAGGGCTTGGGCCGTGGCGGCGCCGATGCCTCGGGCGGCTCCGGTGATCAGGACGACCTTGCCGGTCAGCTCGCGCGCCATCTGGTTTCTCCAGCCTCGCAACTTACAATCCAACAGGAATGTATGTTGAGGGTCTCAGGCGGTTGCCGGGTGCGCAAGCTCCCTGGGAGGCGATCTTGACCCTCGGGGGGTGGGCAGGCATCGTGTGCGGGTGAGTGGTCCTCGGCATCGGAGTGGGCGGCGGGGTGGGGTGTCCCTTGTTGCCCTGGTCGCATTCGGGGTGGCGGGGGTGCCGTTCCTGGTGCACGTGTTCGGGGTGCTGAACGGGTATTTCGGGCAGGACGACTTCATTCTGACCTATCGGGCGGCTCATGGGGCCGTGTACGACCCCGGGTTCCTGTTTCAGGACTACAGTGGACATTTGCAGCCGGGGTCGTTTTTCTATGCCTGGCTTGTAACCTCCTTGGCGCCGTTGAACTTCACCGTGGCCGTGGTGCCGTTGTTGGTGGTGCATGCGGTTACGTTGTGGTTGTGTTGGCGGGTTCTGACGTTGTTGTTCGGGGTGCGATGGGCGGTTCTGGTGCCGTTCGCGCTGTTTGCGGCGTCGCCGTTGATCCTGTTTCCCACGGTGTGGTGGGCTTACTCGCTCCAGTTGCTTCCGGTGTTGTTGGCGCTGTTCGGAGCCCTGTACGCGCAGGTGCGGTATCTGGACAGCGGGGCGTGGTGGTACGCGGCGCTGGGGGTGCTGTGGACGGCGGTGGGACTTGCCTTCTACGAGAAGGCGGCGTTGATTCCCGCCGTGTTGTTCGCGGTGACGGTGTTCCGGGGGCCTCGGGAGGAGGGGGCGATCGTTGGGGCGCTGTCGCGGCATCGGTGGGTGTGGCTGGGATATCTGGTGGTACTGGGCGGCTACCTGGGGCTGTATCTGGCGCTGACCGACACGCCGGCCAACGCCGAGCCGGTTTCCTCTCGGGACGTGCTGACGTTCGTTTACCGGTCTGTTGTCGACACCTTTCTGCCGGGGTTGTTCGGAGGGCCGCTCACCGAGCCGGCGGGGGGTGCGGCGTGGGTGACGCCGCCGTTGGTGGTGCGGGTGGGGGCTGTCCTCGTGGCGGTGGGGGTGGTCGTGGCCAGCGTGGTGCGGTCGCGGCGGGGGGCGTTGTTGCCGTGGGTGTTCCTGGGGCTCTATCTGGCGGTGGATCTCGCGTTGGTGGCGGGTACTCGGCTTGGGGTGCTGGGGCCGGCGATCGGGACGGATCCGCGGTACCTGGCGGATGTGGTGCCGGTGGCCGTGTTGTGTGGGGCGTTCGCGTTCTTTGGCGGGAATCGGGAGGAGACGGAGACTCGGGAGGGCGACGGGCGGCGCGGGGTGGGGAGGCGGATGCCAGTCGCTGTGGTGGGGGTTTGTGTGGTGCTGGTGGCCGGGGGTGTCGCCAGCTTCGTGCGGGTGGCGCCGGCGTTGCAGTTCCGGGAGGCGCGGGAGTACGTGGCCACGGCGCGGGCGGCGTTGGCGGAGCAGCCGGGGATGGTGCTGTTCGACACGGGCGTGCCGGGGGCGATCATGATCGACTGGTTTGTGGCGGACGCGTTCACCTCTCGGGTGGTGGGGCTGGTGCCGGAGTCGCCGCGGTTCGATCGGCCGGCGGAGGAGCTGTACCAGCTCGACGGGAACGGGACGCCGCAACCGGTGATCAACCTCGACGACCCGACTCGGGCTCTGCCCGGGCCGGAGCCGGACTGCGGTTACCTGGTCGGCGAGGAGCCGGTGCGGATTCCGATGGAGGACACGGTCTCGGGGCGTCGGATCGTGCGGATCGGGTACTACACGGGCGACTCGGGTGAGGGCACCGTGACGGTGGGCGACACGCGGGTCCGGGTGCGGTTCACCGAGGGGTTGCACGTGGTGCACATCGTCGCCTCGGGGGTGTACGCGCATGTCGAGATACGACGGACGTTGCGGGTCGCGCCGTTGTGCGTCACGGACGTGACGGTGGGACTGCCGGGCTAGAACGGGCTAGAACGGGTCGTAGGGGCCCTGGTGGCCAGCCCAGGCGGCGACCTTCGACAACCGCAGGCGTAGCAGCACCTTCAGGAAGACGTTCCCCACGAACCACGGGAGTTGCTGCAATACGCGGAGGCGGTCGGCCGGGCCCGGGCGGCGGAGGACGAACCTCGCCAGGGAGCGGCTGCGATCGACGTAGGTGAAGCGGTTGCCGAACAGCACCTTGTGCAGGGTGCCGGCGGTGACGCCGATCGACGAGAAGCAGTCGTGGACCAGGATCTCGCTGCCTGGCGGCATGTGGGCCGACCAGCGCAGGTCGTCTACATAGGTCCAGTAGTCGTGTTTGCCGTCCACATACAGCAGGTCGAAGGGCCTGGACCAGGTGTGGCGCAACTTCGTGGAGTAGCCGACCACCAACTCCACGACATCATCCAGGCCCGCCTTGGCGATGTTGCGTTCGAAGAGGTCGCGTGTGGACGCGCCACCGAACAGGCGACCGTCAACGAAGGCGTCGATCGCCACCACCCTGGCACCGACCGCCCTCGCGGCGTGGCCGAGAACCACCGTGGAGCGGCCCTGGTGACTGCCGATCTCGACCACCGTCGAGCCGGCGGGCAGCCGCGACACCGCCTCCCACAACATCCTGGCCTGGCCTTCGGTGAGCCAGCCGGGGACGCCGGACACCGACGCCCACGCGTCCTCGAAGTCCACCCGCGATCGACCGAGATCCGTCACGAGCACCTAGGATTCCAGCGATGTCAACCGTCGGCGCCAGGACGGGCCGGTTGCTGCGCAACCCGGCCGCCTGGGTGATGCTCGGGCTCACGCTGCTGTCGGTGCTCCAGCGCCCTGGCCGCACGACGTTCGACACCAAGCTCGACCTCGCGGTGGACCCGGTCGCGTTCCTCGCCAGGGCACTGCACCTCTGGAATCCCGAGGCCACCGGCGGCGAGCTGCAGAACCAGGCCTACGGCTACCTGTTCCCGATGGGCCCGTTCTTCGCCGCCGGGCAGCTGCTCGGTGTGCCACCGTGGATCACCCAGCGGGCCTGGTGCGCGTTGCTGCTCTGCCTCGCGTTCGGCGGGATGTTGGCGCTGGCCCGCGCGTTGCGGGTCGGCACGGAGCCCACCCGCTTCGCCGGTGCGCTCGCCTACACCCTCGCCCCCAGGATGCTGACCGAGATCGGTCCGCTGTCGGCCGAGATGCTTCCCGCTGTCGCCCTGCCGTGGGTGCTGTTGCCGCTGGTCAGGGCCGGTCGCATTGGCTCGCCGCGGCGCGCGGCCGGGCTGTCGGCGCTGGCCGTGCTCTGCATGGGTGGGGTCAACGCGGCAATGGTGCTGATGGCGCTGGTACTGCCGGCGCTGTGGCTGCTGACCCGCCGCTGGACGGCCGAGCACGTCCGGCTCACCGCCTGGTGGGGTGTGTCCGTGCTCGCCGTGTGCCTGTGGTGGGTCCTGCCGCTGCTGCTGCTCGGCGAGTACAGCCTGCCGTTCCTCGATTACATCGAGTCGGCGACCAACACGACGGCGCCGATGTCGCTGTGGGAGGTGTTGCGCGGCACCAACCAGTGGGTCGCCTACGTCGTCGCCGGCACGCCGTGGTGGCCGTCGGGCTTCATGCTGATCGACAACCCGGCGCTGATGCTGGTCACCGGGTTGGTCGCCGCGGTGGGCCTGTTCGGGCTGGTGCTACCCCGGCTGCCGGAGCGGCGCTTCCTGACCCTCGGCGTGGTCACCGGGCTGGTCCTGCTGACCGTCGGCTACGTCGGCACGCTGGACGGCCCGCTGGCCGTGACCGTGCGCGAGCTGCTCGACGGACCGCTCGCGCCACTGCGCAACGTGCACAAGTTCGAGCCAGTGCTGCGGCTCCCCCTGACACTCGCGTTCACCCACGCCCTCGTCGGGCGGCTGCCCGGGCTCGCCCGCGGCACCTCGGCGCTGCGGGCCACGCGGGCGCGGGTGGCCGTCGGGTGCCTGCTCGTCGCGCTGATGGCCGCGCCGGCCTGGCTGCTGACGCTGCGCCCAGGCCCCGGCTGGGCCGAGGTGCCCGACCACTGGCGCGCGGCCATGACCTGGCTCGCCGACCGCGACCCCGACGCACGCACGCTGCTGCTGCCCGGCTCCGGCTTCGGCGACTACACCTGGGGCCGCACCGTCGACGAGCCCGCCCAGGCGCTGGCACGCGCTCCCTGGGCGGTGCGCAGCCAGATCCCGCTCGGCTCCGAGGGCAACACCCGGCTGATGGACGCCGTGGAGGAGGCGCTGACCGACGCCCGCGGCTCACCGGCGCTGTCGGAGTTCCTCGCCCGCGCCGGGTACCGGTTCCTCCTGATGCGCAACGACATCGACCTCGAGGGAACCGGCGCGCCGGATCCCGGCGCCGTGCGGGCCGGGCTCGCCGGCTCCTCCGGGCTGTCGCGGGTCGCCTCGTTCGGGCCCTCAGTGGCACTTCCCGACGTTGGCCGGGCACCGGCGCTCGAGGTGTACGAAGTAGACACCCCGGTACACCGGGCGACCCTCGTCTCCACTTCGGACGTGCCGACGGTGAGCGGCGGACCGGAGTCGTTGCTGCCACTGCTGGAGTCCGGGCTGTTGGACGCCGGCACGCCGACCGTGCTCGCCGGTGACGGGGGCTCGGCGGACGCACGGGAGTGGCTGGTCACCGACGGGTTGCGGTACCGCGAGCGCAACGTCGGCCGGGTGCGGGACAGCCTGAGCCAGACGCTGGCCGCCGACGAGGAGCCGCGGCAACGGCGCCCGTCCACCGACGTCCTGCCCTTCCGTGGGCGCGAACACCAGACGGTGGCCGCCTACCGCGGTATTCGCGGGGTCTCCGCGTCGACCTCCATCGCGTTCGCCGACGCGGTCGGCGCGTCCGACCCCTCCGGGCTGCCGTTCGCGGCGGTCGACGGCGACCCGCTGACCGCGTGGCGCTCGTCGAGCTTCACCGGCCCGGACGGGCAGTGGCTGGAGGTCGAGCTGGACACCCCCCTGCCGGTCAGCGAGGTGGGCCTGCGCGCCGTCGACAGCCTGCGGGTGGGCTGGCCGGTGACCCGGGTCCGGATCACGACCGACACCGGAAGCACCGAGCACGACGTCGCCCGGGGCGGCGGCGAACAGCGCTTCCCCACCGCGGCCGGGCTCACCAGCACGGTCCGGGTGACGGTGCTCGGCGTGGCCGCCGGACGCCAGACGGGCAACGTGGCCATCTCGGAGCTGTCGGTCCCCGGGGTGGCCCCGCTGCGCGCGCTGCGCGCGCCGGCCGACGCCACTCCCGAGGCCGGCCAGCTCACCGCGTACGCGTTCAGCCGGGGAACCGCGCCGCGCTACGCGTGCGTGGGCGGCCGCTGCTCGGCGGACCGGGCACGGGTGGGTGAGGAGCCCTCCGGCGTGCACCGGCTGTTCTCGACGTCCTCGAGGAGGATCTACCGGATCGAGGGGACCGTGCTCCCCGCGACCGGCGGCACCGTGCCGGCGTCCCCGCCGGGGATGACGGTGTCCGGTTCCAGCCAGCTCGCCGGCGACCCGACCGCCGGCGCTCTGTCCGCTGTGGATGGTGACTCGACGACCAGCTGGGTCGCCGACGGGACCGACCTGCGGCCGACACTGCGGCTGTCCTGGGACTCGCCCCGCGCGCTGACCGGCCTCCGCCTGACCACCTCGGCGGAGTCCGGCGGCGCACGGCCGACCGACGTGTTGCTGACCGTGCCCCGGGGGTCCCAGGCCGTGCCGGTCACCCCCGACGGGGTCGCCCGCTTCTCGCTGACGACCGACCGGATCGAGATCAGCGTGCTCGGCACGGATCAGCGGATGCCGGGGCCGGCCGGCATCACCGAGCTGACGCTGTCCGGTGTGGACCTGCCAGCTCCCCCGGTCTCGTTCGAGGTCCCGTGCGGCTCGGGCCCGACCGTCGAGCTTGACGGGTTCGTCTACCAGACCTCGGTGTCCGGCTCCCTCGCCGACTACCGCGCGCACCGGCCGTTGCGCTTCACGACCTGCGGCGACCTCGGCGGAGAGGCGGAGCTGACCGCGGGCGAGCACGAGCTCCGCACCACCCCGTCGGCGTCGTTCGTCGTGCAGGACCTGCGGCTGGCGCCGGTCGCCGCACCGGCGACGCCCACCCGGCGGGAGCACGAGGTGACGCGGTGGGAGGCGACGCGCCGGGAGGTCACGGTCGGCGCGGGCCCGGAGGCCGTGCTCGCGGTGCCGGAGAACGCGAACGAGGGCTGGACGGCCACGATGGACGGCCGGCCGCTCGAACGGACCAGGGTCGACGGCTGGCAGCAGGCCTGGCTGGTGCCGGCCGGCGCCGGTGGCACGGTCGCACTGGAGTTCGTGCCGGACGGTGACTACCGGCGAGGCCTCATGATCGGCGGACTGACCGCCGTACTGCTGGCCGGGTCCGTACTCGTGCCCGCGCGGCGCAGGCGGCAGGTCGACGTGCGTCCTGGCGGACGGCGCTGGGTGCCGGTCGCGCTGGTCGCACTGCTCGCGGTGCTCGGCGGGATGCTGCCGTTGGTCCTGCTGATCGCGTGCCTGCTGCTGCGGCTGCTGTGGCCGCCGGCGCCCCGCTGGCTGGTGCTCGCGGGTGCGGGCGGGGCCACCGTCGTCGCGCTGACCGGCCGGCTGCTGGACCACGGGCAGGCGTGGGCGTACGGCTGGCCGGCGCAGTCGGCGTTACTGCTGGCCGTCGCCGCCGTCGTGTCCACCCGCGTCGACTGGTTCGACCCGCCTGGATCTCAGCTCGACCAGCGCCCCGCCGGCGACGAGCAGGCCGGTGGCGATCCCGGCGGCCGCGACGACCTCGGTCAGGCCGTCGTGCAGCCAGAGGCTGACGAGCAGCACCTCGACCCCCACGGCGAGCCAGATCAACACGGTCGACCGCCGGTCGGCGCTCGCGATGCGGGAGAACAGCAGGATCTGGGTGAGCGAGAGCAGTGACCCGACGACCGCGAACGCCCACACCGGGAGGCTGCTGCCCGCGTAGTCGGCCCCGCCGACGACCCTGACCACCGTCGGGCCCGCGGTGGCCGTACCCAGCACGACGACGGCGTCGAGGCCGGCGCAGATCGCGAGCGCCCGCGGCACGAGCCGGCGCCGGCTCGCCTCCTCGGCGAACCGGGGCAGGACGAGGACGGCCACCGCCTGCGGCAGCCAGTAGGCGATCTTCGTGATGATCGCGCCGACCGCGTACTCCCCCGCCTCGCCGGCCGGGAGATGGTGGCGGGCGAGCACGAGGTCGAGGTTGACCAGCAACACGAGCGCGAGCATGGCCTGGACCGCGTGCAGCACCTCGCCGACGTGCCCCCGGTGGTGGCGGCTCGGACGGGGGCGCCCGACCACGAACCAGCCCAGCGCGGCGACCGCCAGCGCCCCGAGGGCGGTGCCGGCCAGTGCCGCGGTGGCGTCGCGAAAGACCACAAGCCCGACGAGGGTGCCGCCGATCCTCCCGACGGCCTCGCAGGCGAGCAGGCCGGCCAACGCGGCGAACCGGTTCGCGCCCTGCAGCATCCCGTACCAGAGCCCGATGAGCGTGATCGACGTCAGCGAGACCGCGACGAACAGCGCCGGCAGGACGCTGCCCAGGTGCAGCAGCACGACCAGCAGCGGCGCGGCGGCGAGGGCGACGGCGGTGACGACCGCGCTTGTCGCGAGGCCCAGCGAGAACAGCTGGCCGCTCTCGCGGGTGCGTGCCACGCGCAGTGCCGTCACCGTCTGCAGGCCCATCGCCGGCACCGCGCCCACGACGAGCACCGCGAGCAGCGACCCGAGCTCGCCGAACGCGGCCGGCGCCAGCATTCGCGCCGCGGCGACGTTGAGCAGGTAGGAAGCGGCCTGGGTGAACGCGACACCCACCGAGACCAACAGGGCCGCCACCCGAACCCGCTCCGCGACGACCACGAGCGGACTGTAGCCCGCGCGGGGCCTGGAAAGTAGCGGTACGCCGGTGAAAAGATCGACAAGTGGACCGCGCGGTCCGCCGGAGGAGGCCAGGGAGGCGGCATGCGCAGGGCTCGGCGGCTCGCGCTCGTCGGCGTTGCGTCGGGGATGGCGCTGCTGGTGCTTGCGCCGGTACTGGGCCGCGGGTTCGTTCTGGTGTACGACATGGTGTTCGCCCCGCGGCAGTGGTTGCTGCCGGACTCGGTTGGGCTCGGGTCCGCGCTGCCCCGGTCGGTGCCGGCGGACGCCGTGGTCGCTCTGGTGACGAGCGTGCTGCCGGGCGACCTGGTGCAAAAGCTGGTCCTGCTGGCCGCGCTGGCCGCGGGTCCGGTGGGGGCGGGTCTGCTGGTGCCGACCCGGTCGGTCGGGGTGCGCGTGGTGGCGGCCGTGGCCTACGGGTGGAGCGGCTACGTCGCCGAACGGCTGTTCATCGGACACTGGCCGTACCTGCTGGCCTACGCGTGCCTGCCCTGGGTGGCGCGGGCGGCGCTGGCCCTGCGCGGCGACGGCAAGCAGGTGCCGGTCGAGCCCGCGCCCGACAACGACGAGCAGGCAGCCGGCGAGCAGGCAGCCGACGAGCAGGCAGCCGGCGAGCAGGCAGCCGGGGAGCCGCAGCGGGTCGCCGTGGGCGTGCGGGCGTGCGGGCGGCGGGTGGCCCTACTGGTTCTCGCCTCGGCGCCGGCCGTGCTGACGCCGTCCGGGGGGTTGCTGGCGGCGGCGGTGGGGGTGGTGTGCGGCGGGCGGCGGGGGCTGCTGGTGACCGTCCCCGTCGCCGTGGTGCTCAACGCGCCGTGGTGGGTACCGGCGGTGACCCATCCCGGCGGCGGGCTGTCGGCGGTGGAGGGCGCCGACGCCTTCGCGGCTCGTGGGGAGGGCTGGGGCGGGGTCCTGGTCAGCCTGCTCGGGCTGGGTGGAATCTGGAACGCGGAGGCCACCCCGGCCAGCCGCGCCAACCCGCTCGTTCCGGTGCTGGTCCTGGCGATCGTCGCGGTGGCGGCCCTTGGCTGGCGGGAGTGGTCCCGGCGGTGTCCGGGCGCGCGAGGGCTGGTGCTGCTCGGAGTCGCGGGGATCGCGCTGGGCGCGCTCGGGGCGTCGGGCCTGCTGGGGTGGGTGGTCGCGAACGTGCCGGGGGGCGGACTGCTGCGGGACTCGCAGAAGTGGGTGGCCTGGTGGGCGTTGCCGCTGGCCGTGGGGTTCGCGTTGGGAGCGGGGGCGGCGGCAGGGACCGTGCGGCGCCACGGCGGGCTGGTGCTCGCGGGCGCGGCCGTGCTGCCGGTGGCGATGATGCCGGACCTCGCCTGGGGCGGCTGGGGGCGACTGGAAAGCGTCCAGTACCCGCGGGACTGGTACGACGTCCGGAGCGTCCTGCTCGAGGACCGGCGAGCCGGTGACGTGCTCGCGTTGCCGCTGTCCGCGTTCCGGCGGTTCGGGTGGAACGAGGGCCGCACACAGCTCGACCCGGCACCGCGGGTGCTGCCTCGCACAACGGTCATCGACGACACGTTGTTCGTCTCCGGGCGGCCCGTCGCCGGGGAGGACGAGCGGGCCGCACGGGTGCGCGCGGTGGTCGAACGAAACGGGGATCTCGCGGCGCTCGGGATCGGCTGGGTGCTGGTCGAGCACGGGACGCCGGGCCCGCCGACCGAACGGGTCACCGCCCGGCTCGAGCGGGTGTACCAGGGGCGGTGGCTCGACCTGTACCGCGTCCCGGGGCCGGTCGCGACGCATGCGTACCCGACGGCCCCGCGCGCAGCGGTGCTCACGGCGGACCTGGTCGCACTCGCAACCGTCGCACTCGGGCTGTTGTGGGTCGTCTTACCGGCCGGTAGCCTTAGCGCGTCCGGAACCCGTCGTCGGGAGTAGGCACCGTGGGAAAGCTGGTCGGCGCAATCGCATCCGTTCTGGTCGGGCTCGCGCTCGCGACGGGGGTCGCGGTGGCCGTGTCCTCGGTGTCCGCACCGGACAAGGGCGTCAACCTCAACGACCCTGCCAGCCCGAACAACTCCGGAGGCTCGGGCAGCAAGTCGGTCAACTACGGCTCGACGCCCTGATCACGTACCGGGTCGACCGCCAGTGGGTCGAGCGGTCGTCGACGGTCGCCGTCGCGAGCACCGCTCCCCCGGCCGCCCGGACCACCCGCGCCAGGCGCGAAGGCCGGAACCGGGTCATCCGCATCGGCGCCGGGTAGCCGAGCAGCCGCCGCTGTCCCAGCCGGACCAGCGGCCCCGGCACCAAGCGCCACACCACGCCCTTCGCCGTCCACAGCGGACGCGTCGTGCACTGGAGCAGGGCGACTCCGCCGGGTGCGAGCACCCGGACGAACTCGCGGAGGTAGGTCTCGATCACCGCCGGCGGCAGGTGCTGGAGCACCAGCTCGGAGTAGACCAGATCGAACCGGCCGTCCTCGAAGACCGACAGGTCGCTGCTCTCGTTCAGCACGAACCGGCAGTTCTCCGGCGGTGCCAACCGCCGCGCCGCGGCGAGCATCGGCGGTGACACGTCGACCCCGACGACCTCGTCGGCGTGTGCGGCCAGCGCCTGGGTAAGCCGACCCGCGCCGCAGCCGAAGTCCAGCACCCGACCCCATCGCGGGCCGACGCCCAGCGAGGACAGCCACGCCACGGCATCGGCGACGGCGGCCCGCCCGGTCGCCAGGAACGCCGAGGGCTCCCAGCGGCCACCGCGCTTGTCGGCGGCCACGTACACCGCCCACAGCGGGTCCTGCTCACCAAGCCGGACCCAGTCCCGCCGCACCTCGTCGAAGCTCACGTCCGGCATTAAAACCGACGCTGCCCGACCACCTCCGACAGCACCCGCGCGAAGGCGTCGGCGCTGTGCTCCCAGGCGAACGTGGCGGCCCGGGCCCGTCCGGCCTCACCGAGCGAGGTCCGCAGATCCTCGGCGGCGAGGAGCCGGTCCACCTGGCGGACGAGGTCGTCGCGGTCAGCGGCCAACAGGCCGGTCTGACCATCCACAATAGACTCCGCGACGCCACCGGCCGCGTGGTAGGCGACCGACGGCACGCCGTGCGCGGCCGCCTCCACGATCGCGATGCCCCAGCCCTCCTTCACCGACGGGCACAGGTGCACCCACGACCGGGCGAGGATCTCGTGCTTGTCCTGCTCGTCGACGAAGCCGTGCAGGGTGACCCGGTCGGCGAGGTCCAGCCGGCGCACGTGCTCGGCCACCTGGGGCAGCCACCAACCGTGGCCCACCACCTCGAGCCGCAGCTTCGGCCACCGGCCGGACAACCGTGCCACCACGTCGACCGCGTGCTCCACCCGCTTGTGCGGCACCAGCCGACCGACCACGACCAGCGTCGGATCTGGATCGCGCTGGGCGCGGACGGGAGGCGGGGCGTCCAACCCGTTGCGCACCACCGTCGTCCGGGCGGTCGCCACGCCGAGACCGGCAAGCTCGCGCCGGGTCTGTTCGGACACGGTGACGTAGCGGCAGCCCCGGTACAGCAGCGGCGCGACGCGGGACTCGACCCACCAACCGACCCGACCGAGAACCGGACCGAGTACGGCCCGCCACTGCTCGCGGTGCACGTGATGCACCAGGGTCACCACCGGACACCGGGCCACCAGCCGGGAGAAGAACGGCAGACCGGCCTGGACGTCCACGACCACGTCGGGCCGCAGGCGAAGCACGGCGGCCATCGCCCGCAGGTACACCGTCCACCGCCCACCACGCCGGCGGAACCGCACGCCGTCGACCCACTCGTCCGCCGGGGCGTTGTCATGGGCCGCGCACTGCACGGTGACCCGGTAGCCGCGTCGGACCAGCCCCTCGGCGACCCGCTCGTTGAACCGCTCGGAGCCGCCACCCTCCGGGTGTCTGGTGTCGCGCCAGTTGACGAGCAACACCGACGGGCGATTCGCACGCTCGCGGCTCATCGTTCTCCAGCGGGGTGATACGTTACCGACGGGTACAGTGGATCAAATTATTGGCGAGGGCGATACCCCCAATGGCACGGAGCCGCCGAGGAACCGATTCAGAATCGCCGCCCGGTCGCCGGGAAGCGACACTGACCAGATCTATCCGTCTATTTCGGGCATTCCTCAGAGAACAGTCCGATCCGGACTACTTCTACCAGATCCTGGCCGAGGACTCGGTGCGACAGATCTCCACCTACGCACCCCTGGCCGGGCGTTCGGTGCTCGACGTCGGCGGTGGTCCCGGCTACTTCGCCGACGCCTTCCGCGGGGCGGGCGCGTACTACGTCGGGATCGACCCCGACGTCGGCGAGCTGTCCGCGCGAGGCGAGCCGGCGGCCGGCATGATCCGTGGCAGCGGCACGGAACTGCCCGTACGCAGCGGTTCCTTCGACGTCTGCTACTCGTCGAACGTGCTGGAACACGTCGCCGACCCGGCCGCGATGCTCGCCGAGATGGTCCGGGTCACCAGACCGGGCGGGACCGTGTTCGCTTCGTTCACCCCCTGGTTCTCCCCCTGGGGAGGACACGAGACGGCGCCGTGGCACTTCCTCGGCGGGCACTTCGCCCGATGCCGCTACCTGACCAAACACGGACGTGAACCGAAAAACCGGTTCGGCGAGACCCTGTTCGCATTCCGAGTGGCACCGGCAATGCGTTGGGCACGGAACTGCGCGCAGGCAAGAATGGTACGAGCACTACCTCGATACCACCCGTGGTGGGCAACCTGGATCGTGCACGTACCCGTCCTGCGTGAATTCGCCTCCTGGAACCTCGTCCTGGTGCTCGAAAAGCACTAACGGTCCGCGTTCACCGGCTGGCGCTGCACCGAGGAGACGTCCCCGGAAGCCCGGCGGCGGCCGCGGGTGCCGCCGGTGGTTGCCAGCAGGACAGCGCCGGCCACGACCAGCACCGCGCCGCCGATCCACATGTAGAGCGGCCACTCGGTCAGCAGGCGCAGCTTGCCCATGGTCTCCTCGGCCTTGGCCACGTTCCCGTCGATCGTGGCCTGGTTGAACCCGAGCGTGCCCTGGAAGACCGTGGTGCCCTCGCCGACGTCCTCCCCGGGGGTGAGCAGCTCCTGCTTGCCCTGCTGCTCGCCGCGAATGATGATCCCGGTCTGCGGCTCCACCCAGACGGTGCGCCGGACCTGGTAGTACATCTCCACGTCGACCGAGGCCTGGTCCGGGAGCTCGACCAGCGACCCCGGCACCTTCCGGTCGGCGATCTTGGTGGGCTCGACGTCCATCACGAACTTGTAGACCTCCAGGCCCTGGAGGTCGTCCACACCCTCGAACCGGGCGTCGACCGTGGTCCGGGCGGTGAGGTCGTAGTAGCGGTAGTCCCGCTCCTCGGTGCCGAACGGGAACTTGAAGCTGATACCGGGCTGCTGGAGGGTGTTGCGGTCGGAGGTGACGCGGTTGCCCCGCTCCTGCTCGACGTACTGGCCCTCGCAGGGCACGACCGCCTCGCTGGTGAACCGGTCGATGCACAGCGAGCGGACCGAGGCGTTCACCACGATGTCGCTCTCGTCGTCCACCGTCCTGATCGCCTCGACGTACACGGCGACATCGCCGCCCTCCTCCACCTCGGGCGCGGTCAGGTCACCGGTGACGTAGGTGGTGGAGGTGAGGCTCAGGTTCTGCCGGATCTCGGGTGAGGGCGCCCCGTCCACGGTCTCCACCACCAGCGCGGTGATGCCGTCCCCCTGGGCGACCGACGTCGACTTCTGGTCGAGAGGCACCTTGGCGAGCTGCGGGTACGCGTAGAAGCGCAGCAACAGGCCGAGCGCCACGGCGAACACCCCGAGACCGAGCAGGACGAAGCTGAGGATGCGGCGCAACGCTCCTCCTCCTTGAGGGTCGTGACGTGATTCGGGCTAAATTACCCGACGGTAACCTCAACGCAAGCTCCAATCGGAGTAGTGCGCCCAGGGGTGGGCCCCTCGCGCCGAGCCGCATCCCGCGATGATCTGTGCATGCGATGCGACGTGTGGTGGGCCCGTCCGGCCGCGGCGAGCCCGCGCCTGCTGGCGCTGCTCGACGAGGCCGAGCGCGAGCGGTACGGCAACTACCGGCGGGAGGTCGACAAGCTGCGCTTCCTCACCGGCCGAACGCTGATCAGGGCCGTGGCCGCGCAGTGGCTCGGGACCGCGCCGGAGGAGGTGGCGCTGGACGCGAGCTGCTACGACTGCGGCAGGCCGCACGGCAAGCCACGGGTGGTGGCGCAGGGCGCCCCGCAGGTGTCGATCTCGCACTCCGGGCAGTGGGTGGCGCTCGCGGTCGTGGCGGAGGTGCCGGTCGGCGTCGACGTCGAGGAGATCCGGGCCGCCGAGGTCGCCGACCTGGCCAGGATCAGCTTCTCGACCGCGGAGCGGACCGCGTTCGCCCGGTTAACCGAGCCGGAGCAGCGGGCGGCGTTCTTCACCTACTGGGCGCGCAAGGAGGCCGTGGTCAAGGCCACCGGCCGGGGCATGTCGGTCGCGATGAGCAAGTTCACCCTCACCGCCCACGACCAGCCCCCGGCCGTGCTGGCCTCCGAGACGCCGGAGGTGGACCCGGCCAGGGTGCGAATGGCCGACCTCGCGCCCGGGGAGGGCTACCGGGCGAGCGTGGCCGTGTTCGCCGACGAGCCACCGGAGGTCGTCGAACGGCAGGCCGACGACCTCATCGGATCACTCGGCTGACGAGGGGGCCTCGATCGACATCCCCATCGCCCTGAGCAGGGTGGCGAACTTCGCCGAGGTCTCCTCGAGCTCGAGACGGGGGCGCGAGGCAGGCATGATGCCGGCCCCCGCGTACAGGGTCATCGTGCGCTCGGCGATCTCCGCACACCGGATGCCCACCACCCACTGGCCGTCCCCGTCGGCGTCGCACCAGCCGATCGCCCCCGCGTAGAAGCCCCGGTCGAAGGGCTCGAGCTCGGCGATGGTGTCCCTGGCAGCCTCGAACGGGGCACCGCAGACGGCCGGGGTGGGGTGCAGCGCGGTGGCGAGCCGCAGCGACGAGACGTCCGGGTCGGCCAGCTCCCCGGTGACCGTGGTCGACAGGTGCCACACGGCGCTCGTGCTGACCAGCGAGGGCTGGTCCGGCACATGAAGCGAGCGGCAGAACGGGCGCAGCGCGTCGACCACCGCGGACACCACGACACGGTGCTCCTCGTGGTCCTTGGCCGAGGACAGCAGTCGCTGTGCGGCCTGGCGGTCACGCTCCGGGTCGGGGTGGCGCGGGATCGAGCCGGCCAGCGGGTTCGCCTCCACGGACAGCCCGGTACGGGTGAGCAGCATCTCGGGCGTGGCCCCGACCAGCGTCCGGCCGCCCGGCAGGTCCACGGCGTAGGTGAAGCCGCTGGCGTTGTCCCTGGCCAGGTTGGCCAGCAGCGCGGCGACCCGCACCGGCTCCGGCAGGTGCAACCGCAGCGCCCTGGCCAGTACGACCTTGTCCAGCTCGCCGGCACGCAGCCGCTGGACGGCGCGCTCGACGACGCGCTCGTACTCGGCTGGGGCGGGCACCGGGACCACGGTCGCCCCGGCGGCGACCGGAGCGCTCGGTAAGGACGCCGGACGCACCGGCCCCGACCAGCGAACGGACTCGGGGAGCACGATGTGGGGTGCGGCCGCGCGGTCGAACGGGAGGGCGCCGACGGCCAGCGGCACGTCCGAGTCGACCAGCAGCTTGGTGACCCGGGCGGCCAGCTCCTCGGGGTCGCGCTCGGTCACGACGGCCTGCGAACCGGTGGCGAGCAGCGCACGCCGCGGCGAGGAGAGCAGGAAAGAACCTGGCCGGTAGTCCGCCATGAGCCCAGAGGTCACACGACCCATCATGCCCACGACCCGGCTCGGAAAACTCCCTCGCGGGTAGGATTTTGAACACGTTCAGGGCCCGGCGGTAGTGGCTCTCACCACTACCGCCGGGCCCTGACCAGCGATTTCGTTAGTTCAGCGCGTCGATCAGCGCCGAACGCTGGCGCTCGCCGAGGCCGGCGGCACGCCGGTCCGGGTCGATACCCGCCTGCTCGAGCAGGGCGGCGACCTTCACCGCGCCGAGGCCCGGAACCGCCTTGAGCAGCGCCGCGACCTTGGTCTTGCCGATCGTCTTGTCGTCCTTCGCACGCCCGAGCACCGACGCGATGGTCTGCTTACCGGACTTGATCGACGCCAAGAGCTCGGACCGCGCCTTGCGCGCCTCCGCAGCCTTGGCCAGCGCCTCAGCGCGCTGCTCTGGAGTCAACGTGGGCAGAGCCACCGTGGTGATCCTTCCTTGCTCGACTTCTCCACTGGCCCACGAGCGGGCGCGACCATGCCCTGACCTGGTCGTTCCCCCGCGGTGCCGCGGCCAAGTAAACACACCGACGCTCCAGAACATACGCGCGACACGCGCATTCTTCTCGGCGAAAGCCCAGGTAACCCACGTTCTGGGGGTCTGATACGCAGCGTTACCCATGTCCAATGGCGCCATTCCGGCACTACTGTTCGGGTTCAAGACCGCTCGAGTCACCCAGGGAGCTTGAACAGCGATGTTGGGCACCATGCAGGACGGGCAACTGTCCATCGCCAACCTCTTGCGCCACGGCAGTCGGGTCCACGCCTCCGCGGAGGTCGTCACCTGGACCGGCGACGGGGCCAGGCGCACCTCGTTCGCGGAGGTCGGGCGTGAGGCGGCACGACTCGCCCACGCCCTGCGCGGCCTCGGGGTGACCGGGGACCAGCGGGTCGGGACCTTCATGTGGAACAACACCGAGCACCTGGTCGCCTACCTCGCGGTCCCCGCGATGGGCGCCGTGCTGCACACGCTCAACATCCGCCTGTTCCCCGACCAGCTCACCTACGTGGCCAACCACGCCGAGGACCACGTGATCCTGGTGGACGGCACGCTGGTCCCGCTGCTGGCGAAGGTCCTGCCGACGTTCGAGACCGTCCGGCACGTGATCGTGGCCAACGGGGACGCGAGCACGCTGAAAGCCCCGGAAGGGGTGTCGGTTCACTCCTACGACGACCTGGTCGGGGGACAGCCCGACGAGTTCGACTGGCCGGCCGTGGACGAGAACTCCGCCGCCGCGATGTGCTACACGTCCGGGACGACCGGCGACCCCAAGGGCGTGGTCTACACCCACCGCTCGATCTGGCTGCACTCGATGCAGGTCTGCATGACCGACTCGATGGGGCTGGCCCAGTCCGACCGCGCCCTGGTGATCGTGCCGCAGTTCCACGCGATGTCGTGGGGCCTGCCGTACGCGGCCCTGATGGTCGGTGCCTCGCTGATCATGCCCGACCGCTTCCTGCAGCCCGCGCCGCTCGCCGCGATGATCGCCGCCGAGAGGCCGACGATGGCCGGTGCGGTGCCCACGATCTGGCAGGGCCTGCTCGCCCACCTGCAGCAGCAGCCGCAGGACCTCGCCCCGCTCGGCCGGGCGGTGGTCGGCGGCTCGGCCTGCCCGCCGGCGCTGATGAAGGCGTTCGACGAGCTCGGCGTGACGATCATCCACGCCTGGGGGATGACCGAGACCTCGCCGCTCGGCTCGGTGTCCCGCCCACCGGCCGGGCTCGGACCGGAGGAGGCCTGGGAGTACCGGATCCTGCAGGGGCGCTTCCCGGCCTCCGTGCGTGCCCGGCTGGTCGACGACGACGGCAACGAGCTGCCCTGGGACAACGAGGCGGTCGGCGAGCTCGAGGTGGCCGGACCGTGGGTCGCCAAGTCCTACTACCGGGTGGCCGAGGGCGCCGAGGGCTCGGAGAAGTTCCACGACGGGTGGTTGCGCACCGGCGACGTCGGCGCGATCACGCCGGACGGGTTCCTCCGGCTCACCGACCGGGCCAAGGACATCATCAAGTCCGGCGGGGAGTGGATCTCCTCGGTCGACCTGGAGAACGCGGTGATGGCGCACCCGGCCGTGGCCGAGGCGGCCGTGATCGGGGTCCCGGACGAGAAATGGGACGAGCGGCCGCTGGTCGCCGTCGTGCTGGCCGAGGGCGGCAGCGCCACCGCGGAGGAGCTGCGGGAGTTCCTGGAGGACAAGGTCGCCAGATGGCAGCTGCCGGAGAACTGGGCGTTCGTCAAGGAGGTACCGAAGACCAGCGTCGGCAAGTTCGACAAGAAGGTCCTCCGTTCGGCCGCGGCCGAAGGGAAGCTGGACATCGCCCGCCTGGCGTAGTGGTCGATCTTGCCGCATTCGTCGGACCCGGTCGGTAAGGTCGTCCGGGTGCCGGAACCAGGGAAGAATCGGGACAGGCGCCGCAAGCTCAACGCCACGTCCTACGTCGTCCTCGGCATGCTCAGCTACTCGGCGGCCACCAGCTACGACCTCAAGCAGTGGGTGTCCGGCACCGTCGGCAACTTCTGGGCGTTCGCACACTCCCAGCTCTACGACGAGCCGGCGCGGCTGGTGGCCGACGGGCTGATCTCCGAGACGGTCGAGGAGACCGGGCGGCGCAGACGGACCTACGAGATCCTGCCCGCCGGACGGGAGGCGCTGCGCGACTGGCTCGCCGGGCGCACCGAGGACGCCGTCGAGGTGCGCGACATCGGGCTGCTCAAGCTCTTCTTCGCGAGCTTCGGCGAGCACGACGACCTCGTGCGCCTGGCGCGCGACCGCCACGCCTCCCACCGCCAGCGAGCCGACGACTACACCGCCCAGCGCGAGGAGCTCGTCGAGTACGCCGACCGGTGGCAGCTCAAGACGATCGAGCTGGGCATCCGCTACGAGCGGTGCGTGGAGCAGTTCTGGGCGGACTTCCTCGCCGAGCTGGAGGCCGAGCAGTCGTAAGCGGTTTACACAACGAGAAGCAGGGACGAAAATCAGCGTCATGAAGGCGCTCACCGTGCTGCTCGCAGCCGCCGCGGTCCTGCTGCACCTCGCCCCGGCGACGACCGCGCAGCCCCGGTCCGACGCCCCGGTCGACTTCCACCCCTGGCGCACCCCGCGCGACTTCCAGACCGGGCTGGTCGAGGGCCTTCGCCCCGGCCCGGGCGGCGGGCTGGTGATCGGCCGGCCGGTGGGTTCCATCGAGCACACCGAGCCCGCCCTCGGCACCACCCGCACCTACGAGTACGGCCGGTGGACCTCACCGTCCTACCAACCCGGCTTCGACGCGACCCAGCTGGTCGCCTCCTGGAACGCCAGTACGCCGCGGAGGACCTGGCTCCAGGTGGAGATGCGGGGCCAGACCACCGCCGGGGCGACCACACCCTGGTTCGTGATGGGCCGCTGGGCCCTCGGCGACCAGGACATCCAGCGCACCACGGTGTCCGGTCAGCAGGACGAGAACGGTTTCGTCGACGTCGACACGTTCGTCGCGCGGTCGGGCGTCACGCTCAGCTCCTACCGGCTGCGAGTCACCCTGTACCGGGAGGCGGGAACGAGGCTGACGCCGCGGCTGACCATGGTCGGCGCGATGACCTCGGCGATCCCCGACCGGTTCACGGTGCCGACGAGCCCCTCGGCCGGCGCCTGGGGCCGCGAGCTGCCGGTCCCCCGGTACTCGCAGAACGTCCACGTCGGCGAGTACCCGCAGTACGGCGGGGGCGGCGAGGCGTGGTGCAGTCCCACGTCGACGGAGATGGTCGTGGAGTACTGGGGCCGAGGCCCCTCCCCGGCGGACCTGGCGTGGGTCGACCCGTCCTACGCCGACCCGAGCGTCGACCACGCCGCGCGGTTCACCTACGACAAGGACTACGACGGCACCGGGAACTGGCCGTTCAACACCGCCTACGCGGCGAGCTTCGGCCTGTCCGGACACATCACCCGGCTGTCCTCGCTGGCGGACGTGGAGAAGTTCATCCTCGCCGGCATCCCGGTGATCACCTCCCAGTCCTTCCGCGCCGAGGAGCTCGACGGGGCCGGCTACGGCACGGCCGGCCACATCATGGTCGTCGTCGGCTTCACCGAGGAGGGCGACGTCATCGCGAACGACCCGGCCTCACCCGACAACGAGGCCGTACGCCACGTCTACCAGCGCGAGCAGTTCGAGACGATCTGGCTGCGCACCAAGCGGTACAACAGCTCGGGCGGGATCTCCAGCGGGTCCGGCGGCATCGCCTACATCATCACGCCACCCGGCAAGCCCTTGCCGCGCCTGTGAAGGTCCCCGAGTCCGCTCAGGGCACGTCACGTGACCCCGATGCAGGGGCTTGGTCGGTCGATAGTTGATCATGTCCATGTGGTGCAGGTGATCACAGCGTCTCGGTCGGAGTAGCTTGCTCCGTCCACCGGGTTTCTTCCGGGTCAGTTCCGCAAGCTGGCAACAACGCTGCAGGTCAGGGCTTGCCGGGCGGTGTCTCTGCGATTGGGCTGTCGCTGTTGCGTGCCGACCCGGCCGCCTCGATCGACTCGACGATGCCAGTGACCCTTATGCGTCCGCGGCCGGGAAACCACCACGCGGCCTTGCCGAACAAGTTCATCAGCGCGGGCACCAGCATCATCCGGATTACCGTGGCGTCGATGACGACAGCGACCGCCAGACCGATGCCAATCATCTTCACGAGCGGATTGGCGATGCCGACGAAGCTGAGGAACACCACAGCCATGATCGCCGCGGCTGAGGTGATCACCCGGCCGGTGGCCGCCATGCCGGTGATCACGCTGCGGTAGGCGTCGCCGGTGGCCAGGTAGTCCTCTCGAACCTTGGCCATCAGGAACACCTCGTAATCCATGGACAACCCGAACAGCACCGCGAAGAGGAACAGCGGCACCATGGACATGATCGGCACCGGTTCCTCGATGCCGAGCAGGGACAGCCCCCAACCCCACTGGAAGACCGCGACGATCACGCCGTAGGCGGCGCCCACCGACAGCAGCGTGAGCAGCGCCGCCTTGAGCGGGACCAGCACAGACCGGAACATCGCCAGCAACAACAGAAACGAGGCAACCACGACCCCGGCGATCACCCACGGCAGTCGGGTAGCGACCCGGTCCGCGGTGTCGATCATCACCGCGGTCGCTCCGCCGACATGGGCCCGCGCGTCCGAGCCGGCCAAGGCCTTGGGCAGTAGCTGGTTGCGGAGCCGGTGCACGAGGGCGGTGGTGGCCGGGTCCTGCGGTGCGCTGTCGGGAATCAGGGTGATCAGACCGGCCCGCCCCCCGTCGCCGAGCTGTGGAGGGGTCACTGCCGCGAGCCCGGGATCGGCGGTGACCGCTGCGACGATCCGCTCAAGGACAACCTGATCCGCTGCTCGTAGGTCGACGGCGACCAGCAGGGGCCCGTTGTAGCCGGGGCCGAGGCCGTTCGTGATCAGGTCGTAGGCCTGACGCTGCGTCTTCGACACCGGCTGAACCCGGTCGTCCGGCATGCCGAGCCGTAGCGAGAGCAGCGGCGCGGCAAGTACGAGGAGCAACAGCGTGCCGCCGACCGCGTAGAGCCACCGCCGCCTGCCGACGTGCTCGCCCCAGCGAAGCCAGCGGTGTGAGCCGGTCTGCCGCGACCCGCCGCGCCGAACCTGACCCAGCTTCGGCAACCGTAGCGCGTTGACGCGCTGGCCCACGAGGCCGAGCAGCGCGGGGAGCAGGGTCAGCGCGGCCAGCACCATCACCGCGACGATCAACGCGGACGCCAGCCCCATCGCGCCGACATACGGAATGCCCGCCCCGTAGAGGCCGAGGATCGCCACCACTACCGTGCCGCCGGCGAACAGCACGGCCATCCCCGACGTCGCGTTCGCCCGCGCCGCCGCCGTGGGCACGTCGAGTCCGTCGAGGAGATACTGGCGAAACCCGGTGACCAGGAACAACGCGTAGTCGATCCCGGCCCCGAGACCGAGCATGACCGCGACGATCGGCGCCACGCTGGGAATGTCGACCGCCGATCCAACCAACAGCACCAGCGCGGAGCCGGTTCCCAACCCGGCGACAGCCGTCACGATCGGCAACCCAGCCGCCACCAGGGACCCGAACGCCAACAACAGCACCAGAACGGCTGCCACCAGCCCCGCCACCTCCGCCACCCCTGTCTCGGGCGGGCTGGCGGCATCGACGACCTGGCCACGGAACTGCACCTCGATCCCGGCCGCGCGAGGTGACGCGGCCGCGTCCTGCAGTCGCTGGACCGCCGCGGCACCGAGTTCCTGGACCGGCCCGGCGTACAGGACCCTCGCCAACGCGGTTCTGCCGTCGTCGCTGACCAGCCCCGTGGTGATCGGATCCATGACCGCCGTCACCTGCGGCTGAACGGCCAACTCGGAGAGCATCCCGCGGATCGCCGCGGCCGGACCGGCATCGCGAACCGTGCCGCTGCGGACGTGGAACACCACGTCCGCACTCACCTCGCCCGCCTTGGCGAAGTGCTCTCTGGTGAGATCGCCTGCCTCCTGGGAGCCGGAGTCCGGTACCCCGAAGTCGTCCACGAACGAGCCACCGGCGATCCGGCCGAGCGCGACGAGCGCGGCTGCCAGCACCAGCCACGCCACGATGACCGAGTACCGGTGGCGAGCAGCGAACGAACCGATCCGAGCGAGCGTCCGGGACATGCCGACACAATAAACGCAGTGATCGCATTTTTGCAATCATTGCATTTTTGCATGGAGTCGTAGACTGCCGCCATGGAGGAGGGGCTGCGACAGCGCAAGAAACGCCGAACCCGGCGCGCCCTGGTCGACGCCGCCCTCAAGCTGTTCGCCGAACACGGGTACGACCAGACCACGATCGCCGCCATCACGGCCGCCGCGGACGTGGCCCCGAGAACCTTCTTCAGCTACTTCCGCAGCAAGGACGACCTACTGTTCGCCGAGTTCGACACCGCGATGGAGCTGATGCGAGCCGGTTTCGCTGCGCGGCCGACAGACGAAGGACCCGTCGACGCGCTCCGACGGATCGCCACGCAGGTCCTGCCGCAGGCGGCCGACCACCTGCTGGGCGAACACGCTGACGTCCGCCGTCGGCTGTTGCTGTCGCGACCCGAGCTCGCCGCCCGTGCGGTGCAATGCATGCAGGAGGCCGAGCGAGAGCTCGCCGCACAACTGCACGCGGCCTTTCCCGACCACCTCAGCCAGCTCCAAGCAGTCGCGGTCACCGCGGCCCTGGTCGCGGTCGCACTACGCAGCATGGAAGACGCGGAGCCACCCGACCGCCTGCACGCGAACCTCATGTGGGCACTCGACCTCGTCAAGCCCGTCATGGCGTCGCACAGCCGACCACCCGGTCCCCACACCTAGGGCACGTCCGCACAGCCCTCGATCGCGGTCTTCGCGCCCAGCCCGCCGCTGGCGGCGTTGTCGGACAGGCCAAGTACGACCCGGTACGAGGCCTGCCCTCCGCCTTGCCAGCGACGACCTGGATCACGAAGCCCATCGACCAGGACTGTGCGGACGCACCCTAGGGCACGTAACTGATCTTGTGGTTGGCGTTGGGCGGTTCTCGGGCGGTTGATCACGAATTACGTGCCGTCCCTTAGTCTGACCAGGTGTTCTCCGACGAGGAGTACCCGGCCTTGCCCTACCCCGGGAGGCGGCCCGACTGCTCGTTCGTGCACGACGACGCGACCGGCTGGCCGCTGCGACCGGACCCGACGGCGCTGTCCGGCTGGCGGCTCGCCGACGGGGTGGACCTCGACGAGTGGCTCACCGACCGGGGTGCCCCACCGCTCGCCCGCCGGGTGCCGCTGCTCTGCTATGGGTCCAACGTCTGCCCGGCCAAGCTGACCTGGCTGCGCGGGATGCTCGGGCTGGCCGGGCCGGCGGTGCTGCTGCGGGCCCGGTGCGCCGGGCTCGCCGCGGTCTGGGCGGCGGGCCAGCGGGTCGTCGACGACCAACGTCCGGCGACGCTCGCGGCGGTTCCGGGTGTCGTGGAGAGGCACGCGGTCTGGCTCGCCACCGCGGAGCAGGTCGCGGTGCTCGACCGCTGCGAGGGCCGCGGCAGCCGCTACCGGCTGGCGAACGTGATCAGCGGCGAGGTCCGGCTCGACGACGGCGCGCTGCTCGACCGGCCGCTGGCCTACGTCGCCGCCGAGACCGACGGGAGCGTGCCGCGGTTCGTGCGCTACCCGCTGCTGGTCGACGGGCGACCGGTGCGGTGCGCGGAGGTTCCGCAGGCGGCCGCCGCGGCACTGGTCGGCGAGCCCGCGCCAGGCGACGGGCTGTCGCTGCTCCCGGTCGAGGGAGAGCCCGTACCCGAGGACCACCCGCCCCGGCTGTTCGTCTACGGCACGCTCCAACCCGGCGCCTCGCACTGGCCGCTGCTCGAGCCGCTGAGCCGGGGCCGGCCCCGCCGCGCGACGCTGCCCGGCACGCTCCACGACACCGGGCTCGGCTACCCGGCACTACGCCCCGGCGGCGGGGCGGACGTGGCCGGGTGGGTGGTGGAGCTGGCCGCACCGGCAGCTGCGTTGTCTACTGTGGACGAGTACGAGGGCACGGAGTACCGACGGGTGCGGGTGACGCTGTCCGACTCCACGGTCGCCTGGACCTACGCGTGGACCGGCCCGTTCGACGACCTGCCCCCGCTCACCGCCCCCTGGCCGGGCACCTGAACGGCACGCGCACCTCGCCTCCTGCGGCTAGCCTCGAACCCGTGCGGATCACCATTCCGAGCCGGGACGGGGAGTTCGAGGGCTACCTCGCGCTCCCGCAGATCGAGGTGTCCGGTCCCACGCCGTGGCCGGGCGTGGTCGTCGTGCACGACCTGACCGGGCTGACCGACGACATCCGGGCGATCGCCGACCGCTTCGCCACCGCCGGGTACGTCGCGGTGGCACCGAACCTGTACTCCAGGGGTGGGTTCCCCCGTTGCCTGCGGTCGATGTTCGGCGATCTGATGGCGGGCCGCGGCCGGGTGTTCGACGACCTGGACGCCGCCCGTCAGCTGGTCGCGAACCGGCACGACTGCAGCGGCCGGGTCGGGGTGGTCGGGTTCTGCATCGGCGGTGGTTTCGCGCTGCTCGCCGCGACCCGGGCGTTCGACGCCAGCGCCCCGTACTACGGCGACCTGCCCGCCGACCTGTCCGTGCTCGAGGGCGCCTGCCCGGTCGTGGCGAGCTACGGCCGGCGCGACCCGATGCCCACCCTGCGCGGGGCCGCCCGCAGGCTCGAGGCCGCCCTGCGCGAGCACGGCGTACCGCACGACGTGAAGGAGTACCCGGCGGCGGGGCACAGCTTCGCCAACCGGATGGTGCCGGGGCCACTGAACCTGCTGCTCAGGGTGCCGGGAGTCGCCTACCACCACGAGTCCAGCGAGGACGCGTGGCAACGGGTGCTCGCGTTCTTCGCCGAGCACCTGGTCTAGGACGCGTCGTCAAGGTCCCAGTCGAGCGGTTCCCCTGGTCTCCGGCCCGGCCAGGGGGCAGGCTGGGGCCATGACCTCGGAGCAGGAGATCGCGACGCAGCCGGCGGCGCCCCGGGCCGGCGCCGGGCCGGACACCGGTGCGCCCGCCGCCGACGGCTCCGACCTCGGCGGGGCGGTCCCGACGCCCGGGGTCGCCACGCCCACCAGGGCCCGGTCCACGAAACGCCGCACCCAGGCTCTCGCGCCGGACGGGCCGCCGCCCGCCGCGCCCGGTCCCGAGCCGGCGGCGCCACTGGCTCCCGTCACTGGAACAGGTGAGCGTCCGGGCGAGGACCCGCCCGGCACCGACCCGCTGGCCAAGATCATGCTCACCCCGCGCGGGTTCGGCGCCGTACTGGCCGTGGTCGGGCTGCTGCTGGGGCTGGTCCTCGCGCTCGTCCCGGTGCACGTCGCGGGGATGGACACCGACGAGCCCAGCTCGGTGAGCTGCGGCAACACCATCGGCGGGGTGGAGACACCGCTGATCGCCCGGGGCCTCGGCCCGATCAGCGACTTCGACAGCGGGATCACCGCGGCCTACGTCGGCACCTGCCAGCAGGCGATCGCCACCCGCCTGATGTTCGCCTGGCCGATGTTCTTCGGCGGCATGATCGGCCTCATCTGGCTGGGTGTGGTGCGCCGAGAGTCCTCCTCAGCGGCCCAGTAGCTTGCCCGGGTTGAGCACCCCGGGCGGGTCGAGCTCGCGCTTCACCGCGGCCAGCACGCCCACCCCGAGCCCGCCCACCTCGGCCCGGAGGTAGCCCGCGTGGTCCACCCCGACCGCGTGATGGTGCGAGATGGTCCCCAGTGGACCGTCGGGGCCAGCGGAGATCGCCGCGCAGGCGGCGTCCTTGGCCCGCTGCCACTGTCCGAACGGGTCGGCCGCGTCACGCGGCACGATCACGGTGAAGTACAGCGAGGCACCGGTTTCGTAGGCGTGCGAGATGTGGCAGGCGACCACCGGCCGGTGCGTGGGCGTGGTTAGCGAGTCCACCAGCGCCGCGCTCACCGCCGAGCGCAGGGCGTCCAGGCGGGACCAGTAGGTCGCCGTCTCCAGCGTCTCGACGCACACCCCGGCGTCGAGCAACGTGTCCCGCTGGCGGGGGCCGGCGAACCGGCCGTGCAGCCACCGCTCTCCCGCCGCCGTGCCGAGCGCCACCGGCCGCGACCGGCGCAGCACCCGCAACGTCGCGCGGCGCCGCGCGGCGACCTCCGCTGACGACCCGCCCTCCCAGCCCAGCACGAGCAGGCAGGGCTCGAGCACGCCGCGCGCACGCAGGTAGGCCCGCACGGCCCCCGTCCGCCACCCGGCGGACATGGCGAACGCGACGTCGGTCTCCCGGGGGTCGGACAACCGGGTCACGTCGGCGAGCACGCGGGACTGCGCCAGCGCACGCACCGCGGCGGCCCCTCGCGCCCAACCGTCGAGCACGAACCCCTCGAACCGCCGTGCCGCGGGGCGCGCGCGCACCCGGACGGTGACCTCGGTGATGACGCCGAAGGCACCCTCGCTGCCGACCACGAGCTGACGGAGGTCGGGCCCGGCCGCGGAGGCCGGCGCGACGCCGAGATGCCACTCGCCGCGCGGGGTGGCGACCCGGACGCCCTGCACCATGTCCTCGAACCGCCCGTAGCCCGCGGATGCCTGGCCGGCCGACCGGGTGGCGGCGAAGCCGCCGATCGTGGCGCGCTCGAACGACTGCGGGACGTGGCCGAGCGTGAGCCCGTGCGCGGCCAGTGCGCGTTCGGCCGCCGGGGCCACCATGCCCGCCTGGAGCACGGCGAGCCGCGAGACCGGGTCGACCGACACGAGCTGGTCCAACCGGTACAGGTCGAGCACGACGACGGACTCCAACCCCGCGCGCAGCGCCGCCACACCGCCGACGACGGAGGTACCGCCGCCGAAGGGCACCAGACCGATCCCGTACTCGGCGGACACCTCGACGACCCGCTGCACCTGCTCCGGGTCGGCCGGCGCCACCACCGCATCGGGGACCGCCAGCTCACCGGTCCCCCGCTGCCGCAGTAGGTCCGTATAGGACAAACCACCGGCACGACCGAGCCGCGCGGACCGGTCGATGTGGACGTGTTCGGGTCCGACGATCGACTCCAGCGCCTTGCGCGCCATGTCCGGCAGCGCCGACTCGCCGACCACGAGCGCGCTCTCCGGCACGGGAGGGGTACTCGTCCGGGTAAGACCGGTTGCCGAAAATAGCCAACGAGCCGAGCGAGCGGGCAGGATGTAGTCTCGGCCGCCATCCGCTGTCCAGCCGCGACGGTCGTCGTGGTCGAGCCGCCCGCCGGTGTGGTCCCAGGGTTCGGTCACGAGTATAGTGTGACACATGACGACAATTCGTCACACGACGTCACCCAACCGGGTTGCCGACGACGTGCTGTTGGACGCGGCGATGGAGTGCGTGCTGGCAGTCGGCGTGCGGCGCACGACGCTCAGCGACATCGCGCGCACCGCCTCGGTCAGCCGGATGACGTTGTACCGGCGGTTCCCGGACGTGCGGGGCATGCTCTCCGCGCTGATCACGCGCGAGTTCGGCAAGATCCTCGCCGACGCGAACCGCGTCGCCGCGGGTGAGGACACCGCCCGGCGCCAGCTCGTGGCGGTGGCCACGCACACCGTGCGAGGGCTCGCGGCGAACCCCCTCATGCACGCGGTGATCGAGCGGGACGCCGAGATGCTGCTTCCGTACATCATGGAGCGGATCGGCACGAGCCAGCGGATGGCCGAGGAGTTCCTGCGCGCACAGCTCGTGGCCGGCCGACGCGATGGGTCGATCCGGGAGGGCGACCCCGGGGTCCAGGCCCGCACGATCTTCCTGTTGCTCCAGCCCTACGTGTTCGCCATTCGCCCGGCCACCTCGGACCTCCCGCTGGAGGCACTGTTGGTGGAGCTGGCCCGACTGCTCGATGCCGCGTTGCGTCCGTGAGCACCGCGCTCAACGCAGCGCGCCGGGCGAGCGAGCTGGAGGCACTGGCCGCGGGGGAGGTCGTCGACGTCCTGGTCGTCGGCGGCGGCGTCACCGGAACGGGCATCGCGCTGGACGCGGCGTCGCGCGGGCTGTCGGTGGCGCTCGTGGAGGCCCACGACCTCGCCTTCGGCACCTCTCGCTGGTCGAGCAAGCTCGTCCACGGCGGCCTGCGCTACCTCGCGAAGGGCGAGGTGGGCCTGGCGCACGAAAGCGCGGTCGAGCGCGGGATCCTGATGACCCGCACGGCACCACATCTGACCAGACCGCTGCCGCAGCTGCTCCCGTTGCACGAGCAGGTCTCCCGGGCCGCCGAGAGGCTCGTGCACCTCGGCCTGCACGCCGGCGACGCGCTGCGGCGAGCCGCACGCACGCCGTCGACGCTGCTGCCCGCCCCCCGCCGGATCAGCGGACAGGAGGCGCTCGCGCTCGCGCCGGGCCTGCGCGGTCGGGGCCTGCGCGGAGGGCTGCTGTCCTTCGACGGCCAACTGGTCGACGACGCCCGCCTGGTCGTGGCCCTGGCCAGAACGGCGGCCGGCCACGGGGCGCGGGTCCTGACCAGGGTCAGGGTCACCTCGGCCGAGGGCGACGCGGTCGAGGCCACCGACACGCTCACCGGACGGGTCGTCGAGCTGCGAGCCCGTCGGGTGGTCAACGCGGCGGGAGTCTGGGCGGGTTCGCTGGTCGACTCGGTCCGGTTGCGCCCTTCGCTCGGCTCGCACGTGGTGCTCGACGGCGACACGCTGGGGGTAGGCGGTACGGCACTCACGGTGCCGGTACCCGGCGAACGCAACCGCTTCGTCATCGTTCTCCCGCAACGGAACGGTCTTGTCTACATCGGACTGACCGACGAGCTGTACGACGGCGGCATACCGGACGAGCCGGTCGCCCCTCAGTCCGATGTGGACTTCTTGCTGACGGTGGCGTCCACGGTCCTGGAACGCCCGCTGTCCGAGGCCGACGTGCTCGGCACCTACGCCGGCCTCCGGCCCCTGCTCGACGCCCCTGGCCGCAGCGCGGACCTCTCCCGCCGGCACGCGGTGCTGACCGCGCCCAACGGCGTACTGACCGTGGTCGGCGGAAAGCTGACCACCTACCGGAAGATGGCCCAGGACGCCGTCGACGCGACGGGCCTGCCGGCCGGGCCGTCGCGGACCCGCGACCTCCCCCTGGTCGGCGCCGCCCCGCGACATGTCCTGTCCGCTCTGGACAGCCCGGCCCGGCTGGTGGCCTCCTACGGCACCGAGGCACCGCGGGTGGCGTCGGCGGCCGAACCCGTGGCCGAGGGGCTCACCGTGGGCGAGATCGCGTGGGCGGTCCGCTGCGAGGGCGCCCTCACCGCCGAGGACGTTCTGCACCGCCGCACGCGCCTGGGCCTGGTCCCGACGCGGCTCGCCGCCGCTCGCGACGTCGTGACGGCGGTGGTCGAGCAGACCCTTGCCGCACTCGGCTGAGCCGGGCGACGGACCCCGCCCCTCCACACGGCACCGGGCCGGCCACCGACGAGGTGACCGGCCCGGTGACGACGAACCCCGCTAACGACCCCCGTTGGCCTGGCGCAGGCGCTCGGCCACCCGGGTCACCTCCTCGACCGATCCGACGATCTCGAAGTGCATCTCGTCCGCGCGGCCGCGGTAGTCACCGCCCCAGCGGACCACGTTGTCCACCTCGGCCAGGATCGCCCGGATCTCGGCGGTCTGCGCCGGGGTGAACGTTCCGCGCTCACCGAGGGCGTGGCGGGTGGCATTGATGTCCACCGCGGTCGCGCTCGCGTGGTTGGAGATCGCCGAGCTGCCCCGCACGTTGCGCTCGGCGTAGCCCCAGTCGTCGCGCTCGCCGGCCGCGGAGTTCAGGGAGATGTCCTCGACCCTGGCGTGGACCTGTCCCAGCACGTGCATCAGCACGTCGCCAGCGGGGCCGTCGGCCACGTTGACCCGGACGTTGGTGCCCGGGATCGTCCGGACCCCGCGCGGCGGGTTCACCGGCCAGCCGTTCTGCGAGACCGGCCCGGTCTGCGTCGGCGTCGCCTGGGCCAGCTGCACGTTCTGACCGGCGATCTCCGGCTGCTGCCACTGGTACCCCGGCGCGATCGTGCCCAGCCGATGGGTGGTCGGGCCGGTGTCGACCGCGTTGACCACGGTCCCCATGGTTCCGTCGCTGGTCACCCGGTGGTTGGACAGCGTCTGCGTCTGCTGGCCGCTGGCCTTGCCGCCGATCATCTCCAGCAGCTCCTTGACCGTCTGAGCCACCTTCATGACCTGCTGCACGACCTGCATGATCTTCTGCAGCCCCTGGACCAGCTTCTGGATCTCCTGGACGAGCTTCTGCCCGGTCTGCACGGCCTTCTGCACCGACTGGGCGATGCCGAGCGCGATGCTCGCGCCGAAGGACAGCCACGACTTCGACAAGGCCTCGATGCAGATCTGGATGATCTTCTGCACGGCCTGGCTGATCAGGTCCATGACCGTCTTGCGCGCCGCGGCGAGCAGCTGCCCGCCCTGCTGCATCGCCTGGGAGATGCTCCGGCTGGCCTCACCGAGTGCGGCGAGCCCGTTGGCCTGGTTGCCGCTGGCCGCGCGGTAGCCGTCGGCGGCGGTACCGGTCCAGGACCGGGTCTGGTCGGTCGACGCCTGCCGGTACAGCTCGGCGGTCTGCGCCAGCCCGTTGGAGGCGGTGCCCCAGCAGGACGAGGACGAGGTGATCGCACCGGGATCGCCCTTGAGCACGTCGAACGGCTCGCGGAGGAACGACACGGCGTTGAGGACCCAGCTCACCCCGGAGGCGGTGATGGCGCCGAGCGGGTCTCCACCCATGCCGATGACGTCCATCGCGACCTTGGCCACGCCCATGCCGGCGTCGACCCAGTCGCCGTTCTCGATGGCGTTCGCGGTGGTGCGGATGTCGTTGTAGAGGGTCTGCGCCGAGGGCGTCTGACTGCCACCGGAGGGCGCCACCAGGGTGTTTCCCGTCGTCATCGGTCGTTCGCCTCCGGCTCCGGCACGGCGGCCTGGAACAGGGTCATGTGCCGCTCGTCGATCGCCTGGTACGCCTCGGCGACCTGGCACAGACCGGACTGGACCTCGTCCACCGTCTGGCTCGCGCGGGTGATGCCCTCACGCAGCTCGCTGGCCGCCTGGGTGATCGCCTGGGCGAAGAACTGGCCGATCTGCCCGAAGGCCCCGCCCCCTACCGAGTCGTACGCGTTGTCCGAGGCCGAGCGCACCATCGACGCCACGGTGGTCACCGTCGTCGCGTGCGCCCGCACCTCCCCGATGCTGACGTTGAAACCACTGCCCATGGGTCCGCCGATCATCTCGATTACCGGGGCTCCCGGTCTGCCCCGACCGGGAGCGCACATCACTTGATCACTTCAGGTGGGTTGTCGAAGTACTCGTCGTCCGTGCGCCGGTCCCGCTGTGCCTCGAGGTTGAACACCTCGTCCGTGCCGTCCCCGGCGAAGCCCTGGGGCAGGTGCTCCTTGACCGCCTCGAGCGCCTCGCCCTCCCCCACGAACCTGGTCATCACGTCGACGACCTTGGCGCCGAGGTCCCGCTGTGCCTGCCTGGTCGTTTCCATGATCACCCGCGCGAGCTGCTCCGGCTCGACATCGCGCACGCCCGGTCGGAGCACCAGATCCGTCGTCGCCCCGCTGGCGTTGACCCTGACCGTCACCTCGCCATCCTGCGAGGTGGCCGATCCCCCCACCGTCTTGAGCGCCTTCTCGGCCTTCTCCGCCCTGGTCGCCGCGTCGCGCAGCTTCTCGTCGTACTGCGCGAACCACTTCTCCGGGTCCATGCCCTAGCCACTCCAATGGTCCTTCGTGGATCACATGCGTCCTGGCCAGGAACCTACGCGGTTCGCTACCGGTCAGGTCGGAGTTCGGCGAAGAATTTTCAAATGTAATCCGTCGCCGACGGCCGGTAATCAGGTGAGGCGGGCGTACCTGGATACTCTTGTGGCCGGAGCTCGAGGAGGTCACGCGTGCCATCCGCGGTACTGGAGGTCGGCCGGTGGCCGGTGGCGCCCGCCGAGCGGGCGGCGACCCCTTCGCTCCACAGTGGACACAGATGGCGCTCCCCGTCCGGGGAGGCGGGCACATGAGCGACCACGGCAGGACGGTGTTCCTGGTCGCACGCCGCGAGCTCACGACCAGGCTGCGGGCCAGGTCCTTCGTCCTCGGAACCGTTGTCTCGCTGCTCGCCCTGGCGGGTTTCGTACTGACGCAGAGCAGGGTCTTCGACGGTGAGCACATCACCACGGTCGGCCTCAACGGCCAGTCGATGGCCGTCGCCGACGTGCTCACCGAGACCGCGGCACAACTCGACTACCCCGTGCGCACAACCCCGATCACCGACCTCACCGCCGCCCGCGAGCAGGTCGAGGACGGAACGCTGGACGCTCTGGTCAGCGGCGCCCCGGCGGCACTCCAGGTGCTGGTTCGGGGCGACCTCGACCCCGACCTGCGCAGCGTGCTCAACGGGATCGTGCAGCGGCAGGTGCTCGCCGGACTGCTCGCCTCGGTCGAGGAGCTCGACGCCAACCAGGTGCTGGCCACGATGGCGCGAGCGGGTGCCGAGGTGCGGTCGCTGGACTCGGACGACCCGCAGCAGGACCAGCGGCTCGCGCTGGCGCTGGTCATCGTCGCGCTGCTGTACGTCTCGCTGCTGCTCTACGCGTCGATGGTCGCCCAGGGTGTCGTCGAGGAGAAGTCCAGCGGGGTTGTCGAGCTGCTGCTGGCCACGGTCCGACCCTGGCAGCTGCTGTCCGGCAAGGTCGTCGGGCTCGGTCTGGTCGGGCTGATCCAGCTGACCGCGGTCGGCGTGGCCGGGCTGCTGCTGGCGCTGCTGACCGGCGCGCTGACGATCTCCGGGACCGCCGCCGGCACCCTCGCCTGGGGGCTGGTCTGGTACCTGCTCGGCTACCTGCTCTACGCGGCGGTGTTCGCGGTCGTCGGCTCGCTCGTCTCCCGGCAGGAGGACGTTCAGGCCGCGCTGATGCCGACCACCGCGGTGCTGCTAGTCGCGTTCGTCCTCGGGTTCGCCGTCCTGACCGGCAACCCCGCCGGGGCTACGGCGACGGTGTTGTCGCTGCTGCCTCCCCTGTCACCGCTGCTCATGCCGGGCCGGATCGCCCTCGCCGCGGTGCCGCTGTGGCAGGTCGGGGTGGCCGTGGTGCTGACCGCGGCGACGGCCGTACTGCTCGCTCGGCTCGGTGCCGTGGTCTACCGGAACTCCGTGCTCCACAACGGACCCCGCCTGCGGCTGCGCGAGGCTCTCGGCTGAGAACGACCGAGGCCCCCACCGCGTCGCGGTGAGGGCCTCGGTGTGGACGGGTCAGCGCTCGGTGAGCGGCGTGTAGTCCCGCTCGGTCTTGCCGATGTAGACCTGGCGCGGACGGCCGATCTTGGTGGCCGAGTCGTTCATCATCTCGCGCCAGTGCGCGATCCAGCCCGGGAGCCGGCCGAGCGCGAAGAGAACCGTGAAGAACTTCGTGGGGAAGCCCATCGCCCGGTAGATCAACCCGGTGTAGAAGTCGACGTTCGGGTACAGCTTGCGCTCGACGAAGTAGTCGTCGGCGAGCGCGTACTCCTCGAGCTGCTTGGCGATGTCGAGCAGGGTGTCGTCGCCGCCGAGCCGGCCGAGGATGTCATCGGCCGTCTTCTTCACGATGGCGGCCCGCGGGTCGTAGTTCTTGTACACGCGGTGGCCGAAGCCCATCAGCTTCACGCCCTCCTCGCGGTTCTTCACCCGCTTGACGAACGAGCCGACGTCGCCGCCCTCGTCCCGGATGCCCTCGAGCATGTTCAGCACCGCGCTGTTCGCACCGCCGTGCAGCGGGCCGAACAGCGCGTTGATGCCGGCCGAGATGCTGGCGAACATGTTCGCCTCCGAGGAGCCGACCAGGCGCACGGTCGAGGTCGAGCAGTTCTGCTCGTGGTCGGCGTGCAGCACGAAGAGCAGGTCGAGCGCGCGGACCAGCTCGGGGTCGACCTCGTAGGGCTCGGCCGGGAAGCCGAACGTCATCCGCAGGAAGTTCTCCACCAGCCCCAGCGAGTTGTCCGGGTAGAGGAACGGCTGGCCGACCGACTTCTTGTAGGCGTAGGCCGCGATCGTCGGCAGCTTGGCCAGCAGCCGGATGGTGGAGATCTCCACCTGCTCCTTGTCGAAGGGCCACAGGCTGTCCTGGTAGAAAGTGGACAGTGCGGACACCGCCGAGGAGAGCACCGGCATCGGGTGCGCGTCCCGCGGAAAACCGTCGAAGAAGCGCTTGAGGTCCTCGTGCAGTAAAGTGTGCCGGCTGATCTTCGAGGTGAACTCGTCAAGCTGGGCCTGGGTGGGCAGCTCGCCGTAGATGAGCAGGTAGCTCACCTCGATGAAGGTCGACTTCTCGGCCAGCTGCTCGATCGGGTACCCGCGGTAACGGAGGATGCCCGCGTCCCCGTCGATGAAGCAGATCTCCGACGAGCACGCCGCGGTGTTGACGAACCCCGGGTCGAGCGTCACGAGCTGCGTGGTCGACAGAAGCTTGCTGACGTTGATCCCGTGCGAACCCTCGGTGGCATGCGTGACGGACATCTCGTACTCGCCGCCCGGGTGGCGCAGCGCGACGGATTCCGGCGCGGCGTTGTGTGTCCCCGAGCCGTCGACGGCACTGTTGTTGCCAGTCCCGGCGGGGGCGGTCCTCGCGTCAGGCATGCGTAGTCCCTCTCAACAAATTTGACTTGTGTTGTTAACGCTAGTGCGAACCGCGCCGGCCGGACAGTCCACGGAGTGTGGGCCACCGCACTTTACAGCGGAATAGGCAGCTCAGCAGCGTAAGGAGGCTCCGCCCCCGCCCTCGAAACGGTGACCGAGGCGGTCAGGGCAGCGAATTCCAACCCGGCCCGCCAGGCATTGCCGTCGACCCCCGCGAGCCCCGCCCGGTCCTCGATTCCGACTTTGCGCAACCAGTACAGCAACGCACCGTGCACGGTGTCGCCGGCGCCGATGGTGTCGACGACCGCCGCGCGGACCGTCGGCACCTCGACCCGGTCACCCGCCGCCGTCAGCGCGACCAGGCCGTCGGCGCCCCGGGTGAGCACCACGGCCGGCGGCCCGGCGGCCAGCCACCCGCGCACGGCCTGCTCCACCTCGTCGGCCCGGCCGGCGCCCTCGAGCCCGGCCAGCCAGGCCGCGTCCTCAACGGACAGTTTGAGCAGGCCGACATGGGGCAGCCAGGACGCGAACCGCGCCCGGTACGCCGCCGGGTCGGCGATCATGGCCGGCCGGATGTTGGGGTCGAGCACGACCAGGCCGCCCCGCGCGGAATGCCGGCGCAGCAGGGTTTCGTAGGTCGTCGCCCCCGGCTCGAGCACCATCGAGAGCGTCCCGAGCGAGAGCGTGGTCACCGCGGCCGGCAGCTCGCCGGGGTCGGCCACCAGCCGGTCAGCGGTGCCCTCGACGTGGAAGGAGTAGCGGGCCGACCCGTCCGGGCCGATCCCGGCGACCGCGAGCGTGGTCGGCTCGTCGCCGCGCTGCACCAGCGAAGTGTCCACACCGGACACCTGGAGCCGCTCCAGGAGGGCCTCGCCGAAGGTGTCGGTGGACAGCCGGGAGAGGAACGCGACGGGCGCCCCGAGCCGGCCGAGCGCGATCGCCACGTTGTACGGGCCGCCCCCGGGCAGGGGCAGCAGAGGGCCGAGCTCACCCGGTCGTGCGGCGGGCGCCGGCACGAGATCGATGAGCGCCTCGCCACCGACACAGATCATGTACCACCTCGCGAGCCGATCCGGACTCCTACCCGACAGTAGGTCGTCATACTAATGGTGCGTGAAGAACCACGCACTGACCTGCGGAGGAACACCGGATGCCAGCCGAGCGCCTGTTGCCCAACCGGGACGCGGAAGACCTCATCAAGCTGACCAGGGAGCTCGCCCGGGACGAGCTCGCCCCGCTCGCCGCGCGGTACGAGGAGGAGGAGCGGTTCCCGCGGGACCAGTTCCGGCTGCTCGGCCGGTCCGGGCTGCTGGGCCTGCCGTACCCGGAGCGCTGGGGCGGCGGCGGACTGTCCTACGAGGTGTACCTGCAGGTGCTGGAGGAGGTCGCGACGGCCTGGATGTCGATGGGCGTCGGCCTCTCGGTGCACGTCATGTCCTGTTTCGCGCTGGCGGAGTACGGCACCGACGAGCAGCGCGCGCGCTGGCTGCCGGACATGCTGGGCGGTGAGCTGCTCGGCGCCTACGCCCTGTCCGAACCCCAGGCCGGCTCGGACGCCGCGGCCCTCACCACCCGCGCGGTGCGGGACGGGGACGACTACGTCGTGAACGGCGTGAAGGCGTGGATCACCCACGGTGGCCACGCCGACTTCTACACGACGATGGTCCGCACCTCCGCGAACGGCGGCAAGGGCGTCAGCTGCCTGCTGGTGGACGGCGCGACGCCCGGCCTGAGCGCGGCACCGCCCGAGCGGAAGATGGGCCTGACCGGCTCGACGACCACCCAGATGATCTTCGAGGACGCCCGGGTGCCGGTCGAGCGGCGGCTCGGCGGGGAGGGCGAGGGCCTGCGGATCGCGCTGACCGCGCTGAGCTCCGGCCGGCTGGGGATCGCCGCCTGCTCGGTCGGCCTCGCCCAGGCGGCGCTGGACGAGGCGGTCGCCTACGCCAAGGGCCGGAGCCAGTTCGGGCGGCCGATCATCGAGTTCCAGGGCGTGGAGTTCCTGCTCGCCGACATGGCCGCGGCCGTCGAGTCGGCCAGGGCCACGTACCTGGAGGCCGCCCGTCGTCGCGACCGCGGCCTTCCGTTCACCCGACAGGCGTCGATCGCCAAGCTCGTCGCGACCGACGCCGCCATGAAGGTCACCACCGACGCGGTGCAGACCCTGGGCGGCGCCGGCTACACCCGGGACTTCCCGGTCGAGCGCTACCTCCGGGAGGCCAAGGTCCCGCAGATCTTCGAGGGCACCAACCAGATCCAACGCGTCCTCATCGCCCGCGAGCTGCGCCGGGCCTGACCCGGCTCACTCCTGGTAGAAGGGGTCGGCGGTGACGCCGAGGCCGGTCGCCTCGTCGAAGTGGTAGACCTCCCGACCCGCGATGAAGACCCGGACGGCGCGGCTCATCACGTCCAGCGGGTCACCCGACCAGAGGACGAGGTCGGCGTCGAGCCCGGGTCGCAGCGCACCGACGCGGTCGTCCAGACCCATGATCCGCGCAGGGTTGACGGTGATCGCGCGAAGTGCGCTCTCGGTGTCCAGGCCTTCCTTGACCGCGAAGGTTGCCTGGTGCACGAGGTAGTCGATCGGCACCACGGGGTGGTCGGTGGTCAGCGCGATCCGCACGCCGGCCCTGGCCAGGATCCCCGGGTTCCGCATCGTCCGCCGCCGGACCTCGACCTTGGACCGCCCGACGATCAGCGGGCCGATGATCACCGGGATGTCCTTCGCCGCCAGCGTGTCGGCCAGCAGGTGCCCCTCGGTGCCGTGATTGACGATGAGCCGGTAGCCGAACTCCTCGGACAGCCGGATGGCAGTGGCGATGTCGTCGGCCCGGTGGCTGTGCTGGCTCCACGGGAGCTCCCCGTCCAGCACGCGCACCAGGATCTCCTGGGAGTTGTCCCGCTCGAACGGCGTGCCCTCCCTGGCCGCCCACTCCCGGGCCGTGCGGTAGTCCTGCGCCTTGGTGAACGCGTCGCGGATCACCGCGGCGACGCCGAGCCGGGTCGAGGGGAGCTTCTTCTGCTCCCCGTAGGTCCGCTTGGGGTTCTCACCCAGCGCGCTTTTCACGCTCACCGGCTCCCGGACGAGCATGTCCTCGACCGTGCGCCCCCACGACTTGACCGCGACCGTCTGACCGCCGATCGGGTTGCCCGACCCCGGCTTGACCACGACCGTGGTCACCCCGCCGGCCAGCGCGTCGCGGAAGCCCTGGTCGTCCGGGTTGATTCCGTCGAGCGCACGGAGCCGGGCCCCGTTCGGGTCGGTCATCTCGTTGACGTCGTCGCCCGCCCAGCCCTCGCCGGCCTCGAGCACGCCGACGTGACCGTGCGCCTCGACGAAACCAGGCAGCACCCAGGTGCCGGACGCGTCCACGATCTCGGCGTCGTCCGGGATGTCGGCGTCGGCCTCGGTGCACACCGCGACGATCTTCCCGCCCTCGACCAGCACGGTCCCGCCCTCGATGGGCTCACCGTCTACGGGGACGACGTAGCCGCCAGTGACAGCAGTAATCACCTCAGAAAACCTACCCGTGCAGCGGACGGATGCCCCAGCGGCCGGTCCACGTCTGGCCGGGGGCGAGGACGATCAGGTCGGTGCCGGAGTTCAGCGCGTCCGGCGGGCAGGTCATCGGCTCCACGGCCACCGCACGGCCGTCCTTGCCCGGGAAATCGCCGGTGGTGAACACCTGCACCCAGCCGAACACGGGTTCGGCCCACACCTCCACACCCCGCCCCTCGCGGGTCACCGTGTGGTGCACCAGCCCGTCCCCGGCCGGCAGGCAACCCCCGAACGCCGTGTCCAGCTCGACCCCCCGCAGCGGAGCGCCGACACGAAAGTCCAGGTCGGTGCCGTCCACGGGGACCGGCTTGCCGGTGGGCACCAGCGTCTCGGGGTCGACCGGCAACACGGTCGCCCCCGCCAGCCGCAGCTCGCAGTCGTCCACGTCGATGCCGCCCGGCCGGGGATAGGGGTGGGTGCCGACACCGAAGGGCATCTCCTCGTCACCCAGGTTGCGCACGGTGTGGGTGACGGTCAGCCCGTCGTCGCCGACGGTGTAGGTGATGGCGGTCCGGAACGGGAACGGCCACCCCTGCCGGCCGGCTATCTCCACCTCCAGTGTGACGTCGGCACCCGCGTGCTCGACGACAGTCCACTCCTCCCGACGCACCAGCCCGTGGATCGCGTTGCCCCGGGCCGGCTCGGTGACCTCGAGCTGCTCGGTCACACCCGCGTAGGGCCAGGTGCCGCCGGCGACCCGGTTCGGCCACGGCACCAGCACGCCGCCGGCGCCCAGCGGTGGGGTGTCCTCCTCCCCGAAGGTCTCCAGGTACGGCACGCCCGCCACCGCGAAGGCACGCAGCGACGCGCCGACCGACGTCACCGTCGCCCGTGCGTCACCGTGCTCGATCTCCAGCTGCTGTCCGGTAGGTCCCATACGAATGACCTTATTGCGGGTGCTCAGTCCTTGAGCGCCTGCGGGTCGAACTTTGTCGGCTCCTGGCCCCGGGAGCGCAGGTAGAGGCGGTTGACGAAGTAGAGCACGACCCCGCCGGCGAGCAGAATGCCAGCGATGTAGTACTGCGCCGCGTCGCGGCCGGACAGCCCGGGGATCGTCAGGTACAGGCAGAGCACGGCGCCGGCCACCGGGGCCCAGGTCGGGGCCCTGAAGTGCTTGTGCTCGGCCTTCTCCCGGCGCAGCACCAGGCAGGCGATGTTCACCACGGTGAACACCACCAGCAGCAACAGCCCGGTCGTGCTGCCCAGCTTGCTCACCGCCGAGCTGCCCACCAGCAGCACCAGCAGCGTGGCGATGCCGGAGGTGACCCCGATCGAGACCCACGGGGTGCGGCGGAACGGGTGCACGGTGGCGAAGGCCCGCGGCAGCACGCCCTCGTTGGCCATCCCGTAGAGCAGCCGGCTGGCCATCAGCATGTTGATCAGCGCCGAGTTGATCACGGCGAGGAGCCCGATGATCGCGAACACCCGCAGCGGGAAGCCCGGGGCACCGACCTCGATGACCTTGAGCAACGAGCCGGTGCCGGCCGCGGCGAGGTCCTCCGAGGACACCAGCAGCGAGGACGTGACCGCCACCAGGACGTAGATCAGGGCGGCCGTGGCCAGGCCCACGAGCAGCACCTTCGGGAAGATCTGGACTGGGTTGCGGCACTCCTCGGCCATGTTCACCGAGTCCTCGAAGCCCACCATCGCGAAGAACGCCAGCGAGGTGGCGGCGGTGACCGCGGCCCAGGCGTTCTGGTCCTGGGTGTTGATCTCGGTGAGCCGACTCGGCTCGCCCTCGCCCTGCAGCACGGCCCACACGCCGACGCCGATGATGATCAGCAGGCCGGACAGCTCGATGCAGGTCAGGACGACGTTGGCCTTGACCGACTCGGACACGCCGATGTAGTTGACCGCGGCGAGCACCAGCACGAACACCACGGCGATGAGCGCGACGCCCCAGGCGGAGATCTCAACGTCGAACGACTGCGGCAGGTAGGTGCCGCCGAACCCGTGCGCGGCGGTCGAGGCCGAGGTGAGCCCCGAGCACATCACGGTGAAGGCGACCAGGAACGTGAGGAACTGGACGTTGAACGCGCGGTGGGTGTACAGCGCCGCGCCGGCGGCTCTCGGGTACTTGCCCACCAGTTCCAGATAGCTGAACGCGGTGAGGAACGCCACGACGAAGGCCGCGAGGAACGGCAGCCACAGCGCGCCACCCACCTTGCCGGCGACGTTTCCGGTCAGGGTGTAGATCCCGGTGCCCAGGATGTCGCCGATCACGAAGAAGAACAGCAGCTTGGAGCCCATCACCCGGTTGAGCGCGGGCTGCTTCTCCTCAGCCGGGGGAACTGTGTTCTCGGTCACCATAGGGTGAGAGCATGCCGGATCATGGTCGGGCGGACCAGAGCAGGGTGTTACTAGTTCACTACTTTCCCGACACCGGCGCGCGATATCTCCAGAAACCGGGCAGGCAGGCGACCGCGACCACGGTCAGCACGATCACCAGCACCCCTCCGCCCCAGGCCGCGGCCGCGGTCCCGACGCCGGCCGCCGCCCACCCGTGGAGCAGGTCGGCGATGCGCGGGCCGCCGGCCACGACCACCGTGAACACCCCCTGCATCCGCCCGCGCATCTCGTCGGTCGCGGCGGCCTGCAGGATCGCGCTCCGGTAGACCATGCTGACCAGGTCGGCCGCACCGGCGAGCACCAGGAACGCCACCGCGAGCCAGAGCGCGTCGGCGAGCCCGAACCCGACCACGGCCGCCCCCCAGGCGCACACCGCGACCGCGACGCCGACGCCGTGGCGGCGAACGCCGCCGAGCCAGCCGGAGGCCAGCCCGAAGAGCAACGCGCCGATGGGGATCGCGGCGTACAGCCAGCCCAGCGCGATCCCCCCGCCGGGGGGATCGCCGAAGGTGCGCTCGGCGAGCTCGGGGAACAGCGCTCGGGGCATCCCGGCGACCATCGCTATCACGTCCAGCAGGAACGACGCGAGCAGCACGTGCTTGGCCGCGAGGTAGCGGAAGCCGTCGGCGATGTCGCGCAGGCCGGCCCGGCGCCGCACCCCGTCCAGCGGCGGCATCGCGGGCAGCCCGAGGATCATCGCGGTGGCGACGACCAGCGCCGCCGAGTCGACGAGGTAGAGCACCGGCAGGCCGGCGACCGGCATCAGCGCCCCGGCCAGCAGCGGCCCGAACACCATGCCGAACGAGGACACGGTCGCGGTCAGGGCGCTCGCCGACGGCAGGAGCTCCAGCGGCACCAGGCGAGCGACGGCCGCACTCCTGGTCGGCATGTTGATCGCGACGAACGCCTGCTGGACGGCGAGCAGCCCGAGCACGAGCCAGACGTCGTTCAGGCCGAGCGCCGCCTGTACCCAGAACATGACCGAGGTGACGGCGATCGCGGCGTTGCTGACCAGCATGACCGTGCGGCGGTCGACGGCGTCGGCGATCGCCCCGCCCCACAGGCCGAAGACCAGCAGCGGGACCAGGCCGAACGCACCGGTCAGGCCGACGAAGCCGGAGGAGGAGGTGATGTCGTAGACCTGTTTGGGCACCGCCACCGTGGTCAGCTGGCTGCCCACGGCCGTCACCGCCGTGGACACCCAGAGCCGCCGGAACGGCGGGATCCGCAGGGGGCGGGTGTCGATGGCGATCCGCCGTACCCGGCCCCCCGCGACATTCCCCACGCACAGGAGCTTAGTTCAGCTAACGACCTGCGCCTTCGTGACGACGCTCACGAGGTTGCCGCAGGTCACGGGCCGAGGCGCTCGACCTTCCAGCCGTCGCGACCCAACCGGAACTGCAGGCGGTCGTGCATCCGGTCCCGGCGGCCCTGCCAGAACTCCACGACCTCGGGCCGGATCCGCCAACCGCCCCAGTGCGGAGGTACCGGTACGTCGGCCACGTCGGCGAACTGACGCTCCACGTTCGCGAGCGCGGACTCCAGCGCGTTGCGCCCGCCGACGACGATCGACTGGGGCGAAGCCCAGGCGCCGAGCTGGGAGCCCCGCGGCCGGCTGGCCCAGTACGTCGCGGTCTCGGCGGCACTCACCTTCTCGACGGTGCCGCGGACCGTGGCCTGGCGGTGCAGCGTGTACCAGGGGAAGGTCGCCGAGGCGAACCTGGTGGCGAGCAGGTCGTGGCTCTTCGCCGAGGTGTAGTTGGTGAAGAACACCACGCCCCGCGCGTCGAGACCCTTCGCGAGCACGGTCCGCGAGCTCGGCATCCCCTCGGTGTTCGCGGTGGCCAGGACCATCGCGTTCGGCTCAGGCGCCCCCGCCCGGATGGCGTCGTCCAGCCAGCTCTGGAGCTGCTCGTGCCAGGTGTCGGCCAGCTCCGACTCGCTCAACGTGCCCTTCTCGTAGGAGACCCGCATCTTCGGCAGTTCGAAGGCGATGTCGCTGGTCGCGATCCTGGCGTCCGCCATGCTCGATCTCCTAGTCGCTTGGGGCCCACATATCAGTCGAGGGCCTTCCCGCCGACGCCGGTAGCCCTCACGCACGACGTTACGGAAATTTCGCCTGCTCGGAAACCAGCCGACGGGTGACGGGGGCCACCGGAATCGATGCGGATACGGAAAGCTTCCTGCCCGTTACGCCGGACGGGTGATGGCGGCCAGCGACACCTGCCGGATCTCGTTCGCGACGGCGGTGGCCGGCAGGGGCGGGTCCTGCGCCTGCCACTCCCGCAGGATCCCGGTCACCGCGCCCACCAGCGCGATCGCGGTGAGGTGATAGTCACGTTTGGGGGCGAGCCCGGCGGCTGCCGCGCGCTCGCACTCCGCCTCGATGAACTCGGTGTACCGGTTGAACCAGTTCCGGTGCTGGCGCTCCACGGCCTGGCTGATGCCGGGCGCCTCGACGTAGTTCAGCCGCGGGTAGCGGGGGTCGGAGGTCACCGCGGCGACGAACGCGTCGAGCATCGCGGTGAGACGGGTGAGCGCGTCCGCGTCGCCGAGTGACTCCAGCGCCGGCAGCATCCGTTTCACGGCAATCGTGTTGATGTGCGCGTGTAACTCGAGCAGCAGCGCTTCCTTGCTCGCGAACTTCTCGTAGAAGTTCCTGGTGGACACCCCGGCGCGGGCACACAGGTCCGCGATCTTCGTCTTGTGGTACCCGCGGGTCGTGAACTCGTCCAGCGCCGCCTCGAGCAATCTCTCCCGCCGCTCGGCACGTCGCTGTTCGGTGTCTACGCCCCGGTACATGCGGCCGTGCGGACCCTGCCCCATGAAGTCTCCTCAGCTCCCCTAGCTGGGAACATGCAACGTTTCAAAATTCCGGTGACCACCTTTGTGGAAACCAGGCCGAGGGTCGGCGCTCCGCGATTCGTACCCACCAGTCGCCGGACACGCCTAACGCTCACTTCGCTGACCATCATCACGATGTTGTTCATCGTGCCAGGCCGTACGAACCGCCGTTCCGGTGGGAGTTCCCGCACCAACGGCCGACCCGTTCTACACCCAGGACGACCGAGCGCGAGCAGGGGTCCCCCGCCCATGTCATTCCCGCTGGCGCGGTAAGAGGATCAGCCGCGGGCGGCGGCGGCGAGGCCCAGCCGGCGCACCGCGGTGACCGCGTCGTCGGCCAGGGCGGTGGTCAGGGTGCCGCCGGCGGCGAGCGGCGTACACGACCACCACTCACCACTGGCCGCGGCCGGCGTGGAGCCGTCGAGGTACAGCTCGGTCGCGAGAACACGTTTTCCCGCAAGGGAGGCAACACTCGCGTCCAGCTCGCGGTCGCCGACCCGCAGGTGTTGGCGCACCAGCGGCCGAGCATCCCGGCTGGCCGTCACCGCCGTCGTGAGCGTGCCCGGCCGCTCCCCCACCCGGCCGAGGACCAGCACCTCGCGGGCGCGCAGGGTCGCGTTTCCGGCCAGCTCCGCCACCAGCACCGACTCGTGGCACGCCCGCCCGGTCACCACCGTCGGCTCGGGGAGATAGGCGACGCTGGCCCCGGGGGCGAGGGTCAGCCGCACGCTGGAGCGGCTCGGCGCACCGTGCGGACCCGGCAACGCGACAGTCGCCGCGACGCCGACCAGGGTCAGCTCGGCGTGCGGACCGACCTCCACGGTCAGCGCGAGGTCGTCGCCGCCGAGCGGGGTGGCCGCCGAGCTGACCAGGTGCACCAGCGCGGTTCCGTTGGTACGGGCGGGAAGCAGCGTCAGCGGCGCGGCCGAGCGGAGCTCGCGCACGACGTGGCGGCCGGCGCCGTCCCGCTCGACACGCAGGTGCGCCCGAGCCCTCACCCCGTTGTCACCGCGGCCAACCTCGCCCGGACCCACTCGGCCACCGCCGGTGCGCCCGGAGTGTCCACAAGGGACTGAAGGACGACCGGTAGGCCGCCCCGCACCCGGTGCGCGTCGCCGGACATCACGTCGAGGTCGGCGCCGACGAGCGGGGCCAGGTCGGTCTTGTTGATCACGAGCAGATCGGCGGTCGTCACGCCGGGACCGCCCTTGCGCGGCACCTTGTCGCCGCCGGCCACGTCCACGACGAAGATCTGGTGGTCCACCAGGCCCCGGCTGAACACGGCCGTCAGGTTGTCCCCGCCGCTCTCGATGATGACCAGACGCAGGGCCGGGAAGCGCTCGGCGAGCGCCTCAACGGCGTCCAGGTTCGCCGTGATGTCGTCGCGGATCGCGGTGTGCGGGCAGCACCCGGTCTGCACCGCCTCGATCCGCGCCGGGTCCAGCACCCCCGCGCGGCGGAGGAACTCGGCGTCCTCGGTCGTGTAGATGTCGTTGGTCACCACGGCGAGCTCCAGGTCGGCGAGCGCCCGGCACAGCGCGGCCACCAGCGCGGTCTTCCCGCTGCCGACCGGACCACCGACGCCGATCCGCAGCGGCCGCCCGGCGGCGGGCGGTGCGGCGTGCCGATCGGGCTCGGCGGCCGTCGGGTCGAAGCTCACCGGGTGGGTGTGGGGATGGGCGGAGTCAGCTCGCAAAGAGACGCACCTCTTCTCGGTGGTGCCGGTCGTGTTCCTCGGCCAGCAGGTCAAGGGCCGGCGCGCCGGGCGCCGGTAGGGCAGCGGGATCCAGCGCCGCGCTGGCCGCCGCGTCGGCGGCGACCGAGCGCAGCAACGGCTCGAGCGCGGCAAGGGAACCGTTCACCCGCAGAGGGTCGAGTCCGAGCAGGCGGACCGAGGCGCTGGCCGGACCGCTCACCGACAGGTACGCGGCGACGAGCGCCGCATCCGGCGGCGAAGCGATCACCGCACCGAGCACGATCGCGTGGTGCGGTCGCGGGGTGGCGGCGAGCAGAACGCGTAAGGTTGATCCACATACGTTGTCCACACTGGGGACAGCCATGGCGGCCGCAGCTCTGGCCGTGGCTCTGCCCTGTGCCCGCGACGCCGAGCGCTGGGCCGAGGACGGGGTCCGTGCGTCCAGCTCCTCGTCCAATGTGGACCAGTTGTCGACACGGCCGGCAGCGCTGTGTGCCGCCGCGGCGGCGAACACCGCGGCCAGGACGCCCGCCGTGCGCAGCCGCCCGGACAGAAACGCCGGCAGGTCGGCCTCGGTGCGCACCAGCCCGCGGGCGGCCGCCTCCTCCAGCCCACCCGAGTGCGCGTGTCCGCCGCCGGGGAAGCGGGAGTCGGCCAGCATCAGCGCCAGGACCGACATCAGAACAGGAAGTACCGCTGCGCCATCGGCAGTTCCTCGACCGGCATCGGCTCGATCAGCTCCCCGTCCACGTGCACGGCGAAGCTGTCGGGGTCGACGGTCACCGACGGCAGCGCGTCGTTGGCGACCATGTCGGCCTTGGTCAGCCGACGGGTGTCGGTGATCGCGGCGAGTGGGGTCGCGGTGCCGAGGACCCCGGCGATCCCGAGCGCCGCCTCGGTGACGAAGTGCCGGCTGGACGCGGCCGCGACCCGGGGTGCCGCACCGTACATCGGACGGGCCAGCACCGGCTGCGGCGTCGGGATGGAGGCGTTGGCGTCACCCATGGCCGCCCAGGCGATGAAGCCGCCCTTGAGCACCAGCGAGGGTTTCACGCCGAAGAACTTCGGTTCCCAGAGCACCAGGTCGGCCAGCTTGCCGACCTCCACCGAGCCCACCTCGTGGGCCAGGCCGTGCGCGATCGCGGGGTTGATCGTGTACTTCGCCACGTACCGGCGCGCACGCAGGTTGTCGGCGGCGCCGTCGCCGGGCAGGGTGCCGCGGCGGCGCTTCATGGCGTGGGCGGTCTGCCAGGTCCGGATCACCACCTCTCCGATGCGGCCCATGGCCTGGGAGTCGGAGCCGATCATCGAGATCGCCCCGAGGTCGTGCAGCACGTCCTCCGCCGCGATCGTGGTCGGGCGGATCCGACTCTCGGCGAACGCGAGGTCCTCCGGCACCGACGGGTTGAGGTGGTGGCAGACCATGAGCATGTCGAGGTGCTCGTCGATCGTGTTCACCGTGTGCGGGCGGGTCGGGTTGGTCGAGGACGGCAGCACGTTCGCCAGCCCCACCACCCGGATGATGTCCGGCGCGTGGCCGCCGCCCGCGCCCTCGGTGTGGTAGGCGTTGATCGAGCGCCCGGCAATCGCGTCTATTGTGGACTCCACGAAACCGGCCTCGTTGAGCGTGTCGGTGTGGATGGCCACCTGGACACCGGTCTCGTCGGCCACCCGCAGGCAGGCGTCGATCGCCGCCGGCGTGGTCCCCCAGTCCTCGTGCAGCTTGAACCCCGCGGCGCCGGCCGCGACCTGCTCGCGCAGCCCTTCGGCCGAGACCGTGTTCCCCTTGCCGAGCAACACCACGTTCACCGGTTGGCCGTCCATCGCCTGGAACATCCTGGTGAGGTTCCAGGCCCCGGCGGTGACCGTGGTGGCCTTGCTGCTCTCCGCCGGCCCGATGCCGCCGCCGATCAGCGTGGTCACCCCGGAGGCGAGGGCGGTATCGGTGAGCTGGGGACAGATGAAGTGCACGTGGCAGTCGACGGCGCCCGCGGTGAGGATCCTGCCGTTGCCGCCGATCACCTCGGTCGACGGCCCGATCACCAGGCTCTCGTCCACCCCGTCCATCGTGTCGGGATTGCCCGCCTTGCCGATGCCGACGATCCGCCCGTCGCGCACCCCCACGTCCGCCTTGACCACGCCCCAGTGGTCCAGCACGACCACACCGGTGATCACGAGGTCGGGAGCCCCCTGCGCGCGGGTGGCGGTGGACTGTCCCATCGACTCGCGGACGACCTTCCCGCCACCGAAGATCACCTCGTCGCCGGCACCCGCCCCCATCGAGCGGTCCTCTGTGACCTCGACGAGCAGGTCGGTGTCGGCCAGCCGTACGCGGTCCCCGGCCGTCGGGCCGAGCAGCGCCGCGTACCGCGCCCGGTCGACCGAGCTCATGCCCCACCCCGCAGCCCAGGCACGATCCGCCGACCGGCCAGCGGCACCAGCGAGACCTCCCGCTCCACACCGGGCTCGAACCGGACCGAGGTGCCGGCCGGGATGTCCAGCCGGTGCCCGCGCGCGGCCTCGCGGTCGAACGAGAGACCGGGGTTCGCCTCGGCGAAGTGGTAGTGCGAGCCGACCTGGACCGGTCGGTCCGCGACGTTGCGCACGACCAGGCGCACCCGTGGCCGCCCTGGGTTGAGCTCGACCGGTTCGGCCGAGGTGAGGATCTCGCCGGGGATCACGCCACGCTCCTTCACACGATCGGGCTGTGCACGGTCACCAGCTTGGTGCCGTCCGGGAAGGTCGCCTCGACCTGCACCGAGTCGATCATCTCCGGGATGCCGTCGAGCACCTGCTCACGCGAGAGCACCGACCGCCCGGAGGACATCAGCTCGGCCACCGACCGGCCGTCCCGCGCGCCCTCGACGACGTGGTCGGTGATCAGCGCGACGGCCTCCGGGTAGTTGAGCCGCACCCCACGGGCCAGGCGCCTCCGGGCAACCTCGGCCGCCATCGCCACCAGCAGCTTGTCCTGTTCCTGCGGCGTGAGGTGCATGCCCAGAGGTCTACCACTGGTGGGCCGCCGTTTCGATTCAGGAAACGTACGCGTAACACCCGATTTCTGAATCGTTCTCCTGAATCGTGACCGAAACCACCGGTCCGGACAATTGCCCAGGCCTCCGAACAGGAGGAAGGTGGCCCCAGGCCTGCCCGTGCGGTGGCGTCCAAGGCGGCGAGGGGGAGCTCGCCCCCCGCCGGAAGCGTCCACCACGCGGAGGGTCCGGGGACCGGCGGAGAGGCTGAGGAAATGCACGGCGCGGTGCGACAGATCGATGAGGACGGCTCGGCGAAGGCGAAGCCCGCCGAGCCCGACGACGGCTTCCGGGCGGGGCTGGAGGGCGTGGTCGCCTTCCGCACCGAGATAGCCGAGCCCGACCGCGACGGCGGCGCCCTGCGCTACCGCGGTGTCGACATCGAGGAGCTCGCCGGCAAGGTCACCTTCGGCGACGTCTGGGCGTTGCTCGTGGACGGGCGGTTCGGAAAAGGGCTGCCGCCCGCGGAGCCGTTCCCGATTCCCGTGCACACCGGGGACGTCCGCGTCGACGTGCAGGCGGCGCTGGCCATGCTCGCCCCGATCTGGGACTACCGCCCGCTGCTGGACATCGACGACGTCGAGGCCCGCGAGCAGCTGGCTCGCGCGTCGGTGATGGCACTGTCCTACGTGGCCCAGTCGGCCCGGGGCATCGGCCGTCCCGCCGTGCCGCAGCGACGGATCGACGAGTGCACCACGATCACCGAGCGCTTCCTCACCCGTTGGCGAGGTGAGCCCGACCCGGCACACGTGCGGGCGATCGACGCCTACTGGGTCTCCGCCGCCGAACACGGGCTGAACGCCTCGACCTTCACCGCACGGGTGATCGCGTCCACCGGGGCCGACGTCGCCGCGGCCATCTCCGGGGCGATCGGCGCCATGTCCGGCCCGCTGCACGGGGGCGCACCGGCGCGCGTGCTGCCGATGATCGAGGAGGTCGAGCGGGTCGGCGACGCCCGCCGCGTCGTCGCGTCCATCCTGGACCGCGGCGACCGGCTGATGGGCTTCGGCCACCGGGTGTACCGCGCCGAGGACCCCCGGGCACGGGTGCTCCGGCGCACCTGCCACGAGCTCGGCGCGGCGCGCTACGAGGTGGCCGCCGAGCTCGAGCAGGCCGCGCTCAGCGAGCTCCGCGAGCGCCGTCCCGACCGTGCCATCGAGACCAATGTGGAGTTCTGGGCGGCGGTGATCCTCGACTTCGCGCAGGTGCCCCCGCACATGATGCCCGCGATGTTCACCTGCGCCCGCACCGCCGGTTGGTGCGCCCACATCCTCGAGCAGAAGCGCACCGGGCGGCTGGTGCGGCCCTCCGCGCGCTACGTCGGCCCCGCCCCGCGCCCGCCGGCCGAGGTCGAGGGCTGGGAGACCGTCACCCCCCAGTCCTGACCCGGGTCCGGTCCGGGCGTCCACCGAACGGTTGACAGGGAGTCGGTGGCCCGGACGGCGCGGCGTCGCGCGCGCGGCGGAAACCATGGGGGCATGGATGCGATAACCGTCCGAGGGCTCGGCAAGTCCTACGGCGACGTGACCGCGGTGGCCGGGGTCGACCTGGCCATCCGCCGGGGTGAGGTGTTCGCGCTGCTGGGTCCCAACGGGGCCGGCAAGACCACGACGGTCGAGGTGCTCGAGGGGCACCGGCGGCGCGACAGGGGTGAGGTGTCGGTCCTCGGCGAGGACCCGGGCACGGCGGGGCGTGCGTGGCGGGCCCGGATCGGCATCGTGCTGCAGACGGCCAACGACGCCGCGGAGCTGACCGTCCGGGAGAGCGTGCGGCATTACGCCGGCTACTACGCCCACCCGGCCGACGTGGACGAGGTGATCGAGCGGGTCGGCCTCACCGAGAAGGCCGGTGCGCGGGTCAAGAGCCTCTCCGGTGGCCAACGGCGCCGGCTGGACGTCGCGCTCGGCATCATCGGCGGCCCGGAGCTGGTCTTCCTCGACGAGCCGACGACCGGCTTCGACCCCGAGGCCCGCCGGCAGTTCTGGGCGCTGATCCGGTCGCTCGCCAGCACCGGCACGACGATCCTGCTCACCACCCACTACCTGGACGAGGCCGAGGCGCTGGCCGACCGGGTCGCCGTGATCGTCGGCGGGCGGGTCGTCGCCGAGGGCACCCCGGCCACGCTCGGCGGCCGCTCCCAGGCCAAGGCCACGGTCAGCTGGCTGGCCGAGGAGGGGCCGCGCACGATGCTGACCGACACGCCGACCGCGCTGATCGCGGAGCTGTCGCGGGGGCGCGAGCTCCCGGAGCTGACCGTGACCAGACCGAGCCTGGAGGACACCTACCTCGAGCTGATCGGAGAGACCCGATGACCACCGCACAGGCCACCGCGCTCCCGTCCCCCACGCGGGTCGGGCTCTCCCGGGGCCGGATCGAGCTCAGGCAGTTCTTCCGGCAGCGGGAGCAGGTGATCTTCACGTTCACCTTCCCGGCGTTCATCCTCGTCCTGCTGGCCTCGATCTTCAACGGCACCTACCCCGACGGCGTCTCGGTCGGGCAGGTGTTCTCGGCGAGCATGATCGGCGCGGGGATCGTGGCCACCTCGTTCCTGAACATGGGGGTCGGCGTCGCGCTGGACCGCGAGGACGGGACGCTCAAGCGCCTGCACGGCACGCCGGTCACCGCGACGTCCTACTTCCTGGGCAAGATCGTCCTGGTCGCGGTGGCGAGCCTGGCCGAGGTCGTGCTGCTGCTCGCGGTGGGCATGGCGCTGTTCGACGTGACGCTGCCCACCGACCCGGGCCGCTGGGTCACCTTTGCCTGGGTGTTCCTGCTGACCGTGGTCAGCTGCTCGCTGCTGGGCATCGCGATCAGCTCGATCGCCCGGGGCGCGCAGAGCGCGGCCGCCGTGACCAACGTCCCCTACGTGGCGCTGCTGTTCATGTCCGGGGTGTACATCACACTGGACGCGCTGCCCGAGTGGATGCTGCGGGTCGGCTCGCTGTTCCCGATCAAGTGGGCTGCCCAGGGCTTCCGCTCGGTCTTCCTACCGGACAGCATGGCGGTCCAGGAGGCGGCGGGATCATGGGAGCACGGGACGACGGCGCTGGCGCTGGGCGCGTGGTGCGTGGTCGGGCTGCTGCTGTGCCTGGTGACGTTCCGGTGGACGAACAGACGGGGATGAACGCGGCACGGGACGCCTGGCTGCGGTGGTACTGGCTGTGGGACGCCCTGTTCGCCATCGTGTCGGTCGCCATCGCCGTGATCATCGTGACCGACGGGGTCGGCGGGCCACTCCGCCGCTGGGCCGCCGTCGGCGTGCTGGCGCTGATGGCGGCCTGGTACGCCGGCTACGGACGGCCGGCGATCACCGAGGAGGTGTCGGCGGGGCAGGATCGGGGACGGATCTTCGCCGCCGGGCTCGTGCTGCTGCTGATGGCGGCCGTCGCACTGCAGGGCGGCGCGTCGTTCGCGCTGTTCGCGGTCTGCCCGCTGCTGTTCATGAGCCTGGCGCTGCGGGAGGCGGTAGCGGCCGTCGTCCTGGTCAACCTGCTGCCCGTGCTGGCCGCGTTGGTGGAGGACGGCACCGGGGGCCTGCTGGCGGTGCTGGGACCGGGCACCGTCTTCACGACGGCGTTCGGGGTGATGGTCGGGGTCTGGGTTCACCAGATCGTGTCCCAGAGCGAGCAGCGGGCCGACCTGATCAGGGAGTTGGAGCGGAGCCGGGAGGAGGTCGGGCGGCTGTCCCGCGAGGCGGGCGTGGCCGCCGAGCGCTCCCGGCTCGCCGCCGAGATCCACGACACGCTCGCCCAGGGCTTCACCAGCCTGGTGACGCTCGTCCAGGCCGCCGAGTCCGAGCTGGACCACGACACCGACAAGGCCCGCGGGCATCTGGCGCTCGCCGCGCGCACCGCCCGGGAGAACCTCGGCGAGGCGCGGGCGCTGGTCGCCGGCCTGATGCCCTCCGCGCTGGGCACCGGCTCGCTCGACGAAGCCATCATCCGCCAGGTCGAACGCCTGGCCGAGGAGACGGGCGTCCGCTGCGACCACCGGTTCACCGGGGACCTCGCCGAGCTGCCGACGGGCCTGGAGGTCGTGCTCCTGCGGGCCGTGCAGGAGGCCCTCACCAACGTGCGCCGGCACTCCGGCGCCCGACACGTGCGGGTGTCCCTGGACGTCACCGAGGCGACGGTGGCACTGCGGGTCACCGACGACGGCCGCGGCTTCGACCCCGACCCGGCCACCGAGGGGTTCGGCCTGCGCGGCATGCGGGCCAGGGCCGAGCAGGTCGGCGGGCGGCTCGCCGTGCACAGCGGGGCTGGCGGAACGACGCTGGAACTGGAGGTGCCCCGATGATCCGGGTACTGCTGGTCGACGACCACCCCGTGGTCCGCGAGGGCCTGCGGGGCATGCTGGAGGCCGAGCCCGACCTGACCGTCGTCGGCGAGGCCGGCTCCGGCGAGGAGGGTGTCGCCCAGACCCGCGCCCTGGCCCCGGACGTGGTCCTGATGGACCTGCGGATGCGCGGCCTGGACGGCGTCGGGGCCACCGAGCGGATCCTGACGTTCTCCGCTACGAAGGTGGTCGTGCTCACCACCTACGAGACGGACGCGGACATCCTGCGGGCGGTGGAGGCCGGCGCCTCCGGCTACCTGCTCAAGGACGCCTCCCGGGCCGACCTCGCCGGCGCCATCCGGGCGGCGGCCCGCGGGGAGACCGTGCTCGCCCCGTCGGTGGCCGGTCGGCTGGTGAACCAGGTCCGCCGGCCGGTCCAGCAGACGCTGTCCGCGCGCGAGGTGGAGGTGCTCGCGCTGGTGGCCAAGGGGCGGACCAACGCGGAGATCGGGCGCGCGCTGCACATCACCGAGGCGACCGTGAAGACGCATCTGCTGCGCGCGTTCGGCAAACTCGAGGTGTCCGACCGCACCGCCGCCGTGACGACCGCCATGGCCCGAGGCCTGCTGTCCTGACCTGGGAATCGTTAGCAGCGGTAATTGGTAACGCCACCTGACCGATCCAGAGGGAGTCCGGCATCAGACAGAATGCGGCCATGCTGCAGACCACCGAGTTCGCGTTGCTCCGCCGCGTCGCCGTGGAACAGGCCGAGCGCAGGGCGCCGTCGCTGGTCGCCGCCGTCGTCCGGGGGCAGGACCTGCTCTGGACGGGGGCGCGGGGCAGCGTGGACGGTGCGGCGCCGCACGTGGACACCCAGTACCGGATCGGCTCGATCACCAAGACGTTCATCGCCGTGCTGGTGATGCGCCTGCGCGACGAGGGCAGGCTCGACCTCAACGACGCGGTCGACAAGCACCTCGGTGGGACGTCCTTCGGACACCTGACCGTGGCCCAGCTGCTCTCCCACACCGGCGGCATGACCTCGGAGTCGCCCGGCGTGTGGTGGGAGCGCGCGCCGGGCGGCGGCTGGCCGGCGCTGGTCGAGAGCATGTCCGCCGAGCAGGCCAGGCACCGCGCCGGCGGCCGGTTCCACTACTCGAACCTCGGCTACGGCATGCTCGGCCAGCTGGTCGCCGAGCTGCGCGGCGCCGACTGGATGTCCTGCCTGCGGGAGGAGGTCCTGAAGCCCCTCGAGATGACCCGCACCACGCCGATGCCGCAGGCACCGCACGCGCTCGGCTGGGCCGTGCACCCCTACGCGGACGTGCTACTGCCCGAGCCGGCGCCGGACGCGGGCGCGATGGCCCCGGCCGGTCAGCTCTGGTCGACGGCCGGGGACCTGGCGCGCTGGCTGCGGTTCATCGCCGGAGACACCGGGTCGGTGCTGCACCCGGACACGGTCGCCGAGATGCGCATGCCGGTCGCCGTCGAGGACGGCGACGCCTGGACCTCGGGCTACGGCCTGGGTCTGCAGCTGTTCCGGGACTCGGGCCGGCGGCTGGCCGGACACGGCGGCTCGATGCCCGGCTTCCTGGCCACCGTCGTGGTCGACCCGGCCACGACCACCGGCGTGCTGACCCTGACCAACAGCACGGCGGGCGTCGGGGTGTCCGCGCTGGCCATCGACCTGCTCAAGCTGGTCGACGACTACGAGCCGGCGCTGCCCGCCGAGTGGGCACCGCAGACCGCGGCCGACCCGGCGCTGCTCGCGCTGACCGGCGAGTGGTTCTGGGGACCGATGCCGTTCGTGCTGCGTCTGCTGCCCGAGCGGTGGCTGGACCTGCGGCCGGCCTCCGGGAGCGGCCGCGCCTCCCGCTTCCGGCCCGACGGCGAGAACACCTGGGTGGGCCTGGACGGCTACTACGCCGGCGAGACCCTGCGCCTGCACCACCATGCCGACGGCACCCCGAGCCACCTCGACCTGGCGACGTTCGTGTTCACCCGCACCCCCTACGACCCGGCCGCACCCATCCCGGGCGGGCTCGACCAAGGTGGCTGGCCGGCCGAGTGAGCTGGTCCGGCCGGGACCGCGACCTCCTCCTGTCGGGCGTCCACGCCGGGTCCCGGGTCGCCGGTCGCCGGCGATGAGAGAGACTGGCCTCGGCAACGTCGCCGCGACCCGACCCGCACTGCCGAGAGGCGCAGCCAGATGACGCAGTCACCGACCTCGATCGATCCGACCTCGCTGGTGCTGCCCGCCGAGCTCAAGCCGTCCGACGGCCGCTTCGGCTCGGGCCCGTCCAAGGTCCGCCCGGAGCAGCTGGCCAGCCTGGTCTCCGGCGGGGCCGCGTTGATGGGCACCTCGCACCGCCAGAAGCCGGTGAAGTCCCTGGTGGGTCGCGTCCGCGCCGGGCTACGGGAGCTGTTCGCGCTCCCCGAGGGCTACGAGGTGCTCCTGGGCAACGGCGGCACCACCGCCTTCTGGGACGCCGCGGCCTTCGGCCTGGTCCGGGAGCGCGCCCAGCACTTCACCTACGGCGAGTTCTCGGCCAAGTTCGCCAAGGTCACCAAGGACGCGCCGTTCCTGGCCGACCCGGTCGTGACCTCCGCCGAGCCGGGCACCGCGCCGGAGATCATCTACGCCGAGGGCTGCGACCTGGTCGGCTGGGCGCACAACGAGACCTCGACCGGCGTGGCCGTGCCGGTGCGCCGGCCCGAAGGCTCGGACGCCGCGCTGGTCGCGATCGACGCGACGTCGGGCGCGGCCGGCCTGCCGGTCGACGCGAACGACTTCGACGTCTACTACTTCGCCCCGCAGAAGTCCTTCGCCTCCGACGGCGGGCTGTGGCTTGCCCTGGTCAGCCCGGTCGCGCTGGAGCGGATCGCCGAGATCGGCGCGAGCGGCCGCTGGGTGCCCGAGTTCCTCTCGCTGACCACGGCGCTGGACAACTCGCTCAAGGACCAGACCTACAACACGCCCGCGGTGGCGACGCTCTACCTGCTCGCCGAGCAGATCGACTGGATGCTCGAGCGCGGCGGCCTCGCCTGGACCACCGAGCGGACCAGGGACTCGTCCAGCCGGCTGTACTCCTGGGCCGAGCAGCGCGAGTTCACCACCCCGTTCGTCACCGACCCCGCGCACCGGTCGCAGGTCGTGGGCACCATCGACTTCGCGGCGGGGACCGACGCCTCGGCGATCGCCAAGGCGCTGCGGGCCAACGGCATCGTCGACGTCGAGCCCTACCGCAAGCTCGGCCGCAACCAGCTTCGGGTGGCCATGTTCCCGGCCGTCGAGCCGGACGACGTCACCGCGCTCACCCGCTGTGTGGACTGGCTGGTCGAGCGGCTCTGAGATGCGGCACGTCTACAGCGGCAAGGTCCGCGAGATCTACTCCGACGGCGCGGACCTGCTGCTGGTGGCGTCGGACCGGGTGTCGGTGTACGACGTCGTGCTGCCGACCCCGATCCCGGACAAGGGCGCGCTGCTGACCCAGCTGTCGGTGTGGTGGTTCGACCGGCTCACCGACGTCGTGCCGAACCACCTGGTGTCGGCGACCGACGTGCCGGACGAGTTCGCCGGCCGCGCGGTCCGCTGCCGGCGCCTTGAGATGGTGCCGTTCGAGTGCATCGCGCGCGGCTACCTCGCCGGCTCCGGGCTGCGCGAGTACCTCGCCACCGGCGCGATCTCCGGGGTGCCGCTACCGCCCGGCCTGGTGGAGGGCAGCCGCCTGCCCGAGCCGATCTTCACCCCGACGACCAAGGTCTCCGACGGCGGCCACGACGCGCCGGCCACGTTCGACGAGGTCGCCGACGCGGTGGGCACCGAGCTGGCCGGCCGGCTGCGCGAGCTCACCCTCGAGGTGTACCGCCGGGGCGCCGAGCGGGCGAGCGCCAACGGGATCATCGTGGCCGACACCAAGCTGGAGTTCGGCCGGGACGCAGACGGCGAGCTCGTCCTGGCCGACGAGGTCCTCACCCCGGACTCCTCGCGGTTCTGGCCGGCCGACGAGTGGGTGCCGGGCCGGGCCCAGCACGCGTTCGACAAGCAGTTCGTGCGCGACTGGGCCGCCGGCACCGGCTGGGACAAGAAGCCGCCAGGGCCGGAGATACCCGCCGACGTGGTCGCCGCGACCAGGACGCGGTACGTCGAGGCGTACGAGAAGATCACCGGTTCGCACTGGCGCCGGTGACGGCGAACCGGCAAGATCGGTTTTTGGACCCGAGGCACGGTACTCGGCGCGCCTAGCACGTCAAGGCGACCCGCCGAACTACCGTGGCAACTGGCGAGGTGAAGTCTGTTCCAGGGAGGCCGCGATGCGTTCGCTGCGGGTCGTCGGGCTCGGAGAGGACGGCAAGATCGTCATCTGCGAGGACCCGGCACGCGGCGAGCGCTTCCAGATTCCCGCGGACGAACGGTTGCGTGCGGCGGCCCGAGGAGACATCACCCGACTCGGCCAGATCGCCATTGAGCTGGAGAGCCAGATGCGTCCTCGTGAGATCCAGTCCCGCATCCGTGCGGGAGAGTCCGTAGAGCAGGTCGCGGCAGCGGCCGGCGTCCCGGCGAACCGCGTCGAGCGGTTCGCCTACCCGGTGCTGTTGGAGCGATCCCGCACCGCGGAGCTGGCGCAGCGCGCGCACCCGATCCGCGAGGACGGCCCCGACGTCCAGGAGCTGGGTGAGGTGGTCGGGCAGGCGTTCACCGCGCGGGGCCAGGACTACACCGCCGCCACCTGGGACTCGTGGAAGGGCGAGGACGGCAAGTGGGTGATCCAGCTGACCTGGACCGCCGGCCGCTCGCACAACCGCGCACACTGGGCGTTCCACCCCGGTGCGCACGGGGGGACGGTGACGCCCCTGGACGACCTGGCTGTCGACCTGCTGGACCCGAACCCGAACCGGCAGCTGCGGACCGTGCGGCCGGTGACCGAGCTTGCCGCACAGGCGTTGCAGGTGGAGCGGCCGCCGTTGGAACCGGTGGAGCGGCGACGAGCGGTCAACGGTGGTGAGCCGCCACGGGGCGGTGCCGACGAGGAGCCGCGGAGCGAGCAGGAGCTCGTGCAGGACATGGAGCTGACCGACGAGCCGGAGCTTCCGGTCGGGTTGGGCACGCCGGGCGGGGAGACACGCCGGCCGAGTCCGCACCCGCGCCAGCCTGTGGCGCCTCGGGTGCCTGAGCCTGTCGCGCCTGAGCCTGTCGCGCCTGAGCCTGTCGCGCCGCCGGTGTATCGGGAGCCGGAGCCTGCGCCTGCTTACGAGGCGCCGGCTGCTCAGCAGCAGTTGCCTGTTGAGGAGCCGGTTGAGCCGTCGGTTCCGGAGGAGCCGGTTCGGGAGGAGCCGGCTGCGGTTGAGCCCTCGGTCGAAGAGCCCGCTGTTCCGGAGGAGCCCGCTCCTGTCGTGTCGCCTGGCGAGTCGGCGGTGGGGGCTTCTGAGCCGGAGCCGGAGCCGGAGCCTGCGGTGCCGGCTGCGAAGGAGGAGCCCAAGCCGGCGCCTCAGCCTGCTAGGGCGAAGAAGGGGAAGAAGGGGCGGCCGATCGTTCCCTCGTGGGAGGACGTTCTTCTGGGGACCCGCTCCAACCGCTGAGCTGTGTTTGATTGTTCGCTCCGCGCGTCCGCTTGACCGCCGTCTTCCCTCCTCCGCGTCCTCGGCGCCAGGGGCGCCTGCGGGCGCTGCGTCAGTCCAGACGGCGGACGCTCCCGCGCTCCCGCTCACGCAGCCGCGGGCCTCAACCTGTTCCCGGGAGGTAGCTGCTGTGCGTCCCGGCTTGGGCAGCTGGCGCGGGGGTTACCCGCCCGAGGGAGGTAGCTGCTGTGCGTCCCGGATTGGGCAGCTGCGCGAGGTTTGCGTGCCCGAGGGGGTTAGGTGTTGTGCGTCCGGGCTTGGGTAGCTGGCGCGGGGTTGCCTGGGTTGGGGAGGTAACTGCCGGGTGTCCCGGCTTTGGGAGCTACAGGTCTCCTGTTGGGGGGAGGGTGTCCAGTAGGGCCAGGTCCCAGCCGGTCTGGTCGCACCAGTCCTCTGCTTCCTCGCGGGTTAGTGGGGTGGTTCCTGGGGGGCGGGTGGTGGAGCGTAGGCGGATCCAGCCATCGGGGGCCAGGACGTGCAGTTGACCGTCACGCACTGCCAGTAGGCGGCCGTCTGGGTAGGCCATCGTCGGCTCGGTGCGGAGGTAACGCACCGGCTCCGGTCGCGTCATGGACAGATGATCCCGCGCGCTTGACCTCCACCGCACACGAGGTCGCAGAGTCGAAAAGCAGATGCCGCGCGCCCCTCGATCACCTACCGTCGATGGGCACCCAGGGGAGCTCATGAAAAACGACACGATCGATTCGCATCAGCCTGCCCGAAACACGAACCTCGACGCGCTTCGCCGGCTTTCCCCCTACCTCAAACCCGTCCGCGGCCGGATGATCGGCTCGGCCGTGGCGGTGCTCGCCTCGATGATGTGCGGGCTGCTCATCCCACTGGTCATCCAGCGGATCCTGGACGGACCGGTGGCCACCGGCGACACCTCGGCTCTCGGCTGGATGGTCGCCGCCGTCGGAGTGCTCGGCGCGGCCGAGGCCCTGCTGTTCTTCACCCGTCGGCGGCTCATCTCCGGGCCCAGTACCCGGGCCGAGGCCGAGCTGCGCAAGGACCTCTACCACCACCTGCAACGACTGCCGATCGCGTTCCACGACCGCTGGCAGTCCGGCCAGCTGCTGTCCCGCGCGGTGTCGGACCTGTCGACACTTCGCCGGTTCATCGCGTTCGCGTTGATCTTCCTGGTCGTGAACAGCCTGACGCTCGTCATCGGGCTCGGCGTCCTGTTCCTGCTGGACCCGATGCTGGGGCTGATCTCGACCCTGTGCGCGGCGCCGCTGATCCTGATCTCCACCCTCTACGAGTCGCGCTACGCCGTGCTGGCCCGGCGCTCGCAGGACCAGAACGGCGATCTCGCCACGACCGTCGAGGAGTCCGTACTGGGCATCCGCGTGCTCAAGGCGTTCGGCCGCGGCCCGCACCTCGCCGCCCGCTTCGCCGAGCAGGCCCGCGAGCTGCGCCGCACCGAGCTGCGCAAGGTGCACGTGGTCGGCCTGCTGTGGGGCGCGATCATCGTGCTGCCCGAGATCGCGATCGGCGGGCAGCTGCTCTACGGCACGTTCGGCATCGCCAACGGGACGATGACCGTCGGCACGCTGGTCGCCGCGGTGGCCGTCGCGACCTACCTGCGCTGGCCGACCGACTCCATCGGCTGGCTGCTCGCCGAGACCAACCAGGCGGCGACGGCGGCCATGCGCTACTGGGAGGTCCGGGACGCCGAGATCACCATCACCGACCCACCGGTACCGCGCCGGCTGCCCGCCACCGCCCGCGGTCACCTGCGGTTCGAGAACGTGCGCTTCGCCCACCCCGGCAGCGACACCGAGATCCTGCGCGGCGTGACCCTCGACGTCCGTCCGGGTGAGACCGTGGCGCTGGTCGGCGCGACCGGCTCCGGGAAGACCACGCTCACCGCGCTGGTCCCCCGGCTGGTCGACGTGACCGGCGGGCGAGTCACGGTGGACGGCGTCGACGTGCGCGACCTCGAGCTCGGCCAGCTGCGCAGGGTCGTGGCGACCGCGTTCGAGGAGCCCGTGCTGTTCTCCGCGAGCGTGCGGGAGAACGTCGCGCTCGGCGGCACCGAGGTCGACGAGGACGACGTGCGGCAGGCGCTGCGGGTGGCCGCCGCCGAGGACTTCGTCGACGCGCTGCCGTGGGGCCTGGACACCCGGATCGGCGAGCAGGGCCTGTCCCTGTCCGGCGGGCAGCGCCAGCGGCTCGCCCTCGCCCGCGCTGTGGTCGGGCGGCCGTCGGTGCTCGTTCTCGACGACCCGCTCTCCGCGCTCGACGTGCACACCGAGGCCGAGGTCGAGCACGCGCTGCGCAGCGTGCTGCGGGACGTGACCGCGCTGGTGGTGGCCCACCGGCCGAGCACCGTCCAGCTGGCCGACCGGGTCGCGATGCTCTCCGGCGGGCGGATCACGGCCGTCGGCACCCACTCGGACCTGCTGGCCGGCAACGCCGAGTACCGGGCCCTGCTCTCCACCGACGACGATGCCAGGAGCGAGGTGGTCGCATGAGCGCGCCGACGAACCAGGCGGACCAGGTGACGACACCCGGTCCCGACGAGCAGTGGCGGGGCGTCGCCGCCGAGGACGTGACCGAGCTCGACGCGGTCGTCGGCGCCCGACTGCAGAAGCGGTCCCGCGTGCTGCTCGCCTCGCTGGTCCGCCCCCGGCTGTGGACCGCGCTGCTGGCGCTGGCGCTGGTGGTCACCGAGAACCTGGTGGTGCTCGCCGGGCCGCTGATGATCGCCATCACGATCGACACCGGCATCCCGAACGCGATCGACGGCGACACCGCCGTGCTCGCCTGGTGCGTGGGTGGCTACCTGGCGGCCGGGCTGGGCGGTGCCGCGCTGCGCTTCGCGTTCCTGAAGGTGTCCGGGCGGTTCGGCCAGGACGTGCTGCTGGACCTGCGGCAGCGGGTCTTCGGCCATGCCCAGCGGCTGTCGCTGTCCTTCCACGAGGACTACACCTCCGGAAAGGTCATCTCCCGGCTCACCAGCGACATCGACTCGCTGCACGACCTGCTCGAGGACGGCCTGGACGGGTTGCTGACCGCGGTCCTGTCGGTGTTCGGCATCGCGGTGATGCTCCTGGTCCTCGACCTGCCGCTCGGGCTGCTGGTGCTCACCGGGCTGATCCCGGTGGTGCTGGTGACCCGCTGGTTCTACCTGCGCTCGCGCTACGCCTACCGCAACACCCGCGGCGCCATCGCGAAGATCATCGTCCAGTTCGTCGAGACGATGAACGGGATGCGGGCCGTGCAGGCGTTCCGCCGGGAGTCCCGCAACGAGTCGATCCTCGCCGGGTTCAACGACGAGTTCCGCGGGGCGAACAAGAGGGCGCTGGACGTGATGGCCACGTTCACGATGACCGTGCGGCTGGTCGGCAACCTCTCGCTCGCCCTGGTGCTGGCGATCGGTGCGGTGCGGGTGGTCCAGGGTGGCCTCGAGCTGGGCGTGCTGACGGCGTTCACCCTGTACCTGCGCCGCTTCTACGATCCGCTCGACGAGCTCGCCATGTTCGCCAACTCCTACACCTCGGCGATCGCGGCGCTGGAGAAGATCTCCGGGGTGCTCGAGGAGCGGCCGACCGTGGTCGATCCGGCGAGCCCCGTGGCGCTGCCGCCGGCCAAAACCGGTCGCGCGGTGACCTTCGACGGCGTGGAGTTCCGCTACTCGACGGGTGGGCCGGTGGTGCTGCCCCGGTTCGACCTGGCCGTTCCCGCCGGGCAGACCGTCGCCCTGGTCGGCGCGACCGGCGCGGGCAAGTCGACCATCGCGAAGCTGGTGGCCAGGTTCTACGACCCGCCCAGCGGCCGGGTGGCGCTTTCCGGGGTGGACCTGCGGTCGGTGGCCGACGCCGAGCTGCGCCGTGCGGTGGTCATGGTCACCCAGGAGAACTTCCTGTTCGCCGGCTCGGTCGCGGACAACATCGCCCTCGGCCGGCCCGGTGCGAGCCGGGCGGAGATCGAGGCCGCGGCGGAGGCGGTCGGCGCGGACGAGTTCATCCGCGCGCTGCCCGGGGGGTACGACACCGACGTGCGCAAGCGCGGCGGCCGCCTGTCGGCCGGACAGCGCCAGCTGGTGGCGTTCGCCAGGGCGTTCCTGGCCGACCCCGCGGTGCTGGTGCTGGACGAGGCCACCTCGAGCCTCGACGTGCCGACCGAGCGGGCGGTGCAGCGGGCCCTGGAGTCGGTGCTGGCCGACCGGACGGCGCTGATCATCGCCCACCGCCTGTCGACCGTGCTGATCGCCGACCGGGTGCTGGTGGTGGAGGGCGGCCGGATCGTGGAGGACGGCTCCCCCGCGGAGCTCGTCGAGCACCCGGCCGGGGGCCGGTTCGCCGCCCTGCACCGCACCTGGTTGGAGTCGCTGGCCTGAGCCGGCGGGCTCGCGGGGTCCGTTCGCCGCCCCGCGAGCCCGCGCGGTCAGGGGGCTGCCAGGGCCTGCGTCGGCGCCAGGCGGGCGGCCCGCATCGCCGGGTAGAGACCGGCCAGGGCGCCGATGACCAGCGTCGCGGCGACGGCGCCCAGGGTCGCCCACGGGGGTACCGACGTCGGCCAGCCCCTGGTCGCCGCGTAGGCGGTGGTGACCAGGACGCCGAGCAGGGCGCCCGCGACCCCGCCCAATGCCGAGAGCAGCAGGGACTCGGCCACGAACTGGAGCCGGAGCTGGCCGCGGGTTGCGCCGAGCGAGCGGCGCAGGCCGATCTCCGCCCGCCGCTCCAGAACCGAGATCACCATCGTGTTGGCCACCCCGACGCCGCCGACCAGCAGCGCGACGGCACCCAGCCCGAGCAGCAGCCCGGTGAACGCCTCCTCGGTCGCCTGGCGAGCGACGAGCGCGTCCGACGGGCGGGACACGAGAACCTCACCCGGGGCGGCGGGGTTCGCCGTCGCCGCGAGCAGGTCGGCCACCGACTCGACGGCGGAGTCCAGGCTTCGGGTGTAGACGGTCGTCGGGTGGCCATCGAAGTCCAAATAGGACTTCGCGGCGGCCCAGCCGACCAGGGCGGCGTTGTCCAGCTCGGGGGCCAGCGGCGCCGGCGCCAGCACACCGACGACGCTGAACCAGCGACCGCCCAGGTAGACGTCGACGCCGGGAGCGACGCCGAGCAGGTCGGCCGCCGCCGCGCCGAGCACGACGGCGGGATAGCGGGCGGTCGCCTCGTTGAGCCAGGCGCCCTCGGTCACCTCGGTACCGACCGTGCGCGGCAGGTCCAGGGCGGCGGCCTGCACGGTCAGCCCGCGGGTCTCCACCTCGGGGATGCGGTCGTTGCGGTAGACGGTGGCATCGGCCACCTTCCCGGCCGCGGCGACCTCCCGGACCGGGGCGATCCTGGAGATCATCTCGGGCGCCTCGACCGGCAGCGTGGCCTCTCCGCCGTCCAGCCTGGTGCCGGGCTGCACGGTCAGGAGGTTGGTGCCCAGCGCCGCGAGGCGCCGGTCCAGGTCCACCCGGGAGGACGAGGAGATCCCGACCACGGACACCATCGCGGCGATCCCGATGGCGATCCCGAGCGCGGAGAGGAACACCCGCAACGGCCGGGCACGCAGCCCCGAGCCGCCGACCCGGAGCACGTCACCACACCGGAGACGGGCCGGAACCAGCGAGCCAGAACCACGCCGACCGCCACCGACCCGGCTCCCACCCAGCCGATCCCCACCCAGCCGGCCGTCGAGCGGATCCCGGTCGGCGGCCATCAGACGATCTCCCCGTCCAGGAGGGCGACCTGTCTGGGCAGGCTCGCGGCGATCTCGCGGTCGTGGGTGACGACCAGGACCGTCGTCCCCGCCGAGGACAGCTCCCAGAGCAGCGCCATCACCCCGGCGCCGGCGACCGAGTCGAGGTTGCCGGTCGGCTCGTCGGCCAGGAGCAGCGCCGGCTCGCCGGCCACCGCCCTCGCCATCGCCACCCGCTGGCGCTCGCCACCGGACAGCTCGTGCGGGCGGTGGTCGAGCCGCTCGGCCAGTCCGACGCGGACCAGTGCCGCCTCGGCCCGGCGCTCGCGCTCCCGGCGCGGCACCCCCGCGTAGAGCAGCCCCTCCGCCACGTTGTCCACCGCGGACCGGCCCGGCGCCAGGTGGAACTGCTGGAACACGAAGCCGATCCGGCTCGCCCGCAGGGCCGACAGCCGCCGGTCCGACAACGACGCCACGTCGTGGCCGTCGATCCGCACGGTTCCCGACGACGGCCGGTCCAGCGTCCCCACGAGGTGCAGCAGCGTCGACTTGCCCGAGCCGGACGGCCCGACAACGGCCACCAGTTCGCCGTAGGCGACCTCGAGCGACACCGAACGCAGCGCCGTCACCCCGGGGTAGGACCGCGTCACGTCGACCAGCTCGACCACCGGCCCGGTCATGACGGCACCCCCACCCGCATGCCCTCGGTCAGGCCCGTGCCGTCGACCTCGACCCGGCCGTCGGCGAACAGGCCGGTCTCCACCGGGACGAGCCGGGTCGACCCGCGGTCCACGACCTCGATCCCGTACCCACCGCCGGCCAGCGCGAGCAACGCGGCGACCGGGACGGTCAGCACGTCCGGCCGCCGCGAGGCGGTGAAGGCGACCCGCACGCTCGCCTCGTCGTAGGCACCCAGGACCTTCTGGTCGGCGACGGTCACGGTCACGACGAGCGAGGTCGTCGGGTCTCCGCCGTTCTCGGCCTGCGTCTCCACGGTGCGCGAGCCGGCCACCGTGCCGGCGACCCGCTTCCCGTCCGGGAGGGTGACGTCCACGGCCGCGCCCTTCGGCGCCAGGCGCTGGTCCTCGGGGTCCAGCTCGACGGTGACCACGCGGGAGGTGCCGGTGACCGTGAGCAGCTCGCCCTGGGCGGGGTCGCCGGGGGCAACACCGACCGTCTCGACCCGCACCGGTCCCGGCGCGTAGAACACCCGACCGATCTCGACCGTGCCGGTCTCGCTCAGGCCGAGGTCGTCCTGCCAGTCGGCCACCGCGGCGGCGGTGGCCGAGGTGTACTCCTCGTCCACGGTGAACCCGGTGTAGCCGAGCGCGGCGAGGTTCCGCTCGAACTGCACCACGTCGGCGCCCTCGACGCCCGGGGCGAGCGTCCGGTAGGCCGGCAGGCGACCGTAGAGCAACACCACCGGGGTGTCGTCGACCCGGTACAGCGCCTGGCCCCGCGACAGCGTCGCCCCGGGTGCCGGCAGCGCGGTCACCGTCCCACCCAGCCGCCCGGCCACGCCGGTGGCATCGCCGTGGCCGAGCGACCCGTTCTCGATCCGCCTGTCGACCAGGGTCTGCCGGGTCAGCTCGGCCGTCTCCGGAAGTCTCCGGGTGGGCGGGGACGTCGAGGCGGGGCCCCAGTCGAACCCCACCGCGGCCGCCGTCGCCGCCGCGGCGGTCAGAACGACGGCGACCACGGCGCCCACGAGCCTTCCCGCCTTCCCGGACCTCACGGGACTCATTCGCCGTCCTCGTGGTCGGTCGTGGCGCCCCGACCGCCGTCCGGCAGGTGCTTGGCGCACTTCTGCTCGGCGGCCTTGAACTCCTCGCTCAACGGGTCGAGGTTCGGGCCGCCCTCGACGGCGATCCCGCCGTCGGGCTTCGGGTCGGGGAAGTCCGGCAGCCCGTTCTCCCGCATGCACCGCGCGAACGCCCGCTGTTTGACGATGTCCTCCGGATCCATCTCGCGCGGCTCGCCGCCGTTGGGCAACAGGCGCTTGCACTCGGCGTTCGCGGCGTCCATGGCCTCCTTGTCGGCTCCCTCCGGAGTGGACAGCCTCGCTTCGCCGTTCTCGCCCGGCTCCGGGTCCGGGAAGTCGGGAACCCCGTTCTCCCGCATACACCGCGAGTACTCCAGCGCGGCCTCCTGCTCGTTCGGCTCGCTGCTCGGGCCCGGCGCCCCCTGGTCCCCGTCGATGCCGGAGCCGCACCCGGCCAGCACGAGCAACAACAGCCCCAGTGCGGTCGTCCTGACGCGCATGTGATCGCCTCCTCGACCGGCCGGGCGGGTCCCGGCCGTCGGCGGGGAGTACATCGACGCGGCCGTCACCGGGCCGTCTCCCGCGATGTTGACGCGGAGGTGACACCGCGGCGGGAGACCATGGCGGCCATGCGCATCCTGGTCGTCGAGGACGAGCCGCTGCTGGCCGACGCGGTGGCCGAGGGGCTGCGCGGGGCCGCCCATGCCGTGGACGTGGTGCACGACGGCGGCGCCGCGCTGGAACGGCTCGGCGTGCACGACTACGACGTGGTGGTGCTCGACCGCGACCTGCCGGTGGTGCACGGCGACGAGGTGTGTCGCGAGCTGGCCGGCTCGCAGGTGCGGGTGCTGATGCTGACCGCAGCCTCGGACGTCGACGATCGGGTCGCCGGGCTCGCCCTGGGCGCCGACGACTACCTACCCAAGCCGTTCGCGTTCCGCGAGCTGGCCGCCCGCGTGGCGGCGCTGGGCCGCCGGGCGCGACCGGCGGCGCCGCCGGTGCTCGAGCGAGCCGGGATCCGGTTGGACCCGCACCGCCGTGAGGTGTACCGCGACGGGCGGTACGTCCCGCTCTCCCGCAAGGAGTTCGCCGTGCTCACCGAGCTGCTGCTGGCGCAGGGCGCGGCGGTCTCGGCCGAGCAGCTGCTGGAGAAGGCGTGGGACGAGCACGCCGACCCGTTCACCCACACCGTCCGGATGATCATTCTCAAGCTGCGCCGCAAGCTCGGTGAGCCGGCGGTGGTGCTGACCGACCCGGGAGTGGGGTACCGCATCCCATGAGCAGGCTGACCATCCGCGCGCGGCTGACCCTGGTGTACGGCGGGCTGTTCTTCCTGGCCGGGTTGGTGCTGCTCGGGGTGACCTACGCGCTGGTCTCGCAGCGGTTCGCCGGCGGGGTCAGCGTCACCGACGTCCGCGGGCCGGGCTCGGTGCAACCGCCTCCGGGTGCGGTGCGGAGCACCCAGATCAGCGGGGTCAGCCCCGAGGACATGCTGACGGCACTGCTGGCGATGGGCGGGATCGCCCTGGCCGTGGTGGGCGCTCTGGCGACCGCGATCGGCTGGTTGATCGCCGGGCGGATGCTCCAACCACTCCACCGCGTGACCGAGACCGCCCGGCGGATCGCCGACTCCCCGCGCAACCTGCACGAACGCCTCGCGCTGTCCGGCCCGAGCGACGAGCTCACACGCCTCGGCGACACCTTCGACCTGATGCTCGAACGCCTCGACCAGTCGTTCGAGGGGCAGGCCCGGTTCATCGCCAACGCCTCGCACGAGCTGCGCACGCCGCTGACCCTCAACCGCACCCTGCTCGAGATCGCGATGACCCGGCCGGGAACCCCCGCGCGGACCCGCCAGCTGGGCGAGACCCTGCTGGAGGTCAACGCCCGGCACGAGCGGCTGATCGACGGCCTGCTGCTGCTCGCCCGGTCCGACCGCGAGCTCACCGACCGGTCCTTCGTCGACCTCGCCGACATCGTGGCGCACGTCGCGGCCCAGCAGTCCGCCGCGGTGGACGTGCGGGCCGGCGGCACCGAGGCCCCCACCGCCGGCGACCCCGTCCTGCTGGAACGGCTGGTGCAGAACCTCGTGGAGAACGGCGTCCGGCACAACGTGGCCGACGGCTGGGTGCGGGTCGACACCGGCAGCCGCCCGGACGGGACGGTCTTCGTGAGCGTCACCAACACCGGCCCCGCCGTGGCGCCCTACGAGGTGCCCTCGCTGTTCGAGCCGTTCCGCCGGCTCAGCCGCACCCACGGCGGCGGCGCCGGCCTCGGCCTGTCGATCGTGCGGGCGGTGGCCACCGCGCACGACGGGGCCGTGCACGCCGAGCCGCGCCCCGGCGGCGGGCTGGTCGTCACGGTCACGCTGCCGCTCGCACCGGCGGCGGCGGCCGTGCCGGGCGCGGGCCCCGACGACACCGACGCCGACTACAGCAGGACGAACGGCAGCACCAGCCAGGCCAGGACGATCGCCGCGCCGACGCCGTAGGCCACCCAGCGCCAGACCGGCTGGCGGCGCACCAGCCACAGCGAGGGCAGCAGCCCCACGGTGACCACGACGTTGGACGCCACGGCCAGCAGGGCATGTGTCGCGGCGAGCGTCGCGGCCAGGGTGACCACGGTGAACAGCACGATCGCCAGCACCACGCCGGACACCGTGAGGCCGGTCAGCCAGGGTGTCGGCTCCGGCGGACGCGGAGGGCGCCGCACCCGCGCCCGCGCCGGCGGCGGGTCGACCGTCCGCTCCTCCCCGGTGAGCGGGTCGAGGTAGTCCACCGGGGCGCCCATGGAGGCCGCCACCCGGGCGGCCAGCTGCAGGCCTCGCCGGGTCACCACGGCGCTCGCCGCGGGGTTGGCCTCCGGGCCGCCGCGGGCGACGGCCCCGGCCACCCTGGCCCACTCGTGCAGCGCGTCGGTCAGCTCCCCGCCCAGCGGCAGCCGACGGGGATCGACCTCGTGCTCGACCTCCCCCTCGTACCCGACCAGCACCGCACGCTCACCCCTGGCGCGCAGCTGCACAGCTGCTCCCTCCCCCTGCCGCCCCGTCTCCAGTTACCCCGGGAACGTACCGAGAGCGTAGAAGGCGACCGCGCCCGCGGTGGCCACGTTGAGCGAGTCGACGCCGCCGGCCATCGGGATCCGCACGGCGGCGTCGGCGGCCTCGATCGCCGCCGAGGTGAGCCCCGGACCCTCCGAGCCCAGCAGGACGGCCAGCCGCTCCACCCCCGCGAACTCCCCGACCGGCACGGCTTCGGCCGCCGGGGTCATCGCGAGCACCCGGAACCCCTCCTCCCGCAGCCACTTCAGCCCGACCGGCCATTCGGCAAGCGGCGCGAACGGCACGGCGAGGACGTGCCCCATCGAGACCCGGACGCTGCGCCGGTAGAGCGGGTCGGCACAGCCGGGACCGAGCAGCACCCCGTCCACGCCGAGCGCGGCGGCGTTGCGGAACAACGAGCCCAGGTTCTCGTGGTCGCCGACCCCCTCCAGCACCAGCAGCCGCCGCGCGTCCCGCACCACGTCCAGCGGCGTCCACGGCACCGGTCGGTCGGCGACCGCGAGCACACCCCGGTTGAGGTGGAAGCCCACCACCTCGGCCATCAGCTCGGCCGAGCACGCGTAGACCGGCGCGGTGCGGCCGGCGAGGTCCTCGGCGAGCTCCTCGAGCCGCCGCGGCACGCCGAGCACGGCACGCAGCGGGTAGCGCGAGGCCAGCATCCGCCGGACCACCACGACCCCCTCGGCGATCACCAGCCCACGACCACCCGGTCGGTCGGGGCGTCGATCGGCCGTGGTCAGCCCGCGGAAGTCGTCCAGTCGCGCATCGTCGGGATCCCGCACCTCGATCACACGGCGCATGGTCCCACAACCGTGGCGAGATGAGCCCTGCGTGACCTCCGACCCCTCGCAGTGCACCGTATTGGACGCTAGCCTTGTGTTTCGCAGCTGTGTCACGGTTGGTACTCCCGCGCACGTGCCGGTCCCCACCCGGCAAGGGGAGGTCCAGATGGGACAGGACGTGGCGACCGAGGTGTTCGACCGGTCGGATCGCCAGCGTTACCGGGTGAAGGTGCAGCGGTGTCTGGACGCGCTCGCCAGAATGCTGAGCCAGGGCGGGTTCGCCACCGCGCCACCGCAGATCGGTGTCGAGGTCGAGCTGAACCTGGTGGACGACCGGCTCTCGCCCGCGATGGCGAACAGCATCGTGCTGGAGAAGCTGAACGACCCGGCGTTCACCACCGAGCTCGGTCAGCACAACATCGAGCTGAACGTGCTGCCGCGACCGCTGTCGGGGAGCCAGGCCAGCGAGCTGGAGGCCGAGCTGACCGGATCCCTCGCGGCGGCCAACGGGAAGGCTCAGGACGCCGGTGCGACGCTGGTGATGATCGGCATGCTGCCGACGCTTCGCGAGGAGCACTTCAAGGCCAAGTGGCTGTCGAAGAACACGCGGTACGCGCTGCTCAACGAGAAGATCTTCGCCGAGCGTGGCGAGGACATGGTGCTGCACATGGACGGTCCGGCGATCCCCGGCCAACGCGGTGAACGCCTGCGCAGCAGCGCGGACTCGATCCTGCCCGAGGCCGCCTGCACGTCCGCGCAACTGCATCTGCAGGTGCCGCCGGACCAGTTCGCGACGCACTGGAACGCCGCGCAGTGCCTGGCCGGTGTGCAGGTCGCGATCGCGGCGAACTCGCCGTTCCTGCTGGGCAAGGCGCTCTGGCACGAGACCCGGATCCCCCTGTTCCAGCAGGCGACCGACACGCGTCCGCAGGAGCTGAAGAACCAGGGTGTGCGGCCGCGGGTCTGGTTCGGGGAGCGGTGGATCACCTCGATCTTCGACCTGTTCGAGGAGAACGTCCGCTACTTCCCGGGACTGCTGCCGCAGATCGACGACGAGGACCCGATCGAGGCGCTCGACTCCGGAACCGCGCCGAAGCTCGCCGAGCTGCGCATGCACAACGGCACGATCTGGCGCTGGAACCGACCGGTGTACGACGTCGTCGACGGCGTGCCGCACCTGCGGGTGGAGAACCGGGTGCTGCCGGCCGGTCCGACGGTCGTCGACCTGGTGGCCAACGCCGCGTTCTTCTACGGCGCCCAGCGCGCCCTCGCCGCCGAAGAACGTCCACTATGGACTCAGATGTCGTTCCAGGCCGCCGAGGAGAACCTGTACGCCGGCGCCAGGCACGCCTTCGACGCGCAGCTGTACTGGCCGGGCATCGGCTGGGTCCCGCCGGACGAGCTGGTGCTGCGCCGGCTGCTGCCGATGGCGCACGAGGGCCTGCGCGACTGCAAAGTTTCCGACGAGGTCCGCGAGCGGTACCTCGGCGTGATCGAGCAGCGCTGCCTGGCCCAGCGCACCGGGTCGACCTGGCAGCGGGAGACCGTGGCGCGGCTGGAAGAGCGGGGTCTGTCCAGGGACGCGGCACTGCGCGGGATGCTTGCCCGGTACCTCGAGCTGTCCTCGGCAAACGAGCCGGTGCACACCTGGCCGGGCCTGTAGAACACGGCGCTCGTTTCCCACCTGGCATATTGTCGCGTTGTGCAGGACGACGGACGCTCCACCTTCGTGGTCGGCGACGTGCACGGGCACCTGGACGAGTTGCTCGCCGCGCTGGCCGACGCCGGGCTGGTCGACGAGGAGGCGAACTGGTCCGGAGGTGACACGCACCTGTGGTTCCTCGGCGACTTCGTCGACCGCGGCCCGAACGGGATAGGCGTGATCGACCTGGTCATGCGGCTGTCCCGGGAGGCCGAGCAGGCCGGTGGGCAGGTACAGGCGCTGCTGGGCAACCACGAGATCCTGCTGCTCGGCATGCACCGCTTCGGTGACACGGAGGTGCCCTCCGACTTCGGTCCGCGCAGCTTCGCCCGGAGCTGGGAGATGAACGGCGGCCAGCCGGCCGACCAGGAGGCGGTCACCGACGACCACGTCGAGTGGCTGACCAACCGCCCGGCCGTCGCACTGGTCGGCTCCCACCTGCTGATGCACTCCGACACGGTCGAGTACCTGGTGTGGGGCGGGGACATCGAGGAGATCAACGAGGGCATCCAGGAGGTCCTCACGTCCGACGACCTGGTCGAGTGGTGGGAGGTCTGGCGCCGACTCACCACCCGGCACGCCTTCCGCGGCCCGCACGGCGCGGACATGGCCGGGCACCTGCTGGCCGTCCTGGGCGGCGAGCAGGTCGTCCACGGCCACAGCGTCATCGCCGACCAGCTCGGCATCGCGCCGGCGCTGGTCGAGGGCCCGTACGAGTACGCGGACGGCCGCGCCCTGGGGGTCGACGGCGGCGTCTTCGTCGGAGGGCCGTGCCTGGTCGTGCCGCTGCCCTGGCCGGGGAAACCAGACCTCTCCGCAGAAGAGGACAAGGAACTAGACATCTGAGGTAGGTATGACCCGCGTCCCCAGTTACGTCTCCGGTACCTCCGACACGCCGCTGCTCGGCGAGACCATCGGCGACAACCTCGACCGGACCGTCGCCGCCTTCGGGGAACGGGACGCGCTGGTCGAGCGGGCCAGCGGGCGGCGGTGGACCTACCGGCAGTTCGCCGAGGAGGTCAACGCGGTCGCGCTGGGGTTGGTCGACCTCGGCGTGGAGAAGGGCGACCGGGTCGGAATCTGGGCGCCGAACTGCGCGGAGTGGACGTTCACCCAGTACGCGACGGCCAAGATCGGGGCGATCCTGGTCAACATCAACCCCGCCTACCGGGTGCACGAGCTCGAGTACGTGCTCAACCAGTCCGGCATCCGCGTCCTGGTCGCCGCGGAGAGCTTCAGGACCTCCGACTACGCGGCCATGATCGACGAGGTCCGCCCGAGGTGCCCGGCGCTGGAGGAGGTCCTGCTGATCGGTCGAGAGGAGTGGACCGGCCTGGTCTCGATCGGTCGTGGGGGCTCGGTCGCGCTGCTCGAGGAGCTCCAGGCGGAGCTGTCGGCCGACGATCCGATCAACATCCAGTACACCTCGGGCACCACGGGCTTCCCCAAGGGCGCGACCCTCTCCCACCACAACATCCTCAACAACGGCTACTTCGTCGGCGAGCTGTGCGGCTACACCGAGCTGGACCGGATCTGCATCCCGGTGCCCTTCTACCACTGCTTCGGCATGGTCATGGGCAACCTCGCGGCGACCTCGCACGGGGCCTGCATGGTCGTGCCGGCGCCGGCGTTCGACCCGGCGCAGACCCTCGCCGCCGTCGCCGCCGAGCGCTGCACCTCGCTCTACGGCGTGCCGACGATGTTCATCGCCGAGCTCGCCGACCCCTCGTTCGGCGAGCACGACCTGTCCTCGCTGCGCACCGGGATCATGGCCGGCTCGCCCTGCCCGGTGGAGGTGATGCGGCAGGTGGTCGAGCGAATGGGGATGACCGAGGTGACCATCTGCTACGGCATGACCGAGACCTCGCCGGTCTCCACCCAGACCAGGGCGGACGACCCGCTCGAACGTCGAGTGTCCACAGTGGGCAGAGTGCACCCGCATCTCGAGGTGAAGGTGGTCGACCCCGAGACCGGCCGCACCGTCCCGCGCGGCACGCCCGGCGAGCTGTGCACCCGCGGCTACTCGGTGATGCTCGGCTACTGGGAGCAGCCGGACCGTACCGCCGAGGTGATCGACGCGGCACGCTGGATGCACACCGGCGACCTCGCGGTGCTCGACGAGGAGGGCTACCTCAACATCACCGGCAGGATCAAGGACATGGTCATCCGGGGCGGTGAGAACGTGTACCCGCGGGAGATCGAGGAGTTCCTCTACACCCACCCGGACGTGCTGGACGCCCAGGTGATCGGGGTGCCCGACGAGCGCTACGGCGAGGAGCTCATGGTGTGGCTGCGGATGCGGGAGGGCGCCGAGCCACTGACCGCCGAGGCCGTGCGGGAGTTCTGCCAGGGCCGGCTCGCCCACTTCAAGATCCCCCGCTACGTGCACGTCGTCGACGAGTTCCCGATGACGGTCACCGGCAAGGTGCGCAAGGTGGAGATGCGCGCCGCCGCGGTGGAGTTGCTCGGTCTCGGTGACGCCGCGACCACCCGGCACGCCTGAACGCCGCTCCGGGACGTTTCGCGCCCGACTGGGGGCCAACCCGCTACCCCTGGTGCCCCCGCGTGACATAGGCTGGACGGACGCGTCCTGGGTACGCCCCGGGGCGCGTTCGTATGTGGAGGTGACCGTTGTGCCGACCGGAAAGGTCAAGTGGTACGACTCGGAGAAGGGCTTCGGGTTCGTCACACAGGATGGCGGCGAGGACGTCTACGTCCGGTCGTCAGCCCTGCCGGCCGGGGTGCCGGGGCTGAAGGCTGGCCAACGAATCGAGTTCGGCGTCGCCGACGGGCGGCGTGGGCCGCAGGCGTTGTCGGTACGCCTGCTCGACCCGCCGCCGTCGGTGGTGGAGGCGCGGCGTCGGCCGGCGGAGGAGCTGCACGGTCTGATCGAGGACATGATCAAGCTGCTGGAGGCCAAGGTCCAGCCGGACCTGCGCCGAGGCCGCTACCCGGACCGCAAGGCCACCAAGCGGATCGCGGACGTGGTCCGCGCGGTGGCCCGCGAGCTCGATCCGTAGCGAAGCGTCAGGCGAGGTCAGGCCGGCGCCTCGATGCGGGCGGACCAGACACCGCGGCTGACCGCGGCCGGCTCCCCCGCCTCGTCCCGGACGAGCTTGGCGCCGGCCTGCTTCACCTCGACCGTCTGCAGCTGGTCCCCCTTGCCCGGGGGGAGCGCGTCGAACGTCGATGCCTTGTTCGGGGCGAACGTGGCGACGGTCTCCGGGGCCTTCTGCTCGCCGGCGGCGGTCCGGTACTGGATCACCACCGACCAGGGCGTCTCGGCGACCTCCTTCGGCACCCGCACCCGTACCGGCGTCCCCGGCGCGACGGTCAGGCGGACCTGGGCGGTGTTGTCCCGCTTGCAGGCGTTGACCTCGATGTCGCAGTAGAGGTACGGCTTGGCGCTGACCTTGGTGTCGGCGACCGAGAAGTCGATGCTGGGGTCCGCCGGCGGTGGTGGCGTGGACGAGCATCCGGCCAGCAGCAGGACCAGCGTCATCGGGACAGCCACGGTGCGCACGTCAGCGAGACTACGGGCGCTCGTCCGGCTGGCGCGGCGGGCCCTCCTGGAACGCGACGGCCGGCGTTCCCTGCGGGCCGGTACTCGTGCGCGGCGGGCGGACCGAGCGGTCCCCGCCGAACCACGGCAGTAGCGAGGCGCCCCGACGGGTCAGGATGGTCTGCACCATTCCGATCGCCAGCAGGACCGAGATCACGAGGAAGCCGAGCCAGAACGTCGGGGGGAGCAGGACGCCAAGCGCGCCGCCGAACACCCACGCGAGCTGGAGCACGGTCTCCGAACGGCCGAAGGCGGAGGCCCGCGACTCCTCGGGGAGGTCGTCCTGGATGACCGCGTCCAGGCTGTTCTTCGCGAGGGCACTGGCGGTGGCGCCGACGAGGCCGACGATCGCCGCGGTGAGCACGCCCTCCAGCACGATCGCGACGAGCGTCGAGGCCAGCGACCCGGCGATGCAGCCGAGCACCACCTGTTCCGGGTGCCCGAGGTGCATGCGCGCGCCGATGCCGTTGCCCACGAAGCTGCCGAGACCCGCCGCGCCGGCGATCACGCCGAGCAGCAGCAGCTGCTTGAACGCCTCGCCCTCGGTCTGGGCCCGCACGGCGAACGCGGCGAACATCATCAGGAAGCCGGTGAGCAGCCGGATCGTCGCGTTGCCGGACAGGGCGACGACCACCTGCCGCCCCATCGGTTGTCGTTTCGGCTTGTCCGGGCTGGCGGACAGCGACGCCGGAACCTCGCCCTCGGTCACCTCGACCCAGGCCGGGATCCGCATGGCCTGCACCGCACCGGCGACGCAGATGACCGCGGTGAACCAGAGCGCGCCCGGTGAGTCGAACAGCTGGAGGACCAGTGTCGCGACGGCGCCGAACGCCGCACCGCCCGCCAGGCCGAACACGGTCAGCCGGGCGTTGGTCTTGGCCAGGGTGATCTCCGGCGGCACGACCCTCGGCGTGACCGCCGCCTTGAGCACGGTGAACGACTTGGACAGCACCATCTTGCCGAGCGCGGCCGGGTAGAGCAGCCAGGAGTCGAAGTTCATCGCCATGATCACGCACATCAGCGCCTGACCGGCCGACGCCACGCCCATGGCGAGCCGTCGGCCGCGCTGGATGCGGTCGAGCGCCGGGCCGATCACCGGCGCCAGCAAGGCGAACGGCGCGACCGTGATCAGCAGGTAGAGCGCGACCTTGCCCTTGCTGGAGTCGGTGCTCGCGGCGGAGAAGAACAGGGTGTTGGCCAGCGCCACCGCCATCGCGGCGTCGCTGGCGTAGTTGAGCATCGTCGCGTAGGTCAGCGCGGTGAGACCGGACTTGTCGGCGCCGTCGGCGTTGGCCGCGCGGCGGAACGCCGTCACCGCCTTGCCGGTCAGCTCGCGGCCACGCAGCGCGGCGACCCGGGTGACCGTCAGCTTCTTGGGGAACTGCGGCGCGGCGGCCGGCCGCTCCGGCCGCTCCGGCTGGGGCGGCGGCGGGGTGGCCGGGACGTACCCGTCCGGGCCGTAGGTCTCCGGGTACTCCTCGCGCCGGGTGACCTGGCGGGTCTCGGGCAGGTGCCGGCGGGGCGGGGGGACGTCGCGCCAGTTGCGCCGCCCCGACGGGGGTTGGCGCTCGGGGTCCCATTCGGGGTCGCGGGGCGCGGGCGGCGGCTGCCGCTGGACCCGCTGGGTCCGCCGCTGGTCCTCGACCGGGTAGGGGTGAGCCGTCGGGATGGCGCTGGTCAGCGGCTCCTCCCGGGGCTGGTCCCAGTTCCCCATGGGAATCGCGTTGGTCGGCGGCTCCTCGCGGGGCTGTTCGACCGGGCGCCTGGGCTGGATCGACGGCTGCGGCTGGTCGGTCCAACGGCGACGCTTCCGGCCGGCGCCGAAGCGGCCACGGCGGCCACCCGACTGCTGGTCACCCGAACCGGAACGAATCACCCCCCCATCCTGCCGTACGGCGTGCCGGTCTGGCGCCACAACGGTGGACACGTCCCGGTGACGGGCGGGGAGGTCAGCCCTGGGCGGTGACGAACCTCACCCGGAACATCTTGGGCCAGAGCTTCCCGGTCACCAGGAACTCGTCGGTGTCGGGGATCGCGGCGATCCCGTTCAGCACGTCGGCGCCGACGCCGTCCTCCTCGGGCAGCAGCCCGGCGAGGTCGACGGTGGCGGTGACGTCGCCGGAGTCGGGGTCGATCCGGACGATGCTGTCGGTCAGCCAGACGTTCGCGTAGACCGAGCCGTCGACGCACTCGAGCTCGTTGAGCCGCTCGACCGGAGTGCCCTCGTCGTCGTGCACCTCCTGCCGGCCGGTCTCGGCGAAGGTCTCGGGGTCGCGGAAGGTCAGCTCGGCGCTGCCGTCGCTCATCACGAGGCGTTCGCCGTCGTGGCAGATCCCCCAGCCCTCGCCGGTGTAGCCGACCCGCTCCCGTTCGGCGAGGGTGGCCCGGTCGCGTCGAATGGCGACGCCGTTCTGCCAGGTCAACTGCCAGATGGTGTCGTCGACGACGGTGATGCCCTCGCCGAAGAACTCCGGCGGCAGGTCGACCTTCCGGGTGACGGCGCCGGTCTTCGGGTCGGTCGCACGCATAGTCGACTCGCCCTCGAGCCCGGTGCCCTCGTAGAGGACGCCGTCGGCGATCTCGAACCCCTGGGTGAAGGCCGTCCTGTCGTGCGGCCGCACCTCGAGCACCTCGGCCCGCATCACCTCGGCACCGTTGGACGGTGGGTCGGGGGCCGGTTCGGCCCCCCGGGCGGCGGCGGAGCAGGATGCGGTCGCCAGCACGGTGACGAGCACCAACGGAGCCCTCATGCGAACCAGTGTCACACGGGTACGGCACAATCGGTCACGATGAGTCTGCCGCAGTCCGACGAGCTGAAGGACCCCGCGCTGGTCGCGGAGGTCGATCTCGCGCGCGCCGCCGCCCAGCAGGAGGCCGGCGAGGAGGAGGTCGGTGCCCACGTCGGCACCCAGATCGAGGGTGAGGCCGCGGTCACCCACCTGTTCGAGGCGAGCAAACCCGGCTACCGCGGCTGGCGGTGGGCGGCGACCGTGGCCAGCGCGGGTCCGGAGACGGACGTGACCGTGAGCGAGGTCGTGCTGCTGCCCGGGCCGGAGGCCCTGGTGGCGCCGGACTGGGTGCCGTGGGAGAACCGCGTCCAGGCCGGCGACCTCGGTGTCGGTGACCTGCTGCCGACGGCGCCGGACGACCCGCGCCTGGTCCCGGCGTACGTGGAGTCGGACGACCCGGCGGTGGAGGAGGTCGCCCTCGAGGTGGGGTTGGGCCGGGTGCGGGTGATGGCCCGATCCGCGCGCGAGGACACCGCGGCCCGGTGGCAGGAGGGCGAGTTCGGCCCCAGGTCGGACATGGCCCGGAGCGCGCCGGCGCACTGCGGGACATGCGGCTTCTACCTCCCCCTGGCCGGCTCGCTGCGTGCGGCGTTCGGCACGTGCGCCAACGAGCTCTCCCCCGCCGACGCCCACGTCGTGCACGCCGAGTACGGCTGCGGTGCCCACTCCGAGGCAGAGGTGGAGCAGGTCTCCCCGGTCCTCGTGGCCAACCTCATCTACGACGACGCGCTGTTGGACGTGGAACCGCTGCCGGTGGCCCAGGAGCCGGCGGCCGAGCCGCCGCCGGTGAGCGACGCGGAGACCTACGCCCGCCCCGGGCCCGAGGTGGAGATCGCGGCGGACCCGGACCGGGCAGCGGACCTCACCACGCCCGGTCAGATCACCCCGCCCGCGCCGGTCGCCGACCCCGTCGAGTCCGGCGCCTTCACCGACCTGGCCCCGCTCACCGAGCCGGGCGTCCCGGAAGCGACACCCCCCGCGCCCCCGGCGGCCGCGGCGGCCGCGGCTCCTTCCGCGGAGGCTGGCGAGGCCGCCGAAACCGGCGATACCGCCGAGACCGCCGCTGTCGCCGCTGTCGTGCCGGAGCAGCCCACCTCCCCCGAAGTGGACGCATCCGCCGACCCCACCAGCCACGAACCCAGCGCCACCACCGGATCCGAAGAGGTGGGCAGCTCCTTCGACGTCGGCACCGCCACCCAGGCCTTCCCGGCCGCCAGCACCGAAACCGGCACCACGGCCGCCGAAGCCCCACCGGCCGACGCGACCAGCGCCTCGCCGGAACCCGAAGACGGCTCCTCCGTGACCGGCCCCGCCACCGACGCCGGAGTCACCGGCGAAGGCGCGGCCACCGAACCCGGCGCCGGGCTCGAGGCCGATGCGACCAGCGAGGCCGACTCCGCCCCCGGCGAAACGCACCCGTCCGAGGGCTTCTCCAGCGAGGCGCTTCAGGGCGCCGAGCCGATAGCGCCGTTGGAGCCGTTGGTCACCGCGGAGACCTCGGTCCCCGAGACGCGGCCGGGTCAGGACGAGGCGGACTCCCGCTCCTCGGACGCGTGAACGATCCCTTCGACACCGCTCGGCTTCGGGAGGCGGTGCTCACGGCGTGGCGGGGTTCCCCGACCCGGTTCCGGGAGGACGCCAACGCCGAGGAGGACCTCTACCTCGGCGGCTACCGGGACCGGCTGCTCGTCGAGCTGGCGCAGAACGCCGCCGACGCGGCCGGCTCGGACGGTCGACTTCGGGTGTCCTTTGTAGACCGCGAGTTACGGGTAGCCAACACCGGGCGGCCACTCGACGCGGCCGGGGTCGCCTCGCTCGCCTCGCTGCGTGCCTCGGCCAAGCGGGACGGCGTGGGGCAGTTCGGCGTCGGGTTCGCGGCAGTGCTCACGGTCTCGGACGCGCCCCGGGTCGTCTCGCGGACCGGGGGTGTCGCGTTCTCCGCGCAACGGAGCCGGGAGGCCGCCGGCGTCACGGGCCGGGTGCCGGTCCTGCGGCTGGTCTGGCCGGTCGACGACGCCGAGGACCCGGTGCCGGAGGGGTTCGACACCGAGGTGCGGTTGCCGCTCAAGGACGGCGTCGAGCCGGGGGCGCTGCTCGAGGAGTTCGGCGAGCAGGCGGTCGACCTGCTGCTCTCACTCGACGGGCTCACCCGCGTCGAGATAGGCGACCGGGTCTGGTGGCGCGAGGGCGAGCGACTCCACACCCCCGAGGGCGCCACGGACTGGGTCGTCGTGCGTGTCGCCGGCGAGCTGGATGAGGACCTCACCGCGGGGCTGGGTACCGAGCAGCGCGGGACCTGGACCGTGTGCTGGGCGCTCGAACGCGGCAGCCCTCACCGAGACCAGGTGCTGCACGCCCCGACCCCCACCGACGAGCGGCTGTCCCTGCCCGCCCGCCTGATCGCCACCCTCCCGATCGAGCCGTCGCGGCGACGGCTCATGCCAGGACCGGCGACCGACGCAGTGCTCGCCGCTGCGGCGCGCGCCTATCCACTCCTGCTCGACCGGCTCTCCCCCGCCGAGCGGACGGACCTCGTACCGCTCCCCGGGTTCCCGTTGTCCGAAGTAGACGATCAGCTGCGGCAGGGCGTGCTCGCCGAGCTGCGGACCACACCCTGGCTACCCCAGCCCAGCGGCGCGCTGGTGCCACCGAGCAAGGCCGCGCTCCTGCCGGTGGACAGCTCTCCGCTCGCCGAGCTGCTCGCCGACGTCGTCCCCGGGCTCGTGGACGCCGCGCTCGCCGCGCCCGAGCACGCGCCGGCGCTCGCCGCCCTGGACGTCACCCGGCTGCACGCGGCCGACGTCGTCGCCGCGGTGACCGGGATCGACCGGCCCCCGACCTGGTGGTACCGGCTCTACGACGCCCTCTCCCCGCTCGCCGAGGTGGACGCCGACGCGCGGGAGGCGCTCGGTGCACTGCCCGTGCCGTTGGCCGACGGGCGCACGATCCCCGGCCCACGCGGCACGCTGCTCGTCGAGGGGGAGCTCGCACTCGGCGGCGCGGTGCACCCGGACGCCGCACACCCGCTGCTCGAACGGCTCGGCGCCCGCCGCGGTGGGCCGGTGGACCTGCTCGAGTCGCTGCACGAGGACGTCGAGCGCAGCCTGGACGACGCCGAGTCCGGGATGGACGTCGACGGGCTCGCCGAGACGGTCCTCGGGCTCGTGGACCGGGCCGGGATCCGCCCCGGCGAGGTCCCCTGGCTCGCCGCTCTCGCCCTGCGGGACTCGTCCGGCGACTGGCGGCGGGCCGACGAGCTCGCACTACCCGGCGCCGCCTTCCTCGAGCTGCTCGCCGAGGACGCGCCGCTGGGCATCCTCGACGACGCCGTGGCGCGGGCGTGGCCGCCGACCGTGCTCACCGCTGTCGGCGTGCTCGAGACGTTCGCCGTCGTCGTCGACGAGGAGCCGACCGACCCCGACCACGACCTCGCCGACGAGCGGGACTGGTGGGAGTCGCTGCCCGAACCCCCCGCGCGGATGAGCGCCGTGCGGGACCTGGACCTCGTTGCAGACACTGCCTGGGACGCCGCAATCCGACTCCTGGTCTCGGATCCCCTTACCGCACAAGCACTTCGGGAGCCAGGTGGCTACACCGGCTGGTGGGTCGGGCATCACGGTCTGCTCGCCGGGCAGCCGCCCCGGGCGTTGCGCATGCCGGATGCGACGGAGCTCGTCGGCCTGTTCGACCCGGTGCCGCCGGTGGCCGTCGACCCCTCGGTGCTGCGGGCGATCGGCGTGCGGGACCGGTTGCATGTCGCGTCCGCCGACGACGTGGAGGACCTGGTCGAGCGCCTGGGTGACGAGCGGCGCACGATCTCGCTCGGCACGGCCATGCGTGCCTACACCGCGCTCGCGCGCGCCGTCCGCGACGGTGTGGTGCACACCGGGGACGTGCGGCCGCCGGTCGCGGTGCGGACGCTGACCGGTGAGGTGCTGCCGGCGGCGGAGGGCCTGGTGCTCGACGTGCCCTGGGTGCTCCAGGTGGTGGACCGCGAGCGGGTGGTCGCCGTCGGCGCGGAGTTCGAGCTGGCCGAGCCGCTGGCGGAGCTGCTGGACCTGCCGCTGGCCACCGAGGTCGTCGTCGGCACCCCAGCCGGCACGCCGTCCCCGGTCGCCTGGGCCGACCTCGGCGCCGTTGTGGACGCATGTGACCTGGTGGGAATCCCGGTCCCGGCAGGGGGGCCGATGGTGCACGAGGAGCTGACCGTGCGCATCGGACTGATCGACTACCGGGTGGCCTGGTGGGTCGTGGACGGCGTGGCCCACTGCACCGACACGACCGAGGGCATGTCCCGCGCGCTGGCCTGGGTCACCGACCGCTGGGCGGAACGCCACACGTTCGCCGCCCTGCTCGAGGACCCCGAGACCCTGCTCGACTAGAACGGCCCTACTGGACCTTCTGCGCTCCCCGTGACCCCCGCCGGCTGGCGCTGCTCTGCCACCACATGACCGGCACGCCGATCATTCCCAACACGAACCCGCACAGGGCCGTCCACATCCAGATCGGCGGCACCAGGTCGAGCACGTAGTGCCCCAGCGCGAGCAGGACGAACGCGAGCAGCCAGACCGCCGTCCCCACGTACACCACCGGCGCCAGCGCCAGCAGCCGGGGCGGCAGCGCGGGCGGAGGTGACTTCTGCGTTTCGATCCGCACGTCGGGTTCCGCTTCACCTGGCACGTTTGCGAGGCTACCGGCCCATGAGCACCAGGACAGCGCTGGACCGCTACTTCAAAATCTCCGAACGCGGCTCCACCCCCGCCCGGGAGATCCGCGGCGGGCTGGTCACCTTCGTCACGATGGCCTACATCGTGGTGCTGAACCCGCTGATCATCGGCAGCTTCTCCACCGATCCGGACAATCCGGCCACCCACGACGACGCCTTCGGCGACATCCTCCCGGCCGGACAGGTCGCGGCGGTCACAGCGCTGGTTGCCGGGGTCCTCACGATCCTCTTCGGACTCGTCGCGAACTACCCGTTCGCGATGGCCACCGGGCTGGGGATCAACGCGTTCGTCGCGGTCAGCATCGCGCCGCAGATGAGCTGGCCGGCGGCGATGGGACTGGTGCTGGTCAACGGGGTCGTCGTGCTCATCCTCGTCGTCACCGGGGTGCGGACGATGGTGTTCAACGCCGTCCCACCCTCGCTCAAGGCGGCGATCGCGGTGGGCATCGGGCTGTTCATCACGCTCATCGGGCTCGTCGACGCCGGGTTCGTCCGGCGCGTACCGGACGCGGCGAACACCACCGTCCCGGTCGGACTCGGGATCAACGGGTCGATCGCGTCCTGGCCGACGTTGGTGTTCGTCGTGGGGTTGGTCCTCACCGGGATCCTCGTCGCGAAGCGGGTCAAGGGCGCGATCCTGATCGGAGTGCTGGCCACCACGGTGCTGGCGATCCTCATCGAGGCCCTCGTGGACGCCGGCCCCTCGGCGGGGGTCGACCCGACCGGCTGGAACCTCGGCTACCCGGCGGTTCCCGAGGACGTCGTGGGGGTGCCCGACCTCTCGCTGCTCGGCCAGGTCAACTTCGACGCGTGGGTCCAGGTGCCGGTCGTCACCGCGTTCCTGCTCGTGTTCACGCTCGTACTGACCGACTTCTTCGACACCATCGGGACCATGACCGGTCTCGGCAAGGAGGCCGGGCTCGTCGACCAGGACGGCCGGCTCCCCGACGTCGGCAAGGCGCTGTTCGTCGACGGGCTCGGTGCGGTCGCCGGCGGGGCCGCGTCGTCCAGCTCCAACACCGTCTACATCGAGTCCGCCGCCGGGATCGCCGAGGGCGCCAGGACCGGGCTCGCGAACGTGGTGACCGGCCTGCTGTTCATCGCGGCCATGTTCCTCACCCCGCTCTACGCCTCGGTCCCGGTCGAGGCGGCAGCACCGGCGCTGGTGATCGTCGGCGTGCTGATGATGGGCCAGATCCGGGAGATCGACTTCGAGGACTTCACCGTCGCCCTCCCCGCCTTCCTCACGATCGTCGTCATGCCCTTCACCTACTCGATCGCCAACGGCATCGGCGCGGGCTTCATCAGCTACGTGCTCCTGCGCACGGCGACTGGCAGGGCACGCGGCATCCACCCGCTGCTGTGGGTCGTTGCCGCCTTGTTCGTGGTGTACTTCGCAATCGGGCCAATTCGGGCGGCGTTCGCCTGACTTCGCCGAATTCGTGAGGTAAGCTAACGATGTGTCGAAAAGTGAGCACGACGTAGCCCAACGCTCGCTCGCCAGCCGTCTGCGGCTGGCGACAGTGCGGCTCAACCGCAGGCTCCGGGTCCAGCGGACCAGCTCCTCGGTCACGCTCACCCAGCTCTCCGCCCTGTCCTGCCTGCACAAGTGCGGGCCGCTCACCCCTGGCGAGCTGGCGGCCAAGGAGGTCGTCCAACCTCCCTCCATGACCCGGGTGATCGCCGCGCTCGAGGAGTCGGGCTACGTCAGCCGTCGACCGCACCCCAGCGACGGCCGGCAGGCCATCGTCGAGATCACCGAGGAGGGGAGCGCGCTCATCCTGGCCGACATCTCCGCCCGCGAGGCCTGGCTGGACAAGCGGCTGGCCGAGCTGAGCCAGGCCGACCGGGACATCCTGTCCCAGGCGTCGGAGATCATCGACCGGTTGGCGAGCCAGCAGGATCCGTGACAGACAGTCGAAAAACGTGTGACCCCACCAGGACGAACGGTTCGCCTCGAGCCGCGCTCGTCGATCCGTCGAAGACCGAACGGAACCCTCGAGGCATGTTCGGATCACTGCGCGTGCGCAACTACCGGTTGTTCGCGTCGGGCCAGGTGATCTCGAACGTCGGCACGTGGATGCAGCGCATCGCCCAGGACTGGCTGGTGCTCGAGCTGTCCGGCTACGACCCGGTGGCGCTGGGCATCGCCGCGTCGCTCCAGTTCCTGCCCACCCTGCTGTTCACGCTGTGGGCCGGCGTGCTCGCCGACCGGCATGACAAGCGTCGGATGCTGGTCGTCGTGCAGGCGGGCATGGCGGCGTGCGCGCTGGTGCTCGGCACGCTCGACCTGACCGGGTTGGTGCAGCTCTGGCAGGTGTACGCGCTGTGCCTGGTGTTCGGCATGTTCACCGCCGTCGACCCGCCCGTGCGGCAGTCGTTCGTCGGCGAGATGGTCGGCAAGGAGCACCTGACCAACGCCGTCGCGCTGAACTCCTCGATGTTCAACCTCGCCCGGGTGGTCGGCCCCGCCATCGCCGGCGTGATGATCATCTGGACCGGCACCGGCTGGGTGTTCCTGGTCAACGCGCTCACCACGGTCGCGGTGATCGTGAACCTGGTCCGGATGAACCCGGCCGAGCTGTACCGCCAGCCACGACCCGCCTCGCGCCGGGGCCAGCTGCGGGAGGGCCTGCGCTACGTGCGGGGACGACCGGACATCCTGATCGTGCTGACCATGGTGCTGTTCGTCAGCACGTTCGCCTTCACGTTCTTCACCACGCTCGCCATCGCCGCGGCCAACGTCTTCCACCGCGACGCCGACGGCTACGGCCTGCTGTCCACGATGCTCGCGGTCGGCACGCTGTCCGGCGCCCTGCTCGCCGTACGCCGCAGCACGAAGAGCCGGCCGAGCATGGGTCTGCTGGTGGGTGCGGCCTTCACCTTCGGCGTGCTCGAGGTGGGGACCGGGCTGATGCCGACCTACCTCGCCTTCGGGCTGGCCCTGATCCCGACCGGGATCGCAATGATCACGTTCATGACCACCGCGAACAGCACGATCCAGCTCGCGACGGCGCCGGAGATGCGCGGGCGGGTGATGGCGCTGTACATGCTGGTGTTCGTCGGCGGGAACCCGATCGGCGCGCCGATGACCGGCTGGCTCGCCGCGGAGTTCGGCGGGCGGGCCCCGTTCGTGGTGGGCGGCGTCGTCGCGGCACTGAGCGCGGTGGTCTGCGGGGTCGTACTCGCCCGGCGGGGCGGTGTGACGGTGCGGGACCGGATGCGCACCGCGCGGTGGACCCGCGGCCGGGCCCGGCGGAACCAGGCACGGAACCTCGAACGAGCCGACGCCGCATAGCTTGCACAGATCCCTAAAGTTAGGCTAACCTTAGCGCGTCGCTTCGTGGTGGGAGCGGCAGTCAGTTCGGGAACATGCGGCACCCCGGCCGGTGGCTGGCACCACTGGCCGGGGTGCTGTGTTATTCGGGGAACGGGTTGTCGGCCTGCCCCACCAGGTCCGCCACCGAGTCGATGACCCGGCTCGGCCGGTACGGGAAGAGCTCCGCTGTCTGCGGGGTCGAGATGCCGGTCATGACCAGGATCGTGCGCAGACCCGCCTCCAGGCCGGAGCGCACATCGGTGTCCATCCGGTCGCCGATCATCAGCGTCGACTCCGAGTGCGCACCCAGCGCGCGGAGCGCCGAGCGCATCATCAGCGGGTTGGGCTTGCCGACGAAGTACGGCGCCCGCCCCGTGGCGCGTTCGATCAGCGCGGCAACCGAGCCCGTCGCGGGTAGCGAGCCCTCCCGGGAGGGACCGGTGGCGTCCGGGTTGGTGGCGATGAACCGCGCACCCTGCTCGATGAGCCGGATGGCCGTGGTGATCGCGGTGAAGCTGTAGGTCCTGGTCTCGCCCAGCACGACGTAGTCCGGGTCCCGGTCGGTCAGCACGTAACCGATCTCGTGCAGGGCGGTGGTCAGTCCGGACTCGCCGATGACGTAGGCGGAACCCTCCGGCCGCTGGGCTTCGAGGAAGGTCGCCGTGGCCAGCGCCGAGGTCCAGATCGACGTCTCGGGGACGTCCAGGCCCGTCCGGAGCAGCCGGGCCCGCAGGTCCCGGGGGGTGTAGATCGAGTTGTTGGTCAGGACCAGGAAGGAGAGCTGACGTTCACGCAGCTCCTCGATCAGCTTGTCCGCGCCCGGCACGAGGTGTTCCTCGTGCACCAGGACCCCGTCCATGTCCATCAGATACGTCCAGGCCATGCGCAACGCTAACCTGTGGGTGTGACCGCTGCTCCCAGCACTACTACGGTCCGTGTGCGGTTCTTCGCCGGCGCGAGGGCCGCAGTGGGGCACGACGAGGAAACCGTGCGGCTCCCCGGCGGAGCCACCCTGCACGACCTGGTGGCCGACCTCGGCGGACGGCACGGCGCGGGCCTGACGCGGGTGCTCACCGCGTGCAGCTTCCTGCTCGACGCTGTCGCTGTGCGTGACACGAGCACGGCGGTCCCGGACGGCGCCACCGTGGACGTCCTGCCCCCGTTCGCCGGCGGCTGAGCACGGCCCCGAGGCCCACCCGCCCGGCTCACCGGGAAGCCCTCTGCGGCCCTGAGAGTGACGTTCCGCGTCCGCGTTGACTACGGTGCGTGCCTCTGACGCTCGGCCCGCCTCCATGGCGACGGAAGACCGGCCAGCCACCCTCCGCGACCTGGTCACCGACCTGGGCGGACTCCCACGGTGCGCCTTCGCTCCAGCGGCTCACGCCACGCAGCGCGCCGTTCGACGCCACGCGGCCGGCGCGGGCGGCCGGCCGCGTCTGAAAACCTTTGTGACCTGCTGTTTTCCCGATCCACCTCGAGCTTGACTTCGACGGCCAATCCTCCCTCGAATTACGAGAGCACTCCACCGCGTAGCGAGCTGCTTTCACACTGCAGTGTCTGCGCTATTGTCCCAACCGATACGGAACGTGAAAGTTCTCAAGAAAACGTGACGCAGACCTCAGCTAGGGTGAACTATATCCCCAATGAAACGGGGAGATAACGATGAAATTCAGGCCTCTCACCAGGGGAAATGCCTCAATCGTTACCGCATCCGCCACGTTACTGTGACTCACGCCACGGCAACTTAAATTTCCTTTCGGCGTTTTTGCTACGTACCGTCGCTCTCGGTTGGTCCCGACCAGCCGTGCAGGAACCGAGCGCTCGTAACACCGAACCCGTCCGGCGGGCGCGCGGACGTTATCCCCGACTGAAAGAGACCCTCCGGACGGGGTTGGCACCCCAGACAGGTGTTGAGGGAGAGAGCACAATGGCGTACCAAGGCAAACACCGCAAGCCATCCACCACCCGACGCACCATCGCGCGCGTCCTCGTGGCCGGTGCTGCGGTCGGTGTTCCCCTGGGAGTGGCCGCTCCGGCACAGGCGGACCCCTCGGTCAACTGGGACGCGATCGCCGAGTGTGAGAGCGGCGGCAACTGGGGCATCAACACCGGCAACGGCTACTACGGCGGGCTGCAGTTCTCCCAGGGCACCTGGGAGGCCAACGGCGGTTCCGGCAACCCCGCGAACGCGTCCAAGGCCGAGCAGATCAGGGTCGCCGAGAACACCCTGCAGTCCCAGGGTATCGGCGCCTGGCCGACTTGTGGGGCTCGTGGCGGTTCCTCCGGCGGCAGCAGCAACGAGTACGCCGGTGCCCCCGCCGAGTCCTCCTCCTCCTACGAGGAGCCGGCTCAGCAGCAGGCGGCGCCGCAGCAGGCGCCGCAGGAGCAGCGGACCTACGCTCCGCCCAAGCCGATCCTGGCCAAGTCCAACCCGAAGGGCGACTACACGATCAAGGCCGGCGACACGCTGACCAAGATCGCGGAGCAGCTCAAGGTGCAGGGCGGCTGGCAGGCACTGTTCGAGAAGAACAAGCAGTTCATCGGCGACCCGGACCTGATCCTGGCCGGGCAGAAGATCGCCACGAAGTGACCAGCCGACAGGCATAGCAGTACCGAAGGGCTCCACCGCGTCATCCCCCGGCGGTGGAGCCCTTCGCCTGTCTGTCTGTCTGTCTGTCGAGCGTCAGGGGCAGTTGACCCATTCGTCGGTGCCGTCGGTGAAGTTCTGGTGCTTCCACACCGGCAGGCGCCGCTTCACCTCGTCCACCAGGTCCGAACAGGCCGCGAACGCCTCGGCCCGGTGCTCGGCGGCCACGGCGCAGGCCAGCGCGACGTCACCGATGGCAAGTGAGCCGAGGCGGTGGCTCACCGCCAGTGCCCGGACGCCGGGGTGCCGACCGGCCACCTCGCCGGCGACCTCCTCGATCACGGCCTTCGCACTCGGGTGGCCCTCGTAGTCGAGGTCGCGCACCCCCCGCCCCCCGTCGTGGTCGCGGACCACGCCGGCGAAGGTCACCACCGCGCCGGCCGCCGGGTCGTCCACGAGGGCCGCGTGCTCCTCGACCGACAACGGGACGTCGAGCACCTCGGCACGCAGCACCCGGGCCGGCACGACCGAGGGGCGCTGGTGGTCTCCGCCGTGCAGCTGGTCGAGCGCGTGGTCCAGCACCCCCTCCAGCACCCCGAGCCCGTCCCGAACCCCACCCGGCGACCCCGGCAGATTCACGACCAGGGTGGTGCCGGCCACGCCGGCCCGGCCACGGGAAAGCACCGCGGTGGGAACGGCGGGCAAGCCCGCGCTCCGCACGGCGTCGGCGAGGCCGGGGATCTCGTAGTCGAGAACCCGTGCGGTCATCTCCGGCGTGTGGTCGGTGGGGGTGATCCCGGTGCCGCCGGTCGTGATCACCAGGTCGACCCGCTCGCCGACCGCCTCACGCAGGGCACGCAGCACCGGATCGCCGTCGGGTACCACCGCCGGCGCGGGTACCTCGAAACCGCGGCCAAGCAACCAGTCCACGATCAGCGGGCCGGTCCGGTCCTCGTACACCCCGGCGGCCGCGCGGTTGGACGCGGTCACCACCCGTGCCGTGCGCGTCATCTGTCCTCCGGTCGCGTCCAGGTACCGGTCTTGCCGCCGTCCTTGCGCTCCAGCCGTACGGCGTCGAGCACCGCGGCCGGGTCCACCGCCTTGATCATGTCGTGCAGGGTCAGGCCGGCGACCGCGACCGCGGTCAACGCCTCCATCTCCACGCCGGTGCGATCGGTGGTCTTCGTGGTCGCCGTGATGTCCACCCGGTCCGACCCCAGGGTGAACTCCACGCTCACCCCGGAGATCGCGATCGGATGGCACAGCGGGATCAGGTCCGGCGTGCGCTTCGCGCCCATGATGCCGGCGATCCGGGCAGTGCCGAGCGCGTCGCCCTTCTTCAGGCCGTCCGAGCGGAGCAGCGACACCACCTCCTCGGTGGTCCGCACCGTCCCGGTGGCGACCGCGACGCGCGCGGAGGCCTCCTTGCCCGTCACGTCCACCATGTGGGCCGCACCGGAGGCGTCCACATGACTCAGCTCAACCACACACCGATGCTATGCCGCGCCCTACGCGGGGCGGGCGCCGACCGGTGCCGCCGCCCGCGACACCGCCTCGGCCACCGCCGGCGCCACCGCGGAGTCGAACACGCTCGGCACGATGAACGAGGCGTTGACCCGGTCGCCGTCCACGACGTCGGCGATCGCGTCGGCCGCGGCCAGCAGCATCTCGTCGGTGATGCCGCGGGCCTGCGCGTCGAGCAGCCCGCGGAACACCCCCGGGAAGGCCAGCACGTTGTTGATCTGGTTCGGGTAGTCGCTGCGCCCGGTGGCCACCACCGCGGCGTGCCGCTGCGCCTCCAGCGGGTCGATCTCGGGGTCCGGGTTGGCCAGGGCGAACACCACCGGGTCCGGCGCCATCGTGGCGACCGCGTCGGCGCCGAACAGGTTGGGCGCCGAGACGCCGATGAACACGTCCGCGCCGACCAACGCGTCGGTCAACCTGCCGGTGAGCCCCTCGTTGTTGGTGTTCGCGGCGACCCAGGCGAGGTTCGGGTCCATGCCGTCCCGCCCGGGGTGCACGATGCCGTGCACGTCGACGGCGAGCACGTCGGCCGGCTTCTTCTGCAGCAGCAGCCGGATGATCGCCGAGCCGGCCGCGCCCGCGCCGCAGACGACGACCTTGCAGTCGGAGAGCTGCTTTCCGACCACCCGCAGGGCGTTGCGCAGTGCGGCGACCACCACGATCGCCGTGCCGTGCTGGTCGTCGTGGAACACCGGAATGTCCAGCGCCTCGCGCAGCCGCGCCTCGATCTCGAAGCAGCGGGGCGCGGCGATGTCCTCGAGGTTGATGCCGCCGTAGACCGGCGCGATCAGCTTCACCGTGCGGATGATCTCCTCGGTGTCCTGGGTGTCCAGGCATACCGGCCAGGCGTCGACCCCGGCGAACTTCTTGAACAGCGCGGCCTTGCCCTCCATCACCGGCAGGGCCGCGGCCGGTCCGATGTTGCCCAGGCCCAGCACCGCCGAACCGTCGGTGACCACGGCCACCGTGTTGCGCTTGATGGTCAGCCGGCGGGCGTCGTAGGGGTTCTCGGCGATGGCCTGGCAGATCCTGGCCACGCCCGGGGTGTAGGCCCGGGAGAGGTCGTCGCGGTTGCGCAGCGCGACCTTCGGGCTGACCTCTATCTTGCCGCCGAGGTGGATCAGGAACGTCCGGTCGGACACCTTGCGGACGACGACACCGGGCAGCTCCTCGAGCGCGGTGGTGATGTCGCGGGCATGCGCGTCGGAGTAGGTGTTGGCGGTGAGGTCGACGACGATGCGGTCGGTGTGCGACTCGACGACGTCGAACGCGGTGATCACCCCGCCGGCCCGCCCGACGGCGGCGGCGAGGTCACCAGCGGCACTCGCGGAGGGCGGCGCCTCGACCCGGACGGTGATCGAGTAGCCGGGGCCGGGAACTGGCATGGCTACTTGTTGATCTCGGTGTCCGGGTGCTCGTAGCCGAGCTCGTCGGCCGGGAGCGGGAAGGTGAGGTCACCGTAGGGGGACAGCGCGCCCTGCCGGTCGGCGGCAAGCTCGGACACCGGGTGCTCGACGTCCGGCCAGGTCGGATCGATGCGGTGCGAACGCTTGGCCTTCGCCACTGGGGCCTCCAACGACTGGGACATCATTGCGGACATCACTCACGGCATCACTACTGTGACGCTTGACGGTGCTTGAGGCTACCGGACCTCCGCGACTGTCGGAGATCGCGTATACCGTGGTCACGTGCCCGCCGTCCCGCTGACCGAATGGCTGCGCGGTCAGGACGACCAGATGCTGGCCGACCTGCTGCGCGCCCGTCCCGACCTGGCCGCGCCCCCGCCGCCGGACATCGCGGTGCTGGCCGCCAGGGCCGGCAGCAGGGCCTCGCTGACCAGGGCCGCGGAGAGCCTGGACACGTTCACGCTCGCGGTGCTCGACGCGCTCGTCGTGGCCGACGCCGACCAGCACCCGGTGGCGGCCGAGCGGGTCGCCGAGCTGGTCGGGCCCGAGGCGTCCACGAGTCGGGTCCGCGCCGCCCTCGACCGGCTGGTGGCGCTCGCGCTCGCCTGGGGGTCGGCGGAGTACTCGGTCGCGCCGGCCGCGCGGGAGGCGAGCGGGCTCTACCCGGCCGGGCTCGGCCAGACCTCGCCGGTGCTCGAGGGTGTGGACGTGGCGGCGTTGCTGGAGACACTGCCCGAGGCGGACCGCCGCCTGCTGGCCACGCTCGCCCACGGCTCGCCGGTCGGCCGCACCCGCGACGCCGCCGTGGTGGTGCCGCTCGAGCGCGCCGAGACGCCGGTCCAGCGGCTGCTCGCCCAGGGGCTGCTGCTGCGTCGGGACGCCGAGACCGTCGAACTGCCCCGCCAGGTCGGCCTCGCCCTGCGCGGCGAGAGTCCACTGGGGACGGTTCGGCTGGACGAGCCGCCGCTGCGCACCACCAGGCGCTCCGATGTGGACGCCACCGGCGCCGGCGAGGTGCTGGAACTGGTTCGCCGGGCGGAGAACCTCGTCGCCCTGTGGTCGGTCGAACCGGCCGGCGTGCTCAAGTCCGGCGGGCTCGGGGTACGCGACGTCCGGCGGCTCGCGCGCGAGCTGGACACCGACGACCGGGGTGCGGCGTTCGTCGCCGAGCTCCTGTTCGGCGCGGGCCTGGTCGCCGACAGCGCCACCGCGACGAACCCGGAGTGGATGCCGACCACCGCGGTCGAGCCCTGGCTGGTGGCCGCGCCGGCCAACCAGTGGGCCACGCTGGCCGCGGCCTGGCTGGACCTGCCGCGCCTGCCCGGCCTGGCCGGGATGCGCGACGCAAAGGACAAGGTGCTCGCACCGCTCTCGGACGACCTGCGGCGCCCGCCGGCGCCGGTCGAGCGACGCCGGGTGCTCGCCGCGTTGGCCGAGCTGCCGCCGAACACCGGCGTCGCCTCACCCGACGAGCTGGCCGAGGTGCTGGCCTGGCGCGCCCCGCGTCGCGGCGGCCGGCTGCGCGACGAGATCGTGCGCTGGACCATGACCGAGGCCACCGCGCTCGGCGTGGTGGCGCTGGGCGCGATCACCTCGGCCGGCCGCGCGCTGCTCGACGACGGTCCCGCCGCCGCGGCGAAGGCCATGGCCGAGTCGATGCCGGAGCCGGTGGACCACGTCCTGGTGCAGGCCGACCTGACCGTCGTCGCGCCGGGTCCGCTCGAACCCACCCTGGCCATCGACATCGGCCAGGTCGCCGACGTCGAGTCGGCGGGCAGCGCGACCGTCTATCGGGTCACCGAGGCCTCGGTGCGGCGCGCCCTGGACACCGGCCGGACCGCCGAGGACCTCCACGAGCTGTTCCGAACCAGGTCCAGGACACCGGTCCCGCAGTCGCTGAGCTACCTGATCGACGACATCGCCCGCCGCCACGGCCGGCTCCGCGGCGGTACCGCCACGTCCTTCCTGCGCTGCGACGACCCGGTCCTGCTGGCCGAGGTGTCCGCCCACCCCACGGCGGCCTCGCTGGAGCTGCGGCGGATCGCACCCACCGTGCTGGTCAGCCCGCTCCCCCTGGCCGAGGTGCTGGATGAGCTGCGCAAGGTCGGGTTCGCCCCGGCCGCGGAGGGAGCCGACGGCCAGGTGGTGGACCTGCGCCAGGCCGGGCACCGGGTGCCGGCCACGGCGCGGGTTCGGCGCGGCGGTCCGCCGACCGCGCCCAGCGAGGAGCGGATGCGCGAGATCGTCGCGCAGCTGCGTGCCGGCGACACCGCGGCCGCCACCCGCCGCGGCCGCACCGTCTCGCTCACCGCGGGCGGCGGCGCGGCCGACACCGCGGCGACGCTGGCCCTGCTGCGGGAGGCCATCGAGCAGAACGGCCACGTGCTGATCGACTTCGTCGACTCCCGCGGCGTGGCCAGCCAGCGGGTGGTCACACCGTTCCGGGTCGGCGGCGGGATCCTCGAGGGCCGCGACAAGGTCAACGACACGGTCCGCCAGTACCCGCTGCACCGCATCACCTCGGCGTCCCTGATCGCGTCCTCCTGACCCGCCCACGCGCAGGTCTCGACCTGGGTGCGAGTCGTTCTCGAGCCGAGGCGCGCATCGTCGGCGTATGGGTGAGGACGAGCGGCGCGCCGCGCACCACCGGCTCCGCGTCGCGCGGGCGGGCCTCCTCGACCGCGCCGACGTCATCGACGGTGGTGTGCGGAGGTTACTCGCCCGGCTCGACCTCACCCGGACCGACGAGGAGCACGAGCGCGTGATCGACGCGCTGATGGGCGTCTGCCGGGCCGCCGACGCGCTGCGGGCACTGGCCCGCGGGGACATCGACGAGGCCGACGAGGCGACGTGCTCGATGGCCCACTACGCACGGCGCGCCCTCGGCTGAGCCGAGGGCGCGTCGTTGGTCCGTCTGTGGTCCGGTCCGCCTGGTGCGGCGTCAGCCGGCGCGGGCCGACATCCGCTGGTGCATCGCGTGCTCCACCAGCGTGATCAGCGTTTCCTTGGTGGACTCGCGGTCGCGCGCGTCGCAGGTGACCACGGGCACGGTCTGCTCGATCGTGAGCGCGTCCCGGACGTCGTCCACGCGGTGGTGCAGCACCCGGTCGAAGCAGTTGATCGCGACCACGTAGGGCAGCCCGCGGTCCTCGAAGAAGTCGATCGAGGCGAACGCGTCGGCCAGCCGTCGGGTGTCGACCAGCACCACGGCACCGATCGCGCCGCGGACGAGGTCGTCCCACATGAACCAGAACCGGTGCTGACCCGGCGTACCGAACAGGTACAGGATCAGGTCGCTGTCCAGCGACACGCGGCCGAAGTCCATCGCCACCGTGGTGGTGACCTTGTTCGGTGTGTTCGTCAGGTCGTCGACGTCGACGCTCGCCTCGGTCATGACGGCCTCGGTGGTCAGCGGAACGATTTCCGACACCGAGCCGACGAGGGTCGTCTTGCCGACCCCGAACCCGCCGGCGACAACGATCTTGGCCGAAGTTGTCGGCTGCGGTGCCGCGCCACGCGGGCTGAGGGGACTAGAGCCTGCGGAGACCACTGAGCACCCTTTCCATGAATTCGATCGACGGCCGGTCGCCGACGACCATGCCGCTCTGGTGGATCAGGACCAGTCCCATACCGGCCATGTCTCCGATCAACACCTTGGCCACCCCGAGGGGCAGCCGGAGGTGTGCGGCCACCTCCGCGACCGACCTGGTGTCCAGGCACAGGCCGCAGATCGACCGGTGCTCCGGAAGGACGGCCGCGTCCGGTGCCTTCCCCCTCTCGCTGGTGGAGACCAGCGCCTCGATCGCCAGATCGTAGTCGGACCGTGTACGGCCACCGGTCTTGGTGTACGGGCGGACGAGCGAGCCGCCCTCCCGTCCCGAGTCCCCGAGCAGGTCCGAGCTGCTGTTGAAGACCCCGCTGTTGAACCCACCGGTGTGGTAACCGCTGTGGTAACCACTGTCCTCGTTGGGCGAGACGGTCGGGATCTCCTTGCTGTCCCACGCGGACTGCGCCGGGATGCCGGAGTCGCCGTACAGCGTGGCCCCGGGCCCGCCGAACAGTCGGGCCCGGAAACCGTCGACGTCGAACCTGTTCGGCGCGTCGCCGACATCAGGCTCGGGGAGGTCCTCCCAGCCTCTTTCGGGCATCTCTACTCGCCTCCGCTCTGACTCTTCGGCGCGCGATAATCGTCGCTGCAGGTGTCCCCGAGTGGGTCGCATGGGGCCCTACCTCCGCTCTCCATCCGCATCCGGGCGGTGAGCACGACTACCTGCGCTGTGCGCCCTGTAGCTGCGCACGCAGTTCCGGAGTCATCTGCTGGCCAACCCGCTCGACCAGCAACGTCATCTCGTAGGCGACCAGTCCGATGTCGCAGTTCGGCGCGGCGAGCACCGCGAGGCACGAGCCGTCCGAGATCGACATCAGGAACAGGTACCCGCGGTCCATCTCGACCACGGTCTGGTTCACGCCGCCGGCCTCGAAGCACCGGGCCGCACCCTGCGTGAGGCTGACCAGACCGGAGGACACCGCCGAGAGTTGCTCGGCCCTGTCCCTCGGCAGGCCCTGGGACCCGGCCAACAAGAGCCCATCAGCCGACACGACGACGGCGTGTGCCACACCGGGCACTTGACGGACGAAATCTGTGATGAGCCACCCGAAGCTACCGGGCTGATTCGTGGACGGGGTCGTCACTCCTGCTCCTCGTCTTTACGGCTGACCTCGGGACCGGACTGGTCACCAGCGTAGGCCTCGATGAGAGCGTGCCTGCCACGGCGCACACCCTGCTGGAAGCTTGACATGCGACCGCGGACGGCGTCCGCGGTGCGCGGGGGCAACGGAGGGGCCACCTGCGTGTCGTCGGCGGTCTCCGATGTGCGCGGCTGCGCCGAACCCGGCACCAGGTGCGCCTTGGGCACCCGCTTGGGCAGCCCGGCGGTCGTGGTGGCGTCCGGCTTGTTCTCCAGCAGCGCCTGCGCGGCTAGCCAGCCCTCGTCACCGGGCGAGGTCCACGCCGCCGGCTCAGGCCGCTGCTCGGCCGGCGCCTCGGCGGGAGCCGCCGCGTGACCGTTGTCGGTCGCGGGGGCGACACCGTTGCCGTTGCCGTTCGCCGTGCCGTTGGCGTTCGCCGTGCCGTTGGCGGTGGCGCCGTTCGCACCGTTGGTCGAGCCGTTGCCGTTCTGCCGCTCGGCCGAGGGCTCAGCGCCCTGTTCGGCCGGCTGCCGCTGGTGCGAGCCGGTGTCCGCCGCCTCGAACCACTGCGACAGGACGGCCTCGTAGATCGGCAGGCGCTCGGTCGGCGCGTCCACGTTGTGGTCCTGCTCGGCGGGCGGACGGCCGGCACCGAGCGGCGGGTAGCCGGTGTCGGTCTCGCTGGTCTCCGGCAGCGGGCTGCCGAACAGCGTGGCCGTGTTGTCCTCGTCGTGCCGGCCGTTGGCACCGGTCGCCGACGGCGTGCCGTTGGCGGGGGTGGCGCCGTTACGCTCCGAGCCCGGCGAGTACGGCGGGTATCCCGCGACCTCCTGCGGAGTGCGGTCCTGCCGGGTCTCCTCGCCCATCGCGCTGCCGTCGGGACGCAGCCTCGGCATGCCGCCGGTGAACGCTCCGGCGATCCCGCTGTTGCGCACGGGCGCCGGGGTGTTCGGCACGTTCGGCATGCTCGAGCCGAGACCCATCCCGGGCGAGTCCATGGCCGCGGCCTGCAGGGACGAGGTCGTCGAGGTCGCCGACATCGAGCGCGGGGTCGCGCCGAGCGGCTGGACCAGGTCGGCCGGGACGTTGATCCGGGCGATGAGGCCGCCCTCGATGTCCTCGTTGTCCCGCAGCCGGACGACGATGTTGTGCCGCTTCGCCAGCCGGGCGACCACGTACAGACCCATTCGCCTGGTCACGGCGACATCCAGGTCGGGCGGGTCGGCCAGACGGGCGTTGGCCGCGTTGATCTCGTCCTCCGACATACCGACACCCTGGTCGGTGATCTGGATCGCGAGCTCCTTCTTGCGGGTCATCGCCATCCGGACGATGACCTTCTTCTCCGGCTCGGAGAAGAAGGTGGCGTTGTCCAGCAGCTCGGCGATGACGTGCACGAGGTCGGAGACCGCGCGACCCTGCACCGCGACGTCCGGTGCCGAGGCGACCTCGATCCGGGCGTAGTGCTCGACCTCGGAGACCGCGGCGCCCACGACCTCGGAGGCCGGGACCGGGCGGTTGAGCTGGCGGGACAGGCCGGTACCCGAGAGCACCAGCAGGCTTTCCGAGTTCCGCCGCATCCGGGTGGCCAGGTGGTCGAGCTCGAACAGGCTTGCCAGCTGGTCCGGGTCCTGCTCGTCCTGCTCGAGCCGGTCGATCAGCGAAAGCTGGCGTTCCACCAGCGCCTGGGACCGGCGGGACAGGTTGACGAAGATCGAGTTGATGTTGTCGCGCAGGAGGGCCTGCTCGGTCGCCATCAGGACCGCCTGCTCCTGGACCGCGTCGAACGAGCGGGCCAGCTGGCCGGTCTCCTCCCGAGTGAACACCGGCACCGGCTCGATCGCGTGCTTGGCGGCCTCGGCCGGGTCCGGATCGGCGAGGATTCGCTGCACCGAGGCGGGCAGCTTCCGGTTCGCGACCTCCAGCGCCTCGCGGCGCAGCACCCGCAGCGGGTTCAGCAGCGAGCGGGTCACGATCGCCATCAGACCCAGCGCCAGGAGCAGAGCGACCAGCACGACCGCCGCGTCGCGCCAGGCGGCGGCCGTCGCCTCGTCGGCGAGGGCGTTGGCGTCGGTGCGCAGCTGGTTGAGCAGTTCGCTCTCGACCTGCCGCATCTTCTCGAGTGCCTCGGAGCCGGTGTTGGCCAGGTCCGCGCCGTCGATCCGCAGCGGCAGCGGGATCTCACCGGTCGACTGCTCCGCGGTGGCGATCGCCTCGGCCTTGAGCGCCTCCCGCTCGTCCACCGCCGCGCCGCTGAAGGTGTCGCTGTAAAGCTGCGACTGCGCGATCGAGGCGTTCGCCTTGAAGTCCTGCTGCGCCGCGTCCACGTTCGCCTGCGCGTCGCGGATCCGGGAGAGCATGTCGGCCGGGAACGAGTCGTGGGCGGCGGCGATCTCGAGGATCGCGTTCTCCTTGCCCACGTTCTCTTTTTCCTCGGACAGCGACTGGATGACCGTGCCGTCACGCAGCAGGTCCCGGTCGTTGACCGCGCTGTTGACCTCGCGGCCGAGGCGGACCACGTCGTCGAGCACCTGGGAGTACACGGTGAACAACCCGACGTCGGGGTAGCTCGTGTCCTTGGCCGAGTCGCGGATCGCCCCGAGCGAGGACAGGCGCTGCAGGCCGCCGTTGTAGCGAATCCTGGCTTCCTCGTCGTCGGTCTCGAGCGCGGCCGCGACACTGCGCGTGGAGTCCACCGCCTCGTTGACCAGGCGGATCTGGGTGTCCAGCACGGTCCGGTCGCCCTGGCGGTCGCCGGCGACCCAGGCCACCGCGAGGGTGCGTTCCTTCTGCAGCTCGTGCACCACGTTCGTCAGGTTCCGGGCCAGGTCGACCTGGCTGACCGTCTGCCGGAACTCGGCGGCTCGGCCAAGGTCGTCACTGGCCCGCAACGCGCCGAGGGCGAGTGCGGTCAGCGTCGGGACCACGATGACGGCGATGACCTTCGTACGCAGCCGCCAGTTGCGCATGCGGAGGGCGGAGCCGCCCTTCACCACGCTGGCGGACGGCGCCGACGGGCGGCCGGGTTTGCGGTCCGGGTTCTGCTCGGGCACGGCGGCACCATAGACGGTGGCGTTTCCGGCACGGGGTGGGACGTCAGCAGTGTGGTCGGGCACTCCCAGCACTCTCCCTGGTTGTCAAGCCGGTAGCCCGCCAGCTCGAACGGACAAGTACCCCAGTGAGGACCCCGACTCCTCGCGCGCCCCCAGCGGCGCGACACCCCTGTCGCTCGTCTTCCCAGCTCCCACTGCTGGGAAGCACGCGCAAGTACATCGGGGCGTGCTCCTTAACCGCTTCGATGGATGACTACCTCACTGTGGCCACAGAAGGTAGCGGAAGCTCTCTCGCGATGTAAGTCCTCCGGACGGATGGTCACACATCAGGGTCTGAAACGTCACGCGGAGGCAACAATTTTTCTCGATCGGTTTAGCTCGGCCAAGGTCACGATCGGGTGACGAACGTGCCCAATCGGGTATCTGTTGGCCCGCAGGTCGCACGGCACGTGCGGAAGTAACCGGCACCCTACGCGCACGGAGACACGCGCTCACCACCCGGTTCTCCTGGGGACCGTCACTGGGAAGAGAGATACCGGGCACTCATTGTGACCCGGGGATGAAGGTCTCTAGAGTGGCGACCTGGTGTACGGGGCACCACCACCTATCGGCTTTCGCAACCTCACTCCCTGAGGAGAGGCTTCAAATGCCCAAAGGCAGTACCGGGCGCGGTCTGCGCACCCGTCTCCCCAAGGTCGCAACGACGTTGACGCTGGTCACGGCGTTGTCCAGCTGCGGGCTGCTTGGCGGCTCGGACGACGAGACCGAACCGCAGTCGAGCGGGAACGGCAAGCTGGAGAAAACAGAACTCACAATTTCGATCATGAAGACCACCGACCTGACGCCGTTCCACCTGGCGCGGAAGGAAGGCTTCTTCGAGGAGGAGGGCCTGTCGGTAAAGACCGTCGACGCGCCCAGCGGTAACGCCTCCGTGCAGAAGCTCCTCGGCGGCGAGTCGGACATCTCCTACTCCAGCTACACGCCGCTGTTCCTCGCCGAGAGCAAGGGCGCGGCGGCGAGCAAGGGCGGGGTCAAGCTGGTGGCCGACGCCGCGTCGGCCGGTCCCAACTCCACGATGGTCGTCGCGGTGCCGGACTCGCCGGTGAAGAGCGTCCGGGACATGGCGAACAAGCGGGTCGCCGTCACGGCCCCCAACACGATCTCCGACCTGCTCACCAACGCCACCCTGAAGACCAACGGCGTGGACTGGAAGAGCGTCACCTACGTCCCCACCCCCTTCCCGCAGACCGCGCAGCAGCTCAAGAGCGGCAACGTGGACGCGGCGTTCGTGACCGAGCCGTGGATCGTCGACACCCAGCGCAACGCCGGGGCCGTGCCGATCTTCGACACCGCCGTCGGTCCGACCGCCGACATGCCCGTGGCCGGCTGGGGCGCGCTGGGTGACTTCGTGGAGAAGCATCCGAACACCATCGCCGCCTTCCAGCGCGCCATGCAGCGGGGCACCGACCTCGCCCTGTCCGACCGCAGCCTGGTCGAGCCGCTGCTCGTCGAGTTCGCGGGCGTGGACGAGCAGACGGCGAAGATGGCGACCCTGCTGACGTTCCAGTCCAAGCTCGAAGCGAGCCGCATCCAGCGGGTGCCGGACCTCATGCTCGAGTTCGAGGTCATCAAGACCGAACTCGACGCGGAGAAGATGATCGTTCCCACCGCACCCGTCACCTGAGTCGTTGCGTCCCTTAGTCCGGAACCTGATCGGGCTGGCCGGCTTCTTCCTGCTCTGGGAAGGAGTCGTCCGGCTCGGCCTGGTCGAGCGGGCCTTCCTGCCCACTCCCACCGACGTGTGGGGTGCGCTGGTCGACCTGCTCGGCCAGGAGGCGTTCATCCGCGACGTGATCGCGACCGTGCTGGCCTGGCTCGTCGCCCTGGCCATCGCGGTCGCGGTCGCGGTGCCCGCCGGATTGCTGCTGGGCAGCCTGCCGTGGCTGCGCACGGCGACCCGGGTACTGATCGAGTTCCTCCGGCCGATCCCGCCGGTCGCGCTCATCCCCCTGGTCATCGTCACGCTCGGCTCCGGTCCGGAGGCGAAGATCACGCTCGCCTTCTACGCCTCGGTGTGGCCGATCCTGTTCAACATCATCTACGCCCTCGACGAGATCGACCCGCTGCTGCTGGACACCGCGCGGTCGTTCGGCACCCGCCGGTCCAGGGTCCTGGCCGCCGTCGCCCTGCCGCACGTGGCGCCGTTCGCGTTCACCGGCCTGCGCCTGTCCGCGGCGATCGCACTGATCGTCACGGTCTCGACGGAGTACCTGGCCGGCAGTGAGGTCGGCGTCGGCGCGTTCATCATCGACGTGTCGAGCACCATCGGCGCGATGGACCAGGTGCTCGCCGGCACGGTCGTGATCGGCCTGTTCGGCTACCTGGTCAACGAGAGCCTGGAGCGGGTCGGCCGACGGCTGTTCCGGTGGAGCGACACGACCCGCACGGAGGCCCTGTCATGAACCGCGTGGCGGCCTTCGCACAGCGCTGGGTCATCTTCGCCGTCGCCGTCCTGGCCTGGCAGCTGGCCACCGCGGCGGCCGACGACGTGTTCTTCCCGTCGCCGTGGCAGATCGTCCACCACGCGTGGGCCATCTGGTTCACCGACGGAAACGGCAACGTCGCGCTGAGCGACAGCATCGCCGACGACATGGTGCCGAGCATGCTGCGCCTGCTCGGCGGCTGGCTCATCGCGGTCACGCTGGGCGTCGTACTCGGCACCGCCCTCGGACGCTCCCGCACCGGGATGCAGTACGTAGGACCATTGTTCGCGTTCTTCCGGGCCCTTCCCTCGCCCGCGCTGCTGCCCGTGTTCATCGTGCTGTTCGGGCTCAACCAGGACATGCAGCTGGCGCTGATCGTGTTCGGCTGCCTCTGGCCCATCCTGCTCAACACGGTCGACGGCGTACGCTCGGTGGACTCGGTGAAGACCGACACGGCGCGCTCGTTCCGCACCTCGCGCACCCAGTGGGTGACGATGGTCGTGCTGCCGGCCGCGCTGCCGAAGATCTTCGCCGGCCTCCGGCTGAGCCTGGCGATCGCGGTGATCCTGATGGTCGTGTCCGAGATGGTGGGTACCCCCAACGGCATCGGTGCCCAGCTGCGCATCGCCCAGACCGCGTTCAACTACCTGACGATGTGGGCATGGATCGTGCTGCTTGGCATCATCGGGTATGGCCTGAACATCGCGCTGCTCGCCGTCGAGCGCCGCGCACTCCGCTGGCAGCCGACCCGCTCCACGGTGGCGAATGCCAAGCAGACCGCAAGAGCAGGAGGATGACATGCCGACAATGCTGGAGGTGCGCGGGCTCGCGCACCACTACGGCGCCGGCCCCGGCGCGCACGTGGCCGTGGAGGACCTGTCCTTCACCGTGGCCAAGGACGAGCTGGCCTGCATCGTCGGCCCCTCCGGGTGCGGGAAGTCGACCCTGCTGCGCTGCATCGCCGGTCTGATCAAGCCGACCGCGGGCGAGGTGTCCCTGCACGGCGACCGGGTGGAGGGCGTGCCCGCTGACCTGGCCGTGGTGTTCCAGGACTACAGCCGCTCGCTGTTCCCGTGGCTGTCGGTGCGCGGCAACGTGGAGTTCCCGTTGCGGGCGCGGGCGCGGGGCCGAGCCCCGCGACGGGCCAGGGCCATGGAGGCGTTGAGCTGGGTCGGGCTGACCGACGCGGCGCACAAGTACCCCTGGCAGCTCTCCGGCGGCATGCAGCAGCGGGTGTCCATCGCCAGGGCGCTGGCCTGCCAGCCGGCCCTGCTGCTGATGGACGAGCCGTTCGCCTCGGTGGACGCGCAGACCAGGGCCGACCTCGAGGACCTGCTGCTGCGCGTACGCCGCGAGCACGGCAGCACCGTACTGCTGGTCACCCACGACATCGACGAGAGCGTGTACCTCGGGGACCGCGTGCTGGTGCTGTCCAAGTCGCCCGCGTCGATCGTGGCCGACCTCACCGTCGGCCTGCCGGCCCAGCGTGACCAGATCAGCACCCGCGGCTCGGCCACGTTCGTCGAGCTGCGCACGGAGATCGCGCGCCTGCTGCACGACCGCCCGCACTCCACGCCCCAGCCCGCCCACCCCTCACCCGCGAACGCCCAGCTGGCAGCCCAACGCTTCCTGGAAGCAGAACGCCAGGAAACCCGGAAGAGCACCACTCGCTAGTAGAGCGTCGTGGGCTTGGGGTCCACGGGGATGTGGACGAGGGTGGGCTCGGCGGTCGTGAGGGCGGTGGCGATCGTCGGCTCGAGGTCGTCGGGGTGGGTGACCCGGTGGGCTCGGCAGCCCAGGGAGGTGGCCAGCGAGGGGAAGTCGATGCCGCCCAGCTCGACGCCCGGCATCTTCCCGCCCTCCGGGCCGGCGAGGATGTCCACCGCTGCGTACTGGGCGTTGTCCAGGACCACGAACGTGACCGGCAGGTGCTCGCGGGCCGCGGTCCAGAGTGCCTGGATGGAGTACATGCTCGAGCCGTCGCCCAGTACCGCCACCACCGGGCGGTGCGGGGCGCCGATCGCGGCGCCCACCGCCGCCGGCAGGCCGTAGCCGAGGGCACCGCCGCCCGTGCTGAGCAGGCCGGTCCGGGGGGCGCGCACGGGCAGGTACTCCCGGCGCACCAGCAGGTGGCTGGGGATCTCCTCGACCAGCAGGACGTCCTCGGGCAACACGTCGGCGAGCACGGAGAACACCCAGTCGACCGTGAGCGGCGTGCTCCGCGGCGGCCGCGGCCTGCGGGTTCGCCCGGTCGGTGCGGGGCGGGACGGCTCGGCCGCCACGGCGGTCAGGGCACGCACCGCCGCGCCGACCCCCGACCGGATGCCGACGCCCGCACTGGCCCTGGCCAGCACCTGCTCGTCGTCGCTGACCAGGTACAGCGGGGGCAGCGTCAGCTCGGCCGCGCCGCGGAAGACGTGGTACAGGAACGCCGGGGCGCCGAGCACCACGACGAGGTCGTGGTGGCTCAACGCCTCCACCGTGCCGCGCTCCTCCGGCGGCAGGAAACCCGCGAACTGCGGGTGGTCCTCGGGAAAGCAGCCGCGCCAGGCCATCGGGCTCGCCCAGACCAGCGAGCGCGTGCGCTCGGCCAGCGCCACGAGGTCCGGGATCGCTCCCTCCGCGTCCACGCCCGGGCCGGCGACCAGGGCCGGCCGTTCGGCGACGGCGAGCGCGGCGGCCAGGCCGGCGATGGCCTCGGGGTCGGGCCAGAAGCCGGGGACCGGCGGACGCAGGGGCAGCGGCGCGCACTCGGCGTCCCAGTCGTCGGCGGGTACCGAGACGAACACCGGGCCCCGGGGCGGTTGGGTCGCGACCCGGTGGGCATGGGCCAGCGCTGCCGGCACGTCCTGCGGGCGGGCCGGCTCGACAGCCCACTTCACGTACGGGCGGGGGAACAGTGTCGCGTCCATCGCCCCCAAGAACGGCTCCCCCGGCATCAGCGACCGCACCTGCTGCCCGGCCAACACGATCATCGGCGTGTTGTTGCGATACGCGGTGAACACGTGCCCGAGCCCGTGGCCGACACCACCCGCCGAATGCAGGTTCACCAGCACCGCCGAGCCGCTCGCGTGCGCGTAGCCGTCGGCCATCGCCACCGCGACCGACTCCTGCAGCCCGAGCACGTAGCGGAAGTCGTTCGGGAAGTCCCGCAGGAAGCCGATCTCGGTCGTCCCGGGGTTGCCGAAGATCGTGGTCAACCCCAGCTCCCGCAACAGCTCCCGGGTGACGTCGCGGACGGTCTGTCTCATGCCTTGGGCCTGCTGTCCGGGCCGGTCTCGGGGAAGTCGATGACCGGCGCGACCGGGACGCCGAGCGCGCTGGCTCCGATGATCTTGCGCGCCGCCTGGTTGCCCATCGGCATGAAGGTGCCGGCCTGCGCGTCGCGCCACATGCGTTCGTAGGGCAGCTTGCGGGAGTAGCTCGCTCCGCCGAGCACGTCCACCAGCCTGCGCAGCACCTGCGTCGCGTTGTTGCTGGCCACGTACTTCACCAGCGCGCAGCGGGCGATGCCCTCCTGCACACCGAGCTCGAACAGCCGCCGTGAGGTGACCTCCTGGGCGTGCCGGTAGGCCAACGCCCGCGCGCTCTCCACCAGGATCTCGCACTCCCCCACCGTGTCCTGGACCAGCGGGTCGGTCCCCTTGCCCCGGGCGGCGAGCTGGGAGGCCGCCCAGTCGAGGGCGCCGGCCGCGATCCCGGTGTACACCGCGGCGAACGCGCCCATGGCCCAGGACCAGACGGTCTCGAACACCAACGCGTCGAGGTGCCCGACCGGCAGCGAGTGCACGACGTCCTCGTCGGCGACGAACACGTCCTCGTAGACGACGTCGTTGCTCTGGGTCCCCCGCATGCCCATGGTGTCCCAGGTCTTCTGGGTGGCGACCCCGGGAGCGTCCAGCGCGATCCGGCACAGCAGCAGGCGCGGGCCGCCTGGCGCGTCCTCGTACCGCGCGGTGGTCGAGCAGTGGGTGGCCACCGCCGAGTTCGTCGCATACGCCTTGCGGCCGGTCAGCCGGTACCCGCCGGCCACCCTGACCGCCGCGGTCCGCGCGTCGGTCATGTCGTTGCGCATGCCGGGCTCGCTGGTGATCGACGCCCAGATCAACTCGCCCCGCGCCGCCCGGCCCAGCATGTCGGCCAGGCGCGGGTTCCCCGTGCGCCGCCACACGCTGGCCCACTGGCCGATCGGCGAGATGTGCATCGCCACGGCCAGCGCGGTGGCCCCGTCGCCCATGGCCAGGCGCTCCAGGACCGGCACCAGCTCCTCGAGCGAGGCGCCCTGACCACCGAGCTCGGTCGGCACGGTGAGGCCGAGGAAACCGGCGGCCCGCAGGTCGTCGTAGTTCTCCACCGGGAAGGTGTTCTCCCGGTCGTGCTCTGCGGCCCGCTCGGCGAAGACGTCCGCGAGCTTCCCGGCCACGTCGACGAGCTCTTGCTGACGTTGGGTAAGACAGCGGTTCACCCGGTCAAGCTACCTCAGGTGAACCAGCGACCGGCCGTGTTCGTCGGGCCCCGCCGTCAGGTCGCCGCGGCGTCCGGAGCCACCCGACAGATGGTCATCGCCGGCTCCGGATAGGTGAGCGCGTTGTCGGCGAACTCGCCGCACCGGGACGCGTCGTCGACACCGGGGATCACCTGGGAGACCCGGAACATGGCGTCCGGCGAGGCGCAGTCGACCTTCCGGTGGCTCTGCGGCGTCGCCTGGAAGCACTCGCCCTCATCGGCGTTGAGCGCCAGGCACAGCAGCAGCTCGTTGCGCCCGGTCTCGCTGTAGGCCAGGTAGGCGCGGGAGGGGCAGCCTGCCTCCGCGTCCTCGGTGGTGACCGCGACCTTGTAGAGCGCGTCCTCGGCGGCGCAGTCGACCTTGTCGATGTCCGCCGCGGCCACATCGTTGATCTTGATGCAGTCGCCGACCTTCGCCGACGAGGGCGAGGAGCTCTGCAGCCACAACGCCACGCCGGCGACGACGGCGAGCAGCACGACGATCCCGACGACCTTCACGATCTTGCCCGCGTGCGGGGAGGAGGACCGCCCCGGTTCCCCGGCCGCGGCGGGCGGAACGGCCGGCTGGCCCTCCTCGGTGCGGCGGGACCGTGCCGGCGGCGGAGGCGGGGGCCCGTCGTAGACCACGGGAAGGGTCTCCGGACCGTCGTCGGGCCGTGGACCGCGCGGGCCGGCGATGTCGGGGCCGGTCGGGGGATGGTGCGGGCGGGACTGCCCGGGGAAGGCGGGCCGGGGTCCCGCCGGACCCGGGCCGTGGCCACCCGGGCGCGGGTCGACCGGGCCGGGCCGGCCGCCGGCGCCCCCCGGCCAGCGCGGGTCCGCGCCCGGGTACCCACTGCCGGGGGCGGGCCGCCGGACCTGCGGGGCGGGAGCGCGGCCGGGGCCGGGCTGGCCCGGGCGGGAATACGGGCCCGGCGGCGGGTGGTTGGGCGTGTTCATGTGCACCTCGTGGTAGTCCGGCGTGCGCCCAGGAGGTTCCGTGTCCGGGTCGGGGCAGCAATGTACCGAAAGTGCACCCGCTACCGACACAGCGTCAGCGGCCGACCTCCCGGACAGGCCGGGGCCGCGGCGCCGGACGTATGGTGGTTGCTGCCGCCGCCGGCCCGCCGGCGAGCGAGGGCTCCGGCGTCCGACGTCGAGCCGAGGTGGGGAAGGGGACAGGCAGAGGTGACCGAGGGTCCGCTGATCGTGCAGTCCGACAAGACGCTGCTGCTCGAGGTCGACCACCCGAGCGCGGACGATGCGCGGATCGCCATCGCCCCGTTCGCCGAGCTGGAACGCGCCCCCGAGCACGTGCACACCTACCGGGTCACCCCGCTCGCGCTGTGGAACGCCAGGGCGGCCGGTCACGACGCCGAGCAGGTGGTGGACGCACTGACCCGCTTCTCGCGCTACCCGGTGCCGCAGCCGCTGCTGATCGACATCGTGGACACCATGGGCCGCTTCGGGCGGCTGACGCTGCAGAACCATCCGGCGCACGGGCTCACGATGTCCACGATCGACCGTGCCGTGCTCGAGGAGGTGCTGCGGCACAAGAAGATCGCCCCGATGCTGGGAGCCCGGATCGACGATGACACCGTCGTCGTCCACCCGAGCGAACGCGGGCGGCTCAAGCAGGTGCTGCTCAAGGTCGGCTGGCCGGCCGAGGACCTGGCGGGGTACGTCGACGGCGAGCACCATTCGATAGAGCTCGAGGAGAACGGCTGGCAGCTGCGCGACTACCAGCGCAGGGCCGCCGAGGCGTTCTGGGCCGGCGGTTCGGGTGTCGTCGTCCTGCCCTGCGGCGCCGGCAAGACCCTGGTCGGCGCCGCCGCGATGGCGCACGCCAAGGCGACGACGCTGATCCTGGTGACCAACACCGTGGCCGGACGGCAGTGGAAGCGGGAGCTGGTCGCCAGGACCTCGCTCACCGAGGACGAGATCGGCGAGTACTCGGGCGAGCGCAAGGAGATCCGTCCGGTCACGATCGCCACGTACCAGGTGATGACCCGCCGGTCCAAGGGCGAGTACCGCCACCTCGACCTGTTCGACTCGCGCGACTGGGGCCTGGTCGTCTACGACGAGGTGCACCTGTTGCCGGCGCCGGTGTTCCGGATGACCGCCGACCTGCAGTCCCGTCGCCGCCTCGGGCTGACCGCGACCCTGGTGCGCGAGGACGGGCGCGAGGGCGACGTGTTCTCGCTGATCGGTCCCAAGCGCTACGACGTGCCCTGGCGCGACATCGAGGCACAGGGCTGGATCGCGCCCGCCGAGTGCGTCGAGGTGCGGGTGACCCTGACCGACAACGAGCGGATGACCTACGCCACGGCCGAGCCCGAGGAGCGCTACCGGCTCTGCTCCACCGTGGACACGAAGCTCCCGGTGGTGCGCAGCATCCTGGAGCGACACCCGGAGGAGCCGACCCTGGTGATCGGCGCCTACCTCGACCAGCTCGAGGAGCTCGGAGCCGCGCTGGACGCACCGGTGATCCAGGGCTCCACCCGCAACGCCGAGCGGGAACGGCTGTTCGACGAGTTCCGCCAGGGAAAGCTACGCGTGCTGGTGGTGTCCAAAGTGGCCAACTTCTCGATCGACCTGCCGGAGGCCACGGTCGCCGTGCAGGTGTCCGGCACGTTCGGCTCGCGGCAGGAGGAGGCGCAACGGCTGGGCCGGCTGCTGCGCCCGAAGGAGGACGGGCGCCAGGCGCACTTCTACTCGGTCGTCTCGCGGGACACCCTGGACACCGACTACGCCGCCCACCGCCAACGCTTCCTGGCCGAACAGGGCTACGCCTACACCATCAGAGACGCCGAAGATTTCCTGGTCTGAGCCGCCTCCCCGGAATTTCAAGTGTTGGTCAACTTGCGGAGCTGGGTGTGAGGGGCCGACGTGGAGTGTGGCTGGGTGGCGTCACGTTCCCCTGAGGTAGCTGTTGATCGCGTGGGGGCTTGCGCACAAAGATTGACTGGGTTGGTCCTGGGTTGGTCCTGGCCGGGGGTCAGTCGGCTACGTTGGCGATGGCGACGACCTTGGTGATGGGGGCGAGGACCAGTAGTTCGCCGGGGACGGCGTTGCGGCGGCCGAAGCGCTCGCCCTGGTCGGCGCCCATGTAGCGGGCGCCGAGGCGGGTGGCCCAGTCGAGCATGAGGTCGAGGTCCTCGCTGAGCTCGGCCTCGGCCTGGAAGGTGACGAACGAGTAGGGCGGGTCCTCGCTGTCCACGCAGAGGGCGAACCGAGGGTCGCGGCGCAGCGCCTTGCCCTTGACCGTGTCCGCTCCGGTCGTGAACACCAGGCGGTCGGCGTCCCCGGTGGTGTCGACCAGGAACCAGACCGGCGCGATGTGGGGCGCCCCGTTCGCGCGCACCGTGGCGAGCTTGCCGGTGCGGGTGCCGTGCGTGGCGAACTCGAGCCACTCCTCGCGGGTCATGTTCATGCGCCCATCCTGCCCGCTCGGAGGTCGGCGAGCACCCCGTCGGTGAACTCGGGCCAGGCGTCGACGGCCCACTGGCCGAAGGCCCGATCGGTCAGTACGACGCACGCCACGCCGGCGTCCGGGTCGACCCACAGGAAGGTGCCGGACTGACCGAAGTGGCCGAACGTCCTCGGCGAGCTGTTCTTCCCGGTCCAATGCGGACTTTTGTGGTCGCGCAGCTCGAAGCCCAGCCCCCAGTCGTTCTCCTTCTGGTAGCCGAAGCCGGGCAGCACGCCGGCCAGACCGGGGAAGGCCACGGTCGTCGCCTCGTCGAGCGTCTGCTCGGACACCAGCGTCGGCCGCTGGAGCTCGGCCGCGAACCGCACCAGGTCGTCACATGTGGACACGGCACCGGCACCGGCCGTGCCGGCCAGCCGCGAGGAGCCCATTCCGAGCGGGGAGAGCACGGCCTCGGTGAGGTACTCGGAGAAGGGGATGTCCGTCGCCTCGTGCACGGTGTCGGCCAGCACCTCGAAACCCGTGTTGGAGTACAGCCGCCGGTTGCCGGGCGGGGCGAACACCTTGTGCTCGTCGAAGGCCAGGCCGGAGGTGTGCGCGATCAGGTGGCGCACCGTCGAACCCTCGGGACCGGCGGGCTGGTCCCACTCGACGGCGCCCTCCTCGACCGCGACCAGCGTGGCGTAGGCGGTGAGCAGCTTGGTCACCGAAGCCAGCTTGAACTCCCGGTCGAGGGGTCCCTCGGCGGCTCGCACCGAGCCGTCCGCGTCGACCACCGCCGCGGCCACGTTCTCCACCGGCCACCCGGCCACCGCCCGCACACCGTCCATACGCTGACGGTACCGAGCGCACGGTCACCCGATGACGGGGCGGGTCAGGCCCTCATTGATGCCGGCACGCGCCCGGACCACCTGGTCGATGCGGTCGATCGCCACGTCCGCGCGCGCCGGGTCGAACTCGATGTTCCTGGACAGGTCCTTCAGGCGGATCGGCGGCCCGAGGTCGACGAGCGTCGGCAGGTACTCGGCGCTCTGGGCGGTCCACCCGTCGGCCTCCTTGACGAACCGGAAGCGGGCCATCACACCCTCCTCCGTGGTGCCGCGCGGCTGCTCGTGCCGGGCGACGTGGTTGCCGAGGCCGTAGGCCACCCACTTGCCGTGCAGCTTCTCGAAGGGCTGTACGACATGGGCGTGGTGGCCGATCACCAGGTCGACCGCGGGATCGGCGAGCAGCCGGTCGGCGATGCTCCGCTGCTCGGGTGTCGGATCCGCCCGGTGCTCCTCGCCCCAGTGCAGGCTCGCGATCACGACCTCGGCGCCGGCCCGTTTGGTGGCCCTGGCGGCGGCGAGGACGGCGTTGACGTCCAGCTCGTTGGACATCCAGGGCTCCGGCTCCCTCGTGCCCAGGTTGAAGCCGAAGGTGAACGACACCTGGCCGACCTTCACCCCGTTGGCCTCGCTGATCAACGGGGTCAGGGCCTCCTGCCGGGTGCGGGCCGAGCCCGTGTGCCGGATGCCGGCGCGGTCCAGCGCGTCGAGGGTGCTGCGCACCCCGGCCGCGCCGTGGTCGAAGGTGTGGTTGGACGCCGTGGTGCAGGTGTCGTAGCCGGTCCTGGCGAGCGCGGTGGCCACCTCGGGCGGCGCGTAGAACAGCGGGAAGCCCTGGAACGGCCCGTTGGGACCGGCGAGCGGCACCTCGAGGTGGCAGATCGCGAGATCCGCTGTCTGCACAGCCGGCCGGACGCCGGCGAACAGGTTGGTGAAGTCCCGCCGGCCGCCGCCGTCCTCGATCGCCTGCGCGGTGAGCGCGGGGTGGATCAGCACGTCCCCGGTCGCGAGCACGGTGAACGACGGCGGAGGCGCCGAGGTCGGTGGGGGGAGCACGGTCTCCGACCGGAACGGCGCGACCACCTCCCCCGGCGCGTCGTCGGCCGGTTCTGGCGCGCAGGCGGCGACCAGGAGGAGTAACCCACCCACAAAGCCCATCGACGCGCGCACGCGCGACATCCTCCCCGCGTGGCACTGGGTGTTCAAGGGGTGGCGCTCACCGTTTTCCGCGCCGTCTGGTCACCACGGCCACGACCGCGATCACCGCGGCGAGGACTGGGAGAACACGTTTGAGCACCGAGGGACCGGCGTAGGACAGCAGATCGATCGGTTCGGAGCCCGGTTCCGGGCCGACCGCCGTGAGGACCGGCTTCTTTGCGGACGCACCGGCTCGCGCGGCCGCTTCTCCCGCCTTCGCACCGATTTCCACCGCCTCGGCACGTTCCGCCTCGTCCACGACCGAGGCGGGTGCTTCGGGCGTCGGCACGGCAGTGAGCGTCGGCGGCTCGACCGGTGGATCGGGCGCGGGAGCCAGCTCCGCGGCCAGGGAGGTGGCGAACGAGCTGAGGATCTTGCCACCGACCTCGGAGATGAGCCCGCGGCCGAACTGCGCCGGCTTGCCGGTGATCGACAGGTCGGTGTGCACCGAGCCGGTTGTGCCGGCGTCGTCCTCCCGCAGCGTCACGGTGACCGTGGCCGAGGCGGTGCCGTTGCCTCGGGTGTCCTTGCCCGCCGCCTTGATGACGACCTTCCGAGCCGCCTCGTCCTTCTCGAGGAACTCACCCGAGCCCTTGTACTGCAGCGAGATCGGCCCGACCTTGACCTTCACGGTGCCCCGGAAGGCGTCCCCGTCCACCTCGGTGAGGGCGGCACCGGGCATGCACGGCGCCACCCGTCGCGGGTCGAGTACCGCCGCCCACACCGTGTCGAGATCGGCCGGCACGCTGAACGAGTGCTCGAGCTTCACTGGGTCCTCCTCACAAAGCCCCGCCGGACGCCTCCGCCGAGCTGGTGCCGGCGGAGGCGTCCCGGCGGGTGCATTTTATGCGCCTACCGCGGCTGACACCGCTCGAGACGTGAGTACCCGGGCGAGGTGCTGGCGGAACTCCAGGTCGGCGTTCCCGTCGACGGAGGGGCTGGTGCCCTCCGCCGCGTGCTGGGCGGCCGCGGTGATCGCCTCGGTCGTGGCCGGCTGACCGACCAGCGCCTGCTCGACGGCCGTGGCGCGCAGCGGGGTGGCCGCCATGTTGGTGAGACCCACCCTGGCCTCGGCGATCGTGCCGTCCTCGGTGCGCACCGCCGCCGCCACGGCGACGATCGACCACGCCTGGGCGACCCGGTTGAACTTCTCGTAGTGGGCGTTCCAGCCGGTCCGCTTCGGCACCCGCACCTCGCACAGGATCTCGTCCTGGCGCATCGAGGTGGTGAAGATGTCGGTGAAGAACTCACCCGCCGGCACCGTTCGCCGCCCGTCCACACCGGACAGAACCAGCTCGGCGTCCAGCGCCAGCGCGGGGGCGAGCAGGTCCCCGGCCGGATCGGCGTGCGCGAGCGAGCCGCCGAACGTGCCGCGGTGGCGGACCTGCGGGTCGGCGACCGTGTCGGTGGCCAGCGCGATCAGCGAGGCGTGCTCGCGCACGAGCGGGTCCCGCTGCACCTCGTAGTGGGTCGTCATGGCGCCGATGACGATCGCGTCGCCGTCGTCGCGGACCCCGCGCAGCTCCGGGATCCGGCCGAGGTCGACCAGCTTCGCCGGGGCGGCGAGGCGCATCCGCAGCACCGGCAGCAGGCTCTGCCCGCCGGCGATCACCTTGGCCTCGTCGCCGGCCGCCGCCAGCTCACGCACCACCTCGTCCACACTGGACGGCGCGACGTAGTCGAAAGCGGCTGGGATCACCGCGCACCTCCCGAGGAGTCGATGGAGCCGAGCCCGCCGCCGGCCTCGTTGCCGAGCCCGCCCGCGTCGGTCTGCCCGGTGCGGATCGCCTGCCAGACACGCATCGGCGTGCACGGCATCTGGATGTCGGACACGCCGAGGTGGCGCACCGCGTCGACGACCGCGTTCACCACCGCGGGGGTGGACGCGATCGTGCCGGCCTCGCCGACCCCCTTGACCCCGAGCACGTTGGACGTGGCCGGGGTCTCGGTGCGGTCCGTGGTGAACGTCGGCAGATCCGCCGCCGAGGGCACCAGGTAGTCGGCGAACGTGCCGGTCAGGAGCGTGCCCGACTCGTCGTGCACGGCCTCCTCGAACAGCGCCTGCGCGATGCCCTGGGCCAGGCCGCCGTGCACCTGGCCCTCGACGATCAGCGGGTTGACCACCTTCCCCACGTCGTCCACCGCGACGTAGGAGCGGACGTCGACCCGGCCCGTCTCGGTGTCGACCTCGACCGCGCACAGGTGGGTCCCGTGCGGGTAGGAGAAGTTCTCCGGGTCGAACGTCGCCTCGGAGTCGAGGTTGGGCTCGACGCCGTCGGGCAGGTCGTGCGCGGCGAACACGGCAAGCGCGACGTCCTGGATGCTCACCGACTTCGCCGTCGCGCCGGCACCCCTGACCCGGAACGCGCCGGCCTCGAACTCGACGTCGCCCTCGCTCGCCTCGAGCATGTGCGCGGCCACCTTGGCGGCCTTTGCCTTCACCTTGTCCGCCGCCCGCACCACGGCCATCGCACCCACGGTGAGGGACCTGGAGCCGTAGGTGTCCATGCCCTTGTGCGAGGACTGGGTGTCACCGTGCAGCACCTCGACGTCCTCGAACGGCACGCCGAGCTGGTCGGCCACGATCTGGCTCCACGCCGTCTCGTGCCCCTGCCCGTGCGGCGAGGAGCCGGTGACCACCTCCACCTTGCCGGTAGGCAACATGCGGATCGCCGCGTGCTCCCAACCGCCGGCCCCGTAGGACAGCGAGCCGAGCACCCGGGACGGAGCGAGGCCGCACATCTCGGTGAACGTGGAGGTGCCGATGCCCAGCTGAACGCTGTCCCCGCGCTCTCGGCGCTCCCGCTGCTCGGCCCGCAGCGCGTCGTAGCCGAACAGCTCCTTGGCCTTCGCCGTGGCCGCCTCGTAGTTGCCGGAGTCGTAGGTGAGCCCGGCGACCGTGGTGAACGGGAACTCCTCGTGCCTGATCCAGTTCCGCTCGCGGACCTCGATCGGGTCGACGCCGAGCTCGGCGGCCAGCTCGTCCATCAGCCGCTCGATGGCGAAGGTGGCCTCGGGTCGGCCGGCGCCGCGGTAGGCGTCGGTCGGGGTCTTGTTGGTGAACACATTGGTGCACACGAACCGGTAGGCCGGGAACTTGTAGATGGCATTGAACATGAACGCGCCCAGGATCGGCACGCCGGGGCTGACCAGACGCAGGTAGGCACCCATGTCGGCGAGCAGCTCGACCTTGAGCCCGGTGACCGTGCCGTCCCGGCGGGCCGCCAGCGTGAGCTTCTGGAGCTGGTCGCGGCCGTGGTGGGCGGCCAGGATGCTCTCGCTGCGGGTCTCGGTGTACTTCACCGCCTTGCCCATCCGACGGGCGACCAGGAAGGTCAGCACCTCCTCGGGCGTGACCTGGAGCTTGCCGCCGAACCCGCCGCCGACGTCCGGGGCGATCACCCGGACCTTGTGCTCGGGCACGGACAGCGTCATCGCCAGCATCACCCGCAGGATGTGCGGAACCTGGGTCGCCGACCACATGGTGAACTGCTCGCCGGTCGGGTCGACCACGACCGAGCGGGGCTCCATGAAGGCGGGGATCAGCCGCTGCTGCCGGTAGGTGCGCTCGATCAGCACCTCGGCCTCGGCGATGGCCTGCTCGACGTCGGAGCCGGTACCGGCCTCGGCCGAGTCGAAGACCCAGGTGGCGCTGGTGTTGGTGCCCAGGTCCTCGTGCACTAGGTCGGCACCCTCGGCCACCGCGGCCTCCATGTCGAGCACCACCGGCAGCTCGTCGTAGTCGACGTCGATCGCCTCGAGCGCGTCGGCAGCCTCGTAGGCGCTGCGGGCGACCACGACGGCCACCGCCTCGCCGGCGAAGTTGACCCGGTCCACCGCGACCGAGGGGGCCGACGGCGACTTCATGTCCTCGGTGATCGGCCAGGCGCACGGCAGGCTGCCCTGCTCGTCGGCGAGGTCGGCCCCGGTGAACACGGCGAGCACGCCCGACATCTTCCTGGCCACGGTGACGTCAATCGCGGTGATCCTGGCATGCGCCATCGGGCTGCGCAGGATCGCCATGTGGAGCAGGCCGGGCAGGGTGAGGTTGTCGGTCCAGCGGGTGCGGCCGGCGATCAGCCGCGCGTCCTCCTTGCGGAGCCTCGCCCGACCGATCTCGGGCTCGACGGTCGCGGTCATCGGTCCCCGCCCCCCGCGACGTTGCTCGCCGGGGCGACCTGTTCGGCCTCGGGTCCGGCACCGCCGCTCATCGTGCTCGCCGCGGCGCGGACCGCCCGGACGATGTTCTGGTAGCCGGTGCACCGGCAGAGGTTGCCCTCCAGCCCTTCCCGAACGGCCTGTTCGTCCGGGTCCGGGTTGTCGGCGAGCAGGTCGATCGACTGCATGATCATGCCCGGCGTACAGAACCCGCACTGCAGGGCGTGGTTGTCGTGGAACGCCTGCTGGACCGGGTGGAGCCGGCCGTCCCGGGCGAGACCTTCGATCGTGGTGACCTCGCTCCCGTCGGCCTGGACGGCGAGGACGGAACAGGACTTGACGCTGTGGCCGTCGAGATGGACGGTGCACGCTCCGCAGTTGCTGGTGTCGCAGCCGACGACGGTGCCGACCTTGCCGAGCCGTTCGCGCAGGTAGTGCACGAGCAGCTGGCGGGGTTCGACGTCGTCGGTGAAGGTGGTTCCGTCAACGGTCACGGTGATGCGCATAGGGCCTCCAAATACGACACAGACGGCTCCGGCTGGTCGGTTCGGGACTGGCGTGAGCGGGCTCACAGCTAGTGAGCCTGCCCCCGCGAAGCCCGCGCGACAAGACCCGCGGCGGGAAAGTGGACACCGGCGGCGAAGCCGGGAGGGCCTCGGTTGCGGAAACTGACTGACCTGATCGGGACGTCGACGGGCGGCCACGTCGCTGTGTCGAGGACCTCTTTCGACGGGGTGTGATCCTGCGCCGCCTCCACCCTGACGATCGTTAGGCAAGCGTACGATCGTGCGGTGTCCACAGTCGTAGAGCCACGGCTCGAGCCCTACCCCGAGTACCAGCGCGGAGTGCTGCTCGGCGCCGTCGCCTACGGGCTGTGGGGGGTGTTCCCGCTGTTCTGGACCCTGCTCGGGTCGGCGGGAGCGGTGGAGACGCTCGCCCACCGGATGGTGTGGTCGCTGGTCGTGATGGTCGGCGTGCTCTGGTTCCTCGGCCGGCGTCGGGGCACGGGCTTCTCCACGGTCCGGCAGGTGCTGGCCAACCGGCGCCGGCTCGGGCTGTTGTCGCTCGCGACCGTGCTGATCGCCCTCAACTGGGGTGGCTACATCTGGGGCGTGAACCACGGCCGGGTCGTGGAGACCGCGCTCGGGTACTTCACCGGGCCGCTGGTCGCGGTGCTGATCGGCGTCCTGCTGCTGGGCGAGCGGCTACGGGCCTGGCAGTGGGTCGCCGTGGCGCTCGGCGTGGTGGCGGTCGTGGTGCTCGCGATCGGGTACGGCGAGGTGCCCTGGCTCGCGCTGCTGCTCGCGTTCAGCTTCTCGATCTACAGCCTGGTCAAGAAGCTCGCCGACGTCCCCGCGGTGGAGTCGGTCGGCATCGAGGCCGGGCTGAGCTTCCTCCCGGCCCTTGCCTACATCTCCTACCTCGAGATCTCGGGCAGCGGCACCTACTTCTCACTGGGGGTCGGCCACGCGTTGCTGCTGATGGCCGGGGGCGTGGTGTCCACCCTGCCGCTGTTGGCCTTCGGCGGGGCGGTGGTGCGGATCCCGTTGTCGATGATCGGGCTGCTCCAGTACCTGGCGCCGGTGCTCCAGTTCGCGTTCGGGGTGCTGGTGTTCCACGAGGCCATGCCGCCGGAGCGGTGGCTCGGCTTCGCCATCGTGTGGCTGGGGCTGGTCGTGCTGACCGTGGAGGGCATGCGCCACGCCCGCACCTCCCGCACGTCCGCCGGGACCGCGCCGGCGCAGCCGCTCTGAGGACGGCCGGTCAGGACTCGCGGTGGATACGGCCGCTGGCCTCGCTCAGCCGGGTGCCCGCACCGCCCCAGCGCAGCGAGATGATCTCGGCCGCGATCGACACGGCGGTCTCCTCCGGGGTGCGGGCACCGAGGTCCAGACCGATCGGTGAAGCCAGCCGGGCCAGCTCGTCCTCGGACAGGCCGGCCTCCCGCAGGCGGGCCATCCGGTCGTCGTGGGTGCGCCGGGACCCCATCGCCCCGACGTAGCCTGCCTCCGAGCGCAGCGCGACCTCGAGCACCGGTACGTCGAACTTCGGGTCGTGGGTGAGCACGGCGACGACCGTGCGCCGGTCCACCCGGCCCGCCGCCACCTCCGCCGCCAAGTAGCGGTGCGGCCAGTCCACCACCACCTCGTCCGCCTCGGGGAACCGGCTCGCGGTGGCGAACACCGCGCGCGCGTCGCAGACCGTGACCTGGTACCCGAGGAACGCCCCGAGCCTCGCCATGGCCGCGGCGAAGTCGATCGCGCCGAACACCAGCAGCCGCGGCGGCGGCTCGAACGAGCTCACGAACACCGACAGGCCCTCACCTCGCCGCTCCCCCTCGACGCCGTAGTGCAGGGTCCCGGTCCGACCGGTGGCCAGCACGCCGCGGGCGTCGTCGGCCACCGCCGCGTTGATCCTGGCCGTCCCGAGATCGCCCAGCACGCGGTCCGGCCAGACGACGAGGCGCCGGCCCACCCGCTCCGGCTCGGGATGGTCGACCACGGTCGCCAGCGCCACCGGCTCCCCGGTCTGGATGGACTTCGCCAGGTCGGCGAACTCCGGGAAGTCGGCCGCGCTGACCCGCTCGATGAAGATGTCGATGATCCCGCCGCAGGTCAGGCCGACCGCGAACGCGTCGTCGTCGCTCACGCCGAAGCGCCGGAGCACCGGGGTACCGGTGTCGAGCACCTCGCGGCCCTGCTCGTAGACCGCTCCCTCGACACACCCGCCGGACACGCTGCCCGCCACGGTGCCGTCCGCGGCGACCAGCATCGCCGCCCCCGGCGCGCGCGGCGCCGAGGAGAACGTCGCCACGACGGTGCCCAGGGCCACCGCCTCCCCTGCCGAGTACCGGCCCACGAGTTCGTCCAGCACGTCACGCACGGCGCACCTCCGTCAGCAACTCCCGCAACGTCGCCAGACTATGTCCGGCCAGCAACCGGTCCAGGTGTGGCAGCGCGGCGGCGATCCCGGCCTGGACCGGTGCGTACCCGTCCCGGCCGGCGTGCGGGTTGACCCAGAGCACCGCGTGCGCCAGCCGGCGCAGCCTGGCCAGCTCCGAACCCAGCAGCGACGCGTCACCCCGTTCCCACCCGTCGGAGAACAGCACGACCACCGCACGCCTGGCCAGCCCTCGCTGCCCCCAGCGGTCCAGGAACACCCGCAGCACCTCGCCCAACCGGGTGCCGCCGGCGAAGTCGGGCACCGCGCGGGCGGCCGCGCGCAGCGCCTCCTCCGGGTCCCGGGCCCGCAGCTGCCTGGTCAGCCGGGTCAGCCGGGTGCCGACGGTGAACACCTCGGTACTGGCCGGCGCGGCCCTGGTCACCGCGTGCGCGAACCGCAGCAGCGCGTCCGCGTACGGGCTCATCGACCCGGACACGTCCACCAGTAGCACGAGCCGGCGTGGGCGGCGGCTCCGGTCCCGGTAGGCCAACCGGACGGGCTCGCCGCCGGTCGCCCGCATCCCTCGCAGCACCCGGGCCGGGTCCAGCCGGCCGGCCCTGGACGGGTGCAGCCGCATGGACACGCGCAGCGGCGGGTCGAGCCGCAGCGCCGCGAGCAGCGAGCGGAGGTGCTCGCGTTCGGCGGTGGTGAGCGCGGCGATGTCGCGGTGGCGCAGCACCTCCTCCCCCGCGGCGGCCACCCGGAGCTCCTCGGTCTCCCGGTCGGTCCGCCCGCCGGCGCTGGGTACCTCGGTCAACGCGGCCGTGCTGGTGCGCCTCGGCACCGTCCGGGCGGGCGGCCGCCGCCGGGTTGGCGGCGCGGCGGAGAACCAGGCGGCGAACGCGTCGTCGTAGCGCGGGAGGTCGTCCGGCTCCGAGCACAACGTCAGGCGACCGGCCCAGTACAGCTGGTTCGGCCGCGCGGGGTCGAGCTCGTCCACCGCACGCAGGTAGGCCTGCACCCGGTGCGCGTCGCAGGCCAACCCGGCCTCGCGCAGTGCCGAGGCGAACCCGACCAGACCTGGCAGCGGGTCGGCGGAGTCAGTGGACGGCACACTCGTATTGTTACTCTTCGGATCCCGTTCGCCTCAGGCACGGAAAGCGATGCTTGACGACCACGCGACGCTCGCCGACGAGCTCAAGCACCTGCGCAAGGGCCGCGGGGTGCAGGCGACCAACATCGTCGACCGCGCCGGCCCGGCGCTGCGGCGACTGTGCGGGATCGGCCCGGAGGACCCGCCGAGCACCGTGCGGGACCGGCTGACCGCCACGCTGACCGACCTCGCCGAGCGGCTGCCGCCGGACCTGCGGCTGGCCGCACTCGCCGCGTTCGCCCTGCACCCGGACGCCAGCCAGCCGCGGCTCGGCGAGCGGCTGTCCTGGCTGTCGCAGCGGCTGGCGAAGAACGACCGCACCGCGCGCCGGCGGACCGAGGCGGCCTGCGCGCGGCTGGCCGAGATCGCCGCCGGCCTGCCAACGGCGCGCGGCGCCGACGGCGAGGGCTGGTACGTCCGGCAGTTCTCCGCGCTGGTCCGGTTGGACGGCCAGTCCCCCGAGGTCACCGAGTCACGCACGGTCGTCGCAGCCCGGGACGGGATCGCCGAGCTGGACACCGAGTTCAGCCTGCCGCGCCACCCCGCCGACCGCCGCCCGATCCACGACCTGGCGGTCACCATGCTCTACGGCGGTCGGCTGGTCCGCCGCGAGCGCCCGTCGGAGAGCCACTTCCGCTTCACCGTCGAGCTGCCGCTCACCCTGGCCCACGGGCAGAGCCACGACTACGCGATGCGCCTGCGGGTGCCGCCGGGCCAACCCGTGCGACCGCACTACCTGTTCGTACCGCACCGCCGCTGCGACCTGTTCGAGCTCCGGCTGCGCTTCGAGCCGAGCCGCGTGCCGCGCACGCTGTGGCGGGTGACCGACAGCCCGATCCGGGTCATCGACGACGGCCAGCCGTCGGGCGAACTGCTCGTCGCGAACTCCGCCGGGGAGATCCACGAGGTTTTCCCCGGGCCGCGCCAGGGATTCGCGTACGGCGTGCAATGGCGCGCCTGAGAAACCCCTGACCACAAAACAGGTGGGCCGCGCCGGAATGGCTTTCCGGCCGGCCCACCTCACCCCCAGTCGTCGACGACTGGCCCTACCTCATCTCGTGTGACTCCATGTCCGCGCCCTTCGTTCGTTGTTCCTCATTCCCGTGGCCCCGGCAGCACGTCGGCCACCTGGGTCAACGGCGCTCGGGAAGGCTCGGAGCCGGCCGCGCTGCCACTCCACACGGCCGCACTCAGCCACGCTCCGACGACTACCCCGACAAGCAGGCAGAACGCGGCAAGTTTGAGTGCGAAGGAGACGGAGCAGTATGCCTGCATCGTTCCTCCCCCCTTCTTTCCCGAAGCGCCTCGACTATTCGAGCCTCACACGGGGAGGGGAACTGCTCTGCGTCACCTGACACACAGGGAGGAACTACGCGGTCGCGGTGCGCGACCGTCAGCGGGAGTTCAGGTGCCGTACACCGGGATCGGCGCCGTCGCCGTCCGCACCGGGTGGCCCGAGCGTGGGGAACCCACCGGGGAGCCGGCCGGTGGCCGCGGCCGGCAACCAGGCAGCGGCGGCGGCCTCCTCCGGGTCGGCCAGCTCACACAGCTCCCGCAGCGCCTGTGGGACGCCCTCGGCGCGCCAGACCTCGTGCCCACCCCACCGGGGTACGCCGAGAGCGCGCAGGCTGGCCAGGGCGACACCCTGGTCCCGCGGTGAGACCGGACGCTCGACGACGCAGGACTTGCCCGGGACCTGTTGGGCGATACCGCGACCGATGCGCTCGGCAACACCGTGGGCGAGGCACTCGTCGAGCGGGCCGAGCGTCGCCAGCGTGATCCTCGTCCGGAGCACGGTGCCGCGGTAGCGCTGCGCGGCGTCCCGGTAGAACCGCTCCGCCTCGGCGGCGAACGGGTCGCCGTCGATCCGGTCCGGCATCCCGTAGCGGGCAACGGTTCCACCGGACCTGCCCGGCCGCCCGAGCGCCGCGTACTGGTCGGCGACCAGCGAGAGGAACTGGCCGAAGGTCGGCGCGACGGCCGTGGGCACCAGGCCGACCGAGAGCATCGCGGGCTGGCCGGCCGCGGCGAGCAGCTCGAGCACTCCGGGCCAGGCGCTGGACACCGGGCGCAGCCGCGGTACGGCGAGGTAGACCCGCATCGGCGCGTCCGCGCGCCGGGGACGGCCGATCAGGCAGGGCTTGCGCACCTCGGCCAGCCCGGTTGGCGCCACCCGGAACGGGGTGAACGCCCGCTCGACGGCGAGCCGGGTCCGCAGCGGCTCGGCCACGACGTGCGCGGGCACCTCGGCCAGCTGCTCGAGCGCCTCGACCGCGTCCGCCCTCGCCCGGGCCCGGTCCTGGCGGTCCACGCGGCCGAGCAGGGTCAACGTGATCGGCCTGCCCGGCACGGCGAGCCACCGCACCTCGAACGCGGCGTTTTCCACAGTGGACAGACGACGGAGGTACTCGACGTCGTCGCGGTAGGCCCGTCGCACCCGCTGCTCCAGCGCGCCGCCGGCCTGATCGTCCAGCGGCCCGTCGGAAGCACGGTCGGAGGCACGGTCGGACGCGGACAGGTCGACCGCGGCCCGGACGCGCACGGCGAACCGGGCAGACCAACCGGTGATGTCCTCCTCGAGCAGCACCTCCCCGCTCATGCCCGCCCAACCGAGGGCGGGTCGCACGGCACACCGGCGCCCGCGGCGCCCGGCGGACCGGATCGACGGCCGGCGGTTAAGCGGTCCGCGCGCTTGTCACCCACGGACGCATACCGGGATCTCGGGCGCCGCCCACGGCTGGTCTCGTTCTGGCTGAACGGATCCACGCGAATTCCCCGATCGGATCAAGTTCGGACTGAAAAGTTACCCTGCTCAACGCCTGGCGATGAGACCATAGCGGAGCAGCTAATTCCTCCGACAGGACGCCCGGACCTGGCTGGAGAACTGACAAACGGCCATACTCTGGCCATCTCCGCACGCGATTAATCCGCAATCACCAAATCGCAAGCGAACACTGTTCCAGATTCGACAAGTTGTCCTACCATCTCATCGCACCGACCGTGCCGTCACCATTCCGGCGAGACGGGGGGCCGCGGTCCGGCCAACCCTGGCGCCGGCCGGATCACGGCCGGCGCCAGGCGGGCCTCCCACAGCGACCAGGGCCAGGTAGCGGGGCCGGGCGCGGGAGGGCGAAAGTGGCTCGAAGGGGAACCCGCCGGACAAGGCGGGAGAACCGAGTGGTGCCGCCGCGAGCGGGCACCGCGACCGGCCCGGACATCGCGGCGGCACCACCGGTGAGGACCACCGAACTACCGCGAACTCCCCCAGGCAGCGGTGTTCATCCTGGTCCTCCTTGGTTGACGCGCGTCGGGACAACTATGCGCCGCGGCCCCGGGGCGGGGCGAACGATTTTTCGCGGTGCTCAGCCGGCGAGGATCGTGTCCAGCCCGGCGACGACGCGCTGGGCGTCCTCCCGGTACTTCAGCACCGCGCCGAGGGTCGCCGCGGCGGCGGCCGCGTCCAGCTCGGTCCTGCCCAGCGCCGCCAGCGCCTCGGCCCAGTCGATCGACTCGGCCACACCGGGCGGCTTGAGCAACTCGACCGCACGGAGGCGGCGCACCGCGCCGGCCACCTGCTCGGCCAGGCGCTGGGACAGCTCCGGCAGCCGGCGGCGGAGGATCGCCACCTCGCGGTCGAGACCCGGGTGCTCGAGCCAGTGGTACAGGCACCGCCGCTTGAGCGCGTCGTGCACCTCCCTGGTCCGGTTCGAGGTCAGCACGACCAGCGGCGGCACCTCGGCCCGAACCTCACCGAGCTCAGGCACGGTGACCGCGTTCTCGCCAAGGACCTCGAGCAGGAACGCCTCGAACTCGTCGTCCGCCCGGTCGACCTCGTCGACCAGGAGCACGCACGGGGCCTCCTCCAGGGCCCGAAGCAGCGGCCGGGCAAGCAGGAAACGCCGCGTGTACAGCGAGCGCTCGGCGACGTCCGCGTCCAGTGCCGCTCCCGACGCCGCTTCGAGCGCCCGCAGGTGCAGCAGCTGGCGCGGGAAGTCCCAGTCGTAGAGGGCCTGGCTGAAGTCGATCCCCTCGTGGCACTGGAGCTTGATCATCGGGACGTCGAGCGCCGTGGCCAACGCGACGGCGAGGGAGGTCTTGCCGGTACCGGGCTCGCCCTCGCAGAACAGCGGCCGGCCCAGCCGGAGCGCCAGGAAGGCCGCGGTGGCGACGCCCTCGTCGGCCAGGTAGCCGACCCGGTCCAGCGAGCCGGCGAGCTCCTCGGGCGAGCCGACCGGCGCCCACGTCATGTCCGCCACGCCTCGAGGGTAGATGGTGTGCCCCGCCCGGAGCGGCATCGCGGCCGGTCGGGCGCTGTCACCGACCACGTAGCCTGCCGGCGTGGACGAGCAGCCGAGGGAAGTCTCTCGCGTGGGCACCGCCCGGGCGCTGGTGTCGCTGGCCGCGGTGCTCGCGGTGGGAGGCTCGGTGCTGCTCTGCGTCGCCGCGCTCCTGGTCGGCCCCGCGCTCGCCGAGCGACCGGGCCTGCCGGGCGCGCTGATCGGCGCGAGCGCGGTGTTCGTCGGGGTGGTGCTGGTGTTCGCGGCGGCGGCCGGGGTGGTGGCGGCCAGGGCACGTTCGGTGCGCCGCGTCGTCCTCGGTGGCTGCGGCGCCCTACTGGCGGGTATCGTCATTGGTCTCGCGGCGTTGTTGCTGTTGATCTCGAGGATTGCCTGATACCCGCTGGTAACCACCCGAATGGCCGGTATCTGGACCTGTCAGCTCGTCTCTTGAAGGATGAGAAGATCTCTCGTTGGCGGTCGCTCGGACGAGCGATCGGAGGACAGCAGGGCAATGAGGACAACGAACGCGCCGGGGGTTGGCACGATGGACTGGGTGCCATCACGACATCAACCCACGAAGCGGGGTGGGAAGCGGTGACCGAGGTGCAGACAGCAAGCATGGTCAAACCGTGGGAGGGCCTGGAGGGACGGGACCGGCACGCGGCATGCATGATCGCCGCGCAGGCCGGGGACCGCTCCGCCTTCGACGTCCTCGTGGCCGAGCTCTCGCCGCTCGTGTGGCACGTGGCGCGGAGCGGCGGTCTGGACCGCACGAGCGCGGAGGACGTGGTCCAGACCGTGTGGCTCGCCCTGGTGCGGCACATCAACCGCCTGTCCGAACCGCGGGCGCTGGCCGGGTGGCTCATCACCACCACGCGCCGGGAAGCCAGCCGGGTGCAACAACGCGGCTCCGGGCAGGTGGAGCTGTCGAGCGAGATCACCGAACAACTGCCGACGACCGATCCGTCGCCCGAGCACGAGGTGCTCCGGGGTGAGCGGGACCGCCAGCTGTGGGCGGCGTTCCACCAGCTGACGCAACGGTGCCAGGAACTGCTGCGCCTCACGGTGCTCGCCGGGCGCGCGGAGTACCGAGCGGTCGCCGAGGCGCTGCACATGCCACACGGCAGTATCGGACCAACCAGAGGGCGCTGCCTGAACACGCTGCGCACCCTTTACCACGGGGACAGTGGATCATGAGAACGCACCAGTCTGACGACGAGCTGATGTCCGAGGTGGCTCGGTTGGTCAACGTACTCGACCCCATGCCGCCCGGTCTGGTGGAACGAGCCCAGTTCGCGGTGGCGATCGACTCGATCGAGGACATCGAGATCGAGGTCGCGCAGTGGGCGAACACGAACATGCTGGCCGGGGTGCGCGGGGGACTGCCGGGAACCATCACGTTCTTCGTGGGCGACCTGACCGTCATGGTCAACGTAACCCGGACGGGGGAGCGCCAACGCATCGACGGCTGGCTCGTGCCGGCCGGGGCGCACGGCGTCGAGGTCCGCGTGGCCGACCACGGCTCGACGGCGACCACAGCCGATGAGGGCGGGCGATTCGTGCTGACCGAGGTGCCGCGCGGAACGACCCAGCTCCTGGTGCGCATGAATGCGGAGCAGTCACGGACCGTGGTGACTCCTACCGTGGATTTGTAATCCGATCGGAGTCTTCTACGACCCATTCGGCAGATAGTTTGTATCTCACTGTGAGCGCCCGCCTCTTGTGTAGGTGAGTTGCCCAGTTCTGCTGAGGGGAGTAGTCATGACTGACTCGATCACCAAGCCCACCTTCGACCCAGAGGTCCCGCCCCCGGGTGGCGACGACGGCCATGTGGGCACGGGTAGCGCACCCGAGGGCCACGTGGGCACCGGGAGCGCACCCGAGGGTGGTGCGGGCAGCACACCGGACGGACACGTGGGGACGGGCAGCGCACCCGAGGGCGGCACCGGCGCCACCCCGAACGGACACGTTGGAACGGGCAGCATCCCCGAGGGCCACGTCGGTACCGGCAGCATCCCCGAGGGCGGCACCGGCAGCACCCCGAACGGGCACGTCGGAACCGGCAGCGCACCCGAAGGCGGCACCGGCAGCACGCCCAACGGGCACGTCGGCACCGGCAGCATCCCCGATGGCCACGTCGGCACGGGGAGTGCCCCCGAGGGCGACTCCGAGGCCGAGCCGGTCACCGCGAAGAACTAGGTGCAATACACCGAGGCGGGTAGGGCGCGAGCGGCATGATGTGCTGACATTAGTACCGTGTCCCGTTCGCGCCGTTCCTCCGCCGTGACTCCGGAATCCACTCCGGAGGCCGCGAGGCGCGCGGCCGCTCTCGAGGAGAGCATCGAGGCCGCCGGTGCGCTGCGCAAGAAGGCGGTCGACGAGGCGCAGGCGGGGCGCTCGCCGGAGGCGATCAAGCTCCTTCGGCTGGCGCTCCGCTCGCTGCCGGTCACCTCCGGCCACCCCGACGTCGCCGCCATCCGAGCCCGGGTGCTGGCGACGTTGGCGTTCTGCGAGGCCGAGACCGGGTCCGTGGCCGACGGGCTGATGCACCTGGGCACGGCGAGCGACCTCGTGGCGGGTCTGCCGGAGGGGCCGTTGCGGTCGGCGTTGCAGGGGTTGGTGGACCACCAGCACGGGGTGATCCTGTTGCGTGCCCGGCGGACGGTCGATGCGTTGGCGTTGTTCGACCGGGCGATCCCGTTGCTCGAGGAGGCGGAGGGGACGCCGGCGGGGAATCCGGAGCTGCTCGCTGTCGCGTACATGAACCGCGGGTTCGGCTACGCCGAGCTGGGGAGGCCGGGGCCGGCGGAGCGGGACCAGAAGCGCTGTCTGGAGCTGGCGGTCGAGCACGACCTGCCGACGATCCAGGGCAAGGCCCTGGGCAACCTGGGCGAGATCGCGCAGCTGGTCGGGGACATCCCGGGTGCGTTGGTCCACCACGAGCAGGCCGAGCAGTCCTTCCGGCTGATCGCGCCGGCGCTGGTGCCGCGCACCCAGATCGACCAGGCCCGGGCGCTGCTGTCGGCGGGCGTCCTGGACGACGCGGCCCGTCACCTCGACGAGGCGTTGCCCGTCCTGCGGGAGCACCGCAACGGTCAGGACCTGGCCGAGGCGGAGGTGGCGCGGGCCGCGGTGGCGTTGCTGCAGGACGACCGGGAGCTCGCCCGCCAGCTCGCCGGGTCGGCCCACCGCCGGTTCCTCAAGCGCGGCAACGAAGCCTGGGCCGAGGTCGCCGCGCTGACCAGAATGCGCGCGGAGGTCGACCTGGCGCTCAACGGCCGGCCGCGCAGGTCCTCCTACGCCAAGGCCGAGCAGCTCGCCGAACGGCTGGCCGAGGTCGGGCTGCCCGACGAGTCGGCTATGGCGCGGATGTTGGCGGTGCGGCTGGCGCTGCGCCGCGGCGAGATCGACACCGCGGAGGCCTTCCTGGAGCGGGTACCACCCCCGCGCAAGCTGAGCCCGATCGACCACAAGATGCTGCTGCGGCTGTGCCGGGCGGAGGTGGCGCTGGCACGGGGGCAGACCCGCCGCGCGCTGGCCCAGGCGAAGGCAGGGCTGGACGAGCTCGGCACCGCGCGGGACCGGATGGGTGGGCTGGACCTGGTGTGCGGCACCGCCGTGCACGGCCTGGAGCTGGCCCGCCTCGCGGTGAACGTCGTGCTCGCCGACGCCAGGACCGAGGCCGACGCGCGTCGCGTGCTCAGCTGGCAGGAGAAGACCCGGGCCCAGGTCTACCGCTACGAGCCACAGCCGGCGATCGAGGACCCGGAGCTCGCGGACGCGGTCGCCGAGCTGCGCACGGTGCTGCGCACTATGCAGCAGGCGCGACTGGAACGCCGACCCACGGCCCACCTGGAACGCCGCTCGACGGTCCTGCAGCGGGAGGTGAGCCGGCTGGGCTGGCACACCAGCCACTGGGGCAAGCCGCGGCCGGTCTGCCCGCCGGACGAGGTCGTGGCCCGCCTCGACGACCGGGCCATGATCAGCTTCGCCGGGCCGGGCGACGAGCTGGCCGCGGTCGTGGTCAGCGGCGGGCGGACCCACCTGTTCCGGCTCGGGTCGCAGGAGAGGGTGCTCGAGGTGGCCAGGCAGCTGCATGCCGACCTGGACGCGCTGGCCCCGGACGACCTGATCGAACCGCTGGTCAACGCCGTCTCCCGGTCCGCGGCGAACCGGATCATGAAGCTCGACGAGTACCTGTTCGGCCCGAACGGCATCCCCCAGGAGCTGATCGAGGGCCGCGAGCTGGTGATCGTGCCCTTCGGCGGGCTGTACTCGGTGCCCTGGGAGTCGCTCCCGGCCCTGCGCGGCCGCGCGGTCTCGGTCGCGCCCTCGGCCACCGCCTGGATCAGCGCCGCCGACACCCACCGCACCGGCGGCAAGGTGGTCCTGGTCTGCGGGCCCGACCTGCCCGAGTCGGTCTCCGAGCTGGAGCACCTGCGCACGGTCTACCCCGACGCGATCATCCTCGAGGGCGAACGCGCCACCACCGGCGCGGTGCTGGCGGCCATGGACGGCGCCAAGCTCGTCCACATCGCCGCCCACGGCACCCACGAACCCAACAACGCCATGTTCTCCCGACTCGAGCTGGTCGACGGCGGCCTGCTCGCCCACGAGGTCGCCCGACTGCACCGCCCACCCGAGCACATCGTGCTCGCCGCCTGCGAGCTCGCCCTGTCCCACATCCGCCCCGGCGACGAACCCCTCGGCTTCGCCGGCGCCATGCTCGCCAGCGGCTCACGCACCGTCGTCGCCGCGGTCAACCGCGTCGGCCACCGCTCCGCAGCCCGCACCATGACCGACTACCACCGGCTGCTCTCCACGCTCAGCTCGGACCTGGCCGAGGCCATGACCGACTACCACCGGCGCCTCGCCTCCGGCATCACGCCGGCCCGCGCCCTGGCCGAGGCGACCGCGACCGACCCTCTGCGCCGCCCGTTCATCCTGCTCGGCGCGGGTTGAGGACAGGTCCCACGAACGGCCGAGGGCCCGGACACCACACGGTGTCCGGGCCCACGGGTCTCGCTGTCGACTAACCAGCCGGCTGGATCAGAAGTCCATGCCGCCGGTGGGGTCGCCACCGGCCGGAGCGGCGGCGGC
>NZ_MSIE01000139.1 GCF_001921205.1 Actinophytocola xanthii | reverse complement strand
CGGTGGCGGTGGCGGTGGCTACCGCGGTGGTCCCGGTGGCGGCGGCGGTGGCGGTGCCCCGGCCGGCGGTGGCTTCCGCGGCGGTGGCGGCGGTGGCCGTCCCGGTGCCGGTGGTGGTCGCGGCGGTGCCGCGGGTGCCTTCGGCCGGCCCGGCGGCCCCTCGCGGCGCGGTCGCAAGTCGAAGCGGCAGAAGCGCCAGGAGTACATGGAGAACATGCAGGCGCCCAGCGTCGGCGGTGTTCGCCTGCCCAAGGGCAACGGGGAGTCGATCCGGCTGCCGCGCGGTGCCTCGCTGACCGACTTCGCGGAGAAGATCAACGCCAACCCGGCCTCGCTGGTGCAGGTGCTGTTCCACCTCGGCGAGATGGTCACGGCGACCCAGTCGGTCTCCGACGACGTGCTCGAGCTGCTCGGCACCGAGATGAACTACCGGGTGCAGGTGGTCAGCCCGGAGGAGGAGGACCGCGAGCTGCTGGACTCCTTCGACATCTCCTACGGCGAGGACGCCGGTGGCGAGGAGGAGCTCCAGGCCAGGCCGCCGGTTGTGACCGTCATGGGTCACGTCGACCACGGTAAGACCCGACTGCTCGACACCATCCGCAAGACGACCGTGCACGAGGGCGAGGCCGGTGGCATCACGCAGCACATCGGTGCCTACCAGGTCGCGGTCGAGGTCGACGGCAACGGGCGGCTGATCACCTTCATCGACACCCCGGGTCACGAGGCGTTCACCGCCATGCGTGCCCGTGGTGCGAACTCCACGGACATCGCGATCATCGTGGTCGCCGCCGACGACGGCGTCATGCCGCAGACGGTGGAGGCCATCAACCACGCGCAGGCCGCCGGCCTGCCGATCGTGGTGGCGGTGAACAAGATCGACAAGGAGGGCGCGAACCCGCAGAAGGTGCGCCAGCAGCTGACCGAGTACGGGCTGGTCGCCGAGGAGTACGGCGGCGACACCATGTTCGTCGACATCTCGGCGCGGCAGGCCATCAACATCGACGGGCTGCTCGAGGCGGTCGTGCTCACCGCGGACGCGGCGCTCGACCTGCGGGCCAACCCGGAGATGGAGGCGCAGGGCGTGGCCATCGAGGCGCACCTGGACCGCGGTCGCGGCCCGGTCGCCACGGTGCTGGTCCAGCGCGGCACGCTGCGGGTCGGCGACTCGATCGTCGCCGGCGACGCCTACGGTCGTGTGCGCCGGATGGTCGACGAGTTCAACGAGGACGTCATCGAGGCGTTCCCGTCGCGGCCGGTGCAGGTCATCGGGTTCACCTCGGTCCCGGGCGCGGGCGACACGTTCCTGGTCGTCGAGGAGGACCGCACGGCCAGGCAGATCGCCGAACGCCGGGCGGCCCGCATGCGCAACGCGGCCAACGCCCAGCGGCGCAAGCGGATCAGCCTCGAGGACCTGGACTCCGCGCTCAAGGAGACCAGCCAGCTCAACCTGATCATCAAGGGCGACAACTCCGGTACCGTCGAGGCACTGGAGGACGCGCTCACGAAGATCGACGTGGGCGAGGAGGTCGAGCTGCGGGTGATCGACCGCGGTGTCGGTGGCATCACCAAGGCCAACGTGGACCTGGCGATCGCGTCCGAGGCGATCATCCTCGGGTTCAACGTCCGCGCCGAGGGCAAGGTCACCGAGCAGGCCAACCGCGAGGGCATCGACGTCCGCTACTACTCGGTCATCTACCAGGCGATCGACGAGATCGAGCAGGCCCTCAAGGGCATGCTCAAGCCGGTCTACGAAGAGGTCGAGCTCGGGCGCGCCGAGGTGCGCGAGGTGTTCAAGTCCTCCAAGGTCGGCACGATCGCGGGCTGCATGGTGCTCTCCGGCGAGATCCGGCGCAACGCCAAGGCCAGGCTGATCCGCGACGGCGTGGTCGTCCACGACAGCCTGCCGGTCAGTTCGCTGCGGCGGTTCAAGGACGACGCGGTCGAGGTCCGCGAGGGCTTCGAGTGCGGTCTGACGCTCGGTTCGTACGGTGATCTCAGGATCGACGACATCATCGAGACCTACGAACTGCGCGAGAAGCCGCGCGAGTGAGTCATCAGGTCGGTTGCCGCGCCCCGGGGTCGGGGCGCGGCAACCGCGCTTATTCGTGGAAAGTGATGCCCGTTGTACGTGGGGGCTCTCGAGCTGGACATCCTGCTCGGTGACATCCGCTCCTTGAAGGAGAAACGCTCCGCGGTGCGCCCGGTGATCGCCGAGCTGCGCCGCCGGTTCGAGGTGACCGTTGCCGAGGCCGGTCACCTGGACAAGCATCGCCGGTCGCTGATCGGGGTAGCCGCTGTCGCGGCCGACGCCGGGCACGTCCGGGAGGTGCTGGACGCGTGCGAGCGGCTGGTCGCCGGTCGTCCGGAGCTGGACCTGATCTCGGCCCGCCGCCGCTGGCTCGGCCCCGAGGACGACTGACCTCACACCAGAGTTTCGGAGAAAGGATCGTCGTGGCTGACGCACCACGCGCCCGCAAGCTCGCCAAGCGGATCGCGCAGATCGTCGCGTCCGCGTTGGAGCACGAGGTGAAGGACCCCCGCCTGGCGCGGGTGACGATCACCGACGCCAAGGTGACGGCGGACCTGCACGACGCGACTCTGTACTACACCGTGCTCGGCGACAAGCTCGACGCCGAACCGGACACCCAGGGCGCCGCGGCCGCCCTCGAGTCGGCCAAGGGCGTGCTGCGCTCCCGGGTCGGCGCCGGCACCGGCGTTCGCTTCACCCCGACGCTCACCTTCGTCGCGGACACCGTCCCCGAGGACGCGAAGCACATCGACGAGCTGCTGGCCCGCGCCCAGGCGGCCGACGCCGAGGTCGCCCGCCTCGCGGGCGGCGCCCAGCCCGCCGGCGAACCCGACCCTTACCGCGCTCCCCGCCCCGACGACGAGGAGTAAGAGGACTGAATAACGCCTCCACCTCCGCAACCGTCACCCCAGCCACAAGTACGTGCATGACCCGCACCATGACAGCCCAAGCCCACCAACAGGGTTAGTTCCGGGGTGGCGGCACTGCCAGCAGGTCGCCGAGGTCGTGCAGGGTTCCGGTGGCGGCACGCAGGTCGGCGACCGAGAGGCGGTCGGCGACCTGGTTCGCCCATGCCGCCTGGCGCAGCTCCACCTGGCGCAGTGCGGTCCGGCCGCGGTCGGTGAGCGCGATCAGGCGCGCCCGCCGGTCGCGCGGGTTGTCCAGGAACTCGATCATCCGGTCCTTGGCCAGGGCGTTCGCGGTCTGCTGCACGCTCTGCCTGGTCAGCCCCATGATCCGGGCGACCTGTGCCGCCGTCGCGGGTTCGTGGTCGACGACGCCGAGCACCTGCCAGCGTGCGCTGGTCAGCTCGGCGGGACGGGCCAGACGGTCTCCGGCGGCCAGGAGCAGGCCGTTCACCCGGAAGACCTCGACCAGCAGCTGGGAGAACTCCAGGCCGCGCTCGGTCAGGGCGGTCATGCGGTCACCCTGGCAGGTTGACAGGTACCTGTCAAAGAATTTGGGAAAGTTTCGGTCTCGGTCCCATAAAGGGTGCCCGTTCGCTAGTCTCGGGGCCCTCTCGACCGATCGACCACACCTGGGGTGAGACGTGGCTGCAGGCGACCTTCGCCGTTCGCGGCGGGACGTCCTGCTCGGGGCCGTCGGCCTGGGCCTCGCGGCCGCGGGCTGCGCCTCGGAGCAAGCCGACGATCCCGCCCGAACGGTCCGATCCAGCTCCGCCTCCGGCACGTTGTCGGCGGCGAGCGCGTCGGCCCTGCCGAGGCCGGTGACGATCGAACGCGTCCGGTCGATGGCCCGCCGGACCGAGATCGAGCTCATCGTCATCCGCCCCGAGGGGGCGGAGCCGGACCTGCCGGTCTGCCTGGCGCTGCACGGCCGGGGGGAGAACGCGCGGATGTTCCTGGACCTGGGCCTGCCCGACATGCTGAGCTCGCTCGTCAACTCCCAGGGTGGCTCCCCGTTCGCCGTGGTGGCCGTGGACGGCGGTGACTCGTACTGGGTAGCCAGGCAGCCCGAGGACGACCCGCAGCTGATGCTCACCGACGACATGCCGAAGTGGCTCGGCGAGCGCGGTCTCGCGACCAACCCGTTCGCGGTGCTCGGCATCTCGATGGGTGGCTACGGCGCGCTGAACTACGCGGCCAACCCCAACAAGCCGGTTGCCGCGGCGATCAGCCCGGCGTTGTTCCTCAGCTGGTCGGAGGCGGCCAACCGGGACGCGTTCGCGAACGAGCAGCGGTGGCGCGACACCGACCCGCTGCAGAACGTGCCCGCGTACACGGGCGTGCCGGTCGGCCTCTGGTGCGGCGAGTCCGACCCGTTCGTCGACGGCGCCCGGGACCTGGCCGAGAAGCTCAGACCGCCGATCGCGGAGATCGAGCCGGGTGGCCACGACGCGACCTACTGGCGCAAGGTGCTCCCGAGGGCGCTCAGGTTCGTCGGCCAGCATCTCG
>NZ_MSIE01000138.1 GCF_001921205.1 Actinophytocola xanthii | reverse complement strand
GACAGCGCTCCTGAGTGACAGCGCTCCTGAGTGACAGCGCTCCTGAGTGACAGCGCTCCTGAGTGACAGCGCCCCTGAGTGACACAGCGCCGACACAGCGCTCGGCCTGGCGTACCGCTCGCGGTTCGCGGCGTCGCCGAGATCTCAACTCGACAACCATCTCCCGCGCGTGCACTGGACGCGGCCGGCAGGTTGCGTGAGGCTGTCCGGGTGCCAGGCACGGATCTTGGGGACGCCACCGCCCTGTTGCGCACCGCGACGGACGTGACGCTGCTCGCCCACGTCACCCCCGACGCGGACGCGTTGGGCAGCGCCCTGGCCCTGGGGCTCGCCCTGCACCGGCGCGGGGCACGCGTGCGGGTCTCGTTCGGCTCGCCCGAGGAGACACCGGAGTCGCTGCGCTGGCTGGACGTGGCCGGTCTCGTGGTGCCGGCACTCGAGGTGCCGCCCTCGGCCGCGCTGCTGGTCGCCTGCGACGTCGCGAGCCTCGACCGGCTCGGGCAGCTCGCCGACCGGGTCGAGGCCACGGTGGCCGCCGGGGGAGCGGTGCTGGTCGTCGACCACCACGCCAGCAACACCCGATTCGGCACCCACCACGTCGTCGACGAGACGGCCGAGGCCACGACCGTGCTCGCCGCGCTGCTGCTCGAGGAGCTCGGTGTCCCCCTGGACGCCGACCTCGCCCACTGCCTCTACGCGGGCCTGGTCACCGACACCAGCTCCTTCCGCCGGGCCCGGCCGGCGACCCACGAGCTGGCGGCCCGGCTGCTGGCGGCGGGTGCCGACCCGGAGCGCACAGCGCGCCAGCTGTTCGGCAGCCATCCGTTCGCCTTCCTGCGGATGCTCGCAGCGGTGCTCGGTCGCGCCGTGCTCGAGCCGGAGGCGGTCGGCGGCCGAGGGCTCGTGCACACCGCGGTCCTGCTCACCGACCAGGCCGGCGTCCGGGTCGAGGAGGTCGAGTCGGTGGTGGACGTCCTGCGGACCACCGCCGAGGCGGAGGTCGCCGCCGTGCTGAAGCAGAAAGGGCCCGGCACCTGGACCGGGTCGCTGCGGGCCGAGGGCGCGGTGGACGTCCGCGCGGCGGCTCTGCGCTTCGGCGGTGGCGGGCACCGGCTGGCCGCCGGCTTCACCGCCCACGGCGAGCTCGACGAGGTGGTCGACCGGCTCCGCGAGGCGCTGCGGGTTCCGGTTCTGCTGGCATCGGGTTGAGAACGGTAGGCGGCACCGAGGCGAACAGGTGGTATAAACCAATCGCCGTGCGGGCCGGTGAGCCGGCGGCGACGAGCCAGGCGGACCGGCCGGGCGGAAACGGAGGACAAGTTGAGGCGCGTCATCAAGGCAGTCGCGGTCGCGACCGCGGCGACGCTCGGGCTCGCTGGCTGCGGTAGCGACTCGGGCAGTGGCGACGGCGGCAGCACCGAGCTCGAGCTGCTCGTCCCGATCTACGGTGACAAGACCAAGCCCTACTGGGAGGACCTGGTCGAGAAGTTCGAGGCGGAGAACGACGGCATCACCGTCAAGCTCGAGACCCAGAGCTGGGACGACATCTACACCGTGCTCGACACCAAGATCCAGAACAACAAGGCGCCGGACATCCTCGAGCTCGACGCCGCCGGTCCGGCCTACGGCGCGGAGGACCTGCTCTACAAGGCGGAGGAGATCGTCTCGCCGGAGACGCTCGAGGACATCGAGCCCTCCTTCATCGACAGCGCGAAGATCGACGGCGTCGCCTACGGCCTGCCGACCGTGGCCTCGACCCGGGCGCTGTTCTACAACAAGGACCTGTTCGACCGGGCCGGCGTGACCGCCCCGCCGAAGACCTGGGACGAGCTGCTGGCCGCGGCCAAGAAGATCTCCGCGCTGGGCGGGGGCGTCTACGGCTACGGCATGCCGCTGGGCAGCGAGGAGGCGCAGGCCGAGACGTCGATCTTCGCCTACGGGGCCGGGGCCAGCTGGGAGGCCGACGGCAAGATGACCATCGACACCCCGGAGGCCAAGGAAGCCCTCACGTTCATGAAGCAGATGATCGACCAGCGGGTCACCCAGCCCGACCCCGGCGCGACCGACCGCACGCCGCTGCTCGACGTGTTCATCCAGGGCAAGATCGGCATGATCCAGGGCCTGCCGCCGATCGTCGGCCAGATCAACGAGAAGAACCCGCAGCTGAACTGGGAGATCGCGCCGTCGCCGACCAAGGACGGCTCACCCTCGACGCTGGGTGTCGCCGACTACTTCGTCGGGTTCGACAAGGGTGAGGAGAAGCAGGAGGCCATCGCCAAGTTCCTGGACTTCTTCTACCAGAAGGACAACTACGTCACGTTCAACGACAACGAGGGCTTCATCCCGGCCACCAAGTCCGGTGCCGAGGCGGCCGCGGCCAAGCCGGAGCTGAAGACGTTCCTCGAGTCGCTGCCCGACGCGAAGTTCTACCCGGCCACCAACCCGGCCTGGGCGGAGACCTCCGGCGCGTTCAAGTCGCTGGTCGGCCAGATCCAGACCAAGCCGGTGGACGAGGTGCTGGCCCAGATCCAGGCGAAGGCCGAAGAGACCAGCTGACGCTCCCACGTGGCCGTCGTCCCGGGTTCATCCGCACGCCGCGGGTGAACCCGGGACCGGTCGCCAGGACAGGAGGGACCAGGCGTGACAGCTCCGAGCACCGCCACCAGGTCGCTGAAACGGCGGGTCCGGCGACAGACGACCCTGCAGGCGCTGCCCTGGCTCGCACCGGCGCTGATCCTGATCGGCGGGGTGGTCGTCTTCCCGATCGGATACATGATCTACACGTCGTTCCGGGACCTGACCCGGTTCGGCACCGACCGCGGCTGGGCCGGCCTGGAGAACTACGAGCGCGTGCTCGAGCTCGACCACCTCTCCCGCGTGCTGTCCAACACCGCGCTGTGGGTGGTCGGTGTGGTCGCGCTCAGCGTCGGGCTCGGCCTGGTGCTCGCGCAGTTCCTGAACAAGCGGTTCCCCGGTCGCAAGATCCTGCGTCTGGTGATCATCGTGCCCTGGGCGGCGTCGGTCGTGATGACCTCGACCGTGTTCGTCTACGGCCTGGACCCCTTCTACGGCATCATCAACCAGTTCCTGGTCGACGTCGGGATCCTCGACACGCCCTACGGGTTCCTCAAGAACGCGCTGCCCGGGTTCCTGTCCGCGATGGCCGTCGCGGTGTTCGTGTCGGTCCCGTTCACCACGTTCGTGTTCCTCGCCGGCCTGCAGACCGTCCCGCACGACGTGCTCGAGGCGGCCCAGATCGACGGCGCGAGCCGGGTGCAGACCTACTGGCGGGTTGTCTTCCCGATGCTGCGCGGTGCGCTCGCCGTGGCCACGATCATCAACGTCATCAACGTGTTCAACTCGCTGCCGATCCTCAAGACGATGACCGGCGCCATCCCGGGCTACGACGCGGACACGACGACCTCGCTGATGTTCAAGATCATTCAGAACGACCGGCAGATCGACACCGCGAGCGCCCTGTCGGTGCTCAACTTCATCGTCGTGGTCGTGGTCATCGGCGTCTACCTGCGCGTCGTGCGCCCGATGCGGGAGGACTGACCCGTGAGTACCGTCATCGACCGCCCGCCCACCGTCACCGCCGTGGGCGGCGGCGTCGACCGGCCGCCGGTGCACGAGCGCAGGCGGTGGGGGCTCACCGTCGTCGGCGCCGTCGTCGCGACCGTGTTCCTCGCCCCGTACGTGATCATGCTGGTCGGCGCGTTCAAGACGCGGCCGGAGATTCTGCGGGTGCCGCCGACCTACCTCCCGGAGAACTGGGAGCCCGGCAACTTCCTGACGATGTGGGACACGCCGGAGACGCCGCTGCCGGCGAACCTGCTCTCCACGGTGGTCATCTCGTTGGGCGGCACAGCGTTGGCGCTTCTCGCCGCCCTGCCGGCCGCGTACTACACCGCACGGCACAACTTCCGGCTCAAGCTGCCGTTCATGCTGCTGGTGCTGGTCACCCAGATGCTGCAGCCGACCGTGCTGGCCTCGGGCCTGTTCCGCGAGTTCGTCACGTTGGAGATCAACGACACCTGGCTCGCGATGATCCTGGTGAACGCCGCGTTCAACCTCTCGTTCGCGGTCTGGATCATGCACAGCTTCTTCGCGTCGGTGCCGAAGGAGATCGAGGAGGCGGCCTGGCTGGACGGGTGCTCCAGGAGCCAGTCGCTGCGCCAGATCATGCTGCCGCTGGTCTGGCCGGGCATCGTCACCGCCGTGATCTTCACGTTCATCGCGTGCTGGAACGAGTTCGCGGCGAGCCTGATCCTGCTGCCCACCGACACCAACCAGCCACTCACGGTGGCGTTGACCCGGTTCATCGGCCAGTACGAGTCCGCCTGGCAGTACGTCTTCGCCGTCTCGATCATCGGCATCCTGCCGGTCGTCGCGCTGTTCGCGTTGATCGAGAAGCACCTCGTCTCCGGGCTCACCGCGGGCGGAGTGAAGTGAAGTCGTGATTCTGAATCGTGGTGTTCACGTGTTTGTTGCTCTAGATTGTGCTCGCGCGCCGGTTTTGTGCCGGGCCGACAACGGGGTGCGGTCTCCGATCGGCGGAACGAAAGGTAAACCATGGCCACAGTGACCTTCGACGGCGCCAGCCGTTACTACGCGGGCAACGACCGCCCAGCGGTCGACCAGCTGGATCTCGAGGTAGCCGACGGAGAGTTCCTGGTGCTCGTCGGCCCGTCCGGCTGCGGCAAGTCGACGACCCTGCGGATGCTCGCCGGACTCGAGGGCGTGGACGAGGGCGCGGTGCGCATCGGTGACCGCGACGTCACCAACCTTCCGCCGAAGGACCGGGACATCGCCATGGTGTTCCAGAACTACGCGCTGTACCCGCACATGACGGTGGCGGACAACATCGCGTTCCACCTCAAGATCAAGAAGGTGCCGAAGGCCGAGCGTGCCGAGCGCGTGCGCGAGGCCGCCAAGCTGCTCGACCTCGAGCCGTACCTGGAGCGCAAGCCGGCCAAGCTCTCCGGTGGCCAGCGCCAGCGCGTCGCCATGGGCCGCGCGATCGTGCGCCGCCCGCAGGTGTTCTGCATGGACGAGCCGCTGTCCAACCTGGACGCCAAGCTGCGTGTGCAGACCCGGACCCAGATCGCCTCGCTGCAGCGCCGCCTCGGCGTCACGACGATCTACGTCACGCACGACCAGGTCGAGGCCATGACCATGGGCGACCGGGTGGCCGTGCTCAAGGACGGGCTGCTCCAGCAGTGCGACACGCCGATCAACCTGTTCGGCAAGCCCAAGAACCTGTTCGTCGCCGGCTTCATCGGCTCGCCCGCGATGAACCTCATCCCGGCGACGGTCGAAGGCGAGAGTGCGGTGATCGGCGGTCAGCCGATCCAGCTCACCCCCGCCCAGCGCGAGGCCCTGACCAGCTCGAAGGTCGTGGTGGGCGTGCGGCCCGAGGGCTGGACGCTCAAGCCGGCGGGTGAGGGCATCAGCGCCATGGTCGAGGTGGTGGAGGAGCTGGGCAGCGACCAGTTCCTGTACTGCTCCACCAGCGCCGAGCTCGCCGCGGCCGACGCCGCGGACGTGGACGTCGCCGAGGCGCCGCACACGATCACCGTGCGGGCGCCCGGAATGTCGGCGTTCCAGCGCGGCGAGAAGGTCGGCATCGTCCCGCAGACGGGTGCGGTGCACCTGTTCGACGCGGAGACCGGCGACCGCCTGCCCGACTGACCTACCTTCGACACCCCGGACCGCCGCCGGACGCCTCGTGCGTCCGGCGGCGGTCCGCTGTCCGCGACCGCTACCGGCGTCGGGATCGGAAGGCGGCGACGTGTACCCGGTTCGCGCAGCGGGGTGAGCAGAACCGCTTGGCGCGGTTGGTCGAGGTGTCCAGGTAGTAGTTCCCGCACCCGTCGGCGGCGCAGCGGCCCCAGCGGGTGAGCCCGTGCCGCACGATCCCGTGCGCCATACCCCAGGCGGCCGCCGCGGCCACCTCGGTCGCCGGCGGGTCGTTCACCGAGGCCACGTGCACGTGCCAGTTCGGCGACTGTCCGGTCGGGGTGCTGCCGTGCCCGGCGGAGAGCCGCGGTCGGGGAGGATGCGCCGCGAGCAGCACGTTCACCTCGGCCAGCACGCCCTCGGCATCTCCGGCGACGGCTCGGTCCAGGGCACGCCGCAGGCCCGCGGCGACGGGCGCGAGGGCCGCGACATCGGCTTCGGATGCTCGGTCGGACCACCAGGGCTCGTCGTGCAGTGCGGCGCGCAGCGCCGGGACGTCGGTCAGGGCGGCGTTCGCCAGTCGGAGCGCCACGTCGGTGTAATCGGCGTTGTCCATATGCGGTCCTTACGGCTATCGTCAGGGCCGAAACTCACTTCCGCACCTTACCGGGAGGGGCAGTGCAGGAACGGTCGTCGTTGCGGCAGGTCCTCGGGCTCGCGGTGCCGGCGTTGGGTGTGCTCGCCGCCGAACCGCTCTACCTGCTCGTCGACACGGCGGTCGTCGGACACCTGGGCGCGGTTCCGCTCGGCGGGCTCTCCGTCGCCGCGATCGTGCTCGCCCAGGTGTCCACCCAGCTGACGTTCCTGTCCTACGGCACCACCGCCCGGGCCGCGCGCCTGCACGGAGCGGGCCGGCGCGAGGAGGCGGTTGCGGAGGGCGTGCAGGCAACCTGGCTCGCGGTCGTGGTGGGGCTGCTGCTGGTCGGCCTGGGGCAGCTGCTCGCCGCGCCGGTCGCCCGGCTGCTCGCCGGGCCGGGCGAGGTCGCCGACGCCGCGGTGTCCTGGCTGCGGATCGCCCTGTTCGGCATCCCGTTCATCCTGGTCACCATGGCCGGCAACGGCTGGATGCGCGGCGTCCAGGACACCCGGCGGCCGCTGTACTACGTGCTGTTCGGCAACGGCCTGTCGGCCGCGCTCTGCCCGGCACTGGTCTACTGGGCCGGCTGGGGGCTCGAGGGCTCCGCGGTGGCGAACGTCGCCGCGCAGCTGATCTCCGCGTCGCTGTTCGTCCGGGCGCTGGTGACCGAGGAGGTGTCGCTGCGCCCGGCCCCGGCGAAGATGCGTGCCCAGCTCACGCTCGGTCGCGACCTGGTGCTGCGCAGCCTCGCCTTCCAGGCCTGTTTCGTCTCGGCCACCACGGTCGCCGCGCACACCTCGGTCGGCGCCGTCGGCGCGCACCAGATCGTGCTGCAGCTGTGGATGTTCCTGGCGCTGGTGCTCGACTCGCTCGCGATCGCCGCGCAGCAGCTGGTCGGGCAGGCGCTCGGCGCTGCCGACGGACCCCGTGCCCGGGCGCTGGCCTGGCGGATCACCGGGTACGGCCTGGTCTTCGGCATCGGGCTGGGGGTGGTGTTCGCGGCCCTGTCCAAGCCGCTGCCGGCGGTGTTCACCTCCGACGGCGCGGTGCTCGCCGAGATCCCGCACGCGTGGTGGTTCTTCGTGGCGCTGCAACCGGTCGCGGGCGTGGTCTTCGCCCTGGACGGCGTGCTGCTCGGGGCGGGCGACGCGGCGTTCCTGCGCACGGCGACGATCGGCTCGGCAGCGGCCGGTTTCCTGCCGATGGTCTGGGCCTCGTTCGCCTTCGACTGGGGCCTGGTCGGCATCTGGACCGGGCTGACCGCGTTCATGCTGCTGCGGCTGGCCACGGTGCTCGTCCGCGCTCGCTCCGACCGGTGGGCGGTAGTGGGGGCCGTGCGGACCTAGTGTCCTGAGTCGGTAGTTCGTTGGCAGTTGTAGGGTGTGGC
>NZ_MSIE01000137.1 GCF_001921205.1 Actinophytocola xanthii | reverse complement strand
CACCCGACCCGGAAGGCTCGCGCTCGGCCGCGCAGCTCGGCCGCGGTGGGCTGGCCGGCGTGGCGACCGAGAACGGCGTCGTGCGCACCGGGCCTGGCGCGGGCACCGCGGCGAACGCGACCGGTGGTCGCGGCGGCGCCGGGGCGGTCGGCGCGGGTGGCCGGCGTGCCGAGGGCGAGGAGGACGAGGAGCACTTCGCCGCGGACTACCTGATGGAGGCCGACGACGTGTTCGGCGGCGACGATCTCAGGGTCGCCCCCACGGTGATCGGCGAGTAGGCCGCAACAGTAGGCCGAGGCGGAACGACAGACGGAGCGGGCGCACTTTCCCACGCGCCCGCTCCGTGTCCTTCCAGGTAAGGTTGTCGGTCGTGACCAGCACTTTTCCTATCGGTGAGCGGGAAACGGAACCTATCGCCATCTCCGCGCTCGAGTTCGACGTGCTGTGGGAGCACCTGGGGCTGGGGCAGATCCCGCTCGTGGTCAAGGTGCCGTCGCCGGGCAAGACGTTCGAGGAGCGCGCGCGGCTCGAGGAGGGCGCCTGGACGGCTCTCGAGCAGCGCGGGCTGGGCCGGCCGGTCGACACCCACCCGGAGATCGAGGACATCCTGCGTCTGCTGGCGAAGCCGGAGCGCGAGGTGGACGTGCGTGCCTTCGCCGGGCGCAACGTCCGCGCGCTGGCCGCGGCGGTCGGCGACTCGGCGGCGGTGGCCGAGCTGTCCGACGGGCAGGTCACCCTGCGCCGGGCGTCCGCGACCGGTCTCGCCGGCGCCGCACTGCTCGCGCTGACCAGCCAGCCGGCCGGCCCCGGTCGGTCGGTCACCCTGCCGACCGCCGAGTTCGAGGCGGCGGCCAACGCCGGCGGCGGCAGCCGCGAGGCCTTCAACGAGGCCCTGCTCGCCCGGGGCGTCCGCGCCGACGACGCCACCGCGCTCAGCGAGATGATCAAGGACGTGACCGGCATGGGCAACATCGGCGCCGCGGTCAGGGACAAGTTGGGCCGGCGCCGCCGAGCCGACCGCGTGGTGTCCTTCTTCGACACCGAGGACGGTCGGTACGTGCAGATCCGCCGGCCGGCCCAGGACGGTTCGCTGTGGACCACGATCTCGCCGGCGGACGCCCGCAAGCTCACCCACCACGTCGAGGAGCTGCTGCACGAGATCGTCGCCGAGGTGTCCTCCTGACCCCGAAGCCCGTCGACCCCCACCAGCTGCGTGCCGCCCTCGAGGCGGTCCACCCATGGCTGGCCGGCGCCGACGACCGCCCCGACCGCTCGGCACTGGCCGCCGCGGTCCGGCTGAGCCTGCGCACGCTCGCCCAGGACGCTCCCGGCCGCAGCGTCGAGGTCCGGGTACCGCCGTTCGCCGCCGTGCAGTGCGTGACCGGGCCGCGTCACACCCGGGGCACCCCGCCGAACGTCGTGGAGACCGACGCCCGCACCTGGCTCGAGCTCGCCTGCGGCATGGTGACCTGGTTTGAGGCGGTGGACCGCGGCCGGGTCACCGCCTCGGGCAACCGGGCCGACCTGGCCACCCACCTCCCGCTGCTGCGGCTCTAGGCGCCGGCCGGTTCCGCCGCCCTTCGGCGGGGCAGGAACCGCCGCAGCAGCGGCCAGAGCAGCACGACGGCCACGACCAGGTAGACAGTGACCGAGAACGCCGTGTTGACCAGGCCGGACAGCGAGCCGTCGCTGAGCTGGAGGGCGCGGCGCATCTGCTGCTCGGCGGCCGGACCGAGGATCACCCCGAGCACCGCGGGCAGCACCGGCAGGCCGTAACGGCGCATCGCGAAGCCGAGCAGTCCGATCACGAACAGCACGAGCAGGTCGACGACCTGCCCGCTGACGGCGTAGGCGCCGACGCTCGCGAAGAACAGGATGCCCGCGTAGAGGTAGGGCCGGGGGATCCGCAGCAGCTTCGACCAGACCGGCGCCATCGGCAGGTTCAGCACCAGCAACAGCACGGTGCCGACGAAAAGGCTCGCAATCAGACCCCACACCAGCGCCGACTCCCGCTCGAACAGCAGCGGCCCAGGCTGGATCCCGTACTGCTGGAACGCGGCCAGCATCACCGCGGCCGTGGCCGTCGTCGGCAGACCGAGGGTCAGCATGGTGACCAGCGTGCCGGAGGCCGACGCCGAGGCCGTCGACTCCGGTCCGGCCACGCCCTCGATCGCACCCGAGCCGAACTCGTCGCGGTGCCTGGACAGCCGCTTCTCGGTCGCATACGACAGGAACGTCGGGATCTCCGCACCGCCGGCGGGGATGGCGCCGAACGGGAAGCCGATCAACGGCCCGCGCAGCCAGGGCTTCCAGGTCCGGCGCAGGTCCTCGCTGCCGAGCCAGGGCCGGCCGACCGGGATCGGCTCGCCCGGCTGGTGCCGCAGCCGCGAGGCCACCCAGAGGGACTCGCCCACGGCGAACAGCCCGACGGCGACGATCACCACGTCGATCCCGTCCGCCAGCTGGAGCGAGCCGAACGTGAGCCGGGACTGCCCGGTCATCTCGTCCAGCCCCACCAGGCCGATCGTCAGCCCGATCAGCAGCGAGGCGAAACCGCGGACCCGGGAGCGGCCGAGCACCGAGGTCACCGCCACGAACGCGAGGATCATCACCGCGAAGTAGTCGGGAGCGCCGAGGTCGACGGCCAGTCCGGCGACCACCGGCGCCAGCAGCACCAGGGCGGTCGTGCCGATCATCGCTCCGACGAAGTGGCCGATCGCGGCCGCGGCAAGCGCTTGCGAGCCGCGCCCGCGCTTGGCCATCTGGTTGCCCTCGATCGCGGTGACCACCGATGAGGACTCCCCGGGCGTGTTGAGCAGGATCGAGGTCGTCGACCCGCCGAACATGCCGCCGTAGTAGATCCCGGCGAACATGATCATGGCCGCGATCGGCTCGAGCCCGTAGGTGACCGGCAGCAGCAGCGCCACCGCCATGGCCGGCCCGATCCCCGGCAGCACACCGATGAAGGTTCCCAACAGCACCCCGATCGCGGCGAGCAGCAGGTTGGTCGGGGTGAGCGCGGTACCGAAACCGTCGATCAGCTGGGTCAGCGAGTCCACTCAGAGCACCCCCATCAGCGGGCCGCCGGGAAGCGGCACCCCGAGCAGGCCGTCGAACAGCAGGTAGGTCGCGATCGAGAGCGCGGCCGCGATCAGCGGGTCCCGGACGTAGGCCCGGCTGCCCAACGCGTACGCCGCGCCCCAGAACAGGACCGCGGCCGAGATCGGGAAGCCGAGAACGCCGATCAGGACCGCGTTGGCCAGGAACGCCGCCGACAGCAGCAGCACCGTTCGCCAGTCGGTCGGTGCCGCGAGGTCCACGTCCTCACCGGTCTCCGACTCGCCGCGCCCGCCCCGCAGGACGTCCCGGGCCAGCAGCACGGCGATCACCAGGAGCAGCACGCCGACCACGATCGGCACGGCCTTCGGACCGACCGGGCCGCGTTGGGTGAAGTCGGTCGGGATGCGGATCGCGTCGATGAGCACCAGCACGCCCAGGACGAGCAGCAGTACGCAGATCCCGAGCTCGGAACGGTCCCGCCAGGACCGTCGGGGGCGGGCCTCGGCCGGGTCGGCCGTCTCCGTGTTCGTCGTCATCAGAGCCCCAGTTCGGTGAGTACGGCGGCGACCTGGTCGTTCTGGTCGGCCAGGAACTGGCCGAACTCGTCGCCGGTCTGGAACGCCCTGGTCCACCCGTTGCGCTCGAGGGCGTCGCGCCACTGCTCGGTGCCCTGCAGGGCGGTGAACAGCTCGACCAGCCGATCCTGGTCCTCGTCGGAGATCCCCGGAGGAGCGACGATGCCGCGCCAGTTGGTGAACTCGACGTCCACCCCGGACTCGGTCAGGGTCGGGCCGTCGATCCCGTCCACCCGCTCCGCGCTGGTCACCGCCAGCACGCGCAGCTCACCGGCCTCGATCTGGTCCCGGGACTCGCCAACGCCGGACACCCCGAAGGCGACCTTCCCGCCGAGGACGGACGCCAGCAGCTCGCCGCCGCCGTCGAACGGCACGTAGTTCACCGACTTCGGCGTGAGCCCGGCACCCTTGGCGAACAGCATCGCGGCCAGGTGGTCCGGGCCGCCCGGGGACGACCCGCCGCCGACCGGGACCGCGCCGGGGTTTCCCCGCCACGCCTCGACCAGGTCGGCCACCGTGCGGTAGGGGGAGTCCCTGGCCACGACGACGATGTCCGGCTCCTCGATCAGCTTCGCGATCGGCGTCGTGTCCTGCAGCGAGCTCGGCGAACTGTTGGTGTGCACGCTGCCGACGACCCCGAGTCCCATCGACATGACGAGCTTGTCGTTGCCCCGCTCGGAGACCAGCCGACCGAGGCCGACCGTGCCGCCGGCGCCGGGCAGGTTGAACACCTCGACGTTGCGGGCGAGCTCGCCCTCCTCCATCGCCTTGGCGGCGGTGCGGGCTGTCACGTCGTAACCCCCGCCCGGCGAGTTGGGCACCATCACGCGCAGGCCGCGGACCTGGCTGCCCGGTCCGTCGTCGGCCCCGGAGCCGATCAGCGGTGGGACCACCAGCACGGCGGCCAGCGCGGCGACCGTGCTGAGGATCGGGGCGATCACGGGTTTCGCTCGCATCGATCTGAGCCTCTCTGCTCGACCTCTGACCAGGCATGGTGCCCGCGAACGGGCCAGGTGTCCCCGTTGCGCCAGCAGTGGTCGTTGTGGTCGTTGTGTTCACGGCGGCCCGACGGGTCCGGTGGGCGACACTGGTGCGATGGCGGATCGTGGTTCGCTCTCGGCGCAGCTGCTGCGCTGGCAGCTGCTGATCGTGGTCACGCTGTTGGCGTCGGTCACGGTGTTCTCCGGTATCCAGGCGACCCAGAACTTCCGCGACACCGAGGGCAGGCGGATGCTCTCGGTGGCAGAGGACGTCGCGGCGACCCGGGCCGTGCGCGAGGCGCTGGCCGACCCGCTGCGCCACCACCAGCTCCCGACGTTCGCGGAGAGCGCGCGGAGCCTCTCCGGCGCGAGCTACGTGGTGGTCGCCGAACCGGACCGGACCGTGCTGACCTCGCCCGATCCCGACGAGGTCGGCGAACCACTGCCGACCGGGGACAGCACGATCACCGAGGGTCGGTCCTGGGTCGGGGTGGTGGACCTCCCGGCGGGGGACTCGCTGGTCGCGCACGTACCGGTGATGGACGACGCCGGCCGGGTGATCGGGATCGTGGCGGCCGGCCAGGCCACCCCGACGTTCCTCGAGGGCATCGTGCAGTCCCCGGTCGAGGGGTTGCTGATGCTGGCGATCGCGACGGTGCTCGGCGTGGTCGGCTCGGCGCTGGTCGCGCGGCGGGTCAAGCGGCAGACCTTCGGCCTGGAGCCGCGGGAGATCGCCGGCCTGGTCGAGCACCGCGAGGCGATGCTGCACGGCATCCGGGAGGGGGTCGTCGGCCTGGACGCCGCGCACCGGATCACGCTGGTGAACGACCAGGCGCGGCGGCTGCTGTCGCTGCCCGAGGACTGCGTCGGGCGGCCGGTAACCGATCTGGACCTCAACGAACGGCTGGTGGACGTGCTGACCGGGCGGGCCGGCGGTGCCGACCAGATCGTGCTCCGCCGCGGCCGGGTCCTGATCATGAACCGGATGCCGATCTCCTCCCGGCAGCACCGGATCGGCTCGGTCGTGACGCTGCGGGACCGGACCGAGCTCGTGACGCTGCGCCACGAGCTCGACGCGAACCGGAGCACGACCGACGCCCTGCGCGCGCAGGCGCACGAGTTCACCAACCGCCTGCACACGATCGCCGGCCTGATCGAGCTGGGTGAGTACGAGGAGGTGCGGCGCTTCGTCGACCACGTGAGCCGGAGCCGGGAGGCGTGGCAGCGCGAGGTCGGCACCCGGATCGCCGACGCCGCCGTGGCCGCCCTGCTCGTCGCGAAGTCCAGTGTGGCCGCCGAGCGGGGGGTGCGCCTGCGGCTGACCGAGTCCTCCGCGCTCGGCCAGGTCGACGAGGTGCTGTCGGCCGACCTGGTCACGGTGATCGGCAACCTGGTGGACAACGCGTTGGACGCGGCGGGTCGGGGACCGCAGGCCTGGATCGAGGTTGACATCACCGAGGTCGACGGCGAGGTTCGGGTGGTGGTCACCGACTCAGGGCCGGGCGTGGCGCCCGAGATCGCCGAGGAGGTGTTCCGCCACGGGTTCACCACCAAGGCCGCCGAGCAGGGCGAGCGCGGTCTCGGCCTGGCCCTGATCCGGCAGACCTGCCGTCGCCGCAAGGGTTCGGTGTCCGTCGACGGCGCGGTGTTCACCGCCCGGCTGCCGCTCGGGGTGCCGGCGTGATCCGGGTCCTGGTGGTCGACGACGACTTCATGGTCGCCAAGGTGCACAGCGGCTACGTCGCGCGGACCCCCGGCTTCGAGGTGGTCGGCGTGGCGCACACCGGCGCGGACGCCCTGCGCGCGGTCGAGGAGCTGCGCCCGGACCTGGTGCTGCTGGACATCTACCTGCCCGACATGGACGGGGTGTCGGTCCTGCGGGCATTGCGGACCACACCGGCGCCGGACACCGACGTGATCGTGATCAGCGCGGCGACCGAGGTGGACACCGTGCGCGCGGCCATGCGCGGTGGCGTGCTGCACTACCTGATCAAGCCGTTCTCCTACGCCGCGCTGTACGACCAGCTGCGCCACTTCGCGTCGCTGCATGCCCGCCTCGGCGCGCTCTCCCAGGCCGGTCAGTCCGATGTGGACCAGGTGTTCGGGGCGCGGCCCGGGGGCTCGGCCGCGCTGCCCAAGGGCCTGACCGCCCAGACGGCCAGGCTGGTCGCGGAGGTCCTCCGCTCCTGCGCCACCGACCTCTCGGCCGCGGAGTGCGCGGCGCGAACGGAGCTCTCCCGGGTCAGCGCGCGCCGCTACCTCGAGCACTTCGTGGCCACCGGTCAGGCGGACGTCCGCCTGCGCTACGGCGGCACCGGACGTCCGGAGCGCCGATACCACTGGCTCGGGTGACGTCGCCGGCTCAGTCCTCCGGGCGGACCCGCCGGTTGCGTTTGACCTCGCCGCGGCGGCGTTTCGCACCGAGCCGGCGTTCCTTCGCGCCCCGGCTCGGCTTGGTCGGGCGCCGGGTCGGTGGGGGCGGTTCGGCCGCGGCTCGCAGCATGGACGCCAGGCGTTGCCTGGCCTCGATCCGGTTCGCCAGCTGGGCGCGCTGGGTGCTGGCGGTGACCGTCAGCACCCCGTCGACCAGCCGGCCGGCCAGGCGGGCCAGCAGTCGTTCGCGCAGCCACGGGGGCACGCTGGGCGAGCGGCCGAGGTCGAAGGACAGCTCGACCCGGCTGTCGGCCGTGTTCACCCCCTGGCCGCCCGGGCCCGAGGACCGGGAGAACCGTTCCCGCAGCTCGGCTGCCGGGATCACCAGCTGCCGGTTCACCAGCAGGTCGTCGACGACGTCCATGGCTAGGGGAGCGTCAGGCCGGGCAACGTGACGACCTTGGCGAGCTTCAGCTGGTCGAACACCGCGGGGTGTGGCTGCGGCTGCCGGCCGGACGCGTTGGGGACGCCGACCATCCAGTGGGCCTCGACCAGGACACCTTCCGGTCGCAGCGCGACCACCTGCTGTTGGAACCCGGCGGCGCCCGGGTCGTACTTGGCGATGGCCAAGGGGATGCCGCCGAACTGCTGGACATCGCACCGGAAGTACGGGCGCTCGACCAGGTCACAGCTGAGCTGCGTCACGGTGGTCCGGCTGACGCTCACCGTCAGGATCCCGGCCGCCGCCCCCTCTGGTACGGCCCCCTGGAGGTGGTAACCCTCGCTGTTGGGGGTGAACCTCGCCGGCACGCTCTCGCCCTCCACCTCGGTCAGCCCCAACTCGGTCAGCAACCCGCTGCGCTCCAGCGTCTCGGTGAGCGCCGTCGCCTGCGGGTCGATCGTGGTTTCCGGCCGCACGCTACTCGGCGGGACCGGAGGCGTACCGGTCGACGTGGAGGGAGGGGAGTTGCCTGGTGCCGAGGGCGCGGTGATCTCGGTGGTGGGCCGGGTCGCCGGTGGGAGCGAGGGCTCGTCGCCGCCGCTCTGGGCGGTGAGCAGCACCGCACCGACCGCGGTCACGACGACCGCGACCGCGGCGGCGCCGGCCTCCAGGGCTCGGCGCCGACGCAGCCCGCGTCTGCCCTGCCGCACCACCTCGGACCGGTCCAGCTCCATCGGCGGCTCCCCGGCCAACGCGCTGCCCAGCCACCGCTTCACGTCCGCGGCGTCCCGCCCGACGTCCTGGTCGTCGCCGTTCACTTCTCACCCGCCTCCGCCGGCTCCTCGCTGGTCAACATCCGCCGCAGCGCCGCCAGCCCCTTCGCGGCCTGGCTCTTGACAGTGCCCTCGCTCTTGCCGAGGGCGGCTGCGGTCTCGGTGATCGACAGGTCCTCCCAGTACCGCAGCACCACCACCGCCCGCTGGCCCGCGGGCAGCCTGGCCAGCGCTCGGCGTACGTCGACCGCCTCCTCCACCCCGCCGTACCGCGTCGGGGTCTCGGGTAACTCGTCGACGACGGACTCACGCCGCCGGTAGGCCCGGCGGGCCTCGTCGATCGCCGAGCGCACCATGATCTTGCGGGAGAACGCGTCGACGCTGCCGTCCCGCCGGATCCGTGACCACGCCACGTAGATCTTCGTCAGCGTGGTTTGCACGAGGTCCTCCGCGCGATGCCAGTCCCCACCGCACAGGAGGTAGGCCGTTCGGCGCATGACGACGGCTCGGCTCTCGAGGTAGTCCCCGAACTCCGTGTCGCGGTCGTACACCAAACCCGTGTTCCTCTCGGTCTCCCCCGGTGGTACGGCGCGACCGCCTCGGGGGTTGCCTCAGAACCGCGGGTGGTCACCGACCAGCTCGGCGCGGGGAGCGGCGGGGTCCTCGGCGGGGGCCACCTCGCCCAGCACCCACGAGGGGACGTGCCGGGCGGTTAGCACCGCGAGCGTGCGGTCCACGTCCTCCGGTGACACGACGGCGACCATGCCGACGCCCATGTTGAACGTGCGCTCCATCTCCAGCCGCTCCACCCGCCCGCGCTGGGCGATCATGGAGAACACCGGCGCCGGGGTCCACGTGCCGCGCTCCAGCACGGCCCGCAGGCCTGGCGGGATCACCCTGGCGACGTTGGCCGCCATGCCGCCGCCGGTGATGTGCGCGAACGTGCGCACGTCCGCCTCCGCGACGACGGCCAGGCAGTCCTTGGCATAGATCCGGGTCGGTTCGAGAAGCTCCTCGCCGAGCGTGCGCCCGAACTCCTCGACGTGCCCCGCCAGCGGCATCCGGCAGATGTCCAGCAGGACGTGCCTGGCCAGCGAGAAACCGTTGGAGTGCAGCCCGGTCGAGCCCATGCCGATCAGCACGTCGCCGGGACGCACCCGCTCCGGTCCGAGCACGGCGTCGGCCTCGACCACGCCGACGCCGGTGGCCGAGAGGTCGTAGGCGCCGTCGGCCATCAGCCCGGGGTGCTCGGCCGTCTCCCCGCCGAGCAGCGCGCAGCCGGCCCGGACGCAGCCCTCCGAGATGCCTTTGACCAGGGCCGCGATCCGCTCGGGGACGACGGTCCCGACCGCGATGTAGTCCTGCAGGAACAGCGGTTCCGCGCCGCACACGACCAGGTCGTCGACCACCATCGCGACCAGGTCCAACCCGACGGTGTCGTGCACGTCGAGGGCCTGGGCGATCACGATCTTGGTACCGACGCCGTCGGTCGAGGAGGCGAGGATCGGCTCCTTCCAGCGGTCCAGGCGGAGCTTGAACAGGCCGGCGAACCCGCCGACACCCGCCATCACCTCGGGCCGTCCGGCCTTCTCGGCGTACGGCTTCAGCTGCTCAACGGCCTGGTCACCGGCCTCGATGTTCACCCCCGCGGCGGCGTAGGTCGCATGGGGGGTGTTGGCGCTGGTGTCGGTCATCGTTCCCTAGCTCAGGGTCGCTGGAGTGCGTCCTCCGCACCATATCCGGCTGGCACGACCGGGGCGGCGGAGCCCGAGACACCCTTCTCCAGCCCTTCGAGCAGGTGCTTGCCGATTTTGGCGGCCTCGGGCAGCTCGATGGGGTAGCTGCCGTCGAAGCAGGCCATGCACAGCCGGCTGCGCGGCTGCTCGCTCGCCGCGACCAGCCCGTCGAGGGAGACGTAGCCCAGGCTGTCCGCGCCGATGGAGCGGCGGATGCCGTCCAGGTCGAGACCGTTGGCCACGAGCTCGGCCCGCGAGGCGAAGTCGATGCCGTAGAAGCACGGCCAGCGAACCGGCGGCGAGGCGATCCGCACGTGCACCTCGAGCGCGCCGGCCTCACGCAACATCCGCACGAGCGCGCGCTGGGTGTTGCCGCGCACGATCGAGTCGTCCACCACGACGAGGCGCTTGCCCCGGATGACGTCGCGCAGCGGGTTGAGCTTGAGCCTGATACCGAGCTGCCGGATCGTCTGCGAGGGCTGGATGAACGTGCGCCCGACGTAGGCGTTCTTCACCAGCCCGGAGCCGTAGGGGATCTCCGAGCCCTGCGCGTAGCCGATGGCCGCCGGGGTTCCGGACTCCGGCACCGGGATGACCAGGTCGGCCTCGGCCGGCGACTCCTTGGCCAGGCGGCGTCCGATCTCCACCCTGGCGGCGTGCACCGAGCGGCCGGCGATCGTGGTGTCCGGGCGGGCCAGGTAGACGTACTCGAAGACGCAGCCCTTGGGCTCGGGGTTGGCGAACCGCGCCGAGCGCAGACCGTTCTCGTCGATGGCGAGCAGCTCGCCCGGCTCGACCTCGCGCACGAACGAGGCGCCGACGATGTCCAGTGCCGCGGTCTCGCTGGCGACCACCCACCCACGCTCCAGCCGCCCGATCACCAGCGGGCGCACGCCGTGCGGGTCGCGGGCGGCGTAGAGGGTGGTCTCGTCCGCGAACACCAGGCAGAACGCGCCCCGCACGTCGGGCAGCAGCTCCAGGGCCGCCTGCTCGATGCCGCGGTCGGCCGCCGCGGCGGCCAGCAGGCCGCAGAGCAGGTCCGAGTCGCTGGTGGCGCCGTTCTGGGTGCGGATCCCGGCTGCGGTAGCCCGTTCGAGCAGCTCCGCGGTGTTCACCAGGTTGCCGTTGTGCCCGAGGGACAGGCCGCTGCCGATCGCCGTGTTGCGGAACGTCGGCTGCGCGTTCTCCCAGGTGGTGGAGCCGGTCGTGGAGTAGCGGCAGTGTCCGACGGCGACATGGCCGCGCAGCGAGCAGAGCACCTGCTCGTCGAACACCTGGCTGACCAGACCGAGGTCCTTGAACACCACGATCCGCTCGCCGTCGGACACCGAGATGCCGGCGGCCTCCTGCCCGCGGTGCTGCAGGGCGTACAGCCCGTAGTAGGTGAGCTTGGCGACATCCTCGCCAGGAGCCCACACACCGAACACGCCGCACTCCTCGCGGGGCTCGGATTCCGGCACATCGTGTTGGTCGGTGACCACCGAGTCAACTCCCCGCGGACGGCGTCAGGTCCCTCCAGTGTAGGTCGATCTCGGCTCGAGCACCGCGACGTACCGACGTGGCGATCAGCTCATTCTGAGCGCCCGGAGCACCTCGACCTCGCCCGTCCCGGTGAGTCGCATTCGGTTCCGCAGCTGGTAGACCAGGTTGTCGGCCCGCCCGGTGAGCTGGGCGTCCGCCACCTCGCCCGGCTCCGCCGGGCGAACCGACGGGACCTCACCGGGTGTCATCCGGACGAACCACCGGTGTGGACCGTCGAGGGCGGACACGACGGCGGTGCCGGACCGACCCGGCTCCCCGGCCGCGACCCGGGCGGCGAGCAGCGTGCCGAGGAGCTCGTCGACGGCGTCCGCGGCCTGGTCCCGGTCGGTCGGTGTGAGCTCACGCAGCGCCGCCTGGGCGTCCCAGCGGCGCAGGTTCAGCTCGTGCGCGGCACGACGGTGCCACACCCAGGCCAGGTCGGGTGCTGCCGGGGAGAAGGTCCAGACCGGACGGTTGCCCGGCGTGGTGGCCAGTGCGTCGGTGGCAGCCGCGAGCTCCTCGTCGAGGAGGGCGAGCGAATCGGTCACCGGCGTGGGTGCCGGCGGGCGGAGCTGGATGCTGCTCCTGGTGGTGAGGTACCGGCCGACCTGGGCGAGGAAGCGCGCGACGTGCACGGTGAGCTCGGCGAAGGTCCACCCGGGGCAGGACGGGACCGGCGCCCCGGGGTCCGCGCGCTGCACGGCGGCGCGGAACAGCGCCGACTGCTCGGCGAACACCTGAAGCCACCGCGACGGGGTCCACACCGGCACGCCCACCCTCCTCCGTGTCCGTGCGCGCTCGCACATGGTCGATGTGAACCGCACCATACGGCGGCGGTCGGACGGTAGCGTCGCCCCAACCGGGAACCTCCGACCGGACCTTTGCGTCCGAGGCTTTTTCACCAACCACTTTCGCCGGCCACTTCACCACTCACGGGAGGCAGCGGTGCCCGACGGTTACCAGGTGGACCCGGGGACGCTGCGCAGCGCGTCTCGTCCGGTCTACGAGTGCGCCGACGCGCTCGGCGACGCCGCGGCGCTGCTGTCCGCGGCCCAGCTCGTGCCCTCGGCGCTCGGCGAGGTGCCCGCGGCGGCGGAGCTCGCCTCGGCCTTCGACCGGTTCGCCGCCGCGCACGGCGAGGACCTCGGGCACGGGTCGGCCTGGGTGAACGACGCCGCCGAGGGGTTGGTCACCAGCGCGGAGGACTACGAGCGCCGCGACCACGACGCGGCGGCCGACGTGACGGCGGCCGGGTCATGACCGATCCCGAGATCAGCTACGCCGCCCTGGCCAGCGGTGACGTCGGCCGGATCACGGCGGCCGCCGAACCGGTGGGCGCCGCCGCGGCCGCCGTCGACCGGGCGCGCGGGGCCGTCGACCGAGGAGGGGCGACCGCGGCGCAGGGCTGGCGGGCCGAGGCCGCCAGCCGGTTC
>NZ_MSIE01000136.1 GCF_001921205.1 Actinophytocola xanthii | reverse complement strand
ACCGAGCCGCATAGAGGAGTCCTCCACGGTTCGGGGGGAAGCTCATGGCCTTCAGCTCGAGGGTTTCGGGCATAGGCATGTGGAGGGTTTTCCGGCGTCGGTGGGTGCGGTGTTGTTGGCGAAGTTTGCCGGCATAGATACAGGCGATGATCAGCTCCGAAGGTTCGAGTTGTTGGCGCAGCGGTGCCATGGGCATGCGTTGTCGCTGTCGGTTGCGGGCGCGTACCTGGCGACTCGCGCAACGCCGGAGGAGAGCGTGCTCAGGCTCGTCGACCGTGGTCCTCTCGATTTGAGTGTGGGTGATGTTTCGGTGGCGCCAGCGCTGAACGCGAGCTATGACGAGCTGGGTCCGATTGCCATGCGGCTCTATCGCCTGTTGCCGCTGCATCCCGGGCCTGAGTTCACGGTCGAGCCGGTCGCGGAGGGGTTGAACGAGCCCGTGGACGTGACCACCCAAGCCGTCTCCGAGCTGCTGGACGCCAACCTGATCACGGAGATCCAGTACGGCCGCTTTCGCCAGCATGACCTGCTGCGCGAACACGCCCGAGCCCGGGCCGAGGAACTCGATCCTCAACCTGAGCGGAATGGCGCGTTGTATCGGATGTGTGAGTGGTACGGGAAAAAGGCTGCCGCGGCGGACCTCGCGATCAACCCTCGTCCTCGGCGGTTCAGCTGGGTGTACCTCGACGTCTATGACATGCAGTTCCCCGACCGGCGGGATGCCCTGGAGTGGTTCACGCGCGAGTGGGCGAATGTGCTGGAGGCGCAGCGATCCGCGGCCGGGCAGGACGGATGGGACGAGCTCGTCTTCCTGCTCGCGGAGACAGTCTGGAACGGACTGCGCTCGTTGTCGGCCTGGGACGAGCTGGCTGAGTCCCAGCGGCTGGGCGCCGAGGCCGCCCGCCGACGCAGTCATGTCCTGGAGTCGGTGTGTCTGAGCCGGCTCGGTTTCGCAGAGACCGCGCTGGGAAACGACACAGCTGCGGAAGAGGCGTGCACTCAGGCGGTCCGGCGGGCTTCGGAGCTGGGTGATTGGTGGGCGGAGGCCGCCGCGCTGTCAACTCGCGCCCGTGCCCGCACAGCCCGGGGCGAGTGCCACGGTGCGCTGGCGGATCTCGAGCGCGCGGTGAGACTCGACGAGGAACTCGGTGACCGGCGCAGCATTGCCTTGCGTCACCGGCGAATCGGGGAGATCTACTGCCGTCCCAAGATGGCCGACTTCGACCGAGCGATCCGACATCTGCGCCTTGCGAAGGACGTGATGCGGGAGGTGGACGACGAGATTGGACTCGCGCGAGCGGTCACCTATCTAGCCAAAGCGCACCTCGGCGCCGGGCAGTGGGGCACTGCTGTGTGCGAGATGGGCGCTGTGATCGACGTTTTGCGTTCCTTCGGGGCTCCGGCCTACCTCGTGGACGTCTACGCCATCTTGGGTGAGGCACGTGCGCGTCTGGGTCATGTGGCGCAGGCCCGTGCCTGCTTCACCGAGGCGATCGAGCTGGGAGAAGCTGCGGGGTTGCACAGATCAGCAGCTCTGGAGCGTGCCCGCTGCTACGCGATGAGTTGGATCACAGCGACGGCGGGCCGGAGAACACCGAGCGACCGGACGTCTCGCCTTGATGAACGCGATCAGTACAGCGGCGCTGCGCTGATCGCGGCGAACGAGCAAATCCTACCGACACGTCCAGAACATTCGAACCGCGAGGGACACGATGGTCATACCCAGGGTCGAGAAAGGCCGCCGACTCACCGGGAAGCGTCGGCGATCGATAGGCCGTAGGCTCCGGGCGCTGTACGAGCGCGGCGCCAGCATCCGTGCGCTGGCGGAAGGGACGGGTCGCTCCTACGGCTTCGTTCGCAGCATCCTGGCCGAGACCGGAGTCGAGTTCCGACCTCGCGGTGGCACAGCGAGCGGCCCCGAACGGTCCAGGTCGGGCAGCGAATCGTCTGCCACGTCCGCGCGCGGTGCACACAGGACTGAGCCCGAGGGGCCCGGATGCAGGTAACGCAACACGTGGCGCTGTGCGAGGTGTCAGTTCGTGGCGAGCCACAGACGGGCATCGGTCAGGCCACGCGGGTCGCGCTGTCGTTCTACTGCGAACGCGGACACGCGCTTCTGGTCTATTTCGCCGCCGACGCCGAGCTTCCTGCCGGCTGGGAGTGTCCCCAGCACGGGACCGTGGCCGGGGAACCGCTCGCGGCGCGACGAGGGCGTGGCCGGCGGCGATCAGCGGATCTGAGCCACTGGGGTGCTCTTCGTGCGCGTCGTACCGATCACGAGTTGGACGCGTTGCTCGAGGAGACCCTTGCCGCTCTCCAGCGGCGGGACGGACCACGCAGGCGATCTGTGCCCATCGGTGGACGCCTGTACGTGGTCGATTACAACCCCTGAAAGGAAGCTGTGGGCCTGCACCGGCTTCGGTGCGGCTGGAGCCGCGATGCGCGCGTCGCGGCCAGACAGTCCCCATCATCATCTGCCGTCGGAGATCCAGTCCGACAACGAGTGTGTAAAGGAACGTTGAGTGCTCCGCCTTGTCAAACGAGAAGCCCGTGTCCGGGACGAACTGTTCGGTGTCCGCACCGTCAAGAACGAACTTCAGACCGCCGTCAACGTCTTCACCCACCCTGACGGGCGGACGGTCACGATCGTGGGCATCGAGCACCTCGGAACGCCGGAGTATTTTGCCCAGCTGCGCAAGGTTGTTGACGAGCTCGAGGCCGCCGGCGCATCCGTTCGCCTGGAGACGTTCCAAGGACAGGACAACGCCGACGCTGCTCGCGACCAGGCCGAACTCGAGGCGCTTCGCCGCTTGCACGACAGTATCGCGTCGCGATTCAACGCGTGGTCTGAGCTTGGTCTGTCCTGGATCGGCCAACGAGACAGTGTCATGTCCACAGCGCCGAGTTGGACACACAGTGACGTCGCGGACATCGACCTGGTCCGCGTGCTGGGACCCGAGTATCACCCTGCATCAGGCAAGGAGCTGCAATCGAAGATCGAGTGGATTAGGCAACGAAACGCGACGTATGGGCTCGCCTTGCTGCGATACCTCGAGGGTTGGAAGCAGGTCCGACGAGGTGATGATGTCCAGAAGGACAAGCACCATGTCGACTGGTGGGCCAAGCAGGTGATCTCCTCATGGCGAGAGTGTGTGGAACTCACCAAGGTCCTCGGCCAGGAGGGTGACACGGTGCTCATCTGGGGCGCCCCTCACATGAAGGGGCTGAGCCAAGGCCTGCTGCGCAACGGTTTCGAGCTCGTCGACACCCAGTGGTTCACGGCGTGCACCGCACCCCGTCTGTGGTGGCGGCCGTCGACGAGAGGTCAGAAGTAGTTGCCTCACCTGATGACGTCCCGCCGCCTATCGGAGGTGGGCCGGGAGATCGAGGGCAGGAAGTGACTGCCCGGACATGTAAGGAGGACATGGTGAGAAGGCCGCGCCTCGTGGCGCGAGGGATCACGACCATGGTGCTGATCACCAGCGCCGTGCTGGGAACAACCGCACCAGCCGGGGCGGAACCCACCACCGGTACGCCACCGGCACCAGGACCGGCAACAGGACCGGCAGCGGGACCGGTGGCCCCAGATACCGCAGGTCGGAGCGTGGTGGAGCCGAGGAGCATCGGCGGGGAGGAAGCGAAGGCCCGCTACCCCGACCCCTTCTCCGCCGCGGTGCCGGCAGCCCCAGAGGCCGCAGGTCTGAGCGGGGTGGAGCCGAGGATCATCGGCGGGGAGGAAGCAAAGGGCCGTTACCCCTTCTTCGCCGCGGTGCTGCACCCCGATCCGGCCACCGGGGTGGTCCGGGCGACGTGTGGGGGCTCGCTGGTCGCTCGGCAGTGGGTGCTCACGGCGGGGCACTGCGGGGAGCGGTTCGTTCCGGGCACCACCCAGGTGCGGATCGGGAGCAAGAACTGGACCGAAGGTGGTCACCTGCGTGGTGTCCGGGCCGTCGTGCTCCATCCCGAGTGGGCGTGGGAGCCGGGTGACGATCTGGCGTTGCTGCAGCTGGATCGACCGGTGCCGACGAGCCCGGTTCGGATCGGTGGGGGCATCGGTCCGGTGGGGCAGAGCTACCGCATCCTCGGACACGGAACGACCTGTGAGGCCACCGAGACCAGCTTCCCGTGCCGCCCGGTCCGGCTGATGCAGGCCGACGTGCTGCGGGAAGCCGACAGTTCCTGCGACTGGTTCGACCTTTCGTCTGAGGTCTGCGTGCGGGGTGAGTCCGGGCAGATGGCCTGTTTCGGTGACAGCGGCGGGCCGCTGCTGGTCGAGGTCCGTGGCCGGTGGGTCCTGCTGGGTGTCACGTCCCGAGACGGGGATCCCACCGTGGGCGATCCCGAGGATCCGGCCAACCGGGTCTGCGGTGGGAGCAACGGCGGCGGTCGCGGGATCTACACCGACGTCACCACCTACCGCCCCTGGGTGAACAGCGTCGTCCACGCTGACCACCCCGGCGAGCGGGCCAGTGACCGGGCCGGTGACCGCCCCGGTGACCGCGCCGGTGAGGGTGCCGGCGCGGAGCGGGCGACCGACTGGTGACCACCGCTCGGCCGGGCCCGCGCCCGTCCCGGCACGGCTTCGTGCCGATTCGGCGGGGCGCGCTGCTTGCGGACGTGGGTGAGCGGCGCGTGTGGAGCCGGTGACGGGTCCGTGAGGAGGGTCGGGTGGCGGCGCTGCGCTCCCGCGCAGTCCCTGTCGCCGTCACCCGACCCCACTCTCCGGGGTGGCCCCCGATCACGAGGGCGTTGCAGCGGGCAGGACCCGCGGCCCGGCGGCGAGCACCAACCGATCCGCTTTGTTGTTGAGCACTGAGGAGACTCGTGATGACTGCTGCACCCGAGGACGAGCCGGTTTTGCCGGTGGGGACGATGTCGGCGCGACGGCTGGGGATCGGATCCCTGCCACTGGCCGGCCCAGGCGCGTGGGGCTCCACCACCAGCCCCGACCGGGCGATGTGTGTGCTGATGGAGGCCGTCGATGTGGGTGTGGGACACGTGGACACCGCTGATGCCTGGGGTCCCCACATCGTCGAGACGTATGTCGCGAACGCGGTGCATTCCTGCCCGGCGGGGGTGAGGATCGCGACCAAGGGCGGCCTGACGAGGCCCGGACCGGGCAAGGCGGTCCCGTGTGGTCGCCCCGAGTACCTGCGGCAGTGCGTGGAGACCAGCCTGCGCCGGCTGAGAGTCGAGCGCATCGATCTGTACTACCTGCATCGAGTCGATCTGACCGTGCCGTTCGAGGCTCAACTCGAGGTCCTCGCTGAGCTGCAGGCGGATGGCAAGATCGGCGAGATCGGGTTGTGCAAGGTCGGGGTCGATCAGGTCGTGCGCGCTCGGCGAGTCGTGGACATCGCCGCGGTGCAGGCCTCCTACAACCTCGCCCACCGCGCGAACGACGACGTCCTGCGCTACTGCGAGGACCACGACATCCCGTTCGTGGCGGTGGGCGCGCTGGGCGGCGGGCTCCTCACCCAACGCGACGGGGTCCTGGCGGCCGTCGCGGCGTCCTACGACGCCACCCCAGCCCAACTCGCGATCGCCGCGCTGCTGAACCGCTCCCCGGTGATCACACCCATCCTGAGCACGGGTTTGTCCGAGCACCTGCGCGAGCTCCTCCGCGCTCCCGACCTCCGACTGACCCCCGACGACGTCGGGCAGATCACGGTCGCGGTAGACGAGGCCCTCGCGGCCCGAGGGGAGCTGGCCTCGGCAGGGTCGGAACGCTTCCTTTACGACCTGCTGGAACCCCTCCTCATCGCAGACGGTCGATGGCAGGTCGTCGACGCTGGCTGGGGAACAGGGACGGCACGTCGGGAATGGCCGGACGGGACGGTGGACTCACTATTCCTGGTCGCCTCGGGGACAACGCAGCTCACCCGCACATATCGCGGCAAAGACCTGATCGATCCGATCCAGGGAATTGTGACCGACGTCGTCCACCAGGTACTGCAGCTACCCGAACCCTGCGTCAGCGCCGCAGAGGGCGGCAGGGCCCGCGAGGACGCGGTTCGCCGAGCAGCCGGCGGGATCACCAACATCGGCGACTCCGGCAGCCGCTAACCCTTCCCCCGAAGAGGCTCCGCCATGACAACCGCCACGACAACCGCCAGAACATCGGCGGTGACATCGGCCATGACACCTGCGACCTCCTCGACGCGGGACAGTCCTGACGCGACAGGCACGAGATCCGACGAGGGCGGCCAGCACCGGAATCCCCGCAAGGTCTGTGTGCGGGGACGGCTGGATCTGGCCGCGGTTCCTAGCGCGGCCAGCGTGGTCCGGTTGCTCGTGCGCAAGGTTCTGACCCCACCCGCACACGATGAAGCCCTGATCGCGTGGGTGGAGCGGGTGGCGGAACAGCTCGTCGCGCACGCCGTCGCAACCACGGGTGTGATCGAGGAGGACCTCCCGTTCCACGCCCCCGCGTTCGACCAGCTGACCACGCTCACTGTCTACCTGCACGACAGGCACGACCACGTCAGCGTCGAGGTCTGGGATACCGGATCCACCGCACCCGACCCCCAGCTGATCCAGGCCCTGAACCTCGGGCCATGCGAGCACCTGCACTACGCACTCACGCCACAGCTCTCGCCGCGACGTTCTCGGGTCATCTGGTGGACCGCACCGAGCGAAGACAACGCGCTGCATACCGAGCTGCACGCCGAGCCGACTGAACTCGGCGGATGGCCCCCGGCCGATGCCGACCTCGACCCCGTGGCGTGGCGGACCGACCAGCACCGCCGAGAGAAAGGATGACCGGTGCACACCCCGCGACTAGGAGCACGTCACCCTGCTGGGGGCCGGATCACACCGGTGTTGCTGCTGGCTGACGGCTTCTTTCTCCTCGCGCACGACTCGATCTCGTGGCGATGCCGCCTGTCCCCTCGGGGCCTGCGGCTCGGGCTCGCGGCAGCGTTGCTCGGAGAGCAACTCCTCTTCCAGCAGATCACCCTCGGCAATGGACACCTCCGCGCGTTGCCGGCCTGGGCGCTACCGGACCCGTTGGCCCAGTCCGTGGGCGACCAACTCCGGGCCGAGCCGGAGGTGACCTCGGTGCGGGACTGGATGGAGTTTCTCAGCCGAGACGCCTACGACGCCGTCGGCGAGCGGTTGATCCGGCAGAACCTGGCCCAGGCCCGCGTCGTGCGCCGCTTCCTCCGCACGGCCACGACCTACGTACCGGTCAACCATCTACACGCTGCCGCACTCGAGGACCGCCTGGCCGTCGAGATCGGCGCGGGTCCGGCATTCAGGGAGCCCGACATGGTCCTTCTTGCCGGACTGGCCCACGCGACCGGCCTCACCCGCTTCATCCTCGCCGACACCCCGCCACCTATCCGCGCTCAACGCGTTGACCGCGCGGTCGCGGCGCTGCCCCCCTCGCTGCAACACCTCGTCGGCCACACCAACGCCGCGGTCGGCGACGCCGTCCTCACCCCTCGCCCCTGAACACACCCCCCACCGCCACCTCGCACCACAACCTCGTACCGCCACCACGCCAAGGAGCTGACCCATGCCCCTTCCGCGACAACCACTCAAGCCACGGACACGCAAGCCACGGAGCGTGTCGACGACGCTGGCCGAAGCTCGCCTCGGCGTGCCGTCCGTCACGTTCTTTGTCATCTCCGCCGCCACCCCGCTGACCGTCGTAGCTGGAGTGGTCACTACCGGATACGCCGTCACCGGCATTACCGGCCTCCCGCTCGGATTCCTCATCATCGGCGCAGTGCTGGCCCTGTTCTGCATGGGCTACGTCGCGATGGCCCGCGACGTCGCCAACGCCGGCGCGTTCTCCGCCTACATCGCCCGCGGCATCGGCCGCCCCATCGGCGTCGCCGGCGCGTGGGTCGCGGTGGCCGCGTACAACGCGCTGCAAGTCGGGCTCTACGGCGTGATCGGCGCCGCCGCCACACCCCTGCTGGCCGTCTGGCTCAGCCTCCAGCTGCCCTGGTGGGCAGTCGCGCTGGTCGCGTGGCTGCTGGTCGCGGTGCTGGGCCTGCTCCACGTCGACCTCAACAGCCGCGTGCTCGCGGTGCTCCTGGTCGCCGAGGTCGCGATCATCCTGCTCTACAGCCTCGCCAACCTCACCCACCCCGCGACCGGCACCGTGCGTTTCGACGGACTCGACCCCACCACCCTCGCCACCCCCGGCCTCGGCGCCGTCCTCGCGCTCGCCGTGCTGGGCTTCGTCGGCTTCGAATCCACAGTGGTGTACTCCGAGGAAGCCCGCGACCCGCAGCGCACCATCCGGATCGCCAGCTTCATCACCGTCGCCGTGATCACCGCCCTCTACACCATGAGTTCATGGGCCATGACCGTGGCCACCGGCCCCGACCAGATCATCACCCAGTCCCAAACCCATTCCGCCGAGCTGATCTTCCACCTCGCCGGACAACACCTCGGGCCGACCCTGGTCGACCTCGGCCGGGTCCTGTTCGTCACCAGCGTGCTCGCCGCCATGATCTCGTTTCACAACACCACAGCCCGCTACATCTTCGCCCTCGGCCGCGAACGCGTCCTCCCCGAGATCCTCGGCCACACCTCCCCCCGCACCGGTGCGCCCCAACTGGGCTCACTCCTCCAAACCGCCGTCGGGCTCGCCGTGATCCTGCTCTACGCCACCGCCGGCTGGGACCCCGTCGCGCACCTGTTCTTCTGGGGCGGCACCGCCGGCGGAGTCGGTGTCCTCCTGCTCATCACCACCACCGCCATTGCGATCGTCCGCCACCTCGCCCGAACCCCCACCACCAAGACGACCTGGCGCTTCCTCGCCGCGCCCGTCCTCGCCGCCACCGCGCTCATCCTCGTGCTGGTGCTCGCGCTCACCAACCTGCCCACATTGCTCGGCGTCCCACCCGACTCGCCCGTGCCCTGGCTCATCCCCTGCGCTTATCTCACGTTCGCCGCCCTCGGCGCGCTCTGGGCCCTTGTCCTCTACCACCGACGCCCCACCGCCTACCGATCGATCGGACTCGGCGCCAAAAGCGCCGCCCTCAGAAGCGGCGGGCCCGTACCCGACCACTCCGACTTCCAGTGGGACAGGCCACCGAGCTGATGACACCCCCCACCATCCGTCGTGCGAGCCCCGACGACGCCCCCACCACAGCCGCACTGATCGCCACGGCATTCCACCCCCTTGACGTCGCCGCCTGGCTGGTCCCCGACCCCCAACGACGTACCGGCACCCTCACCGCACACTTCGACATCCTCATCGACCACGCACTCACCCACGGCCGCATCGACCTGATCGAAGACGACGACACACGCCAACTCGCAGCCGCAGCCGTATGGATCCCCCACCTCACCGGACCACCCCCACCACCCCCCGCCTACGACCAACGACTCGCCACCGCCTGCGGACCCGCCACACCCCGCTTCCAACAGCTCGACCAGCTCTTCACCCACCACCACCCCCACCGCTACCCCCACCACCACCTCGCCCTCCTCGCCACCCGCCCCGACCGCCAACGCCACCAACTCGGCACCGCATTACTACGACACCACCACAACCACCTAGACACCCACGGAATCGCCGCCTACCTCGAAGCCAGCAGCCCCGAATCCCGCCAGCTCTACAAGAGACACCAGTACCGCTGCCCAGGACCCAAGGTCCATCTACCGGACGGACCACCACTCTGGCCAATGTGGCGCGAGCCTCAAGCACACGTCTGTCAGACGAACGGTGAAACTAAGGGAGCAGTTCAGCACTGAGCTCTCGCGTGTCGAGGTGTGTGAGGAGGTCCTGCTTCGTCACTGTTCCGGGACAACGGGGGGCGTCCTTACCGCGTGCTCGTCGCTAAACGATGGCGCGGGGCGGGTATGGCGGGATTGCCACCTGGGAACCCGCCCCGCGCCAACCGTCGAGCTATGAGCCCGGCGATCAGTGCGCCGAAAACGATCGCCGCGCGGCAACAGAGAACGCGAGGTACCGCCAGCGGTTGCAACGCTGGGTCTATCTCATGATCGGCTCTGGCGCACTTTCGGTGGTGGGTGTTATCCGAGGAGGATGCGGTGGCGTAGGAGAGTAAGGCCTGCTCGTCCGTACATTTGCCGCTTGAGCAGCTTGGTTTTGGTGTTGACGCCTTCGGTGCGTCCGTTGTGGTGGTTGTGGGTGATGGCGGCGGTGACGGCGTCGATGTCCTGGTTGATGCCTCGGGCGAAGGAGTGCACGTGAGGCAGATCGGCCTCGCGTGCGGTGGTGGTCCATTGCGCCAACCGGGCTGGGTTTTCCTCGTGGGGGGAGTGAGCAGGGTTGCGAAGAAGCCCACAACGCTTGTCAGCGCTGCCATCTCGGGGCAGGCCGCGGTCAGGCCTTGGCGGCGTTCGTGTTGCCGTTCGGTGAGGTTCTGCGGTCGGGTCAGCAGCAGCCTGGCGGCTCGGCGTGGCGACAGGTGCGGGTGGTCGTCGAGATGGCGTCCCTGGTTGAGGTAGCGCACGAGGAGGTTGTGGCTGCCGTGGTAGCCCATGGCGCGGATCTCGGCCAGCAGCGCGGTGGCCCCCACACTCGGCTCTTGTTCTCGGCGGGCACGGAGGTGGCCCCGGTACGGGTCGACCATGCAGGCCCGATACTTGGGGACCCGCTGGATGCGCTGCGGCGTGTTAGCACGGGCGTATCGCTTGACCGTGTTCATCGCCAGGCCGAGCCGGCGTGAGCAATCCAGCAGCCCGACCCCAGCCTCGAGCAAGGCGTGGATCTGCTGCCACCGCTGGAGTGTGGTCTCGGCGAGCTTTCCTTCGCGCAGAGCGTGACCGAAGCCCAGCACGCACTGTGGGCGGCGACCTCCTTGCCCACGGCGTCACAGAGTCCGTGCCACAGGTGCCATCGGTCGGCGACCTGGATCCCGTTGGGCAGCGCGTTCCTCACGGCCTGCGCATAGGCCGCTGAACCGTCCCGGCACACCACCTCGACTCCTGGATGCGCCCGCAGCCAGCCAGCCACCACCCCGGCGCCGCGTCCGGCCAGCACATCGACCCGGGCACCCGTCTCGGCGTCGATCAACACGGTGGCGTAGTCATGCCCTCTGCGCAGGGCGAAGTCATCGATCCCGAGCACCCGCGGCACCACCCGATCCGGCAGCGGGATGCCCAACAGGGCCCGCACTGCGGTGTCCCGCCCCACAGCGATCCCGAGAGCTGGCAGCAAACGGGCGGAGGCCCTGCCAGCCAGCTCGCGAACGACATCACGAACCTGCTCACCCAGCCGAACGGTCCGTCGCTGGTACCGCTCGATCACGCCCGGCACCTGCTCACGGAACGTCCGGCGCACGCACTCTGTTACAGCAACGCATCCGACGGATCCGCAACCTCACCAACACCCGACGCCCATCGACCGGCACATCCGCCGGGACACGCTCATGAAAGGCATGAACCCGGCCGGTCAGCGTCCCGCAGACAGGGCACGCCACCGCACCGCCCTTGGTCGACGCCCGCACCACGACCACATCGCCCGCATCCTCGACACCCTCGATCACCAGCGCCGACAGCCCCGAGAACACCACACCGACCAGCATCGCCATCTCAGACACAAACGATCATGACAGCCAGCCGGCCCGTCCCGGCACAGGGCCACGACGGCACCACCGAAAGTGCGCCAGAGCCGATCTTGGAACAGTCCCGCAACGCTTGGAACGCCCCGCGGATTGTCGATCACGGTGCGGTCTTTCGAGTTTCTATGTCCTCCGTCTACAACTCTGCGCAGAGGACCTCGTCCGGCGCCAGCCGCAGGAGCGATGGTGATCGCTCGCTTCGGCAGTCGCGGCCCGGTGCGGCGACAGCCCATGCTGATCCAAACAGTTGATTAGGTTTGTCCGCGACCGGCCAGGTGTGGGAATCCGAAGTGCAGCTGACCGAGTTGGTCGACATCGTCATCGTGGTTGTACGACGTGGTGGTGTAGGAAGTGCGTTGGGTGTCGGTTTCGCTGCGCCAGGTGTCGGGGTGGTCGCTGCGGCGGCATTCAGGCGGTGAAGCGCCAAGCATGTGGTTGAGTCGGGCGCGAAACCCAGGTAGGTGTCGGAGGTAGTATTCGCCGGCGATCAGGGGCGTGGTCTGTGGGTGGATGTGCGCTGCGTACCAGAGCCAGACCTGGACTGCGAGTTCGGTGGCGAGGCCTGGGTGGTGACGCCAACAGGGTGGGATGAGGTCGGTGGGCTGGGTGGCGTGGATATGGTTGTAGGTCTCGACCCAGACGTCGATCATGCGCGCAAGCGCGGCCCGTTCGTTTAGATGCAGGGCGGACCATGTCCAGGGTGGTCGGCGGGGTTCCTCGTTGTTCGCAGGCGCGTTGTAGAGGGCGAGGAGTAGTTCAAGATCCTCGTCGTCAAAGGCGGTCGCTGCGCCGGTCACGACGGTCCTTCGGGTCGACTGAAGTCAGCGCTGGCAATGGTGGCTTCACGGTGGCCGCCGGGGGTGGTGGTCTGTCGATTGCGGGCACCCGCGACCTGCCGCGCGACGGCTTCAGCTTCCGCAGTGATGACCCGGTTGAGTGCACGGCTGTCGCGGTAGGCTGGGATCCAGGCGATGAATGGCGCGACGCCGCGGGCGATCACCACGGCTTGACCGTCGCTGAGCCGTTGCTGATCAGCCACGCTCAGCGTGTCTTGGTGCTGGAGTTGCTCGCTATAGCTGGCGCTGTGACCGGCGTATGGGCTGATACCGGTGGGGAAGCTGCGGGTCGGAGTGACAACGGGTGTGGACCCGGCCCGCTCGGATAGATCCCGGGCACTGCCTATGTCGATGCCGCCGATAATCGAGACGCCGGCGGCCGCGCGTAGCGCTTCGGCGTCTGGCCCGTATACGGCGTCCTCCTGAGACGCGGTTTGGGCTCCGTAGATATAGCCGATGCCGTATTTGCGTTGAGCGCTCGCCACGTAGGGCAGGTTGGGGATGGTGATGCCGTAGCGAAGCTCGTCGACGACGCCGATGAACGGTTGTGGAAGCCGACGGTTGGGGGCGCGCAGGGCAACCGCTTCGGCGGCGAGGAACATTTCGGCAGCAAATAGGCTGAGTAGTGGTTTGAGGCGGTGGAGGCGGCTGCTGTCGGCGAGAAGGTACACCGTTCCACCCTCGGTGATCATTTGTTCCATGTCGAACTGGCTGTCGATGTCGCGATGCCCGCACAGTCGCCGGCCTTCGGTGGCGGTGATGCTATTGAGCGAGAGGGTGAGATAGCGCACCACCCCGCTGGTGGTGCGGCCGGCGCCGGGGTCGAGGTGGCGGGTGATGTTGACCGCGGCTGAGGGTTCGGCCCGGGGGTCGTCTCGCAGGATGCGGGTCGGAGTGGGGTCGTCGATGCGTCGGAGCCACTCGGCGAGGTCGTCGACGTCCTTGGCGGCTAGATCGGCCGCGTGCAGCCAGGCGGCGAGCACTTCGCTCGCGCTGTCGCGGAAGAACTTGTCGTTGTCGCTTCCCGTTGCTGGGTGGGGTGTGGTGGTGTCGATGCCGTTGACCAGGGCGACCGCGCGGCGGTAAGGGCTGTCACGTAAATGATCTTCTTGTTGTGGCTGGGTCGGG
>NZ_MSIE01000135.1 GCF_001921205.1 Actinophytocola xanthii | reverse complement strand
GCCGCCGGCGCGGCGGCACGACGCACCAGCCCGCGCAGCAGCGGCGCCACGGTGTCCCGCCCGGCGGCGGTGTCCAGGCGGGCGGGCACCAGGGCGGGGTCGGGTCCGGTCAGCGCCGCGTCGAACAGCGCCAGGGCGTCCGGTGTGGACAGGCCGAGTACGCCGGAGCGGGTCATCCGCTCCCGGTCGGCCGCGCCGAGGTGGCCGGTCATGCCGCTGCGCTCGGTCCAGTAGCCCCAGGCGAGCGAGGTGGCGGCCAGGCCGGCGGCGCGGCGGTGGTGGGCGAGCGCGTCGAGGAACGCGTTGGCCGCGGCGTAGTTGGCCTGCCCGGCGCCGCCGAGGGTGCCCGCCGCCGAGGAGAACAGGACGAACGCGGCGAGGTCGCGGTCGCGGGTGAGCTCGTGCAGGTGCCAGGCGGCGTCGACCTTGGCGCGCAGCACCCGGTCGACCTGCTCGGGACGCAGCGCGGTCACCACGCCGTCGTCGAGGACCCCGGCCGCGTGCACGATGCCGGTCAGCCGCGGGATGCCGGCGAGCACCTCCGCCAGCACGTCCCGGTCGGCGGCGTCGGCGGCGACCACCCGGATCTCGGCGCCCAGGTCCGCGAGGTCCCCGATCTCCCCGCCGCCGCGGCTGACCAGCACCAGCGACCGGACGCCGTGCACGGTCGCCAGGTGCCGGGCGACCAGCCGGCCGAGCGTGCCGGTGCCCCCGGTGACCAGCACGGTCCCGTACGGGTCGAGCGGGCGCGGCAGACGCAGGACGAGCTTGCCGGTGTGCCGGGCCTGGGCCAGGGTGCGCAGGGCCTCGGTGGCCTGCCCGACGTGCCAGGCGCGGGTGGGCAGGTGGTGCAGCGCGCCCGCGGCGAACAGCGCGAGCACCTCGGTGAGCATCTCGCCGATCCGGTCCTGGCCGGCGTCGCTGAGGTCGAAGGCCCGGTAGCCGGGAACCTCGTCCGGGTCGCGCAGGTCGGTCTTGCCCATCTCGAGGAAGCGGCCGCCGGGGGCGAGCAGGTCGACCGAGGCGTCGACGAACTCGCCGGCGAGCGAGTTGAGCACCACGTCGACGCCGCGGCCGCCGGTGCCCGCGCGGACGGTGTCGGCGAACGCGAGGTCGCGCGAGGAGGCGAGGTGGGACTCGTCGAGGCCGGTGGCGGCCCACTTGCCCGGGCTCGCGGTGCCGTAGACCTCCGCGCCGAGATGCCGGGCCAGCTGCACCGCGGCCATGCCGACCCCGCCCGCCGCGGCGTGCACCAGCACGCTCTCCCCGGCGCGCAGGCCGGCGAGGTCGCACAGGCCGCGGTAGGCGGTGAGGAACACGATCGGCACCGACGCGGCCTGCTCGAAGCTCCAGCCCTCCGGCATCCGGGCGACCGTGCGCCGATCGCTGACCACCAGGGGCGCGAACGCGCCGGGAAACAGCCCGAACACCCGGTCGCCCGGCGCGAGGTCACCGACGTCGGCGCCGACCTCGGTGACGACGCCGGCGCCCTCGCTGCCCATCACCCGCTCGCCGGGCACGACGCCCAGCGCGAGGACGACGTCGCGGAAGTTCAGGCCGGCAGCACGCAGCTCGATCCGCACCTCGCCCGGGCGCAGCGGCGCGATGGCCTCCGGCGCGGCGACGGTCGTGAGGTCCTCGAGCGTGCCCCTGCGGGTGACGTCGAGCCGGGTGCCGGGGGTGGGCACGACGGGGTCGGCGACCCGGGCCAGCCGCGCTCGGCGGGCCTGCCCGTCGCGGACGGCGAGCTGCGGCTCCCCGCTGGCGAGGGCGGCGGGCAGCGCGGCGAGGGACCGGTCGGTCCCGTCCAGGTCGACCAGGCCGAACCGGTCGGGGTGCTCGGTCTGGGCGGACCGCACCAGGCCCCAGACCGGCGCCGTCCCGAGATCGGGCACGTCCTCCTCGGGTCCGGCGGCGACGGCCCGTTCGGTGAGGAACACCAGACGCGAGCCGGCGAACGTGGGCTCGGCGAGCCAGGACCGGAGGAGTTCGAGCGCCTGGTGGGTCAGCGCGTGGGCCGCGGCGACCGGGTCGGCCGCCGCCTCGGGCAGGCGGGCGAGCACGACCTGCGGCGGGTCGGTGAGCGCGGCGAGGTCGGCGGCGGAGGTGACGGTGGCGGTGCGTGGGGCCGCGCCGGCCGGTTCGTCGGGCAGCGCGGTCCACTCCACCCGGTGCAGCGCGTCCGGCCGGGCCGAGACGCCGGTCACCGGGCGCAGCACCAGGCTCTCGACCGACGCGATCGGAGTGCCGTGCTCGTCGGCGACCAGGACCGACACCGCACCAGGGCCGACGGAGCGCAGCCGGACGCGGGCGGCGCGAGCGCGGGTGGGCGCGAGCTCGACGCCGGTGAGCGCGAACGGCAGCTGGCGGCCCTCGAGGCCGAGCACGCCGAGGCCCAGCGGGTGCAGGGCGGCGTCGAGCAGCGCGGGGTGGACGGCGAACCCGTCGGTGTCGACCCCGTCGGGCAGGGTGACCTCGGCGTGGACCGTGTCGCCGGTGCTCCTGGCCGACCGCAGGCCGCGGAAGGCGGGGCCGTAGGCGAAACCCGTTCCGTCGAGCCGGGCGTAGTACCCCTCGACGGGCAGCGCGTCGCCGGCGGGTGGTTCGGCCGGCGCGGGGAGTCCGGCCGACTCGGTGAGGCGGCCGACCGCGGCCCTGGCCCAGGCGGCGGCGCCGGCGGCATGGTGGACGGTCACCGGGCGGCCACCGGTGTCGTCGGGGGCGCCGACCGCGACCTGGACGCGGACCTCGCCGTGGTCGGGCACGGGGATCGGGGCGTGCAGGGTCAGCTCGGCGAGGCGGTCGCAGCCCAGCTGGCGGCCCGCGTGCAGGACGAGGTCGGCTGTCGCCACGCCGGGGAGCAGGACCCGGCCGTCGACGGCGTGGTCGGCGAGCCAGGGGTGTGCGGCCACGGACAGGGTCCCGGTGAGCAGCAGCCCGTCGTCGGCGGCGAGCTCCACCGCGGCGCCCAGCAGCGGGTGGCCGCCGGGCCGCAGCCCGACGGCGGTCAGGTCACCGGGCGCGGCGTCGCCGGTGAGCCAGTAGCGGCGGCGCTGGAACGGGTAGGTCGGCAGGTCGACGCGGCGGGCGGCGGGGAACAGCGGGCGCCAGTCGACCGCGACGCCGCGGGTGTACGCCTCGGCGAGCGAGCGCAGGAACCGGGTGGGTCCGCCGTCGTCGCGGCGCAGGGTGCCGAGCACGGCGACCTCGCGGCCGGCGGCGTGTGCGGTCTCCTCCACGCTCGCGGTGAGCACCGGGTGCGGGCCGATCTCGACGAACACGCCGTGCCGGGCGCCGAGCAGGGCGTCGGTGGCGGTGGCGAACTCCACCCGCTCCCGCAGCGAGCGGTACCAGTAGCCGGCGTCCATGGTCGTGGTGTCGACGCGGGTGCCGGTGACCGTCGAGTACAGCGGCACGGCGGCCGGGCGCGGGGTGACCGGGGCGAGTTCGGCGAGCAGCCGGTCGCGGACGGCCTCGACGTGCGCGGAGTGCGAGGCGTACCCGACCGGGACGCGCTTGGCGCCGGGGACGGCGGCGAGCACGGCCGCCACGGCCGCCACGTCGCCGGAGACGACGGTGGTGTGCGGCCCGTTCACCGCGGCCACCGACAGCCCCGCGATCGCGGGCACCTCGTCGGCGGGCAACGGGACCGAGACCATGCCGCCCAGCCCGTCGATCTCGGTCAGTGCCCGGCTGCGCAGGGCGACCACGCGCGCACCGTCCTCGAGGGACAGCGCACCGGCCACACATGCCGCGGCGATCTCCCCCTGAGAGTGGCCGACGACCGCGGCCGGCCGTACCCCGTGGCGGATCCACAGCGCGGCCAGCGAGACCATCACCGCCCACAGGGCGGGCTGCACCACGTCCACCCGCGCGAGTGCCGCCTCGTCGGCGAGCACCGCACGCAGGTCCCAGTCCACGAAGGACGACAACGCCGCGGCGCACTCGTCGATCCTGGCGGAGAACACCGGGTCGTCGAGCAGCTCCAGGCCCATGCCCACCCACTGCGCACCCTGGCCGGGGAAGGTGAACACGGCGCGGTCGGCGTCCGGTACGACGGTGCCGCGGACGAGCCCGGGCGCGGCGCCGTCCTCGGCGAGCGCGGCGAGGGCGGTCCGGAAGCCGGCGGTCTCCTCGGCGAGCAGGACAGCGCGGTGCGGCAGCGCGGCGCGGGCGGTGGCGAGCGTGAACCCCACGTCGTCGGCCCGGTGGTCCACCTCGGACAGGAGGCCGCCGAGGTCGGCGAGTGCCTCGGCGGTGTGCGCGGCGAGCGGCCACGGCAGCACGCCGTCCGGGTTCTCCCGCGGCTCGGGCTCCACCTCGGCGACCTGCTCGAGCACGACGTGCGCGTTCGTGCCGCTGGCCCCGAAGGAGGACACCGCCGCCCGGCGCGGGCGGTCCACCTCGGGCCACGGCAGGGTGCGGGTGGCGAGCTCGATCGCGCCGGCGGACCAGTCGATGTGCGGGGACGGCTCGGCCACGTGCAGGGTCGCGGGGACGACGCCGTGGCGCAGCGCGGAGACCACCTTGATCACCCCGGCGACGCCGGCGGCGGCCTGGGTGTGGCCGAGGTTCGACTTCACCGAGGCCAGCAGCGCCGGCCGGTCGCGGCCCTGCCCGTAGGTCGCGAGCAGCGCCTGCGCCTCGATGGGGTCGCCGAGCGGGGTGCCGGTGCCGTGCGCCTCCAGGAGGTCCACGTCGGCGGGGGTGAGGCCGGCGGCCGCGAGCGCGGCGGCGATCACCCGTTCCTGGGCCGGGCCGTTCGGTGCGGTGAGCCCGTTGGAGGCGCCGTCGGAGTTCACCGCGGAGCCGCGCAGCACCGCGAGCACCGGGTGGCCGTTGGCGCGCGCGTCGGACAGGCGTTCGAGCAGCAGCAGGCCGATGCCCTCGCCGGCGCCGAACCCGTCGGCGGACGCGGCGAACGCCTTGGACCGCCCGTCGGGGGCGAGGCCGCGCTGGCGACTGAACTCCACCAGCAGCCGCGGCGTGGACATCACGGTGACCCCGCCGGCCAGCGCGAGCGAGCACTCCCCCTGGCGCAGCGAACGGGCGGCGAGGTGCAGCGCGACCAGCGCCGAGGAACAGGCGGTGTCGATCGTGACCGCGGGGCCCTCCAGGCCGAGGGTGTAGGCGACGCGGCCGGAGGCGATGCTGCCGGCGCTGCCGTTGCCGAGGTAGCCCTCGAGCCCCTCGGGCACGGTGGTGACCCGGCTGGCGTAGTCGTGGTACATGACCCCGGCGAACACGCCGGTGCGGCTGCCCCGCAGCGACAGCGGGTCGATGCCGCCGCGTTCCACGGTCTCCCAGGCCACCTCCAGCAGCAGGCGCTGCTGCGGGTCGGTGGCGAGCGCCTCGCGCGGTGACATGCCGAACAGCTCGGCGTCGAAGTCCCCCGCGTCGGCGAGGAACCCGCCCTCCCGGACGTAGGTGCGGCCCGGCTGGTCGGGGTCGGGGTGGTACAGCGCGGCGAGGTTCCAGCCGCGGTCGTCGGGCAGCGGCGCGACCGCGTCGCGGCCCTCGCGCACCAGCCGCCACAGGTCCTCCGGCGAGCGCACCCCGCCGGGGAAACGGCAGCCCATGGCGACAACGGCAATCGGCTCGGCGGCCCGCGCGGTCTCCTCGTCGAGGCGGCGGCGGGTGGTGCGCAGCTCGGTGGTCACCCACTTCAGGTGCTCGCGGAGTTTGTCCTCTGTGGTGGTCACGACTTCCCGAACTCCTGCTGGATGAGGTCGAACAGTTCTTCGTCGGAGGCATCGGCCAGGTCCTCGGCGTCCCCGTCGGCCGGGGACCCGGCCGACGGTTCGTCCCAGCCGGCGAGCACGGCACGCAGCCGCACCGCGACCTCGGTGCGCAGGTCCGCGTCGACCCCGGCGAGCACGCGGTCCAGTTCGGACAGCACGGCCGCCTCCGGGGTGGCGGGTGCGAGGCGGCTGCCGACGTACGCGGCGAGCGCGGTCGGCGTCGGGTGGTCGAACACCAGCGTCGCCGGCAGCCGCAGGCCGGTGACCGCGGCGAGCCGGTTGCGCAGCTCGACAGCGGTCAGCGAGTCGAATCCGAGCCTCGTGAACGGGTGTCCCGGCGGGACGGCGTCCAGGTCCGGGTGGCCGAGGACGGCGGCGGCCTGGGTGCGCACCAGGTCGACCAGCGCGTTGTCGCGTTCCTCCGCGGACAGCGCGGTGAGCCGGGTCGCCAGGTCGGCCGGCTCCTCGCGCCGGGCCCCGCGCCCGTTCACCGCGGGCGGTCGGACGAGGCCGCGCAGCAGGGCGGGCACCGCCTCGGGTCGGCGGCGGGTGGCGGTGTCGAGGTCGGCGGTGACGACCACCGGCCGGTCGGCGGCGAGCGCGGCGTCGAACAGCGCGAGGCCGTGCTCGACGGAGAGTGGCCGCAGACCGAGCCCGGCCATCCGGTGCAGGTCCGCCTCCCCGAGGTGGGCTGTCATGGCGCTGCGCTCCTCCCAGAACCCCCAGGCCAGTGCGACCGCCGGCAGCCCGGCGGCGCGGCGGCGGGTGGCTGTCGCGTCGACGACGGCGTTCGCGGCGGCGTAGTTCGCCTGCCCGGCCGAGCCCAGCAGGGCCGCGGCGGAGGAGAACAGCACGAACGCGGTCAGGTCGCGGTCGCGGGTCAGCTCGTCGAGCGCGAGGGCGGCGTCGGCCTTGGGGCGGAGCGCGGTGTCGAGGCGTTCCGGGGTGAGCGCCGTGACGACGCCGTCGTCGAGCGCTGCCGCGGCGTGGACGACCGCGGTCAGGTCGTCGATCCCGTCGATCAGCGCGCGCAACGCCTCCCGGTCGGCGACGTCGCAGGCCACCAGCCGCACGGTCGCGTCCACGTCGGACATGTCGGGACCGGTGCCCGAGCGGCTGGCGAGCACGAGCGAGCGGACACCGTGGCGGGTGGCGAGGTGTCGGGCGACGAGCCCGCCGAGGGTGCCCGAGCCGCCGGTGACCAGCACCGTCCCGTCGAGCTTGAGCGTGCCCGGGGACGCCGTGCCCCGCGCCAGGCGGGGTACCAGCGTGCGCCCGTCGCGGACGGCCAGCTCGGGCTCGTCCAGGTCGAGGACGGCGGCCACCCGGTCCGGGGCGGGCGTGTCGACCAGCAGGAACCGCCCGGGGTGTTCGGACTGGGCGGAGCGCACCAGCCCCCAGGCGGCGGCGGCGCCCAGGTCGCGCACCGCCTCGCCGGGCCGGGCGGCGACGGCGCCGTCGGTGACGACCACGGCGACCGTGCCGTCGTCGAGGTCGAGGTGGGACCGCACCAGGCGCAGGGCCTCGGCGGCGACCTCCCGGACGCTGCCGCCGCCGAGGCGGTGTGTCCGCGAGCGGGAGACCGGGGCGGAACGCGGCGGTGCCGGCGTCCACTCCACGTGGTGGAGCCGCGCCGCGACGAGCCCGGCGGTGGAGACCGGCCGCAGCACCAGTGCCTCGGCCGAGAGCACGAGCGCACCGTCGGGGTCGACGGCGGTGACGGCGACGCCGTCCCGCACGGTGTCGGAGCGGCGCAGGTGGACCCGCACGGTGCGAGCGCCGGTCGTGCCGTGCCGGACGCCGTGCCAGGCGAACGGCAGCCGCGGCACCCCGTTCCGCTGGGTGACGACGCCGGTGCCCACCGGGCGTAGCGCGACGTCCAGCAGCGCCGGATGCAGGGCGAACGCGCCGGCGTCGGCCAGCTCGGTGGTGGCCTCGGCGTACAGCTGGTCCCCCACCCGCCAGGCCGCGTGCAGCCCCTGGAACGCGGGGCCGTACTCGTATCCGGCGGCGGCGAGCTGGTTGGCCAGCTCGTCGAGATCGAGCCGGGTAGCGCCGGGCGGCGGCCACGCCGGTGGCGCCTGTGGTTCGCGCGGCTGGACCGACAGGGCTCCGGTGGCGTGGCGGGTCCAGGGCTCGTCGGCCTCGCGGGAGTGGACGGCGACCGGACGGCGGCCGGTGTCGTCCTCGCCGCCGACGGTGACCTGGACGGTGACCGGTCCGCCGTCCAGGCGCAGCGGGTTCTCCAGCACCAGCTCGTCGAGGTGGTCACAGCCCGCTTCTGCCGCGGCCCTGGCCACCAGCTCGACGAAGGCGGTACCGGGCAGCAGGGTGACGCCGGCGACGGCGTGGTCGGCGAGCCAGGGGTGCCGGTCGAGCGAGAGCCGGCCGGTGAGCACCAGGCCGTCGCCCTCGGCAAGCCGGGTGGCGGTGTCGAGGAAGGGGTGGCCGAGGTCGCCGCCGTGGCGTGGCGCGTGCGGAGCGAGCCAGAACCTGGTGCGCTGGAAGGCATAGGTGGGCAGGGTCGTGATGCGGCCGGCGGGCAGGACGGGGGTCCAGTCGACGGGGACGCCGTGCGCCCACGCCTCGGCCAGAGCAGCATGCACCCGCGGCGGACCACCCTCACCCCGGCGCAGCGTCGACACCACCACCCCGTCCTCGATCCCCACCACCAACACCGGGTGCGGACTCACCTCGACGAACACCCGTGAGCCCAACGCCTCCACCACCGACGCGAACCGCACAGTCTCCCGCAGATTCCGATACCAGTACCCCGCGTCCAACACCGACTCCCGCTCCCCCGTCACCGTCGAGTGAAACGGAACCCCCGGCTCCCGCACGACGATCTCGGCCAGGTCAGCCAGCAACCGATCACGAATCCCCTCCACCTGAACCGAATGCGACGCATAGTCCACCGGAATCCGCTTCGCCTCCGGCACCAGGGCCAACACAGCCTCAACCGCCGCGGTCGAGCCCGAGACCACCGTCGTCCGCGGCCCGTTCACCGCCGCCACCGACAACCCGTCCACCGCCGGAACGTCCTCCGCTGGCAGAGGCACCGAGACCATCCCACCCAGACCAGCGATCTCCCGTAGCGCCCTGCTGCGAAGTGCCACGACCCGGGCACCGTCCTCAAGCGACAAGGCACCCGCCACACACGCCGCCGCGATCTCCCCCTGGCTGTGACCGACGACGGCCGCCGGCTCCACCCCGTGGTGGCGCCACACCGCGGCCAGGGACACCATCACCGCCCACAACGCCGGCTGCACCACATCCACCCGCGCCAACGCGGCCTCGTCCCCCAGCACCTCCCGCGCATCCCAGTCCACATAGGAAGACAAGGCGGCAGCGCACTCGTCGAACCGGCCCGCGAACACCGGATCCTCCAGCAGATCCACCGCCATCCCGACCCACTGCGACCCCTGCCCCGGGAACACGAACACCACGCGGTCGGCGTTGTCGACGACCTCGCCGCGGACGACGTGGTCGGCCGGGTCACCGGCGGCGACCGCGGCGAGCCCGCCCCGTGCGGCGTCCGGGTCGCCGGCGAGCACGACCGCGCGGTGGGCGAGCGCGGCGCGGCCGGCGTGCAGCGTGTGCGCCACGTCGGGGAGGACCGCGTCGTCGGACAGGTGGTCGTGCAGTGCCCGGGCGTTGGCGCGCAGCGCGGTGGGCGTGCTCGCCGAGAGCACCAGCGGCACCGGGGCGGGCCGGGTCGCGGGCGGTTCCGGTGCCGGATCGGGGCTGTGCTCGAGGACGGCGTGGGCGTTCGTGCCGGTGCCGCCGAAGGAGGAGACGGCGGCGCGGCGAACCGGGCGCTCGTGGGGCCACGGGCGGGTCTCGGTCATCAGCTCGACCCCGCCGGCGCTCCAGTCCACGTGCGGGGTCGGCTCGTCGATGTGGAGGGTGCGCGGCACGACGCCGTGCCGCATCGACATCACGGCCTTGATCACCCCGGCCAGCCCGGAGGCGCCCTGGGTGTGGCCGATGTTGGACTTCACCGAGCCGAGCAGCAGCGGGGTCGCGCGGTCCCGCCCGTAGGTGGCCAGCACCGCCTGTGCCTCGATCGGGTCGCCGAGCGCGGTACCCGTGCCGTGCGCCTCCACGACGTCCACATCGGACGGAGTGAGGCCGGCGCTCGCCAGCGCCCGCGCGATCACCCGCCGCTGTGCGGCGCCGTTGGGGGCGGTGAGGCCGTTCGAGGCGCCGTCCTGGTTGATCGCGGAGCCACGGACGACGGCCAGCACCGGGTGTTCGCGGCGGCGGGCGTCGGAGAGGCGCTCCAGCAGGAGCACGCCGACGCCCTCGCCCCAGCCGGTGCCGTCGGCGGCTGCCGCGAACGGCTTGCACCGCCCGTCGGGGGACAGCGCGAGCATGCGGCTGAACTCGATGTGCCCTGCGGGGGTGGCGTTGACCGCGGCGCCACCGGCCAGCGCGAGATCGCACTCCCCCTGGCGCAGCGACTGCGTCGCCAGGTGCAGTGCCACCAGCGACGACGAGCACGCGGTCTCGACGGTGACCGCCGGTCCCTCCAGCCCGAGGGTGTACGCCACCCGGCCGGACACCGCGCTGGGCAGATTGCCGAGCGACAGGTGGCCGGCGACGTCGGCCCGCTCGGAGTGGCCCCCGGCGCCGTACTGGGCGTCGGCGGCATAGCCCTGGTAGTAGGTGCCGACGAACACGCCGGTCGCGCTGCCGCGCACGCGGTCGGGGGCGATGCCGGCCCGCTCGAACGCTTCCCAGGAGGTTTCCAGCAGGAGCCGCTGCTGCGGGTCCATGGCGAGCGCCTCGCGCGGCGAGATGCCGAAGAACGCCGCGTCGAAGTCGGCGACGTCGTGCAGGAAGCCGCCTTCCCGCGCCGACGACCCGCCGTCGGCCGGGTCGGCGGCGAACAGGGTGTCCAGGTCCCAGCCACGGTCGGCGGGGAAGGGCCCGATCGCGTCGACCTCGCCGACGACGAGGCGCCACAGGTCCTCCGGCGAGCCGACCCCGCCGGGGAAGCGGCAGCTCATCGCGACGATGGCGATCGGCTCGTCGGACGCCGCCTTCTGGGTGGCCGTCGGCGTCTCGTCCCGGCCGCCCGCGAGGAACGCGGCGAGCGCGGACGCGGTGGGGTGGTCGAACACGAGCGTGGCGGGCAGGGACGTGCCGGTCGCGGCGGCGAGGCGGTTGCGCAGCTCGACGGCGGTCAGCGAGTCGAAGCCCAGCTCCCGGAACGGCCGCTCGGCCGGCACCGCGTCGGGCGAGGCGTGGCCGAGCACGGCGGCGGCCTCGGCGCGGACGAGGTCGAGCGCGGCGTGTTCCCGTTCGGCCGGTGGTCGGTCGGCGAGCGCGCCCGTGGCCTGCGGCGGGGCGGGTTCGGCGGCGAGTTCGCGTACCTCCGGCACGGACTCGATGAGCGGACGCCGGCGGGCCATCGTGTAGCCGGGGGCGAACCGGGGCCAGTCCAGGTCGGCCACGACGACCGCGGTCTCGTCGTGCTCGACCGCCTGGCGCAGCGCCGCGAGCGCGTCGGCGGACGGCATCTCGCGGACCCCGCGGGCGCGGAGCTGGTCGCGCACCTCGCCGTGGGCCATACCGCCGGCCCAGGCACCCCACGCGATCGAGGTGGCGGTCCGGCCGGTGGCGCGTCGGCGTCGGGCGATCGCGTCGAGCGCGGCGTTGGCCGCGGCGTAGGCGGACTGCCCGCCGCTCCCCCACACGCCGGCGCCGGAGGAGAACAGCACGAACGCGTCGAGGTCGGCGTCGGCGAACAGCGCGTCGAGGTGCTCGGCGCCGACGACCTTCGCGGCGGTGAGGTCGTGCAGGTGGGCGGAGGTCAGCTCGGTGACCGGGAGGTCGACCTGCGCGACGCCGGCCGCGTGCACCACGGCGGTGATGTCGTGCCCGGACACCAGCTCGGCGAGCGCCGCCCGGTCGGTGACGTCGCAGGCGGCGACGGTGACCTCGCAGCCGAGCGCGCGCAGGTCGGCGGCACCGGGCGTGTCCTGGCCGCGTCGTCCGGTCAGCAGCAGGTGGTCGACGCCCTGGTCGGCGAGCCAGCGGGCAACGTGCGTTCCGAGGCCGCCGAGCCCGCCGGTGACCAGGACGGTCCCCCGCGGGCGCCAGGGGCGGCGGGGGGTGCGGTCGCCGAGCGGGGCGCGGACCAGGCGACGCGCCGCGAGCCCGGTCGGACGGACCGCGAGCTGGTCCTCGCCGTCCAGTCCGGACAGGGCGGCTGCGACCGCGCGACGGGCCCGGTCGTCGAGGGTGTCGGGCAGGTCGAGCAGGCCGACCCAGCGGCGGTTCTCGAGGCCGGCGGTGACGCCCAGGCCCCAAACCATCGCCTGCTCGGGGTCGGTGTCGGCGCCGGTCGTGGCGAGCCAGACCGGGAACGCGCTGCCCTCGAGCCGGTGGAGCAGAGCGACGGTGTCACCGAAGCCGAGCAGCGACAGCAGGCCCGCCGGTTCCCGCTCGGGCAGTTCCCCGGTCCACGGCGCGACCTCGGCGCCGTGCTCGGTGAGCGCGGCGACCAGCTCCTCAGGCGCCTCACCGGCGAGGAGCCAGTGTCCGCGGAGGACGGCGGCGGGAGGGGTGAGCGGGCGCCACTCGACGCGGTAGCGCCAGGCGTCGGTGGGCGGGCCGGCGACGCGGGCTGGGGTGGGCAACAGCCAGTAGGAGGAGCGCTGGAACGGGTAGGTGGGCAGCGGCACGCGGCGGGCGCCGGGGTAGAGCGGGCGCCAGTCGACGGGGACGCCGTGCACCCAGGCCTCGGCCAGAGCAGCATGCACCCGCCGCGGACCACCATCACCCCGGCGCAGCGTGGTGACCACGACCGCGTCCTCGATCCCCACCGCCAAGACCGGGTGCGGACTCACCTCGACGAACACCCGCGAGCCCAGGCCCTCCACCACCGACGCGAACCGCACCGTCTCCCGCAGGTTCCGATACCAGTACTCCGCGTCCAACACGGACTCCCGCTCACCGGTCACCGTCGAGTGGAACGCGACCTCCGGCTCGCGCGGCACGACCCCGGCGAGATCCGCCAACAGCCGGTCACGGATCCTCTCCACCTGAACCGAATGCGACGCGTAGTCCACCGGAATCCGCTTCGCCTCCGGCACCAACGTCAACACGGCCTCGACCGCCGGGAGGTCCCCCGACACCACAGTGGACCGCGGCCCGTTCACCGCCGCCACCGACAACCCCTCGACCGCCGGAACCTCCCCCACCGGTAGCGGT
>NZ_MSIE01000134.1 GCF_001921205.1 Actinophytocola xanthii | reverse complement strand
AACGCACCCGCCACACACGCCGCCGCGATCTCCCCCTGGCTGTGCCCCACCACCGCAGCCGGCTCCACCCCATAGTGGCGCCACACCGCCGCCAACGACACCATCACCGCCCACAACACCGGCTGCACCACATCCACCCGCGCCAACGCAACCTCGTCCCCCAGCACCCCACGCAGATCCCAGTCCACAAACGACGACAAAGCGACAGCGCACTCGTCGAACCGGCCCGCGAACACCGGATCCTCCAGCAGATCCACCGCCATCCCAACCCACTGCGACCCCTGCCCCGGAAACACGAACACCACGTCGGGGCGGTCGGTGCCGGCGACGCCGCGCACCACGGATGGGCTGGGCCGGTTCTCGGCCAGCGGCGCGGGGTCTCCGTCGAGCAGGACGGCGCGGTGCTCGAACGCGGCGCGGGTGGTCGCGAGGCTGAGGCCGACGTCGGCCGGCGACCCGTCCACGGACGACAGGAGTGCGGCCTGGTCACGCAGGGCGGTCGTCGTCCGGGCGGACAGCACCCAGGGCACCGGCGAGCCTGTCGGCGCGGTCGTGCCCACCGGCTCCGGATCGACCTGCTCGAGGACGACGTGGGCGTTGGTGCCGCCGACTCCGAACGAGGACACAGCGGCCCGCCGCGGACGGTCAACCTCCGGC
>NZ_MSIE01000133.1 GCF_001921205.1 Actinophytocola xanthii | reverse complement strand
GCGGCCCCCGGCCCGGCCGCGGCCGGCACACCGCCGGGCGTGCCAGCCGGACACCGCGCCTGGCCGACCACGGCGGACGGGTTCGCCGGCACGGCCGGGATGGGTGACAACGGCACGACCGGCGGCGCCGGCGGCGCCACGGTCACCGTCAGCACCTACGCGGACCTGGTCCGGTACGTCACGGCTGCCGAACCGTACGTGGTCCGGGTCGCCGGCGCGATCACCGTCACCCCGTTCGGCACCGAGGTGCGGGTCACCTCGAACAAGACGATCGTCGGGGTCGGCACGAGCGGCCACATCGTGGGCGGCGGGTTCTTCGTGGGCACCGGCGTGCACAACGTGATCATCCGCAACCTGACCATCCGGGACACCCGGGTGGCCTCCGACGACCCCGACGACAAGGAGTTCGACTACGACGGCATCCAGCTGGACGGCGCGCACCATGTCTGGATCGACCACAACGCGATCACCCGGATGAACGACGGGCTGATCGACAGCAGGAAGGACACGAGCTACCTGACCGTGTCCTGGAACGTGCTGGCGGACAACAACAAGTCCTTCGGGATCGGGTGGACCGAGAACGTCACGTCACGGATCACCATCCACCACAACTGGATCCGGGACACGAACCAGCGCAACCCCAGCACGGACAACGTCGCCTACGCGCACCTGTACAACAACTACCTGCAGAACGTCGCCTCCTACGGCAACTACGCCCGGGGTGGCACCAGGATGGTGTTGGAGAACAGCTACTTCGAGGGCGTGCGGGACCCGTACTACAAGGACGAGGCGGCACAGCTGCGCCAGTCGGGCACCGTCGCCGTCAACTGCACGGGCCGGCAGCAGAGCGGCGGCTCGGCGTTCACCCCCGGCTCGTTCTACGCCTACTCCCTCGACCCCGCCTCCGGCGTTCCGGCGCTGGTGCGGGCGAGCGCCGGGCCGAGACCGGACATCGGGTAATCCGCGGAGGGTAATTGGCGGGCGTCCCGCCGCGGCGGTCGGTATGGTCCCCTGCCGTGACGCAGGACGACGGGATCACGACCCATGAGTTGACCTTTCCGGGCGAGCACGGTCACCCGGTCGTGGCCACGCTGGTCCGGCCGGCGGTTCCCGCCGTGGGCGGCGTCGTCATCGCCCATGGTGGGACCGACGACGGCCGGCGGTTCTTCGTCGAGGAGGCGCGCGAGCTGGCCGCGGCGGGCCTGGCGGTCCTGCTGCCCGCCATCCGGCTGCCCCGGCACGGCGACATCGAGGCGAGCGGGACGGCGGTGAACCGCGCCCTGACCGGGTGCCGCCGCGGCCTGGACCTGCTTACCGAGCAGACGGGGGTGGAGCGGCTCTGCTACTTCGGACACAGCGGCGGCGCCGCGCTCGGCGCCCAGCTCGGCGCCGTGGAACCCCGGTTGGAGGGTCTGGTACTGGCCGGCATCGGCGCGGGGACCGTCGTCCGCCACGCCCGGGCCGACCTGCTGCGTGACGGTCACCCGGACCCCGAGCCCTATCTGGAGTTCCTGGACCGGCTCGACCCCCGGCACCACGTCAGCCGATACACCGGCCGGCTGTTCATCCAGTACGGGCGGCGGGACGACGCGGTGACCATGGCGGAGGCACTGGCGCTGCGGGCGGTGGCGGGCCCCACCACGGAGTGGGCGGTCTACGACGACGGCCACGGGCTCGCCGTCCCACCGGCACGGCGGGACCGGGCGCGGTTCCTGCTGCCGCCGCGGCACGCCGAGGTGTCGCCGAGCGGGTGAGCGGCGGGACGCCGCGCTAAGGTGCGGCGGTGTTCCGCACCGCGTTCGCCACCGTGCTCGTGCTGCTGGGCTGCCTCCTCGCGGGTCCGGCGGTCGCGGCCTACTTCCTGGTCGACCAGGTCACCAACCGCGACAGCTACCTCGAGGCGGTCACCCCGCTGGCCGAGGAGCCCGCGGTCCAGACCGCCGTCGGCGACCAGCTGACCACCGCGGTCAACGAGCAGGTGCCCGAGGGGGCGCGGCCGCTGGTCGGCACGACGATCAGGAACTTCGTCGCGAGCGAGGACTTTCGCGCGACCTGGGTGGAGCTCAACAAGGAGGTACACCCCCAGCTGCTCGCCATGCTCCGCCGGGACGAGTCGGGCGCGCTGGAGGTCGAGGGCGACGCCGTCGTGCTCGAGCTCGGGGTCATGGCCGACAAGCTGAAGTCCCGGTTCGTGGCCGAGGGCGTTCCGCTGGCCGACCGCATCCCGGAGATCGACGCGCGGGTCGAGGTGCTGTCCGGCCCCGCCGTCCGCCAGGCGATCCCGGCATTCGACCTGCTGGAGACGCTGAGCACGGCGCTCCCGATCGCCGCGATCGCGCTGATCGTCCTGGGCGTCGCGCTGTCCGCCCGCCGCGGCACGACGCTGGTCGTGGCCGGGATCGGGCTCGTCGTCGCGATGCTGCTGGTCGTGCTGGCCCGGTGGCTGCTGCGCAGCGAGGTCGCCGCCAGGAGCCCGTCGCCGGAGCTCGCCGGTCCGTTCTACGACGCGCTGACCGGCAGGCTGACCGTCGTGCTGTGGGTCGTCTGCGGCATCGGCGGGGTGCTGGTGATCCTCGGCGCGGTGCTGAGCCGCCGCGCCCTCGACCGGCCGCCGGCCGACGACCGCCGCTACGCCCCCTACCGGGGCTGACGCGCGGCGGCCGGCACGCGGCTCGCGTGCCGGCCCGCCGCACTCGCGTCGCTCGCGGTCTGCGTCCTTTGTCGTCGCGTCACTTGTCGCCGCGGAAGGCTTCCTTGGCGTCGTGCACGGCGCCGGCGGCCTTGTCCCGCAGGTCGTGACCGGCCTCCTTGGCCTCACCGCTGAGCTGGTCGCGCTTGCCCGCGTCCTCGAGCTCCTCGTTGTCGGTGGCCCGGCCGACCTTCTCCTTGCCCTGGCCGGTCACCTGCTCGGCCTTGTCCTTCGCCTTGTCGAACATGCTCATCGCATTCACCTCTCTCGGGTTTGCTGCCGCAGGGCTGCCCCGATCGGGGTGAACCGAAACCAGCACGTGGTGGCGCCTCGGATTCGGCCGTTCCCGGCCTGCCGGGTTCGGCCTCGACGGGTTCGACACCGACCACCTCACGTTCGGCTCCGTCGCGCTGAGGGAGGAAAGTTCCCGTTGCGCCGGCGGGACGTACGCGCCAGGCTCGGGGTATGAGCGACGGGTTCGACGTCAGCGTCGAGGAGTTGCGCCGGCATGCCGCCGCCGTCGGCGACCTGGCCGGGCAGGTGAGCTCGGCCGGCGCGGCGACACCACCGCCCGTCGGCGGCGACGCGTTCAGCACGATTGGGGCGTTCTTCACCCAGGCGCTCGTGTCCGCCGGCGAGCAGCTCCGCGAGGCCCTCGAGACCGGCACGCGCTCGGTCGCCGACGTGCAAACCGGGCTGAGCGCGGTGGCCGACGTCTACGAGCGGGTCGACGACACCCACGCCCAACTGCTCCGCATCGTCGACGAGGGCGGCGGCGCGAGCCCCGAGCCGCGGACCGACGCCACGCGCTCGGCCGCTCCCGCCGATCCAGCCACCGGCGCCGTCCAGCAGGCCGGCGTCGTCCCCGTCGGCCTGACCGGCCCGGTCCAGGCCCCGCCCGGCCAGCGGGCCAAGGCCATCGCCGTGCTGCAGCGGATCTCGAAGGAGAACCCGGTCAGCGTGGCCACTGTCGCGCTACCCGAGGTGCGGTGGCTGTACAGCTGGGCCAAGGACAACCTGTCCGCCAAGATCGGCGACCACTACGAGCGGGACATCCCCCACCTGCTGAGCCGGCCGCCGACCGACGCCAACCTGCGCGAGGTCGTCGAGACCGAGACCAGGTTCTGGCACTCCACCGAGGGCAACTGGGCGGGCCGGATGCTGAGCGCCGACGACCGGTTCGACCGCCTGGTCAACAGCAGGACCGAATGGCTGAACGCCATGCCGCCCGCCGAGCGCGACCGCATCGCCCGCGAGCTGGGCGTCCAACTCGGACGGTAGACCCGCGGGCCGCACCCGGGTCCCCGTCCGAGCGTCAGAACTGAGGAATCCCGACGAGAATGACGTAACCCAGGCTCCCGATAACCAGCCCCAGGCAATAGGGCGCCGCGCGGTCACGTCCTTCGCTCAGCACGTACACGGTGACCGGACGCCGCCTACCGTTCATGAGCTGCCCGGCCTTCACGAACGCCAGGACCATCAGCGGGAAGACGACGGCCGCCGAACTACGCAGACCACTACCGACGTCGGTCAAGAAGGCTTGGACCACGAAGAAGACCGCCAGCGCTCCCAGCCACCCGGTTGACACCTGCGCTTCTGCTTCATCTATAGTACTAGCTACCTAGATGAATGGAGCCCTGGTGATCGAGTTCCACCTGGACGAGCGGTCCGGCCTCTCCCCCTACCTGCAGCTGGTGCGCCAGGTGCGGCAGGCCATGCGGCTGGGGCTGCTGCGCGAGGGAGACCAGCTCCCCACGGTCAAGGACGTTGTCGCGCGGCTCGCGATCAACCCGAACACGGTGCTCAAGGCCTACCGCGAACTGGAGCACGAAGGCCTGGTCGCCGCGCGTCCGGGAGTCGGCACCTTCGTCTCCGCGACGCTCACCGACGGGTCGCTGGCCGCGCACGGGCCCCTGCGGCAGGAGCTGCGGCGCTGGCTGGCCAAGGCACGCCGGGCGGGCCTCGACGAGGAGAGCATCGAGGCGTTGTTCCTGACGACCTTTCGGACCTCCGCTGGAGAGGAAATAGCATGACCGCGGTCCTACAGGCCCGAGGGTTGGGCAAGAGGTACGGCAGACACTGGGCGCTGTCCGACTGCACGCTGGACATCCCCGCCGGACACGTCGTCGGGCTGGTCGGGCCGAACGGCGCGGGCAAGACCACCCTGCTCAACCTGGCCAGCGGTCACCTGACCCCCACCACCGGCGAGATCACCGTTCTCGGCGGTCGTCCCGGGACGGACCCGAACCAGCTGCGCAAGGTCGGGTTCGTCGCCCAGGACACCCCCACCTACGCCGGGTTCACCGTCGCCGAGCACCTGCGGTTGGGCGCGCGGCTCAACCCCGGATGGGACGACGCGACGGCGCGGGACCGGATCGCCCGCCTCGGACTCGATCCCGGGCAACGCGCCGGCACGCTCTCCGGGGGACAACGCGCCCAGCTCGCGCTCACGATCGGCATCGCGAAGCGGCCCGAGCTGCTCATCCTGGACGAGCCGGTCGCGGCACTCGACCCCCTCGCCCGGCGCGAGTTCATGCAGGGCCTGCTGGAGGCCGCCGTCGAGCACGAGCTCAGCGTGGTGCTGTCCTCCCACCTGGTCTCGGACCTCGAGCGGGCCTGCGACTACCTGGTCGTCCTGGTCGACTCCCGGGTCCAGGTGGCCGGGGAGGTCGAGGAGCTGCTCGCCACCCACCACCGGCTCGCCGGTCCGCGCCGCGACCCCGACCAGCTGCCGCGTGACCAGCGCGTCGTCTCCGCCAGCCACACCGACCGGCAGAGCACGTTCATCGTCCGCACCGACTCGGCAATCCATGATCCCGTATGGACAGTGAGCCAGCTCAGCCTGGAGGACCTCGTCCTGACCTATTTAGACAGCTCAACCCGCGTCGCGCCCCGACCGGTCCTGGAGGTTCAGCGATGATCTGGTTGACCTGGCGCCAGTTCCGCATCCCGGCCATCACGCTCTTCGCCCTGGTGGTGGCGTTCGCCGTACTGCTGGCGATGACCGGTCCGGGCATCGCCGCCGAGTACGCCGACGGCATCGCGGCCTGCGCCCAGCAGGGCACCGACTGCGGACCCTTCGTCAACAACTTCCTCAACGACTACCAGACGGCCTCACTCGGCGTCTCCGCTGTCGCGCTGGTCATGCCGGCGCTGATCGGGCTGTTCTGGGGCGCTCCCCTGGTCAGCCGGGAGCTCGAGGTGGGCACCCACCGTCTGGTGTGGAACCAGAGCATCACCCGCACCCGCTGGCTGGTGGTGAAGATGACGATCACCGGCCTGGCGGCCGTCGTCGTCGGGGCCGTGGGCGCCGTCGCGGTGACCTGGTGGGCCAGCACCATCGACAACGTCCCCGACAACGAGTTCAACCGGCTGGCCTCGTGGGTGTTCGACGGCCGCGGGGTCGTGCCGATCGGGTACTCGGCGTTCGCCTTCGCCCTCGGTGTGACGGTCGGGATGCTGCTGCGCCGCGCCCTGCCGGCGATGGCCGTAACCCTGGCCGTCTTCGTCGTGGTCCAGTTCGCCATGCCACTGCTGGTCCGGCCCTACCTCCTTCCCCCGACCGATGCGACTGTCGAGATCACTGAGTCCACAGTAGATACTTTTGGTCACAACATGCAGAACGGCAGATCGACCGTCCTCGTGGAGGGCCAGGCACCCGAGGAGGGCGCCTGGCTGCTCTCCGCGCGGACCGTCGACTCGTCCGGGAACCCGGTCGAGGCCATCACGCTGCCGGAGTCCTCGACAGCCTGCACGCCGGGCCAGTCCGCGACGCCGGAGCCGGGCGCCGGGATGAAGACCTGCCTCGCCGAGCTCACCCGCCTGGGGTACCGGCATGAGCTCACCTACCACCCGGCCTCCCGGTTCTGGCCCTTCCAGTGGATCGAGACCGGGATCTACCTCGCGCTCAGCCTCGCCCTGGCCGGCTTCTGCTTCTGGTGGCTGCGCCACCGCCTGGCCTGACCGCGCGAATCACGATGCGGTGTAGCGGAGGTCGACGCGGGCGCCCTTGCACGCGTCCTGGTTGGTGGACTTGTCGGTGAAGCCGAGCGCGGCGCCGGAGAACTCCGCCGTCTCGCCCGCCTTCAGGGTCTTTCCGACCGGCATCCGGGGCGCGACGAGAAGGTAGTCGCTGTCGTCGCAGGTGCCCGCCACCGCGTCGGCCGCCTTGACGACCGACGTGATCGAGACAGTGACCGCGGTGACGACAACGGGTTCGGTGCCGGTGTTCTCCACGTTGCCGGTGATCGGCGCCGGGGCCACCCCCGGCGCGAGTCCGGACAGGACAGAGGTCTGGGAGAGCTCCAGTGCGTGTGTCTCCCCCGCCGGGGTGGGGGTGTCGCAGTCACCCCCCGCGGCGTGCGCGGAGGTGTCGGCCCAGAGCAGCGCGCCGGCGGCGCAGGTGATGATGACCAGCGACAGCATCGCCCCAGGCCGTCGCCGCGTCCGGCGGCGTCGGCGGGCGGCGATCGCCAGGATGATCCCGAGCAGCAGGAGAGCGGCCCCGGCGAGCAGCAGCTGCGTCATCGGCAGCCCGGTGAACGCGAGCGAAGAGGGCCTGTCCACCAGTTCTCCGTCGTACGTGCAGTCCATTGTGGAACTCCCGATTCCTGGTCGCTAGCCGGTCAGCGTCGCGATGGCGGTCCAGAGTGATAACGTGGTCGCCACGACGGCCTCGGAGACGCCGTCCACCAGCTTGGGTTTGAACGTCATCGACGTGGTGGACACCGACGCGCCGCGCGGGATGGTCAACATTGACGGTGTGGTCACGCCGTTCGATCCGTCGACCAAGACCATGAGGTCGGGCCCGGGATTTGCCACGACGTTGCCGGCCCCGTCGACCAGGCTGACCTTCGCCGTGAACGTGCCGCTGACCCCCGAGCGCAGACAGTCGGTGTAGGACAGCCAGGAGCGACTGCCGCCTTCCGAGACGCACCCGGTGACCCGGGGACTGCTCCAGGCCAGGCTGTAGACCTCGCTGACGACCGAGAACGACGCGGTCACCGCCGTGGCCAACGTGCCCGAGGAGGCGGTGAGCCGGTACGAGCCGGCGCTGTCGATGGAGCAGCCGGTGAACGTGGCGATCCCACCGACTGCCGCTTTGGGCAGGCAGGTGAGGGTCGCCGTGCCCCGGTTGGTCAACGCGAGCGAGACAGCGGCGGTGCTGCCGGTCACGAGGTTGTCGTACCGGTCGAGGACGTTCACCACCGGCTGGATGTCGAACGCACGCCCGACGGGCGTTTTCCCGGGAGTGCGGGCGAAGGCGAGCTTGACCGGGCTACCGGGACGCACGGTGAAGGCGGCGCTGGTCGCGGATGCCACGTTCGCACTGGTCGCGGTCAGCCGGTAGCCCGTGCCGGCCTTCTGGATCGACAGCGAGTCGAAGGTCGCGACGCCGCTCGAGTCGGTGTACGCGGTGGTCGTTCCGGACAGCGTGCCGCCGGCCGGGTTCGTGCTGAGCGCGATCGTCACCGCGACACCGGCGACCGGCACCCGCGCCCCGTCCGTCGACCGGATCTCCACGGCGACACCGGGCGAGATCGCGGCACCCGCGGACACTGTGGACGGTTGGGTGGTGAACGCCACCGCGGCGGGTGTGACCACCGAGAGGTCCTCGCTCGGCCCGCTGGTCGCCGTCCACGACCTGAACACCGCGGTCACCTGGTACCGGAACTTGCCGTTGGGTGGGCCGACGTCGAGACAGCTCGCCGCGGCGACCAGCGCGGCTTTGCCGCTGTTGCACGCCGGGGCGGGCTTGCCGTCACTGATCTTGATGCGCGTGACGTAGTAGCCGGTGGGGATGACACCGCCCTTGGGGCCCTGCCACTTGACGGACACGGCGGAGATCCCGACGGTTGGCACGAGCACCGCCGTCGGTGGCAGCAGGGTCCCGGTGGGCGTCGCGCCCGTGCCCTTGCCGCGAGAGTGCCAGTAGCCGGACGCCGGTGCCACCCCGGTACCGAGAAGGGCCAGCAGCATCAGGACGACCACGCCGATACGACGGCGGGCGCGCGACCCGCCCAGCAGGTCACGACGAACGCGAACAGCCATGAGGAGCTCTTTCCGCGATGCCGTGATGCGAGGTGGCGAGGGTGCCGCCACCTCGCATCACGGGTGGGTCAGGAAGCGACGAAGTAGAGCGGAACGGTCGCGTTCTTGCAGCCGTCCTGGTTGGTCGGCAGGTTGTTCATGGCGACCGAGACGGTGCCCGACACCGAACCGCCTCCGGGGATGTTCCCGTAGGTGATCAGGGGGGTGCCGACGGTGTAGTCCGCGGCCGAACAGCCGCCGACCGAGTTCCACGTCGAGCCGTCGGACTCCGCGACCGTGACGGTCACCTTGGTCAGACGCTGCTCGCCCGACCCGAGGTTGGACACCGTGAAGGGCACGGACGACTGTGCGCCGCCAGGCGTCAGGGGGCCGCCGGTGGGCGTCCCGCTGGACACGGTGAAGGCCGAGCTCGAGGCCGACGTCGCCGAGCCGGCGCCAATACCGGTCGCCGACCAGTAGGCATAGGCCACCCCCGCGCCGAACGCGAGGAGGACGACAGCGGACAGAACGATGGCGGCGCGCCGCCACAGAGGGGAGCGTTTCATGTGGGTCTCCTGCCAGTTACTACGGTGTGTCACCAACTGTGCCCCGTTCGGGTGACGGGTTCAGTTCTCGGGCGCTGAATTCGGCAGGAGTCGAACCAGGCTTAGCGCATGTAGCTGGCGTCACAGCCAGACGTACCGAATCGCGTGCACATCGAGCGACTCGGCTCACCTGACTCCGTGACGACGAGTAGCTGGACACACTCGAACGGGGGAGGTCTGGACCTACACATTTCGGCTCCGGAAACAGGTCCCGCGAGGTGCCAAACGCTAAGAATTTTCTCTCGTTTGCATTGTCGTGTAAGAACTTGACCTGATCGCCGGTCGTCCGTTTCCATCATCAAAGAGCTCGTCGATCGGACCGATCGGACTCGGCCCTCGCGCTCCGCGAGCATTGGCCGCCGCCGGTTGCACGGCAACGAGAACCTGGACGACGACGGCGCCCGGGAGGCGGTCGAGGCAATGATCCAGCAGCGGTACAGGAGGGCACTCACGGAGGTCGACCGGCTGCCCGTGGACGAACCGGTACGAGCGGCCCTGCTCGAGCTCGCCGCCGCGGCCACGGTGAGGTCGTCATGACCGCGCCCGGGCAGCCTTCCGGGGATTCCGACGTACGCGACCTCGGCGGGGCGCGGCTGTTCGACGTGGAGTCGGCACACTTCAACGCCGACCCCTACGAGCACTATCGCGTCGCCCGGCGGTCCTGCCCGGTGGCCGAGGACGGCGAGAACCGCTGGGTGGTGACCGGGCGCGCGGAGATCCGCGCGGTGCTCTCCGACCCGGTGGTGTTCCGCACCAGGAGAATCCTCGACGGCAACGTCCCGCTCACCGAGGAGTGCCGGGCGACCCTCGCCGGTTCACTGTTCGCGAAGGTGCCGCCGCTCAACGCCGACCCGCCGGAGCACAGCCGGTTCCGCGCGCTGATCCACGACTTCTTCTCCCCCCGCTCGCTTCGCACCCGCGAGGGCGCCGTCCGCGCCCGGGCCGACGCGCTGCTGACCGAGCTCGCCGCCCGCGGGGAGTTCGACCTGCTGGCCGACTTCGCCTACCCGCTGCCGATGCGAGTGATCTGCGAGATCCTCGGGGTGCCGGCGGAGGACCACCTGAAGGTCAAGGCATGGAACGACTCCTGGCTCGCCCTGCAGGTGCTCCCGCTCGACCCGGAGCGGCAGCTGGAGTGTGCGCGACAGGTTCTCGACTACGAGTCGTACTACCTGGACCTGCTCGACCGGCGACGGCGTGCCCCCGGCGCGGACCTGGTGTCCCTCCTGGCGCAGGCGTCGGTCGGCCCCGTGGAGCACGAGACCGAGCTGACCGACGGCGCCGTGCTCGCCGCGCTCCGCGTCATCCTCGCCGCCGGCCACGAGACCACCACCAACCTCGTCGCGAACACGACGCACCAGCTGCTGCGGGACCGCCGGCTGTGGAAGCGGCTGGTCGCCGAGCCGGCCCTGGTGCCGGCGGCCGTGGAGGAGGGCCTGCGGTTCGAGTGCGCGGTGCAGGGAACGTCGCGGGACATCACCGAGGAGGTGCGTCTCGGCGGCGTGAGCATTCCGGCGGACGCGACGCTGCACGTGATGACGGCCGCGGTGGGGCGCGACCCGGACGCGGTCGAGGCCCCTGACACCTTCCGGCTCGACCGCTCGGGTCCCCCGCGGCACCTCGGGTTCGGCCACGGACCCCACTTCTGCGTGGGTGCGGCACTGGCCAGGATGGAGGCACGCGTCGCCGTCGAGGCGCTGATCGAGCACCTGCCCGACCTGGCGCTCGCACCCGGGTTCACCCCGCACTACCTTCCCGGTGGGTTCGTGTTCCGCAGCCTGGCCGCCCTGCCCGTCACCGGTGGGACATGAGCGAGGGCATGATCCGGCTCGGGGTGCTCGGCTGCGGGTCGATCGCCCGGCGGTTCCTGCCCTGGTTCGCCGAGCATCCGGCCCTCCGGGTCACCGCCGTGGCCAGCCGGGACCGCGCTCGGGCAGCCGACCTGGTCGGGTCGCTCGGCGGTGCCGGCGCGGGCACAGACGCGGTCGAGGGGTACGCCCGCCTGCTGGCCAGGGACGACGTCGACGCCGTGTACATCTGCCTGCCGACCGGGCTGCACGCGGACTGGTCGCTGCGCGCGATCCAGGCAGGCAGGCACGTCCTGGTCGAGAAGGCGATGGCCACCCGCTACGCCGAGGCCGCGGCCATGACCGCGGCGGCCGAGGCGGCCGGCCTCCAGCTGTGGGAGAACCGGATGTTCACCCACCACGGCCAGCACGACCGGGTGCGCCGGCTGGTCGCCGAGGGCGCGGTCGGAACGCCGCGGGTGGTGGCCAGCGGGATGGCCATCCCGCCCCGGCCGGCGGGGGACATCCGGCTCTCCCGGCCCCTGGGCGGCGGCGCGTTGCTCGACACCGGCTTCTACGCCCTCCACGGCGCGCTGCTGTTCCTCGACCAGAACGTCGAGGTCGTGGGTGCCAGCCTGGTGGGCGGCGTCGAGCCGGACGATGTGGACCTCGGCGGGGCGGCCCTGCTCCGGGACGGCGCCGGCCTGCTCGCACACACCACCTTCGGCTTCCAGCACTCCTCCCGCTCCTACTACGAGCTCTGGGGCAGCGAGGGCCGACTGGTCGTGGAGCGGGCCTTCACGACGCCGGCGGACCTCGCCCCCGTGGTCACCCTGGAACGCGGTGGCCACGTCGAACGGCTCGGGTGGCCGCCGGAGAACCCGTTCGCCGCGTTCCTCACCGCGTTCGGCGCGGCGGTGCGCGGCGAGCTCGACGGGGGACCGCAGGCCGACACGGGGCTGCGGGGCGCACGGCTACTGGAGGCCGTCCGCCAGTCCGCAGCGCGGCCGGCGCCCCTGCGGCCCCCACGCACGCGCTCGGAGATCTCATGAGCCGCCTTGGACCCGCTCGAACCGCACGCGGCTCAGCCAGCCCGGGAGGTCGCTGAGCACGTACACCTCGCCCCGCACGTCGGTGCCGAACGCGGTCGGCTGGGTGGGGAAGCTGCCGATCGTGGCGGTCTCGTAGCCGCCCTGGGGCCGGGGGCGCACGGCGAACGCGCGGGTCGAGCAGTAGTCGCTCGCGATGTAGGTCCCCCGCGCGTCCGGGGTCCGGGAACCGCGGTACACCACGCCGCCGGTCACCGAGCAGTTGTCGTTGTAGTGGTCGTACTCGAAGACCGGGTCGGTGTACCGCACGCCCGAGCGGCACTGCTGCGGGTCGAACACCGGGGTGCCCTCCCGGCAGGACCAGCCGAGGTTGGCGCCTCCCTGCGACGGGCGGATGTGGTTGATCTCCTCCACCAGGCCCTGGCCGACGTCACCGATCCACAGCGAGCCGTCGGCGGGGTCGACGGAGAACCGCCACGGGTTGCGCAGCCCGTAGAGCCAGATCTCCGGCCGCGCGCCGGGGACGTTGACGAACGGGTTGCTGGAGGGCACGCAGTAGGGCGTCGCGCCGCAGGTGCGGTTGACGTCGACCCGCACGATCTTGCCGAGCAGGGTGCCGAGATCCTGGCCGGCCTTGAACGGGTCGTTCGCGTGGCCGCCGTCGCCGAGCGACCAGTAGAGGAAGCCGTCGCGGCCGAACGCCACCTGTCCGCCGTTGTGGTTGCCGTACTCGGCGTGCTCCTGGGTGAGCAGCACCTGTTCGCGGTCGGGGGCGCCGATGGGTACGCGCGCGAGGGTCAGCGCGCCCGCCGGCAGGCTCGTGTAGGCCACGTAGAGGATCCCGGTCCGGCTGAAGTTCGGCGCGGGCGTGATGCCGAGCAGACCCCGCTCGTTGTCCGACGTGTCGATCCGGTCGCTCAGGTCGAGCACCGGGTCCGCCGCGAGACCGGTGTCGGGGTGGTAGGCGCGAACGGTGCCGTTCTTCTCCGCGATCAGCATGCGGCCGTCCGGCAGGCCGGTGATCGCGATCGGGCGTCGCAGTCCGGACGCCACCTGTTCGGACACCACGGTCAGTTCGGTGAGCGGCACGGAGCGGGGGTGGGACGTCCCGGCCGCGGCGGTCCCGCCCGCCGTCATGGACGGCAGCAGGAGCGCGGACAGGGCCAGAACGAGCATGCCGGCCACCAGGGTGACCGGGCGACAACGCCGTCGCGACATGGTTGGAGCTCCTCGGGGAGAAGGGACTCGGGCTGGGAGCGCTCCCAAGAGTACACGGTTTCCCGGATTTCTGGGAGCGCTCCCAGCGGCGGAGATCGTTCCGCGGCAGGGTCCAAAGTCCTCGATCACGGGCCGCGGTGTCGGGACCAACGCGGGCATACCCGGGACCTTGGACTCCAGATCGATGCGGCCGCCTCGGAAAGACTTGTGTCAACACACCGAGAACCGAGGAGGCACACGATGGCCGTCAAGGACCACACCCGCAGGCAGCGGAGCATCCCCGTCCAGCGCGCCGCGGAGACCGCCGACAGTCCTGGCACCACCGGCATCGCGGGCAAGGTGCTCGCGGTCCTCCGG